>CAZUDI010000063.1:0-22095 GCA_964618975.1 uncultured Bacteriovoracaceae bacterium | reverse complement strand
CCATCTCCGGCAATCTGGACGTCATCCGCGAGCAGCTCACCAAGAACCTCAAGCAGGACCTGGTCAAACAGGCCAGCAAGGAGCGCTACTTCGAGACCGGCTACCTGGTTGTCATGAACTCCAAGGGGCTGTGCGTGGCACATCCCAACCCCGAGTATATCAACAGCATGACGCCCTATAAAAGTTTTGACTTTGTGCGCGACGCGGTGAACCAGAGACAGGGCTACTACGAGTATACCTATGACGGGTCGCGCAAGATCGGCTACCTGGTCTACAATCAGGACCTCGACTGGATCATGTGGGGGGCGGTGCCGGCGGACGAGGTCTTCGCCAAGGTCGGCACGCTCAAGACCCAGATGTACGTCTTCCTGCTCGTGGTGGCGGTGCTCGTGGTGATCATATCCATCCTCATGTCGCGCGGGATCGCCAACAAGGCCAGCGAGATCGCCGCCAAGATGGAGGAGATCGCCCAGGGCGAGGCCGACCTGTCGGTGCGCCTGCCGGTGCTGACACACGACGAGATGGGGGATCTGGCACACTGGTTCAACGTCTTCATGGAAAACCTGGAGGAGGTGATCGCCAAGGTCAAGGCCACCTCGCTGCAGGTGGACGCGGCCACGCAGGAGGTCTCGTCCGGGGCGCAGGGCCTCTCCCAGGCCACGCAGGAGCAGGCCTCGGCCATCGAGGAGGTGGCGGCCACCATCGAGGAGATGACCTCGGCCATCAAACAGAACGCCGCCAATGCCTCCGACGGGCGCGAGAAGGCGCGCGTGATGGTGGATATGACCAACAACTCGGCTATGGCCTCCGAGGACCTGATGCGGGCCATGGAAGGCATCTCGCAGGCCTCGAAGAAGATCGGCGACATTATCTCCACCGTCAACGAGGTGGCCTTCCAGACCAACCTGCTGGCACTCAACGCCGCAGTCGAGGCCGCCCGGGCCGGGGAGCACGGCAAGGGCTTCGCCGTGGTGGCCGAGGAGGTACGCGCCCTGGCGCAGCGTTCCGGGGACGCGGCGCGCCAGATCAGGGACCTGATCGAGGACACGGTCAACAAGATCGCCGCCGGCGACGATATGGTGAAGAAGTCGGGCGAGAGCCTGACCCAGATTACGGCCCACATCGACGACCTCTCGCAGACCATGGAGGAGATCGCCGCCTCGTCGGCCGAGCAGGCCAACGGGGTGGACGAGTTGAACCGGGCCGTGGCCCAGATCGATTCCACCACCCAGCAGAACGCCTCCACCGTGGAGGAGCTGGCGAGCACCTCCGACACCCTGAGCACGGAAGCCCGCGACCTGGCCGGTACGGTGGACCGTTTCAAGGTCGGCCAGGAAAACACCCGCGCCGTCTCCGGACGCCGGGCGCACGCCCGGCCCGAGCGACCCCAGGCACCTGCCCGGGTGCAGCCCGCGCCGCAGACGGCTCAGGATGACGACTTCGAGGAATTCTAGGGAGGAGAAGCCCATGCCATCAGTGCAGGATAACCAGGGTGCCAAGGCACTGTCGTCTCAATATGTCACCTTCTCCCTGGGAGGGGAGACCTATGGGATTCCGATCCTGAAGCTTAACGAGATCATCGCACATCAGGCGTTGACCATCATCCCCAAGGTGCCTTCCTTCATCAAGGGCGTGCTGAACCTGCGGGGGATCGTGGTGCCCGTGATCGATCTGCGCGAGCGTTTCATGATGGAAACCAAGGCCTATGATCAGTTCACGGTGATCATGATCCTCGAGGTTGCAGGGCGTATCATGGGCCTGATCGTGGATGCGGTCAGCGACGTGATTACCCTGAACCGGGAAGAGATCCGGCCGCGGCCGAACTTTTCCACCGGGGTTCACACGGAATTCATTCAGGGCATGGGGGTGAGGGACAACAAATTCATCATCCTTCTCGACGTCGACCGGCTCCTCTCGAACGATGAACTGAACGTGGTTGACGGGGTATAGGTTTGCTGGCCCAGGCATACGACCTCAGCGACGAAGAGTTTTTTCTCTTCCAGGAACTGATCTACGCCGAGACCGGCATCAGCCTCTCGGACAAGAAGAAGCGCCTGGTGGTGGCCAGACTTTCCAAGCGCCTGCGGGCCCTGAACCTGAACAACTTCACTGAATACTACGCCTATCTGAAGGACAATCCCGAACGGGAACTCGAACTCGGCAACCTCATCAACCGCATCACCACGAACAAGACCGACTTCTTCCGTGAGCGCCATCACTTCGACTTTCTGCGTCAGGAGATCCTGCCGCAGATCATCAAGGCCGGGACCAGCAGCGGGGCCCGGCGTTTGCGCATCTGGTCCGCCGGATGCTCGTCCGGGGAGGAGCCCTACAGCATTGCCATGACCGTGGATGATGCCTTCCAGGGGCAGCGGGGCTGGGACATCAAGATCCTGGCTACGGATCTCGATACGGACATTCTGAAGAAGGCCGCCGCGGGGTGTTATCCCACACAGACCATCGCCCCCATCCCCAAGGAGTATCTCCTGCGGTTTTTTGTCCGCAACGGCTCGGAATACGAGCTTGTTCCCCGCATCAAGTCCATGGTGGTCTTCCGCAGGCTCAATCTCATGAGCCCCCTCTTTCCCATGAAGAAGCCCTTCGACGTCATCTTCTGCCGCAATGTGATCATCTATTTCGACGCCCCCACCAAGCTCACGCTCATGAACAAGTTTGCACACCACCTCAGCCAGGGAGGCTACATGTTCATCGGGCATTCGGAATCGCTCATGAACATGAAGGATACGTACCGTTACCTGAAGAATACCATCTATCAGAAGGTATAGCATGTATACGCGACACAGCACCAAATTCAATTGCAACATGGTTGTGATCTATCCGGGAGAATACCATGTGAGCCGGAACGACATCATCGCCACGGTGCTGGGATCGTGCATCTCCGTCTGCCTCAAGGACAGGCGCAGCGGGATCGCGGGCATGAACCACTTCATGCTTCCCGGTGACGTCAGGTCCGAGGAGATCTTCCTTTCCGCCTCCGCCAAGTACGGGATGTTCGCCATGGAACAGCTCATCGGGGATATGATCAAGCACGGCGGCAACAAGGACAATTTCGAAGCCAAGATATTCGGTGGTGGGCATGTGCTCAATTTCCGTAAGAGCGACGGCAATGTCCCCGAGTCGAATATCGAATTCGTACGGGCCTTCCTCGGAATGGAGCAGATTTCCATCGTGAAGCAGGACGTGGGAGGATATGCCGGGAGAAAGATCCTCTTTTTCTCCGACAGCGCCCGGGTGCTCCTCAAGCGTCTCAAATCCACGGTGGACTCACAAATCATCCGTGCCGAGAGCGACTACAAGGCCCGACTCTTCCAGGAAAGGGAACGCGAGGGGGATCTCACCCTCTTCGGGGACTGATTATGAAAAAGATCAAGGTGCTCATCGTTGATGACTCGGCCCTGGTAAGGAAGGTGCTCACCGGTATCCTGGACAATGATCCGTCCATCGAGGTCGTCGGTGTGGCCCCCGACCCCCTGATCGCCATCCGCAAGATCAAGACCCTGCTGCCCGACGTGCTCACCCTCGATGTCGAGATGCCCAGGATGGACGGGCTGACCTTCCTGGAAAAGCTCATGAAGGCCCACCCCATGCCGGTACTCATGTTCTCTTCCCTGACACAGAAGGGGGCCGACGCCACGCTGAAGGCCCTCTCGCTGGGGGCCATCGACTTTATCGCCAAGCCGACCGCCCGCTTCAGCGAGAACATGGACGAACTGCGTGAGATCCTGCTCTCCAAGGTCAAGGCCGCCTCCCAGGCCCGCCTCAAGAAGGCCATAGCCCCTCCGCTGAACGTCCCGCCCAAACTCGGGATGGATGCGGTGATCAAGTCGCAGCCCCGCTCCCGTGTCACACGGGGCGAGACGGTGGTGGTCATCGGGGCCTCTACGGGGGGGACGGTGGCCATCGAGCAGATCCTCTACTCCCTGCCAGAAAACGCCCCGCCGGTGGTGGTGGTTCAGCACATGCCGCCGGTATTCACCAAGTCCTTTGCCGACAGGCTGAATTCACTCACCGCCATAACGGTGCAAGAGGCCAACAACAATGACATGCTCCGTAGCGGCATGGCCCTTATCGCCCCGGGCGGCAAACACATGATCATCAATCGCGGGAACGACGGCTTCTATGTCAAGATCTCGGAAGGCCCCCCCGTCAACCGCCACAAGCCCTCGGTGGATGTCCTCTTCCGCTCGGCGGCCAATACCCTCGGAGCGGACGCCATCGGGATCCTGCTGACCGGTATGGGGGATGACGGGGCCAGGGGGTTGTGCGAGATGAGGCAGGCGGGCGCCCACACCATTGCCCAGGACGAAGAGACCTGCGTGGTGTTCGGCATGCCCCGCGTGGCCATTGAGATGGGGGGGGCTTCCCAGGTGCTGCCCCTGGGGTCGATCGCCCAGAATATCATGAACAGGACGGAATAGGTGGCAGACAAAGGACGCGAGCAGAAGCTCGAGTATCTCCTCGAGCGTGCCGAGATCACCTTCAGGGTCAAGGCCCGTCAGACCCGTCCCGATGATCTCGCTCGCACGGTGGGCGCAAGACTGAAGCGCCTGGGCATCCTCTCGCCCAAGAAGAGCGGGGAACTCTGTATCGCATTGAACGAGGCGCTGATCAATGCCCTCGATTACGGATGCCTGGAGCTCGATTCCAGCCAGAGGCCCGCGGATCTCTCCTCTCCGGACCGCTATCAGCACCTGAAGCGCCTGCGTCTCATGGATCCGCACTGGGGCGAGCGCGAGATTGTCCTGAATATCCTTGTCGAAGCCCACAGGGTATGCGTACGCGTCCAGGATCCAGGCCCAGGGCGGCCACGGGGCATCACCCCCTCCCGGGGGCTGACCCCCAACGGGAGAGGCATCCTGATCATGCGGCGACTCATGGACCGGGTCATCATCCGCCGCCAGCCCTCGGCGGTGACGCTGATCAAGAATCGCATATAGCCGTGGACGAAGGGCACGTCAGGAGCGATGTGAAAAGAGACAATCCGATGAAACATCTTGAGGGTGTGTCCCCGAAGTATCTGCTGCCGGCACTACTCGACACCCTGCCCTCGGGGCTGATGGTGCGGATCAAGAATGGCCCGGTCCTGCTGTGGAATCGGGTCGCCGAAGAGATCACCGGCGTCGCCAGGGAGGCGGTCGTCGGCTGCACGGGCGAGGACCTGACCGAAAGCGTGCGTTGTCTCATCGAGCACCCCTCACGGGAATACACCCTGCACCTGCCGGACGGGCAGCCACGTTCGCTCGAGAAACACCATGCCTCCATCGCACTGGGCGACAGCCGCACGGGTGAGGTGGTGGTTTTCAGCGACATCACGGGCCTGGTCCAGGCACGCCAGCAAATGGAACGCTTCCTGCTGGAGACCTCCGAGTCCCGTGACCTCATGGAGGAGCAGGCCGCCCGTCTCGCCATGGCCCTGGCCGAGGTGGACGAAAAGAATGAGATCATCCAGGAAAAGAACCGCCACATGATCCAGGAGCTCGAGATGGCCGGCAAGCTGCAGAAGAGTCTGCTGCCGGACATCTATGAGAGCTTCAACGGCGTGAGCCTGGCCACGAAATACATCCCCTCCATGAACATCGGCGGTGACCTCTATGACGTGGTCGATCTCGGCCAGGGCATCACGGGTTTCATCATTGCCGACGTTTCCGGACACGGGGTAGCCGCGGCGCTTGTGGCCTCCATGTTCAAGATGAGCTTCCACTCGCTGGCCTTTACGGTGGCCAGCCCCAAGGTGCTCTTTCACATCCTCAACGAGGAGATCAAGTCCATCGTCAAGGAGGACTATATCACGGCCTTCTACCTCCTGGCCGACCGCTTCCGGGGGGGTATCAGCTATGCCAATGCCGGCCACCCCACCCCGCTGCTCCTGCGGCGCGCCTCCGGTCGGGTCGAGGAACTGGATACGGACGGATTCTTCATCGGCATGTTCGATGATGGTGACTATGATGAAATGAGCCTGTCCATAGACCAGGACGATGCGCTGCTGCTCTACACCGACTGTCTGCTGGAAACCGAGGACGCCCAGGGCAACCAGTTCGGAAAACAGCGTCTCAAGGAACTTTTCGTCCAGGTGATGTCTGACGCCCACGGGCAGGAGGCCATCGACCGCATCGAGGCCGCCGTGCGCGCCTTTGCCGCACGCGATACCTTTGAGGACGATTTCACGGTGCTGCTCCTGGAGTTCACGGAATTCGCCCAGGGTGTACCAGCGGGTGAGGAGACATCCCCCGGCGACCTGTCCTCGGGCGATTTCGTGGAGTTCTGAGCGAACCTGCCCCCTTGTCTGTCCCGCCTTTCCGGGGAAGAGCCCCAGAAACAGGGTACCTCCGTCATGGCATGAAACCCGGGGAAGGCCCTGCTCAGTTTTCAGGAACCGCCGGCAGGGAAGCCTTCCCCCGAGGGATCCCGGATCTACATCTCAGGCCTGCTCCAGGCTGGGGTTGAAATATCCGCAGCGGGCGGGAATCTCCCGGATGAGGCGCTGCATGCCCATGCCGAAGGGCAGGCGCTGGTTGAGTGTCTCGAGGTAGCTGTCCGGATCGATGTTCAGGTTGCGCCACTGGATCAGGTCTACGCCCGTCTCGGCCACAAAGTCCTTCAGCGCCTGGGCCTCCTTGGGGGCATCCGTGACCCCGGGAAACACGAACAGGTTGAGGGAGACGAATTTTCCACGGGTTTTCATGATTCTGGCGCTCTGTAGCACATCGGCAAAGTCGTAGGTGGGGCGGAAATAGGCCTCATAGGTCGCCCGGCGCAGGGAATTCGTGCTGATGCGCAGGCTGTCCAGACCGGCGTCGGCCAGCTCGGCGATCCTCTCGGGCAGGGAGGCGTTGGAATTGAGGTTGATGGTGCCCCGGGAGGTTTGCCGGCGTATGAGGCGGATGGCCTCCCGAATCACGTCGCTCACCAGGAGCGGCTCGCCTTCGCAGCCCTGACCGAAGCTCACCACCGCCCGCTCCACCTCCGCGATATGCTTAAGGGCGATCTGGGCGATCTCGTCGGGCGTGGGCACGAAGGTGATGCGCTGCTGGGGCGAAGGCGGACCCTGACAGTCCTGCAGCGAGATGCAGCCCAGGCAGCGGGCGTTGCAGGCAGGCGAAGTTGGCAGGGGGGCCTCCTCGCGGCCCTGGAAAAGGTTCAGGGCCGCCGGGCACCCGTAGCCCAGCGCGCAGTGGCAAAGGTGCTCCACGAGGCGGTTGTCGGGGAAGAGTCCCCTCCACCTCTGGATGCCTGCCTGCACGCTCTGCATGTCAAAGGTATCGGGGTCCTGGCGGCGGGAGGGGTCGGTCCTCAGCGCGGTGGTAACGAAGCCCTCGCTCCATCCCAGGGCGGTATAGGCATACAGCGGCAGGACCGGGCTGTCCGGACAGCGTTCCCAGGCCGCCAGGTAGGTCTGCGTGTGGGCCGCCGGAAGGAAGGTGGCTACGGCGTAGGCCGCCTGTCGCTCGTCGAAGGGGTTGCGTTCCATGACCACGACCTCCCCGCTCTCACGGTCCATCCCCAGGGGGTGGCGCTGCGGCAGCACGTAGAGCTGCGCCCCGGGCGGGAGTGCAATCACTTCCTCGCGGTTCAGAGGTGTCAGGTAGTCTCCGCTGCGCCCCACCATGGCCAGGGGGGGGAAATCCATGATGTTCCCATCCTGATCGGCAAAAACCATGCTGGGGGCGTCATCGGTCATGCTAGGCCCTTTAGTGCATATGGGGCCCGATTGCAAACGAAAAGCCTTGCCGGGCCGGGGATGGAATCTGTCCGGCCGCCCGCGTATCATGGGATGCCCAGGTCAAACCCTGGGCCCTGCTTGTCATCGCCAACAGCGCGGAATCCGATCCCTAACGAATCAGGGGCATGAACCCCAGGGCAAGCCTGAGGCCCCTGCTTTCCGCTGCAAGCAGCGGGGAATGCGACCATCGGGCCATTGAGGTCCTGCTCTGCGAAGGAGGGCCGGGGCGATTGGCCCCGCCTCCCGGGGAGGAACACCCCCGCGGCAGTTCCCCCCTCCGGGTCATTCCATTATTATCTCAATAATATCATAATAATATAAATATGGTACCGTTTTTGCGTTAGCATCGCACATAAGCGATCACGCGTGAGGAGGTCGAACCCATGGCTGAACCGGTCGCCAATGCCTACCTGCCCCAGGCAGCCACCATCGCAAGAACCCTGCCGCAGATCCACGATCACCGCCTCTTTCAGCTGAAACTGGATGGTTCTTCCAGCTGGGAAGGCTTTGGTCATCGGCCGGGACAGTTCATCGAGGTGTCCCTCTTCGGGCAGGGAGAGGCGCCTATCAGTATATCCTCGCCCCCTACCCGTTCGGAAAATCTCGAGATCTGCGTGAGGCGCACCGGCAGACTCACCAGAGCCCTCTTCGAGCTCGAAAAAGGGGCCCGCCTGTACATCCGTGGCCCCTACGGCAGGGGATTCCCGTTGGAGCGGCTCAGGGGGCACAAACTGTTGCTGGTCGCCGGCGGCCTGGGACTGGCACCGCTCAGGTCCCTACTCCTGTATGCCCTGGACCGTCGTGATGAATTCAAGGACCTGATCCTCATGTACGGCACGAACACCCCGGACAACGTCCTGTTCAAGTACGAGCTCCTGAGTTTCTTCGACCGCGATGACCTCACCTACCTCTACAGCGTCGACCGTGATGAAGAGGGGATCTGGAAACAGTATGTGGGCGTGGTTACCGGCCTCTTCGAGCGTGCCAGCCTCACCCCCGAAGACACCTTCGCGGTGCTGTGCGGCCCGCCGGTCATGTACCGCTTCGTGGTGCAGAAGCTCCTGGGGCTGGGCTTCGCCAGGGACCACATCTACCTCTCGCTCGAGCGCATGATGAAATGCGGGGTGGGCAAATGCGGGCACTGCGCCATCGGTGGCAGATACTGCTGCACCGACGGACCGGTCTTCGCCTATCCCGAGATCGAGATCATCGAGGAGGCGATCTGACGATGAATAAATACCGAAGTGTCTGTCCGTACTGCGGCTGCGGGTGTACCCTCTACCTCGTCACCGAGGGACAGCGAGTCATCGGGGTGGAACCCGGCCCCGGAAGCCCCGTCAACCGAGGTATGCTCTGCGCCAAGGGCTGGAGCGCCCACGAATTCGTACACGCCCCCGACCGCCTCACCGCGCCGCTGGTGCGCAAGGGCGGCACGCTGGTGGAAACCGACTGGGAGGAAGCGCTCGATACCGCCGCGGGCGGGCTGAGCCGCATCAGGGAGACTAGCGGCCCCGGCGCCCTGGGCTTCCTCAGTTCGGCCAAGGTTACCAATGAGGAGAACTACCTCTTCATGAAGATGGCACGGGCCGCCTTCTCAACCAACAACATCGATCACTGCGCCCGGCTCTGACACTCGGCCACCGTGGCCGGTCTGGCCGCAACCTTCGGTTCGGGTGCCATGACCAACGCCGTGGACGAGATCGAGGGCACCGAGGTCATCCTCGTGATCGGCAGCAACACCACCTCTCAGCACCCCCTGATCGGGGCCCGCATCATCAACGCCGTCGAACGCGGTGCCCGGCTGATCCTCATCGACCCGCGCCAGATTCCCCTGGCGCGTTTCGCCCAGTTCCACCTGCGGCACAACATCGGTACGGATGTGGCCGTACTCAACGGCCTCATGCACGTCATCATCCGTGATGGGCTCTTCCGGTCCGACTTCATCGCCGCGCGCACCGAGGGCTTCGAGGACCTCAAACGCGTCGTGGAACGCTATACCCCGCAGGTGGTGGAGATGATCTCCGGGGTGTCCGCCCGCGACCTCGAGCAGGTGGCCTGCCTGCTGGCCGGTGCCGACCGGGCCATGCTCTTCTATGCCATGGGAATCACCCAGCACATCAGCGGCACGGACAACGTGAAGTCCTGCGCCAACCTGGCCATGCTCACCGGAAACGTGGGGCGGCCCGGCACGGGGGTCAATCCCCTGCGGGGGCAAAACAATGTCCAGGGCGCCTGTGACATGGGTGCCCTGCCGGTCGTCTACAGCGGCTACCAACGCGTGAGCGACCCCGCGGTCAGGGACAAATTCGCGCAGGCCTGGGGGGTCGCGGACCTTGATGACAAGCCCGGACTGACCATCACGGACATGCTGGAGGCCGCCTCCGAGGGCCGCCTCCGGGGTCTGTACGTCATGGGGGAAAACCCCATGCTGAGCGATCCCGACCTGGGGCATGTCGAGCTGGCGCTTTCCAGCCTCGAACTTCTGGTGGTGCAGGACATCTTCCTCACCGAGTCCGCCCGCATGGCCGATGTGGTGCTTCCCGGGGCCTGCTTTGCCGAGAAGGAGGGGACCTACACCAACACCGAGCGCCGGGTCCAGTACGCCTCGCGGGCGCTTCTGCCCCCGGGATCGTGCCGCAGCGACATGGAGATCATCGCCGAAATCTCGCGGCGCGCAGGCTATCCCCAACCAACCTGCTCGCCCCGTGCGGTCTGGGAGGAGATCCGCGCCGTGACCCCCTCCTATGCCGGGATCACCTATGACCGCCTGGCCACCGGCCACGGCCTGCAATGGCCCTGTCCCACGCCGGAGCACCCCGGCACACCCTTCCTGCACAGGGACAGCTTCGCCAAGGGCAAGGGCACCTTCCTGCCCTGCGAGTTCACCCCGGTGCAGGAGGCGCCGGACGAGGAGTATGACCTGCTCCTCACCACCGGAAGGGTCGCCAGCCATTTCCACACGGGCACCATGACGCGGCGCAGCCCCCTGCTGGAGCGCGAATCGCCGCGCAACACCCTCGAGATCAATCCCGAAGATGCCCGGCGGCTGGGCATAGGTGAGAGGGACACCGTGGAGGTCTCCTCGCGCCGGGGCAGCGTACACCTCGAGGCCGAGATCACACCGCGGGTGCCCCGGCGGGTGGTGTTTTCCACCTTCCACTTCGCGGAGAGCCCCATCAATCTGCTCACCAATCCCGCCTGCGACCCGGTATCCAAGATCCCGGAGTTCAAGGGGTGTGCCGTCAAGGTCAGGAGGTGCCCATGAAGATCCTCAGGAAAGACGCTCTGCCGCAGGTGCTCGCCGAATGGTCGCGCACCTCACGGGTGCTGACGCCCACCCTCAAGCCCCAAGGGGATGTCATCTTCGATGACTTCGAGCAGGAGACCTTCACCCTCGCGTATGGTAAGCCGTCCATGCCGCTCAAATCCCTCCTGTCCCCGCAGACGGAGACGATTCTCAGCGTGCGGCAGGGTCGCTTCCAGGGGGCCCCACAGGCAGGGCCCACGATCATCTTCGGCCTGCGGGCCTGTGATCTGATGGGCATCCGGCAGGCCACAAGCTTCATGACCCGTGACATGGCGGATGTCAATTTCCACGCCCGCGCCCAAGCCTGTCTGTACGTAGTCATGGCCTGCGCCGGGGCGCAGAACGAGACCTGCTTCTGCACCACCACCAGAAGCGGCCCCTGGTCTGCTGTGGGTTTCGACCTGCAGTTCTACGATCAGGGCGATCATTTCCTGGTGGATCCCGGCAGCGAGAGGGGGCGCGCCCTCCTGGAAAGCGGCCCCTTTGCCGCCTGCGATACGGGTGCCGCACAAGATGCCCGGCGCCGCTTCCAGGAGAAGGCCGCCTCCTCGATCCGCGAGGTGCCGGAGGTCGTGGGGGCCATGGAGCGACTGGCGTTAGGCGGGAACGCGGGGGGAGTCTGGGAATATTTCGGGGGCAAGTGCATCGCCTGCGGGGGATGTGCCGCGGTCTGCCCCACCTGCACCTGTTTCACCCTGAACGATCGGGTGGAAGGACCCGGGCAGGGCGAGCGTATCCGGACCTGGGACAGCTGCCTCTTCGAAGGTTTCACCCGGGAGGCCTCGGGGCACAATCCCCGGCCGAGCCAGGCCCTGCGGCTGAAGCGCAGACACGAGCACAAGCTCAGGTTCTACCACCCCGACGACATCTGCGAGGCCCTCTGCGGGTGTGTGGGGTGCGGACGCTGCTCGGACTTCTGCCCGGTGCATATCGGCACGCTGGAGGTTTGCCGCCTGATCGCCGGGCAGGCAGAGGGGGAAAGAGATGGCCGTTGAAAAGACGATCCTCATCATTGACGACGACCGCGACTACGTGGAGGCCCTCAGGGTCGTACTGGAGAATCACGGTTATCGGGTGGAGCAGGCCTACAACATCCGGGACGGGAGGTTGTCCGTCACCTCCCACCGGCCGGACCTGATCATCCTCGATGTCATGATGGACAGGCACACGGACGGATTTGATTTCTGTTCGGAACTCAAACAGGATCACACCTGCGCGGACATCCCCATCCTCATGGTGACCGCCGTGACCGAGAAGACCGGCTTCAAGTTCTCGCCTGTCACCGATGGGGAATACTGCCAGGCGGACGAATATGTCTCCAAGCCCATCCCGGTCTCGGACCTGCTCTCGCGTGTCAATCGCCTGATAGAGCGGGCCTGCTGAAACGGGCGCGCCCCTTTCCGCCTGGGCTCGGGCCGCCCGAGGGAGCTGTGTCCCGGGGAAAATCCCCGCCCCCCTCTTCTTTTCCGCAGGCGCTGGGGTAATCCGGGACTCGGGGAATTAATATGGGTTGCTTCGTCGGCATCGGGGGCATATAATTGATTATGTGTGGAAATGTTTGACATACACATTTCCAGTCATATGCAATGCGACTGACCAACAGGACTGTGAAAACTATCGTTTCCGTCAGGTTGCAGAGCCGTCTTGTGCTCGGCTTTCTGATCGCCACCTGTCTGACCGGACTGGTCGCCACCGTCGTGGGGATTCGCACCATCAACAAGAACACCCTTGACGAGGTGCGGCGCAAGGTGCAGCAGGATATCCACACCGCCCAGCTCATCTATACCCACAACCTCGAGAGGCTCGCCTCCCAGATGCAGTTCATCGCCCTGCGCACGCCGATCTCCGCAGACATCGTTGTCGCCGGGCGAGCCCCCCTGCCCGAGCTCGGGGGTCTCATCCGCTCGGCGGCCATTCAAACCAACACCCACATGGGGCTCGACATGCTCACCGTGGTCGATGCCACAGGCACGATCCTCTCTTGCATCGCCAACCCGCAGGCCAGGGGGGACTCCCTGCGCGATGACCCGGTAGTGCGTCGCTGCCTGGAAGAGATGACCCCCCAGTCTTCCACCGTGATCATGCCGCTTACAGACATCCTGCGCGAAAACCCGCGCCTGGGCGAGCGTGTAGCCATCCCCATCGTCAAGACCCCCCAGGCCGTCGAGATCGCTGCCAAACAGCTCAGCGAAGGCATGGTGATGCGCTGTGCCCACCCCATCCTCGACGC
Organism: uncultured Bacteriovoracaceae bacterium; assembly: GCA_964618975.1. Lineage (GTDB taxonomy): Bacteria > Desulfobacterota > Desulfomonilia > UBA1062 > UBA1062 > CAZUDI01. Next base: position 8,817 of record CAZUDI010000063.1, on the reverse strand, counting down.
CGAAGCGCGTCTCCAGGGGGCGCTCGTCGGCGGTGTGCTGCTCAACCGCGACTATGCGATCGTGGACAAGATCAAGGAGACCGTCTACTACAACGAGCGCTACAAGGGCCACGACATGGGTTTCGCCACGGTCTTCCAGGGGGGGGTGCGCATATCCACCAACGTGATGAGCGGGGAGAATCGGCGCGCCATCGGCACGATCGTCTCGCAGGAGGTTTACCGGCAGGTGATCGAAGAGGGGCGCGACTGGATCGGCCGGGCCTTTGTGGTGAATGACTGGTATATCAGTTCCTATATCCCCATCTACGACATCGAGGGCAGCATCATCGGCATGCTCTACACCGGCATTCTCGAGGCCAAGTACCGTGATATGCAGCAGCATACCCTGTGGATCTTCCTGGGCATCACCAGCCTGGGCATGGTGCTGGCCTTCCTGATCTCGTTCTTTATGGGCAACACCATCATCCGCCGTATCCGTGTGCTCAAGCGGGCCACCGAGGCCATCGCCTCGGGCAACCTGGACTTTCAGCTGCCGTCCGGGTCGTCTTCGGGTTTCGACATCCTGGACGATGCCTTCAACACCATGGCCCGCTCGCTCAAGGAGCGCGACGACCGCCTGCAGAAGGCCTTCCAGCAGCTCACGCGCACCGAACGGCTCGCGGCCCTGGGCCAGATGGCGGCCGGCGTGGCCCACGAGATCAACAATCCCCTGGGCGGCATCCTGCTCTACAGCAATCTGGTGCTGGAGGAGCTTCCCGATGAGCATCCCGCCCGCGAGAACATGGCCAAGATCATCTATCAGACCGACCGCTGCAAGATGATCGTCCAGAACCTGCTGGACTTTGCCCGCACACCGTCGGGCGAGAAGGTGCCCCTGTCGATCAACGAGGTCATCCTCTCCTCGCTCAATCTGGTCAAGGATCAGGCCATCTTCCTGGGGGTGGAGCTCGACCTGCGGCTCGAAGAGGATCTCCCGCCGGTGATGGGGGACCGCTCGCGTCTGGAAGAGGTATTCCTGAACCTTTTCACCAATGCCGCCCATGCCATGGAAGGCCGCCACAAGAGGCTCACCCTCACCACCCGCAAGTCCAGTACGGGGGTGGTGAAGATATCGATCGCCGACACGGGTCGCGGCATCGACAAGTCCTACCTGCCCCACATCTTCGAACCCTTCTTTACCACCAAGGAACCGGGCCGCGGCACGGGGCTGGGGTTGTCCATCACCTATGGCATCATCCGCAACCACAACGGCTTCATCGATGTGTTCAGCGAACCCGAGGGGGGCACCACCTTTTTTATCACCCTGCCGGTGCACCTCGGGCAGAATGACGAGGAGCAAGGAGTCTTTGAGACGTGAAGCCGACGGGAAAACGAATCCTGATTATCGATGATGAAGAGACCATTCGTGACGGATGCCAGCAGACCCTGAGCCGCCTGGGGCACCAGGTGGAGAGCACCGGCGATGCGGTCATGGGCTGCGAAATGGCCCTGAGGGACGACCATGATGTGATCCTGCTGGATATCCGCATGCCCAGGATGAGCGGGCTGGAGATGCTGCGCCTGCTCAAGACACAGCACGAGATCGCCGCCCGGGTGATCATCATCACCGGGTACGGCACCATCCCCCTGGCGGTCGAGGCCATGAAGCTGGGCGCCATAAACGTACTCACCAAACCCTTCGGTGCCGACGAACTCAAACAGGCCGTCAGCGAGGCCCTCGATGATGCCTGCCCCCTGTATGCCAACTCCACCATCGCCGAGCTCATCGGCACGAGCGACTATATGGACGAACTCAAGACCACGATCCGGCGCATCGCCGCCACCGACAGTACGGTGCTGATCACCGGCGAGAGCGGTACCGGCAAGGAACTCGTGGCCAGGACGATCCACGCCCTGAGCACCCGCAGCGAGCGGACCTTCGTCCCGGTGGACTGTTCCTCCCTGGTGGAGAATCTCATGGAGAGCGAGCTCTTCGGGCACGTCAAGGGGGCCTTCAGTGGCGCCACCGATAATCGCGAGGGCCGTTTCCAGATGGCGCATCAGGGGACCCTCTTTCTGGACGAGGTGTCCAACATATCTCTCAAGATTCAGGCCAAGCTGCTGCGGGTGCTGCAGGACCACGAGGTGCCGCGGGTGGGCAGTTCGGTACCGGAGAAGCTGGATGTGCGCCTGATCACCGCCACGAACCGGGATTTAAGGGAGCTGGTTCAGGCCGGGGAGTTCAGGGAGGATCTCTTCTACCGCATCTCGGTGGTGCCCATCCACATTCGTCCGATCAGGGAGCATAAGTCCGACATCCTGCCCATTGCCCAGCACTATCTGGAGCTTTACCGGGTGCGACACAAGAGCGCGGTTACGTGCTTCTCCGAGGAGGTCAAGCGCTCGCTGACGGCCTACAGCTGGCCCGGCAACATACGCGAGATCAAGAACACCATCGAGCGCCTGTGCGTGCTTTGTGATCACGGGGAGGTATCCATGTCCGACATCATGTACTACGGACAGAACAGTGGGGCCAAGGCCCCGGTGGTGGACCGCTTCTCCGGCAAGATGACCCTCGTGGACGTGGAGCGGGAACACATCGAGAAGGCCTTGAAGCATTTCGACTATCAGATCAACAAGACGGCCCAGTTCCTGGGTATCGATCGCAAGACCCTGCGCCTGAAGATCCGTGCCTACGGGATCAAGACCTGAGGGGGAAGTGCCGCGTGGGGCCATCCTCCTCATGGGAGGGGGGGTTTTACCCCAAGGTGGGGGGGCATGATTTAATATCGCTGTCATTCCTTATGGATACAACATGGCACCGCGTTTGCACATCGGTTAGTATCATTTTCAGATGGGAGGTGTTCCATGACCCAGAAAAAAAAGATACTCCTGATCGATGATGACAAGGATTTTCTGATGGCCACCAAACTCATCCTGGAAAAGGGCGGTTACGATGTCTTCCTGGCCGAAGACGGCAAGCGCGGCTGCGATATGGCCGCCTCCGTCGCCCCGGACCTGGCCATCATCGATATGATGATGGAGACCTGGAGCGAGGGGTTCAATGTGATCTCCCGCATCCGCTCTACCGAACGGGGGCGGGAACTGCCACTCATCATGCTCAGCGCCGTTGACCTGGAGGGGCCCTTCCAGTCCTATGAGCCGCCGGAGGAGGTTCCGGCCGTGAATATGGTCCTGCACAAGCCCATCAAGGCCGACGATCTCCTTAAGTTTGTGGGGCAACTGCTGCGCTGAAGAGGCGATGATGACGTCCTCGGGCAATCCCACCATCCTCGTCATCGACGATGAGGAATCCATTCGGGACGGGTGCCGCCAGACACTCCAGAAGTCGGGATACAGGGTGTGTACCGCCTCCGACGGTCAAGAGGGCATCCATATCGCCCGGGAAGAGAAACCGGCCCTGGCCTTTGTGGACCTCAAGATGCCGCATTGCTCGGGCATGGATATCGTGGAGGTGCTCTGTCACGACCTCCCCGATACTGCCCTGATCATGATCACCGGCTTCGCCTCGATCGTCTCCGCCGTGGAGGCCATGCAGAAGGGTGCCTACGACTATCTGCCGAAGCCCTTTACCCCGGATCAGCTGCGTGCCGTCACCCGACGCGCCCTCGAACACCGCGCCCTCAAGCTCGAGGCCCAGGAACTCAGAAAGCAGAAGGAATTCATGGAAAAGAACTTCATCACCTTTGTCAGTCACGAGATGCGCTCCCCGCTCGTGACGATCCTCCAGTATATCGAGAGCCTCAAGGCGCTCTCAGGCGACTCTCTGGGGCCCGAGATCCTCGCGATCATCGAGCGCTGCGGCAAGCGCGCCCAGAATCTGCACGACCTGGTGGAGCACTGGCTCGACCTCTCGCGCATCGAGAACGGTACCTTCCTGCAGGAAAAGTCCGCCATCGACCTGGGGGAGGTGCTCGGCCAGTGCGTCGAAGACATGCTGCCGCTGTGCGAGAAGCGGGGCATCACCCTCACCTGGACGCAAAGCGAGGCGCTGCCGATGATCGTGGGCGACAGGGAGAGCCTGGCAAGGGTCTTTACGAACATCATCGGCAATGCCACGAAATACACCCCCGCGGGCGGGTGCATCACCATCGGCACGCACGCTGACGATTACTACGTGTGCGTGAGCGTCACGGATACGGGTGAAGGCATCCCCCGGGACAAACTGCCATTCATCTTCGAGCCCTTCTACCGCGCCCGGGGCAAGGAGGATCGGCACAGGGGCTCCGGCCTGGGGCTGACCTTCTGCCGCAAGATCATGGACGCCCACAGCGGCGCGATCGAGGTGTGTTCGGAAGAGGGACACGGCAGCACCTTCACGCTCAAATTCCACCGCTAGACACCCGGGAGCCTCCAGTGCGGGCCCCCACGGGGTGCCCGCCGTCTAGAAACCCTCCGTTGCGGATACGATCGGCCCTCCAAGCGGTTTCATCTTGCATATAAAGCGCCGGAAGGCCCCCGAGCGGCCCTTTCCGCCATCAGAAACGGGCGGGGGAAAACCCTCCTGCACAAGCGCGCCGGGGTGTCGCGCAGAAAGGGATGCTGCAGGTTTGGTAAACAGGGCAAAGCTTGTATGCGGGTCTTAACCCGCCCCCCGTGACCCGTCCAAGGCAGGGGCAGGACGGTGTGCGGTGTGACTCAGGTGCTGCTGCCCCGGTCGCCTTCCCAGGGCCGGGTGTTGTCGAGCAGGTATTCCGAGGTGTTGTTCAGCATGCATTCCCCGCACAGGTGAACCATCTTGGAGCTGGATATCTGCCGCACGATGAAGAGCTTCTGCGAGTTATGCGAGCACAGAAAGCATTGCGAGGGGTTGTCCTGGGCATGAAACGCATAGTGTTTTTCGTCGTCATACACGCATTTCATCGGGGGCCTCCTTCCTGCGTCCGTCGGCTCGTCCTATCATAGGGGCATTCGGGATCAATGTCGAGTGCCAAAAGGATGACCTTGCGGCCCTTGAGGCCCCGTAGATGCAGGAAAAATCTTCCCCTGATCTGGAGAACTTGTTTCTCCTCCAGGGCGGCCGCCTTTCCGGCCCTCATACATAATATACCGATATTACATTGACATCGAACATGCCCGGTCTGGTTCGAGTTTTGCTTGCCGATGTAACCATGATGAACGATGACCATCTTTTTTCCATCTGAGATGACTTCTACCCATTACCTTTACAGCAGAGGGGGTGTACCCGGATGAAAAGATACCTGGTGATCCTGGCAGCGATCATGAGTGTCTGGTATTTGCCGCAGGCCCACGCCCAGGGAGAGCACTACACGGCCATCACGCAGGACGGCGTGGCGCTCGAGATGCTGCGCTACCACCCCCCTGCCCTGCCGGACGGCCAGGAGCCCCCGGTCAACTCCGCGGGCGAACCCGTGCTGCTCTTTTCCGGGATCGTCTGCAACATGAACGAATTCCTGGTGCACACCCCTCCCGAGCGCGCCGCGGAGTATGCCGGGTTCGAGCTCGACGAACCCCTGCCGGCCTGGGCGGCTGACGATCCCTTTATCGCGGAGGATCCCCTGAGGCTCTACAACCTGGCCCACTACCTCTGGCTCAAGGGCTACGACCCCTGGTTCGCCAACTACCGCGGCACCGGACGGGGTGAATACCAAAGCGGCAAGGGCGGGCTTCTGACGACCCTCGACATCTGGGCCGCCCTGGATGTGCCCGCCTGCATCGAGATCGTCCGGGGGATAACCGGCAAGGACCCCTTCATCGGCGGGCATTCGACCGGGGGGCTGGTCTCGTATGCCTATCTGCAGGGGGTCACCCTCGATGTCGCGGAACTCGGTCAGGACGGCCTGCCGCATATCTTTGCCGACCCGCTGCTTTCCGTGGAGCGCAACCGCTCCATCAAGGGCTTCATCGGCATCGATCCGGCGGGGATTCCCCCCATGCCCGCCTATCTGAATCAGGATCTCCTCTGGTCCCTGCTGTGGATCCCCGCCTATATCGACCTGGACACCCTGATCGGCGAGACCCTCAACACCCACCTGCCGGATAAGGAGCCGATCATCCTCGGCGTGGACCTGCTCATGGAGCTGATCTTCGGCCTGGATGACCTCTACGCCCTCTTCGGGGAGCAGCTGCCCGAGATCATGAACATCTTCGGCTACCTGACCTTCTGGAACACCCGCAATATGCCCCCCCTCGTGGAGGACTATTTCGCGCGCTATGCGGCCTCCTCCTGCTATCTCAGGGCGCTGTCCCAGTACTACGACTTCGGCATGCACCAGGTCGTGCGCGAGCACTGGACCAACGGGGAAGAAAACCGTACACGGCTGGTCGGGCCCGCGCCCGCGCCTAAGACCGACGGTTACTACTACTATACCCTCCCCTGGCCCTACGAGAACGATTCCCCGGCCAACAACATGCGCCGCATGCGGGTGCCCGCGGTTGTGGTCCTCTCCTACACCGACAGCCTTGTCCAAGCCACCCAGATCATCCGGGACGTGATGGAGGCCAAGACCCCCCACGAACTCGACGACGAGCCCCACCTGATCCCCAACACCGGACACGTGGATGTCGTCTGCGGCTCCAATGCCCCCTATCTCACCTTCGAATACATCGGCTCCTGGCTGGACGAGGTGTGCGCCGCCGCGGCCGAGGAGACGGTCGAGGAAAGCGCCCGGGACGAGGGGGAAGGCGCCGCGGATAAGGCCGCAGCAGTCCTTAATGCCGGCGACGACGGGGGTGGTTACTGCTTCGTGAGCGCCTGCCGCGTCCTTGATCGGTAAGCGGCCGCGGCACAGCCTGGGCGGGGAGCCCGGGGCGGGTCTCGACCCGGGGGACCCAAGCGGGAGCGGGGGGGGTCGCGACCTGCCCCGGAGGCAGGCAGGGATACAGGATGCTGCGTCTGTCTTTGATCACGTGATGGTCAAATGCGACGCGGCTGGCGGCGGCAAGCAGGGGCTTTGGGCTTGCCCTGGTTTTCATCTCATTGTTTTTAAGTGATGTTTTTTTCAGAGAGGAGGTCTCGATCTATGGTGCAAAGGGGTCTGATTTTCCTGGCGGCCTGGATGGTCCTGGTGGTGGCGGGGCCCTGGTCTCCCGCGGCCGGCGCCGCGGAGGGTCTCTACGGCGCCCTGACGGCGGACGGGATGGAGCTCAAGCTCTTGCGCTACGCCCCCCCGGGGGGCGAGCCGCGCGAGGGGGCGCAGCCCGTATTGATCTTTCCCGGGATCATGTGCAACATGAATATCTACCTGAGCCACACCCCCGAAGCGCGTGCCGCGGACTATGCCGGCATGGCCCTGCAGGACCCGCTGGCCGCCTGGGCTGTGGGCGACAGCTTCATCGCCGAAGACCCCCTGCGCTACTACAGCATCGCCCACTACCTGTGGCTTACTGGCTATGATCCCTGGTTCGCCAACTATCGCGGCACGGGCCGGGGGGAATTCGCCAGCGAGTTCCAAAGCGGCCTCACCACGCTGGATGTCTGGGGGGCCCTGGACGTCCCGGCCTGTATCGACAAGGTATACGAGGTCACGGGGGCCTACCCGGTCATCGGCGGCCACAGCACCGGCGGTTTCGTCTGTTTCGCCTACCTGCAGGGCGCCTACATGGATCCCGACGAGCTCGCCCGGGGCCTTCAGGAGGGCTATCTCCCCCACATCAGCCCCGACGCAGAGAGGGCCCAGGAACTCGCCGACGAGCGCAACGCGCGCATCCCGGGCTTCATCGCCATCGACCCCGGCTGTGTGCCGCGCGTGCCCCCCGAGATCGACACCTATCTCATGTGGCTCCTGTTCACGACGCCGCTGTATCTCGATCTCGACACGCTCATGGAGGAGCTCGTCAACCCGCTCATCAGCGACAGCGGCGTCATGATTGCGAGCATCGACCTCATCTTCGGGACGATCTTCGAGATGGACCGCCTCATCGGCGACTATCTGGAGGTCTTGAGCTACCTCAATTTCTGGAATACCAACAACATGCATCCCTATGTGGAGGATTACTTCGCGCGCTATGGGGCCTCGTCCACCTATATCCGCGGCCTGGCCCAGTGGGGCGACATCGCCTTGAGGGACCGGATCCGCGAGCACTGGATGAACGGGGAGGAAAACTGCGACACCGTGGTAGGGCCGCAGCCCGACCCGCCCGAAGACGGATACTATTACTACGACCTGCATATGCAGCGCGTACGCGTCCCCACCATCGCGGTCCTGTCCTCCTATCCCGGGCTGGTCGATTCCGAGGACGTGATCGAGGGCCTCATGGAGGCCAAGACCCCGCACGCCCTGGACGAGTGGCACGTAATCCCCAACTCGGCCCACGCGGACATCCCCTGCGGGCTCAACGCCCCGCACATCACCTTCCCCCTGATCGGTGACTGGCTTTCAAGGGTCACCAGCGCCAGGCAGCCTTCGGAGGAGACGGCCCGCGACGAGAACGAGACCCTCGCGGACTCCGGCTCGACGCCTGCGCTCCTCGGCCAGGACGATGACGGCCTCTGCTTCATCGCCGCCACCCGTGTGCGTCTCGGGGGGGAATGAAGGCCTGACGGTGGGGGGGCTCCCCTCCGGGATCTCCCGGCAGCCCCCCCACCCGCATGAGAACCTTGGAAGGGCTGTCTCGGGGTAAGGGCCTTGCCCCCCTGAGACGGGCATAGACCCTGGCGGTGTTCACTCCCTTACGGCCGGGCCGTTCCCGGAGCGTGCGGCTTGCCTCCGAAATTGGCCTCCGACAGCCTCACCTTGACCCATCCTTCCATTATCACTCGATATTTAGTCATCTATCCCTTGCATGTTCCCGTGGTTATGATATAATCTCGTGAGTGGTCGAGGGGAGGGGCATATAAGGCTGATTCCGTGTTGC
>CAZUDI010000062.1:0-22137 GCA_964618975.1 uncultured Bacteriovoracaceae bacterium | reverse complement strand
ATAATCTCAAGTGCGTCTTGCCGTTCCATGCGATCATCCTTGCAGGTGGTGCCTGGCTTTCCAGGGGATAATACAGCTCAGCGACGGGGAAGGCAAGGGGGTGTATCAGGGACAGTCATTCGCGCTCAGGGCGACCCTTCCGGTATCGAGAGATGCCCCGGGGATGATCGCGAGCAGTTCATGGCGCGTGGTACCGTCATAAACATAGCCCCAGGCGGCCTGCAGCATGTCTGTGGCCAGGTCTCGGGCCGTTTGCATCAACCGCTCAAGCGAGGTGTGGACTTCCTGACCGATGGCTGGATCGTGGTAGGTGATGGATTCGGGCAGGGTTGCCTTGTCGCGGGTGACATTGCCGTAGAAGAGGGCGAGTTCCTCTCGGGCGTCAAGGACGCCGCAACGGTCAAGGGTGCTCAGGAGAAGGAAGGCCGCGCGGCTGGAGAAGAGCCGGTTAAACCGGAGCTGGCGCCTCAACGCACGGGGGAAGGCCTCTGGGGGAATGCCGTAGCGTCTGGCGATCAGGCGTCCGAATGCCAGGCCCGAGGCGGTGCTCACAGGGATCAGCGCCTGGATGCGGGCCCGGTTGCCGAGGTGAAGGTCCAGACAGGTCTCAAGATGGCGGTGGAGATAGACCGCCTCCCTCCTTCGCTGCGGGTCGGGGTCGTAGTAATCGCCTGCGAGGGCATAGATGACCGGGTGCAAGGTCATATCGAGCGCACAGTGGGTGAGGTAGCCCAGGCTGAAGACCAGGTCTCTGAGCCCATAAGGTTGGTCGCGGACTTCATCCAGCAACTCGAGGATCACGTCGTTGGTGGGGGTGTTTTCCTTGCCGTGCAGACGGCTCGAGATATCCTCCAGGCGTTTCTCACCCGCATAGAAGAACACGTCCGGGGCGATGGCCCCGAGATGGTAGGTCGCGTCCTGGGCACGGACGGCCCGCGACATAGCGCCTTCCTCGAGGGAAAAGGCCACCTTATCGGCAAACAGCACATGGGTGTTTTCTTTGGGCATCGAGCCTTCCATTATAGGTCAGGGAGAGCATCGCTGTAAAGGACGATCCACAACTGGGGCCGTGGCCCTCGGATAGGAAATGGAGACAAACGGGTCCGGGACGCTACGCTGCGGGTATATTTTTTGTCCGCACAGCGCTATGATGGTTTCGGCGATCCCTCAGGCCCCCCGGTTGGAGGGGCTGAGGGCCAGGCGGCCTAGAACACAAGCAGGGGAGGTGTGGTGATGACCATGCACAACGCGTTGGAGCACCGGCAGTTTGCGAGCGACAACTATGCGGGGATCTGTCCCGAGGTGTGGGAAGCCTTGGGAAGGGCCAATTATGGCCATGCCATACCCTATGGCGAGGATAAATGGACGGCCCAGGCCTGTGACATGCTGCGCGCGCTTTTTGAGACCGACGGCGAGGTTTTTTTCGTCTTCAACGGCACGGCGGCGAATTCCCTGGCCCTGGCCAGTCTGTGCCAGTCCTATCACAGCGTCCTGTGCGCTGAGACCGCGCACGTGGAAACCGATGAGTGCGGGGCGCCCCAGTTTTTCTCGAACGGCACCAAGATCCTGCTTGTCAAGGGGGATGGCGGGAAGGTGGACCCTGCGGAAGTGGAGTACGTGGCCAGGAAGCGCAGTGATATTCATTATCCCAAACCCAAGGTGCTCAGCCTCACCCAGCCGACCGAACTCGGCACGGTCTATACGCTCGAAGAGCTGGAAGCCCTGGGCGAGCGGGCGCGTTTCCTGGGATTGAGGCTGCACATGGACGGTGCGCGATTTGCCAACGCCGTGGCCAGCCTGGATGTGGCCCCCGGCAAGCTTGCGCAGGCGATCGGGCTGGATGTGCTCTGTCTGGGGGGCATCAAGAACGGCATGTCCACCGGCGAGGCGGTGATTTTTTTCAAGCGCGAGCTGGCCCACGAGTTCGAATACCGCTGCAAACAGGCCGGACAGCTGGCCTCCAAGATGCGCTTCATGGCCGCCCAGTGGATTGGGATGCTTTCCGGTGGGGCCTGGCTGCGGAACGCGCGCCATGCCAATCGCATGGCGCGCCTGCTCGAGCAGCGGATTGAGGGCCTTCCCGGTCTGCGCATCATGTTTCCCGTGCAGGCGAACTCCGTGTTCGTCGAGATGCCGCCGGAGCTCATTGACGCCCTGCATACGCGCGGGTGGCATTTCTACACCTTCATCGGACAGGGGGGCGGGCGGTTCATGTGCTCGTGGGACACCACCGAGGCGGATGTCTCTGCCCTGGTTCAGGACATGCACGATCTGTTGCCCCCTTCCTGAGGCACCCCCCGCTCTCCTGCCGGCGGGCAGAGGAGCGACGGAGAATCAAGGGCGCTTGCAGGTCACAGCCGCAGGGATCCGCTTCGCGGATAATTATAAGGCCGGACCGAAAATGACTCGGAAGCGGCTCTATAAGCCAGGTCAGAACCAGCTCACCCGTGAGGAGCTCCCGACGGGGTGGTATGACCTACACACCCATAGGATATATGACTACGCAATATTCAGACCAGGGCCTATTCCACTAAGCTTGCCGGTGTGGTTTATAGATAACAAGCTCTCATCAGCAACAGAGAGACCTCCTTTTTCGCCGGGAGAGAGGAACAGTCCAGCCTATATGCTGTTCTCATACCTAGATCTCTTCCGGCAATTTTTTTGTCCATTTTTAATGACCATAATTCCCCGACGCTGGCGTCGAGGGTTGGCTTTGATGTCTGTTTTTGGCAATTCCGGTGGCGAAGCCATAAAATTGGCTGAATACCTCGTTGGTTGCGGCGAGGATCGTCAATTTTAAGTAATTGCTTTATTGGCCTGAGGGTCGAATTCCCCACTGCTTGCGGCGAGGAGGGTCATAAGTTTGCCCTGGGGTTCATACCCATGATGGGAGCGTGGAGCTGTTTTAAACCCATACGGACCATAGGCGGCCGAGTGGCACTGCGATTGCCCGGGCTTGACTTGGATCCTGAACATCGTTAAGAGATTGCGGTATGAAGATGCCACGCGCCACGCAGGAACTCGACCTTGTGCGCTCCCGTATCCTGGAAGGGGCCTTGGAGATCATTCTGGACCAGGGACTGGATTGCCTCACCATGCGGCGGCTGGGGGCACGCATCGGCATGACCGCCCCGAACATCTATAACTATTTTGCCGGTAAGGATGAGATTTACATCGCTATCATCATCCAAGGCTTCGAGATGCTCCAGCGTGATCTGCAGGCTGCCTATGCCAGCCAGAGCGACCCCCGGCTCAGGGCGCGCGCCATGATCGAGGCCTATCTGGCTTTCGGTATGCACCACAGCGGATATTATGACCTCATGTTCGTCCGAGCTACACCGAAGTACAACGACTACGTGGGTACGCCCCATGAGCGGCTCTCCGCGGTGGAGTACCGCATCTCCATGGAGATCGCCGATCTGGCCCTCAAGGCGGTGCAGGGGCTCTCCGGTGAGGGGGCACGGCAGGACGACGATATGACCCTGATGCGCGTCACCCAGGTCTGGAGCCTGCTGCATGGCATGGTCTCGCTCAACAACAGCCGTATCGTGGGTTATGTGGCCCCGCAGACAGAAAAGGTCTACCGCTGGATCGTTGACGACCTGCTGGAGGGAATCATACCGGAACAGCCCCCGCCCGGGGGTGCAGCCGGCTGAGTCGGCCCGGAGGAGGCAAGGCCTATTCGTTGGCCACCATGGCGTAGGAGGTCAGCGGCGCCAGGGGCGGGGCATCGTCCTGCCGGTATCCCTTGAGGAAGGCCTCCTCGTAGCCTGCGATCAGGGCCTTGACGGCCCGGTTGGTGAGGGAGCCGATCTGGAAGTTCAGCTCGTTGAGTTGCTGAAGCCCGTAGGGGGAATCGCCGATGCGTTCGATGTCGACGTAGGCGTGCAGGCGCTTTTTGATGAACATGATGACCTTGACGGCCTCATTGAGGGGGATGCCCTGGGAGTAGCGTTCCCGGCCCAGTGTCGCGAAGAAAAGGTGGATCTCCTCGTCACAGTCATGGCCGGTAAGGATGCCGTCCAGATAGGTATAGCCTTCGGTCAGCAGGGTGCGGACAAGCTTGTAGAGTTGCGGCAGTGTAAATTTCAGGTAGCTGTCCGTGTCCCGGGAGGCATAGATGTCGGTGATGATCTCATTGATGAAGCGATCGGCGTTTCTTTCTACCAGATCCTGGTACAGCATATGTGCGACCCTCTTTCTCGTTGTCTTTTTATCGCTGTGGGTCGAATTCCCTTACCGCTTGCGGCATGCAGGGGAAACTGGGCTTGCCCCGGGGTTCATACCCATGACTCACTCATCGGCTTGAGGGTTAAAAGCATTAACGGCCTGCGGGTTGAATTTCCCGCTGCTGGCAGCGGGAAGCAGGGTCCTAAGGCTTGCCCCGGGGTTCATATCCATGATTCGCTCGCGTTATATTCCCTTACCACCGAAGGCCTCACGGGGGGGGTCAAGGTTGTCCCCATGGCTTCGTCCCTGTGATTACGGTTTATTGTGCCCATGGCTAACATGTATTATTTTGATATGGCAAGGAAAATCTTTTGCGCTTCCTGTCGGCAGGGAGCTCAAAAGATTTCGGGCTTGACAGCGGCACCACGCATGAACATAGTAAAATTTAACAAAGTTAAATTAAGCAGAGGGGGTATGCCATGGCTAAGGTTGTTGTCCTGGGCGGGTGCGGGGCGGTCGGATCGGTGGCGGTGAGAACCCTGGTGGCCCAGGAGATCTTTTCGCAGGTCGTCATTGCGGATGCGAACGCGGCCAGGGCTGCCGCGCTGGCCACGGAGCTCGCCTCGGACAAGGTGGCGGTGGTGGGCTTCGATGCCAACGAGGCCTCCAGTGTCCGTCAGGCCGTATCCGGCAGTGACGTGGTGCTCAACTGCGTGGGGCCCTTTTTCAAGACCGTCAAGACCATCCTGCAGGCGGTGATCGAGAGTGGTATCAACTATGTGGACATTTGCGACGATGTGGATGTAACCCTCGAAATCCTCGACATGGATGCCCGGGCCAGGGCGGCGGGTGTCAAGGCCCTCATCGGCATGGGCAGCTCGCCCGGGGCCACCAACGTCATCGCCCGCTTCATCTACGACAATCTGCTCGACGAGACCGAGTCCATCGACATCTTCCATACCCATGGCGGCGAGCCCTTCGAGGGCGAGGGGGTCATCGGTCACCGCTTCCACTGCATGTCCATCGACATCCCCATGTTCTTAGATGGCGCCATGCAGTACGTGCGCTATTTCGAGCCCGACGGCATCGCCCTGCGGCAGACCTTCGATTTCCCGGTGGTGGGGGAGTGCCCGATCTACCCCTATCCCCACCCCGAGCAGGTGACCATGCCGCGCTACCTGAAGGTGCGCCAGGTCACCAACAAGGGCTCGGTGCTGCCCAATGATTACTACAATCTCACACGGGACCTCTGCGGTCTGGGCCTGGGAAGCCGCGAAATCCTCGAGGTGGGCGGGGTGCGCGTGGTGCCCTACGACTTCGCCGTGGCCTTCATCCTGAAACGTCGCGAGGAGATCCTGCGCGAGACGCAATTCGGTTCTCAGCGCGGTTGCTGCACCGTGGTGGTCAGGGGCCGCAAAGACGGCCAGAGACAGGAATACCGTGTGCACATGGCGTCCAGCAACGCGGCCCTGGGGGAGGGCACCGGGCTGCCGGCCGCCATGGGAACCATGCTCATGGTGCAGGGCAAGGTGGCGGGCAAGGGCGTCATGCCGCCCGAGGCCTGCATCGATCCGGCCGACTTCCTGGCCCTGAGCGAGAAGGTGATGATGAAGGGCACAAGTGAAGGCGAACTCAGCAGCTCCAAGAGCTTCATTATCGCCGAGAGGGTGGACGAGACCGGACAGATCACCCGCTTCGAGATCTGAAAACCGCCGGCGTCCCGGACGAAGGGGCGCACCGCCGGGAACAGGTTCCGGCAGGCGGGGTTTGATCCTGAGGGGGTATCCCTATGCAGCCGGCGGCCTCCCCGGGAGGTTAGGCCCTGGATCTGAATTGAAGGAGGGACTATGTCGAACACGTATGTCCTGGCCATCGATCACGGCACCTCGGGGATCAAGGCCGCCCTTGTCTCCACCAGGGGGCAGGTGGTGGATTTTGCCTTCGAGGAGACGCCGATACACTTTCTCGAAGGCGGCGGGGCCGAGCAGGACCCCTGTGACTGGTGGGACGCCCTGCTGCGGGCCTGCGGCACCCTCGTTCGAAGGGGGGCGGTGCCCGCCGAGCGGATCCGGGCCGTGTGCGTCTCGAGCACCTTTTCCAGCACCGTGGCGGTGGACCGCAAGGGTGACCACCTCATGCCCGCGCTCACCTGGATGGACTCGCGCGGCGCGCCTTATGTGAAACGCCTCATGCGCGGGTTTCCCAGCATCCAGGGCTACGGGCTGCGTCAGCTCCTCCGGTGGCTGCCTCCCACAGGGGGCGGACCGACACTCTCGGGCAAGGACGACATCGCCCACGTGCTGCTCATCCGGGAGGAGTTCCCCGAGGTCTATGCGCGAACCGCGACCTTCCTGCCCAGCAAGGACTACCTCAATCTGCGGCTTACGGGACAGTGCCGGGCCTCCTACGATTCCATGCAGCTCTTCTGGGTCACCGACATCCGCGATGTCGATCATATCCACTACGACGACGAACTCATCCGCCAAGCCGGGATCGCCCGCGACAAGCTCCCGGATCTCGCCTCCTCAACGGCGGTCCTCGCCCCCCTCTCCGCCCCGGTGGCCGACGCCATCGGGCTCGCCCGCGACGTGCCGGTCTTTATGGGCTCGCCCGACCATCAGTGCGCCCTGATCGGCTCGGGCGCGGTGCGTGACTACGAGGGCCATGTCTACATCGGCACCTCGTCGTGGGTGCAGTGCCCGATCCCCTTCAAGAAGACCGACCCCTTCCATTCCATCGCCGCGTTTCCCACCGCCATCCCGGGCCGCTACCAGAGCGTGAACGAGCAGGACATCGCCGGGGGACTGATCACCTTTCTCGTCCACAACCTGCTCTTTCCCGGCAACCCCTTAAGGCCCGAGAGCCCGCCTCCGGATGTCTACACCCTCCTGGACCGCATCGCCGAAGGCGTGCCCGCCGGCAGCCACAAACTGATCGTCACCCCCTGGCTCAACGGCGAACGCACCCCGGTGGACGACACCACCCTCAGGGCGGGCATCCACAATCTCAGCACCACCACCACCCAGGACCACCTCATCCGGGCCTTCCTGGAGGGCGTGGCCTACAACATCCGCTGGAGCCTCGGATACGTGGAGCGCTTCGTGGGGCGTCGGTTCGCATCGCTCAACCTGGTGGGCGGCGGGGCGCTGTCGGATGTCTGGTGCCAGATCCTCTCCGACGTGCTCGACCGCGAGATCCTTCAGGTCAAGGACCCCATGCAGGCCAACGCCCGCGGCGCGGCCTTCATCGCCGCCGTAGGCCTGGGCGAGATCACCTTCGCCGACATCCCCTCCCTGATGGAGTACGCCCACACCTTCCGGCCTAGGCCCGAGAACCGCCGCATCTACGACGAGCTCTTCAAGGGCTTTGTGCGGATCTACCGTAAGAACCGCGGCCTCTACCGGAGACTGAATGCGCACTGAGACGGCTTGGATACAGATGAGGTTGAAAAGGCGATCTTGATTTATCAGGCCCCCGGGGGGGAACTTCTTTTTAAAGAAGTTCCCCCCCGGACCCCCTTCAAGAAAATCAAGTTATCCCCGGTGCGTAATCCCGGGGTCAGTCGCCGTCCAGCAGGTTGCCGAGTGGCCCCAGCAGGGAGCCTTCCTCCTGCCGGCCGCCCCTTTGCGGGGCGGCGGCCAGCATGCGGCCGGCCAGGCGCGAGAAGGGCAGCGACTGCAGCCATATCCGGCCCGGACCTTGGAGGGTGGCGAAGAAGAAGCCCTCGCCGCCGAACAGGGCGGTCTTGATGCCGCCGGCCTGCTGGATGTCGAAGCTGACCGAGGGTTCGATGGCCACGATGCAGCCGGTGTCCACGTGCAGCATCTGACCCGCCTCCAGACGGCGCTCCATCACGGTGCCCCCGGCGTGCATGAAGATCATGCCGCTGCCTTCGAGCTTCTGCATGATGAAGCCCTCACCGCCGAAGAGACCCGTGAGGATCTTGCGCTGGAAGTGGATGCCGATGGAGACGCCGCGGGCGGCGCACAGGAAGCTGTCCTTCTGGCAGATCAGGCAGCCCCCGACATCGGCGAGGGAGACCGGGATGATGTTGCCGGGGTAGGGGGCCCCAAAGGCCACATGGGCCTTGCCCTGGCCCTGGTGGGTGAAGAGGGTCATGAAGAGGCTCTCGCCCGTGAGCAGGCGCTTGCCGGCCCCCAGGAGCTTGTCCATGAAACCGGCCTGCCGTGCCTGAGAGGCGCCGTCCCCGAAGACGGTTTGGATCTGGATGTCGGCGTCCTTGTACATCATGGCACCGGCCTCGGCCACCGCGCTCTCGCCCGGGTCGAGCTCGATCTCCACGAACTGCATCTCGCTCCCCAGAATCCTGAAATCCACCTCGTCGCTCAGACGCGTGTTCGCGGGCGGCGGGGCGGGGGCGGACTCCCGCGGACGGGAAAGCTCCGCCACCTGGGAGATGGGAACCCAGGCGGTGTATCCCTCGCGCCAGGCGTAGCCCTGCGGATTGGCGGCTGCCTGGGTTATGGCCTGGGAATCGTCGTAGGGCCCGTACTGCTGACCTGCGTAACTGAGATACCACTGTGCCATGGGGCCTCCTTTGTATGTCAGGGGAGCGTGTCTCTGCCAAGGTCGGTGTGAAGGCGTGTCACCTCGGATTCACTCAGGCAGAGGCGCTCAGCCAGATGTTGGAGGTAGCGCCGCTCGGCGTCGGTATCTACCTCGATGGCCAGCAGGGAGACCGCATAGACCTGCTGGGCCTGGAGCGGGGACGAGACAGCGCCGACAAGCGCCTCCAGGTCCAGGGGGTTCTCGAGCTCCGCGAGCACGAAGCGCCGCTCCTCCTCATCGAGCCCGGCCGAGTCGAGCCGCTCCATTATCCTGGCGCGCTCGCGTTCGTCCAGGATGCCGTCGGCCTGGGCGGCGGCGACCATGCTGCGTATGAGCAGGATCGCATCGGCGGCAGTGGCCTTGGCCGGCCCAACCGGCGGGGGCGGGGGCGGGGTGCTGGTGGTCTGGGGCGGCCTCCCCGGGGGCAGCGCCCCGGGGGGCGGCGGTGGGCCGGCCGCCGGGGCGCCAGGGGAGGGCGACGGAGGTGCGGGCTGGCCCGCAGGCCCCTGGGTGGAGAAATGTTCGATGGCCTCCATGGCCACGCCGAGCAGGCCCAGGCCGAGGGCGGCCTTGCCCCCCATGCCGCGTCTGCCCGTAAGCATGCTCGTGAGGATCCTTTCCGGGTTGAACATGGCGCACCCCTTTCCTGATTATGGGCAGGGACCCCAGCTGCGGTCCTTACCCCCCTCCCTGAAAAGGCCAGCGGTGGGGAATACAACCCATAACGATCAAAATAGTTTCAAGAAGTTAATGTATTGTTGAATGAGGTGTCAAGC
This sequence comes from uncultured Bacteriovoracaceae bacterium, assembly GCA_964618975.1. Lineage (GTDB taxonomy): Bacteria > Desulfobacterota > Desulfomonilia > UBA1062 > UBA1062 > CAZUDI01. Next base: position 12,622 of record CAZUDI010000062.1, on the reverse strand, counting down.
GGATATCAGCGATCAGGCAGGCCAACCTCACGAACGCTTGCCGGTGGCCGCGCCTATGAGGCGCGCGAGCCGAGGGCACGGAAGCCGGCCTTGGCCTCGCTGACAAAGCGCCGCACGAGCGAGGCGTCCTTGCGGCCGTCGGGGCCTTCCACCCCGGTGTGGGAGTCCACGCCTGCGGGGTGTACCTCGAGGATGGCCTGGCGGACGTTGGCCTGGGTGAGCCCGCCGGCGAGGATCACGGGCCGGGGAGAGGTCTGCGCCAGGCTTCGGCTGATGCCCCAGTCATGCACGCAGCCGGTGGCCCCGCAGCGGCCGGTCTGCGGGTCAAAGGTGTCGGTGATGAAGGCGTCCACAAGGGCCTGCGTGTCCTGCATGAGGGCCTTGAGCTCGGGGTAGTTGTGCGCTCTGACCACCAGGCTCTTGATGATGAAGAGGTCCGGGCGGTTGCGGCGGATATTGCGCAGTTCCTGCCAGGCAATCGCGCCATGGAGCTGGACCCCGTTGACCCCCAGATAGTCACAGAGCGTGATGGTTTCCTCGGCACGGTCCAGGTAGGTGATCAGCATGGAGGAGACGTCGGCAGGCAGGTGGCGGATGATATCCCGGGCTCCGTCCTCGCTCAGGTCTTCACCGCCTTGGGGGAGCCGCAAGGGGAAGCCCAGAACATTCGCCCCGGCCTCCACCACGAGCTCGGCCTCGGCCATATCGATGATGCCGGCGATCTGGATGATGGGGTCCTGTGCGTGTTTGGTCATGATGATGGACATCTTACACATAAACCAGCACCATCTCAACAAGATACATCGAGGTCGGGGGGCAGGCGGAGGCGATGCACCTCCCGCAAAGGTCCCACCCTTCCAGGTGGTCTTGACACGGCCTCTTCCCCTGTTACCAGCCCTGCCTTGGGTGCGTCAGGCGGGGACAACATACAGGTTGGCGAGCCAGGGCGTATAACGGATAAGCTGCGAGTGGTCCCCCTCCAACTGGCTGACCGGTTCCACCCGCTTTCTGCGTCAGCGACGGGGGTGATCGGGATGGTACAGTGGGGGCAATGGCCCTCGCGCTCGGAAAGTGAAGCCGGCAGTTACTGCCACGCGTGGTCGTGCTGTGCCAAACGTAGTGGGGGCTGCGCCTACAATTCCCGGGCCGGTTGATGGTCTGGCACCGGGGCATAGAGGGTGATTTCCACCCGGCGGTTGCGCTGGCGTTCCTGGGCGGAGGTGTTGCCCCTCAAGGGGGCGTATTCGGCGTGGCCCTGGGCGGAAATGCGTCGGGGGTCCGCCCCGTGGGCGCACAGGAACTTCACCACACTGACGGCGCGCGCGGTCGAGAGCTCCCAGTTGGAGGGGAAACGCGCCGTATGGATGGGCACATCGTCGGTATGTCCGGCCACACCAATCCGGTGTTGCGGGTGCCGGGCGATGAAGTGCGCCAGGTCGATGAGCACCGGCGTGACCTCAGGCAACAACTCGGCTTGGCCCACCTCAAAGGTTATGGGTTCGTCCAGGACAAAGACCGGCCGCGACTGGTCCCACCTCACGCGCAGGTTCTGGTTGGCGGCGAGCAGCTGCCCGACATCCCGACGGAGCTCCTGCTGTGCGTCGGGGAGGGTGCCCTTCGCGACCGCAGCCGTGGCCGCAGGAGCCGGGGCGCGGCCGATGGTAGAGGCATACAGGAGGATGAAAAAGACCAGCAGCAGGGTCATGATATCCACCATGCTCCAGAGGAAGGGGTCGTCTTCCTGGGTTTCCCGGGCGAGGAGTCGCTGCATGCGTGTACGGCGGCGTTCGGAATATTCCAGGCGTTCCTTCAGCTCTTTGTGTGTCGACATCATAGAAGTGTTCCTGCGGGTTATCCGTGGATGGTGTGTGGGGGGGCAAGCTTCGTCTGCGTCGGGGAAAGGTGTGCTGGAGGCGGGTTATCGAGAAGTAGCGGCCCTTTCCCGCTGGATTGAAGGTGCACCCCCAGATAGGAGCGCAGGCGGTGCGCGATGGAGATGGGATTTTTGGATTCGGCGATGTCCGTGAGGCCCTCGAGGATGATGTTCAGAAAGAGCGCCTCGCTACGGGTGCTCTCGGAGAGTTTCTTGGCCAGGGGCAAAAAGCACAGGTTGGCCAGGAGCAGGCCGTAGAGGGTGGTCAGAAGCGCCATGGCCATGCCCGGACCGATCAGTTCGGGCTGAGTCATATGGTTCAGGATATTGATCAGCCCGATGATGGTGCCGACAAAACCGAAGGCCGGGGCAAAGCGCGCCAGGGTGGACAGCAGGTTGACCTGGGCCTCCTTGGCCGCGAAATGCAGCTCGTATTCCTTTTCCATGATGCAGAGGATATCGTGGCGGCTGTAACCATCCACGATCAGCTCGATCCCCTTGCGCAGGAAGGGATTGTCGGCCTGGTCGCCAGCCGTGTTCAGTTCGCGCGGACCCGAGACACGCCGCAGGCGAGCCAGGGTCTCGATCTGCTGCACCAGTCCGGCATAGTCAGGGTGCTTGAATTCCCAGAGATCGGTGAGGCTCTTCCCGAGGTCACGGAAGGTCTGCCAGGGATAGGCCAGCAGCGCACACAGGAGGGTGCCGCCCAGAACCACCAGACAGCTCTTGAGATTGGTGGAAATCGCGATGCCACCCAGAATGCTGCCAGCCACGATAAGGAACGACAGAATGAGCCCGGCTGTAAGTACCTTTCGAATCATGTCACGCTCCGTTGAGGGGAATATTGTCTGTCCGCCTTGTAGTTAGCATCAAGCATGCCATGGCCCGAACGGCCCCGGGCCGGCCGGGCCCCCCCCGGGGGGGAGGGGTAATATGTGCCGGCCGAGGGTCAAAGTGTGCCGCCTTCTTTGGGGCTGGAGTTTGCAATCCGTTCTGGAGTGGAATATATTGCCTCCTGCGCTAAGACAAGGCCCAGGAGGTGAAAGTGTCGGAAACAAAAACCGACGAAAGGGAGGCCTTTCTGGAGGGCTGTTCCCCGGCGCAGCGCGAATTTATCGCCCTGATCGCCCTGCTGGACGAGGAGGTGGATGTCGACCTCCTGAGCAGGCTCGTGCGGCTGACTTCCGGTGAGGTGGTGGCGTTTGTCACCCGCCTGACCTCTCAGGGCTGGCTCAGGCGCAGCGGTAAGATGCTGAGCCTGGATCCCTCAGTGTCACCCGAAATCAGGTGGGGGCTTGCGGGAGAGCTGTCCAGGGCCCGTGCCGGGGAGTTTGCCGAGTTGTTGCGCGTTCAGAGTGATATCCCGGGCCGGGCATGCGCTCGACTGCGCCTGCACGCCGGAGACGTGCAGGCGGCGGCGGCCATGGAGAACGATCTGGCGGGGCGTGCGCTGGAAGAAGGCGTCTTCGAGCGTGCCGCATACCACCTGGAACGGGTGCTGGCCTGCCTGGTCGGGGATCCCCACCCCAACCCGGGCCTGTATGTTTCCGCGGCACTCGACCTGTCGCGCCTGCGCCTCCACACCGGTTGGGGCTTCGAGAGCGTACCCGATCTGCTTCAAGGGGCCAGGTCTGTTGCCCGCCAGATGGGCGACCGGCGCTCGCTGGCCCTGATCCGGCTGCTTGAAGGGCGTGTGGCCTATCTGCAGAACCGGCTCGAGGACGCCATGCAGGCCCTCGGCGAGGGACTGGACGAGGTGGAGCTCCTCGGTGACGACGATATCGCCATGCGCACGGCGGAGTTCAGCGGGTTGTACTTCTACATCCAGGGCCGCTACAGCGAGGCGGTCGCATTCTTCGAACGCGCCCTGCTGGCGGCCTCGCTCAGGGGCGACCGCCTGATCAACTTTTTTATCCCCATCTATCTGGGATACTCCGCCATGATCACCGGCCAGTTCAACCGGGCCCTGGGGGTGCTGGATGCCAGCCTTAGGCGTTGCCAGATCGACGCCGACGAGCAGAAGGCCGTGCTCTATCAAGCGGCCCTGGGCATGGTCCTGGTCATGATGAACAGCCACCGTCAGGGTTTGTTGCACCTGAACGAGGCCCGCCGCGAGGCCGAACGTCTCGGCAACAACCGCGGGCTGTATTTTGCCTATATGGGACTGTCCTACAGCGCCTTCGTCGAGCACCGCATCGAGGAATCGTATAACGTGGCCCTCAAGGGGGCCACGACCGTGGGCCGGGAGCGCTGGTTCACCTGGCCCGTGGGCCCCCAGTGGACCTGGCCGGTGGCGCTCGAGATCCTGGCGGTCTATGACGAGCTCGGGTTCGCTCCTATCCCGGGCTACGAATTCGACCGCCAGGTGGCGCTGCTGCTCGAGGGTCCCAACATCTGTTTCAGGGGCACCATGCGGCGCATCCTGGCCCGGCGCATGGTGGATGGCACCGGCGGGATCGATCAGGCCCGCGAGTTGCTCGTCCAGAGCGAGGCCGACATGCGCCGTGCGGGCGACGCGCTCGGCCTGGCCAAGACCCAGGCCGAACTGGCCCGTATAAAGCTGCGGGAGGCCTGCCCCGGGGAGGCCCGCGACCTGGCCCTTAAGGCGTGGGAGGGGCTCTCAGCCTACGGGCGCCGCTTCTTCCCGGACGAGCTCATGCCCCTACTGCAGGCGCAGGCGCCGCGCCGTGAGGAAGGTTCGCGCGGGCAGGTCCTGAGCCGCTTCCTGGACATGATGGACGCCTTTGTGCCCAGCACCGATGAGGACGAGCTCCTCTCGTTGTTTGTCGCCGCCACGGCCCAATTCTTTGGTGCCGAGCGGGGCGGGATGTTCCAATTCGACGAGCGGTCGCCGGTACGGCTGAAGGCCGGCCACAACCTCACGGGGCGCGAGACCCAGCAGGCCTCCTTCCGGCGCTCTCTGGCGCTGATCACCCGCGCGGGCAAGAGCGGCCAGCCGCTGTTGCATGAGGGGGGCGAACAACGCACCCCGTCCGTGCTGTGCCTGCCTATCATGGCAAACGGAACGACCGTCGGGGTGCTCTACCACGAAAACAACTACCTGGAACACGCCTTCGAGGCCTTCGATCGGGACACCCTGCGGCGCATTGCGCGCCATGTGAGCGCCTACATCGAACGCATCGGGGGTTACTGTCACGTGGGGGAAGCAGACACCCGGGCGGAGGATCTCGCAGGGGAATCCACTGAGGGGTTCGATCTCCTTACCCGGAACGCGCCCATGACCGCACTCGTGGAAATGGTCGATCAGGTGGCGGCTTCGGATGCGTCGGTGCTGATCCTCGGCGAGACCGGTGTGGGCAAGGAGCTCCTGGCCCGGCGCATTCACGCGCACAGCCACCGTCGTGAAGGTCCCTTCCTGGTGGTGGATCTGGCGTGTGTGCCGGAGAATCTGGCCGAGAGTGAGCTGCTGGGCCACGAGCGCGGCGCCTTCACCGGCGCCGACTGCCGCCGCAGGGGCAAGCTCGAGCAGGCCCACGGCGGGACGCTCTTCATCGACGAAATGGGGGAGATCCCCCTCTCCATGCAGGTCAAGCTCCTGCGGGTCCTGCAGGAAAAGACCTTCTGCCGGGTGGGTGGCGGACGTGAGCTCTCAACGGACTTCCGGCTTGTGGCGGCCACCAACCGTGACCTGGGCGCCGAGGTGGCCGCCGGGAGGTTTCGGGAAGACCTCTATTACCGGATCAATGTCGTGCCTGTGGAGATTCCCCCGCTACGCGAGCGCGGGGGGGATATTGTGCTCCTGGCCGAGCACTTTATCGCAGGCTATGCCCGCAAGTACAACCGCCCCGGCCTGCGGCTCGGGCCCCGGGAGAGGGAGGTGCTCCTTGGCTATCATTGGCCGGGCAATGTGCGTGAGCTCAAGAACATCGTCGAGCGCTCAGTGATCCTTTCGCGCAGCGGCCAGCTCGAGCTGGCCCTGCCCGTGCAGCCTCGCCCCTCAAGCGATGACAGGCTGACGGAAGACCGCCCCACGCTCGACGATCTGCAGAGGCGCTACATCCTGCGGGTCCTGCGGGAGACCGGTGGACGCATCAGCGGTCCCGGCGGGGCGGCCGAGATTCTCGGGCTTAAGCGCACCACCCTCTACACCCGCATGAAGAGGCTCAAGATCCGCCTGCCGTAGCTGCATCTTGTCCCAAGCGGCCATGGATGCTATAACCTCGCGACCACATACAGAAAGAAGACCCGGCATGAAGATCGGACTCATAGGCTTGAAAAAATCCGGCAAGACCACCATATTCAACGCCCTCACACGCTCCCAGGCGACCGTCGACACCTTCGAGGGGCGCCGGGCCGAGCCGAATCAGGCCACAGTGGAGGTGGCGGATGCCCGCGTGGAGCACCTGGTGCAGATGTACCAGCCCCGGAAGACCACCCGGGCCACGGTGGAGTTTGTGGACTTCGTGGGGCTGAGCGCCTCCGAGGAAAAGGGCGAGGTGTTCAGCGCCTCGGACTTGGGTCTGATCAAGACCATGGACGCCCTGGCGCTGGTGCTGCGCGGTTTCGAACACCCGGTGATCAGCAGCACCTATGGGGCCCCCGATCCTAAGCGCGAGGTGGAACAGCTTTCAGCTGAGCTGGTGCTCTCGGATCTGATCATCGCCGAGAACCGCCGCGAGCGCATCTGTCACAACCTGAAGCGGGGCGTGAAATCTCCGGCCCAGGACGCCGAGATGCAGGCCCTGGAGAAGGTGCTGGCCTGTCTCAACGATAATCGGCCGGCGGCCGCGGCAGGCCTGAGCCCGGAGGAACAGCGGCACCTCAGGGGATTCCAGTTTCTGACACTGAAGCCCTTGATGGTGATCCTCAACTCCGACGAACAGGGTTTTGCTTCCCATGCCGATCTGCTGGCAATCCTCGGTGAGAGTCACCCTGCAATCGAGTTCGCCGGGCGCTTCGAGATGGAGCTGGGAGGGCTCGACGAGGACGAGGCGCGGCTCTTCATGGATGACATGCACATCTCTTCCTCGGCCCGCGACCGGCTCACCGTGCTGGCCTACGAGGTGCTGGGCTACCTCACCTTCTTCACGGTGGGGTCTGACGAGGTCAGGGCCTGGACCATCAGGTCAGGCGCTACGGCGCTGGACGCCGCCGGGGCGATTCACTCGGACCTCGCGCGGGGATTCATCCGCGCCGAGTGCTTCACCTATGAGGACCTTAAGCGCCACGGCTCCGAGAAGGCGCTCACCCAGCAGGGTCTGATGCGTCTGGAGGGCAGGGACTACCGGGTGCAGGATGGGGATATACTCAGCATCCGCTTCAGTGTATAGGCATGAGCCAGGAGGTGGCGTATGGGCACGGTATCCCTTGCCAGCTGCCAGACGTATGATCCCGAGTACCTGCGGGAGGTCATCACCCGCAGCCTGACCATGAGCGGCTTCGATCTCGCGTGTCTTAAGGGGCGACGCGTCTGCGTCAAGCCCAACCTCCTGAGCCCCGCGCCCCCGGAGGCGGCGGTCACGACCCACCCCGAGTTTTTCCGGGCCGTCGTGCGCCTCGTCAGGGACTCAGGCGGCATGCCCGTGCTGATCGAATCCCCGGCCAACGTCTCCCTGGAGCGAGTGCTGAAGAAGACCCCCTTCGGGGCGGTGGTCGCGCAAGAGGGCATAGAGGTGGCCGCCTCCGGGGGGGTCATGCCCCTGCATAACACGCAGGCGCGAACCTTTAGGCACTTCGAGGTGGCCGCGGAGCTCGCCGGGGTGGACGTGATCCTCAACCTGCCCAAGCTCAAGACCCATGGTATCACATACATCAGTGGCGCTCTCAAAAACCTCTTCGGCCTCATCCCGGGCCTGCGCAAGTCCCAGTGGCACATGCGGGCCCAGGCCAAGGACGAGTTCGCCGAGTTCCTGCTGGACTTCTACGGCGCCCTGCTTCAGGGGTTCGAAGGTCCCCGGACCATCTGGCACATCATGGATGCCGTCGTGGGCATGGAGGGGGAAGGCCCGGGCAACAGCGGCACCCCGCGCCAGATCGGCGCGGTCATCGCCGGGAGGGACGCCGTGGCCGTGGACTTCGTGGCGCTCAATGTCCTGGGGCTGGATGCTGGACGGGTACGCACCGTCATCTCCGGGGCGGCGCGTGGGCTGGGAGCGGCCTCGTGGGAGGCGATCGAGCTAGCCGGGGTGCCCCTTGAAGAAGTCCGTCTGCGTGACTTTGTACCCACGCGGGCCTCCTTCCGCTCCGACATGATGAAGTGGCCGCTGAATACGAGCCTGTTCCGCTCTCTCCTGGTGGAGAAGCCCCGCCCCGACCCCGGACGGTGCACCCTGTGTTACCAGTGCCGGCAGATATGTCCGGCCGGCGCCATCACGCACGCCCCGCGCGGCTGCCGGGTGCCGGCCTTCGATTACCGGCGCTGCGTACGCTGCTACTGCTGCATGGAGGTCTGTCCGGAAGCGGCCATCACCCTCAGACCCAACCTCATCCAGCGCCTTATGGCCTAGTATGAACTGGGCAATTTTCACCACCCTGTTTATAGCGATCTTCGCCTCCATGCTCGGGCAGGGCCTGGTGGTGCCTCTGCTGCCGGTCTATGCGCGCGAGATGGGCGCGGCGGGACTGGCCATCGGGTTCATCTTCGGCGCCTTCTCGCTTTCGCGCACCGCCTTCCTGCCCGTCTTCGGCGCCCTCTCCGACAGGAAGGGGCGCAAACCCTTTCTCACCATCGGACTGTGCGCCTATGCCCTGGCGGCCCTGGCCTTCATGGGGGCCCAGAACGTCGAGAGTCTGCTCCTGATCCGCTTCCTGCAGGGCATCGCCGCGGCCATGGTGCTGCCTGTGGCCCAGGCCTACGCCGGCGAGCTTGCACCACTCAGACGCGAGGGGTTTATCATGGGGCTCATGAATGTCTCGCTCTATATGGGGCTCAGCGCCGGACCGGTGATCGGCGGCGCCCTGAAGGATGCCTGGGGCATCCAGGCCGCCTTCGGGTGCATGGCGGCCCTGTGTCTGGCATCCTGTGGTCTGTGCGCCCTGCGGTTGCCGCCCGTCGGCTGCGAGGGCCCGCGGGGCAAACCGCGACGGGGCAGCGGTCTCGGCACCCTGGCGCGCAACCGGCATCTGGTGGGGCTTTTCCTCTTCCGTACCACCCACAGCCTGTGCATCGGGGCCATCTGGGCCTTTGCCCCGCTGCTGGCCGTGCGCGATTTCGGACTCTCGAGTTCTGCCACGGGGGTCATCATCACGCTCAGTGTGCTGATCAGCGCCGTGATCATGACCCCCATGGGGCTCTTGGCCGACAGGACCAGCAAGCGTGTCCTTTTGGCGACCGGAGGCATCTTCTCCATTGCGGCCATGTGCCTGCTCGCCCGTGCCCGTTCCCCTTGGGAGCTCTACGCCGCCAGCGCCTGCATCGGCCTCGGCGGCGGCATCTCCGTGCCCGCGGTCATGTCCATGACCCTCATGCTGGGCCGCCGTCAGTATTCTGTGGGATCGAGCATGTCGTTGATCACTATGGGCCACAGCCTGGGCATGATCATCGGCCCCCTGCTGGCCGGGGCCCTGGCCGACCTGCGGGACCTCCGGCTGGCGTATGCAGCCAGCGCGCTGCTCATGTTGCTGGGGACAGCGGCCGGCCTGATCATGACGGCCGGCTTTCGTGACAGCCCCAAGCCTGTATGATACAGTGGTCATTAATCGCTATCGGTCGAATTCCCTTGCCGCTTGCGGTGGCATAGTGGGTCCAGGGTTTGCCCTGGGGTTCATACCCATGATTCCTGGCTGAGTGCCCGGGAAGGGGGTGGCACGCATGCACTTGCGTACGCTGGTTGTCTGGTGGGCGGCCTGCCTGGTCGCGGCGGGTCTGTTCTGTGCCTGCCAGCCGGAGATCCGCAATGCAAGCCCCGTGGGCGAAACCATTGTCTGCTTCGGTGACAGCCTCACCTTCGGCACCGGGGCGCCCCGGGGAGGGGACTACCCTTCCCGGCTCGCCGCGCTTCTCGGCCAGGAGGTGATCAACGCCGGCGTCCCCGGCGATACGACCGCCGCCGCGCTTGAAAGGCTTGAGCGCGACGTGCTCGCATACAACCCGCGCATCGTGCTCATCACGCTGGGGGGCAACGACCTCAGGCACAGGGTGCCGCCGCAGCAGGCCTTTGGCAACCTCAGGCGCATCATCGAGACCATCCAGGAAAGGGGGGCGCTGGTGATTGTGGGCGGCATCGACATCCCCCTGTGGGGCCGGGGCTTCGACAAGGGCTACCGGGAGGTCTGCCGCCAGACCGGGGCGGTGCTTGTGCCCGACATCCTGGACGGGATCCTGGGGCACCAGGCGCTCATGAGCGATCCCATCCACCCCAATGCCGAGGGCTACACGCGCATGGCGCACACCTTCTACGAGGCCCTCAGGCCCTACCTCTGATCATTCCCGCCTGAGTCGCCCGGACGAAGGGTCCTGCGGCCTGGGGAAAAGATCTCCCCCGCAGGATGCCCCCCCCATGAGGTATGGTTATACGCTCGGGGGGGCGGAGGCAAGGAAGGGTCATTCTTCCCCCGATAGAGTGCGACCCTCGTCATCGGCAAAGGCCGTCCTCCAGATCCCGTCCGAGAGGATGATGCGCGAGGGTTCCTCGCGTTTGAATGGGCGGCGCAAGGACGCATTGGCATAGGCCGGATCGTGCGGCAGACGCAGACCGAGGAGGGTTTCCTCGTGAAAGAATTCCCCGAGTATGGGATAGGGTTCTCCCTGTGCGACGGCCTCGAAGAGGGCCTCGGGCAGGGAGAACTCGGCCAGTTCCTCCATGGTCTTGAGGGTGGGCGGGATGAGCATGATGCGACCGCTGTAGTGCATCCTGAGGGCCTCCCAGGGAGAGATCCAGAACGATTCCGCCAGTTCGGTGTTATCGGGCGAGGCGCACTGCCTCCGGGGAAGGCGGGCCAGGAAGAAGCGGGTATCGTAACGTCTGGGTTCGGTGACCGGGGTGATCCAGTGGGAGTAGGGGACCAGGTCCTCGAGGAGATAGGTGAGGCCCTCCTGCGCCGCCAGGTCGGCCAGGCTCCGGGCATGCGAGTAGACCGCCAGGCGGTGAGCGGCGAAGCGCGCGGAGGTCTCGGGATCGCTCAGCGAGAGACCGTCGCCTGAGGCGGTGCGGGCGAGCAGGATGCCTGCCTCCTCGAAGGTCTCGCGGATGGCGGCGAAGAACAGACCGCGGGCCGTCTCCTCGGGGAGGCTCTGCTCGTTGAGCCGGCACGCGGACGTATCCCCGGTCTGCTCCCCTGTATAGGTCAGGAGTCGGGGGTCCCGGTCCTGGGCCTCCAGCATGCCGCCGGGAAAGACACAGGCCCCCCCCAGGAAGGCCTGGTGCTTGTCCCTGAGCATCAGAAGCACCTCGTAGGGTTCGCGGACGAGGATCACGGTGGCGGCGTCCAGGGTCTCAACCGGTGCCTCAGATGTTGTCATCGGTCAGCAACCTCTCTTCCAGTCTGGAGAAAAAACGGATGTCCTTGTGCATGTATACATAACCCAGATAGGAGACCACCAGGGCCCCGAGGGCATCCACGATGAGGTCCCACATGGTGTCCACCAGCCCGGTCTTCTGCATGTTGAGGCCGAACCAGGCGTCCAGGGAGAACTCGATGATTTCCCAGAGGGCCCCCAGGGACACGGCGAAACTCCAGGAGAATACCGCCACGAAGAACGGGCTGAGCCTGATGGCCACGCGGGTTTCGCGGTTGAGGATGGAGACGAGCATGAAGCCGATGGCGCCCATGATCATGGCGGCGAAGGCGTGCAGAAAGACATCCCACCACCAGAGCCTGGTATAGAAGTAGTGCATTTCGCCCAGATAGAGGGAGGCGTAGATGAAGACGAGGATGGCGGTTTCGAACTCGTTGGGGATGTCGAAGCGGTATTCCCGTGCGATCAGGGAGGGCAGGAAGGTCAGGAAGAGCGTCACCCAGGAGAGCATCAGGTAGATCCAGTCGCTGCGCAGAATGGCGATGACCCCGGCCAGCAGCAGCAGGGACCTGAAAACCACCGTGAAGCATAGCCTGATCCTTTTTGCCCGGTGCATCTCGCCCTTGTCTCGATATCGGCCCGTGGCCTGTACCTCGGCTGGACAAACCTAACACAAAGGGGCTTCAATCGTAAAGATATCAATCATGGGTATGAACCCCAGGGCAAGTCGAAGGACCCTGCTTTCCGCTGCAGGCAGCGGGGAATTCGACCCTCAGGCCATTAAGATGGCCATGGGCTGAAGCTCAGAGGACCCCCAGGTATGCAGGCATGCGCCCGGGACAGGGACGGCCGCATGCCTGCTGACGGGCCCCTGGCGTACTTAAGGGATTCCCCTTCGCTTGCGAATCCTAGGGCGGGAGTGAGGGGTGACCCTGGGACGCATACCCATGATCACTGTTCGGGGGCTTGCAGGATCTCAGCCCTGTGCCTTGGTCAACTTATCCATGGATGTGTGAAGAAACCGGGCTATCCGGCCTTAAGACCGTTACACCGTGCCCCAGTGCGCCCTGATCGGACCGTGCCCGTGAATGTCCTTGCCCTGCGGCCCCGACAGACCCTAGGGGGCTATTTCTCACCTTCGTGCTCGAGCAGGAAGCGCTCGAAGAAGGCCTCCATGAAGGCGTGGCGTTCCTCGGCCATGCGCCGTCCCTCGCCGGTGAGCATGCGCTCCCGAATACGCGAGAGTTTGACCCGGTATTCGCGGTGGCCCGTGTCGTTCAGGGAATAGGGGAGGGCGTCCTCGGGCGGGATATCCGGATTGTGGAGCATGG
>CAZUDI010000061.1:0-23067 GCA_964618975.1 uncultured Bacteriovoracaceae bacterium | reverse complement strand
ACTTATTAACTTTCCCAGCTCGTAGCCCTCTTTCTTCGCAATCTCAGCCCCTCTCAGCACCGACTTGCTTACCGCCACACTCGAAATATTGAACCGCCGTGCAAGCGATGCCATACTGACGCCAAGCTCGCGCACCGCCCAAAAACACACCAGACTGCGCGCCATGACAACCCGCTTGTATCTCCCTTCCCGGAAAACCTCTTCAGGCTTCATATCCAGGAGCCTCGCAACTATCTCGGCAATGTCATCCACACCAATCCCACGCGCCTTCAGCACATGCCTGCGATCAAAGGCATCGTCCGCTTCAGCCAGGACCTTCTCGACAAAAGCACCATCCCCCAGGATCCTCTCATCGCTTTTCGCATGGACCATTTCCCGGCGCAGCTCCCGTACCGCTGTCCAGCCTCCGGCACTGCGAATCAGCCCCCCACCGGTCAGGTCGGCACGCCTTCCCTGCTCTATCCCCCCTGCCACATATTCCCGGTATGCGCGCCGGGCAAAACCTTCCCGTTTGCCAAAATACGCCAGTACAGATTCGCGATCCTGCCATGCGTGCTGCTGTTTGCCCATGATAACACCATGGCCTGAATAGGGGTATCCGTCCAGGGACGCCAGATTCTCAACCAACCCCGCCCTGATCGGGTTCAAATGGATGTAGCGCACAAGCTCAAGAAAATAGGCATCTTCCTGACACAAGATCGATTTGTAACGGTTCTGAAAAAGATGGCCATGCCGGCAATGCCGCAGGTTATAGCTTACGGCATGCCCGGTCAGCAGCCTCCGCATTATCGTGGCGACAGGAACCTCTCCGGTGAGCAGCAGTAAGTGGAAGTGGTTCGGAATCAGGGCCCACGCATAGCAGACGGTTTTGGTTTCCCCCAGAAGCACGCCCAGCCGTTTGAGAAAGTTGTCTCGGTCCTCATCGTCATCGAAGATCTTCCCGCGTTCTATTCCGCGGACGATGATGTGATGCAATGCTCCGGCCGTGTCTATCCGCGATTGCCTGGGCATGCAGCATGATTAAACAACCTGCATCACATTGTCAAGTTAATTAGTTAGGGGCGTCCCCCTTTGCTCCCTGTAACTGCTCCAGGTGTAATCGCACGGTTCTTTCACCATGCCGGCACGGACGGGGTTCAAGACGATATAGCGGCACAATTCCAGGAGGTATGCTTCCTTATCCACCAGGATCGCCTTGAACCTCCCCTGAAAGACATGCCCGGTGCTGTGATGCCTGCGATTGATATGCTGCGTATATATCCCGTTGACCTGACGCATTCCCGCCGAAAGATTACCATCCACGGTTTCTATCAAAAGATGGTAGTGATTGGTCATCAAACAATAACCATGACAGATCCAGTTGAAGCGTTTCACGACAGCATCAAGTATCTCAAGGAATCTCTGACGGTCCTTATCGTCTCGATAAATCGTTTGATGCGCATTCCCCCGGGCAGTTACATGGTAAAGCGCTCCCGGGTATTCTATCCGTAACGGCCGTGCCATTCTGTAAAAATAAGGCTCAAAATGTTATAATGCAAGACCTGACCCCACTACCCACTACCACACTACCCTACCCCCATTCAGCCCTTAGATGCCTCCTTTATAATTCGAGCACCCCCAACCATGTGACTTAATGTTGGAATATTAACAACAAGATTCACTATGAGCACCTTTGAGATATCCCAATCTAATAATGTTTCACCAACATGACGTGGACGAACCTTAATCTGTACTATGGGATTCCCTTTATAAAACAACTTAGATGACAAAGAAATAATAGCCATGTCATCTTCTATACTGTTAATTTTACCTCTATATGGGCCAGATCCGTTTTCAAGATGGAAATCAGCAGGTTCACTCACACCAAACTCGACATCTGCATTTATTAAATCTTGAATATTCATAATAACCACCTTTAAAATTCATCAACTCCTAACACACGAGCTCTTACTACACCTGTAGCAGTTCGTTCGGTTCCTCCTCCTGGGAGTACTCGTCCTTTTCCTGGGAGTACTCGTCCTTTTCCAAGATCAAGTGGTTTTACTGTTGATGGCTTACCAAATATTCCTTTTTCAACTTCTAATGTTACCCTTACCTCTGGAGTTTTTGGTAGAGCAAGACGCAATCGAGCTCTTGTGAGACCTGAATTCACAGCATCACTAACAAAATGTGGATCGAACTCTGTACCTTCTTTCCCAAATCGTATTGTACCAAACTCCTCAAGATATTCTGATTCGGCTCTTGTCATAGCACGTTGTACAATTTCTGTTCCACCCTTTGCAGCCTCAACAACCTTCGATCCAGCCTTGCCTACCAGTTTAATTGAACCAATGCTCGGCACCAATGGTAGCAGGCCGACCGTATTCAAAGCAAGGTCTGCGCCGGTGCCCCACCCGGGATCCTTTGCAAAGGAATAGGCACTTTTCAGGAAGAAGCCAACGTCAATTGCATCCCAGGCATTCTCCCCATCCGGATCGACATACTTGTACGGATTGTTCAGGCAATAGGCATAGAGGTTCCAGGATTGGGGGTCATCGATCTTGCCGCCGGCGGGGTCGATGCCCATGAAGCGGCCCAGGGCCGGGTCGTAGTGGCGCGCCCCGAAGTAGTCCATGCCGGTGGCATCGCGCTCCTTGCCGGTGAAGAGGTAGGCCTCTTCGAGCCCTTCGGCATAGAGCAGATCGCCGAAGGGCAGGTAGACCGTGCGCATCAAGACCTGGCCGCTGCTGTCGGTCAGGGCCACGGTGTTGCCCAACAGGTCGTGGTGGTAGTAGATCTCGTGAATGACGAGTTGCAGGTCCGCGGTGGGGAGGTTCTGGCCGTTGACGCTCAGCGGCAGAGTCTGATCGTACCCCTGGACCAGGAGCGTATAGGTGCCGTTCTCGGCATAGAAGCTGTAGGAGCCGTCGGCGGCCGTGACCGTGGTTTCCGTGATCTGCTCGCCGGCGGCGGTCTGGCCGCTGAGGGTGAGCGTCTGCCCGCCGAAACCGGCATCGCCCACCTTGACGATGCCACTGACATAATGGAACTCTTCGATAGTGGCGGTGAATTCCGATCCTGCAGTGGCTTCGAATTCCGGCGTCAGGATCACTTCGGTGCCGGCCTTGAGCACGACCGCGGAACCGGAAGGAACCGTCAGGTCGGGGCTGGCGGTGATCGTACCCAAGGTCTTATACAATTTCCCCAATTCTGACCAATTCAATCACGGGACTTCAATTCCGGGGACACAAGCTACGTATCAGAGGGTGAAATTCCAAGCTTACCTTGAATTATGTAATGTGTCCCCAGATTACAGATTATGTAGATTACAATGTGTCCCCAGATTACAGCCAGATTACAGATTACCAGGAACGCTTTGACCGGGCGGCCTCAGGCATGCTAAAACCACAAGCTGTAGCATGGTGGTAAAAATACGCGTGACGGGAGGTGGGGATGATCCCTTCGCCGGAACTGGTCTGGTTCCTGATCGGGGTGGCCTTTCTGATCGCCGAGCTCCTGGTCCCGGGCTTCATCCTGATCTTCTTTGCGGCCGGCAGCTGGATCGCCGCGCTCTTAGTCTGGGCGACGGGCATGGCGCTCTCCTCGCAGGTGCTCGTCTTCCTCGCCGCGTCCCTGGTGTTGCTCTTCAGCCTGCGCCGCCTGCGGATCAAGACCTTCACGGGCGCCCAGAGCGGCACGCTCGACGACGACTACGCCCGCGACAAGACCGGCCGGCAGGCCGTGGTGACGCAGACCATCCAGCCGAACGTGCCGGGCGAGATCAAGCTCATGGGCAGCTTCTGGCGGGCGGTGGCCGACAGCACGATCGAGGAGGGACAAGCGGTCATCGTCGAAGGCCCGGCCTCGCCGGACGGCCTCACCTTGCGGGTCAGACCCCTTTAGGAGGACAAGATGGGTGAATCTTTGGTTGTTGTCAGTATCCTGGCCGTCATCGTCATCGTGCTGCTGATCAAGACGGCCGTGGTCGTGCCGCAGAGATCCGAATACATCATCGAACGCCTCGGGAAGTACAACAAATCCCTCGGGGCCGGGTTCCATATCCTGATCCCCTTCCTGGACAAGGTGGCCTACAAGCGCTCCCTCAAGGAGGAGGTCCTGGACATCGCCTCGCAGGACTGCATCACCACCGACAACGTGTCGGTCTCCGTGGACGGCGTGCTCTACCTGCAGGTCATCGACAGCAAGCTTTCCGCCTATGGCATCGACAACTACAAGCTGGCCGCCAGCCAGCTGGCCCAGACCTCGCTGCGTTCGGTGATCGGCAAGATCGAGCTGGACCGGACCTTCGAGGAGCGCGAGACCCTCAACCGCAGCGTGGTGGCGGCCATCGACGAGGCGGCCCAGAACTGGGGCGTCAAGGTCCTGCGCTACGAGATCAAGGACATCACCCCGCCCCAGAGCGTCATGGACGCCATGGAGAAACAGATGCGCGCCGAGCGCGAGAAGCGCGCCGCCATCGCCACCTCCGAGGGCGACCGGCAGGCGCGCATCAACCGCGCCGAGGGGCTGAAGAAGGAGGCCATCGAGATCTCGGAAGGCGAGAAACAAAAACGCATCAACGAGGCCGAGGGCCAGGCCAAAGAGATCGAGCTCGTCTCGCAGGCCACCGCGGCGGGCATCCGCGCCATCGCCGAATCCCTGACCCTGGACGGGGGCGCGACCGCCGCCAACCTGCGGGTGGCGGAGAGGTATATCGCCGAATTCGGCAAGCTGGCCAAGGAGAACAACACCATGATCGTGCCGGCCAACCTGGGGGATATCTCCTCCCTGGTGGCCACGGTCATGTCCGTCCTGGAGCAGGCCAAGCGACCGGTTGAGGGTTGAGGCCCGCGCCCCCGATGGCGGTGTGGTCGGTCTACATCCTGCGCTGCGCCGACGGCTCGCTGTACACCGGCATCAGTACGGATGTGGCCCGCAGGGTCCGCGAGCACGCCGCGGGCCAGGCTCGGGCCGCCCGGTACACGCGCGCCTTTGAGGCCCGCGAGCTGGTCTACGAGGTCGGCCTGGACGGGCGCTCCCTGGCGACCAGGGTCGAACACCGCATCAAGGCCCTTACCAAGGCCCAGAAGGAGTTCATCGTCAAGCGCCATCTCAGCCGCGACGAGCTGCTGCGCTTTGTCGGTCTCGCGCCCTGAGACCAGACGGATCCCTGGCCTTGCCGGTCCAGGAGGATTATACATAAACGCTATAGGATACCGGCCCTCGGCTGCATGACGGACACGCCTTGGGCAGTCTCAGAAAGGGGGGCCGGCCCTGGGGCATTTGCCCATCCATGGAGGAAAATGACATGCCGGGTACCTTCAGTCTGATGCTGCACAGCCACATCCCCTACTGCCGCAAGTCGGGGGTCTGGCCGGCGGGAGAGGAGTGGCTTTTCGAGGCCATGCACGAGACCTACATCCCGCTCCTGACGGCGCTTAAGTCCCTGCTCCGGGACGGGATCCGCCCACAGGTGATGGTGGGCCTGGTCCCCGTGCTCATGGAGCAGCTCGCCGACCCCTACATGCAAGGGCGCTTCTGTGACTACCTGGAGGACAAGCTCCGGCGCGCCCGCGAGGACGCCCGTCGTTTCCAGGCCGAGCCACAAAGGCGCGACCTGGCCCGCTACTGGGAGGAGCGCTTCGAGGGCGTCTTGCGCGCCTTCACCGATGATTTCTATCGCGACATCCTGGGCACCCTGAAGTGGCTCCAGGAGGAAGGGGCCATCGAGGTGCTGACCTCGGCGGCCACCCACGGCTTCCTGCCCCTGCTGCAGCGCGACAGCGCCATCCATGCCCAGGTGCACCTGGGCGTCGAGACCTACCGCCGCTATTTCGGGCGCCCGCCTCGAGGCTTCTGGCTGCCCGAATGCGCCTACCGCCCTGCCGAGGCGGCGCCTGAGGCGCAGCGCCAACGCCGCGGTCTCGACGAATGGCTCGCCTTGGAGGGCATTGAATACACCTTCGTGGAGGGATTGGGCCTTGAGCGCGCCACCTTTGTGGACAACCGCCACGCCGAGGAGAAACCCACCACCTTCAGGGGCTACCGCCTGCCCTCGGGGCTGGCGGTCTTCGGCCGCAATCAGGAGACCGGCGCGCAGGTCTGGTCGCCGGACAGGGGTTACCCGGGCGACCCCTACTACCTCGAGTTCCACATCAAGGACCCCGACTCCGGGCTGCGCTACTGGCGCGTCACGGGCGAAGGGGATAAGCAGCTCTACGACCCGGGCCTGGCCCGCGGACGCCTCGAGGTCCATGCCCGGCATTTTGCGGACCTGGTGGCGGAGACCCTCGCCCGGGCCGCCTTCCCCGAAGCCGTGATCGTGGCCCCTTACGACTGCGAACTCTTCGGCCACTGGTGGCACGAGGGCGTGGACTGGCTGGAGCGGGTCTGCCGCCTGCTGGCCGCATCCCAGGACGTGGCCATGCACAGTCTGGGGCCCTACCTCGACCAGCATCGCGAGGGGCTGGCCACCGTCAGCATGTCCCCGAGCACCTGGGGCGTGAACGCCGACTTCACGGTCTGGCAGAACCCCGAGCACGGCTGGATCTGGCCCTACATCAACGCCAGCTCCCTGGAGATGGAGCTGATCCTTAACCAGGCCCGGCCCGCGGACGCCCGCGGCGAGCGCATCCTGCGCCAGATGGGCCGCGAGCTGCTCCTCATGCAGGGCAGCGACTGGCCCTTCCTGCTCTACACCACGCAGGCCAAGGAGTACGCCAACCAGCGCTTCCACCATCACCACCAGCGCTTCCTGAAGCTCCTGTGGGCCGCCCGCGATCTGACCGACCAGGGCCGGCTTTCTGAGGAGGAACTGCAGCACATCGAGGATGTGGACTGCCCCTGGCAGGATCTGGACTACCGCCTCTTCGAGGCGCAGGATTGAAGGCGCCGCACGGGCGCTCGTCCGTAAGGGGGGGCACATGTATGCCGGTGAGCGTTTCAATAGCATAACCCACCTGATCGGCGCGGCGGCGGCGCTGGCGGGCACGGTGGTCCTGGTGGTGCTGGCATCACGGCAGGGGGATCCGTGGAAGATCGTAAGCTTCAGCATCTACGGGACGACCCTTTTGCTGCTGTATACCCTTTCCACGCTCTACCACAGCCTGCGGGGCCGGGCCAAGGATCTCCTGCGCCGGCTCGACCACGTTGCGATCTATCTCCTGATCGCCGGCACCTATACCCCCTTCACCCTGGTCACCCTGCGCGGCGCCTGGGGTTGGTCGCTCTTCGGGGTCATCTGGGGGCTGGCCGTGATCGGGATCGCGTTGGAGGGTCGGCCGCGGCCCGGGCATCGTATGGTGCCGGTAATCATCTATCTGGCGATGGGCTGGCTGATCGTGATCGCCCTGGCCCCCCTGATGCGGGCCGTGCCGCGGGCAGGTCTCCTGTGGCTCCTGCTGGGGGGCCTGTTCTATACCGTGGGCGTGGTCTTCTTTGCCCTTGGCAATCGTGTGCGGCACTTCCATGGCATCTGGCACCTTTTCGTGCTCACGGGCAGCGGCTGCCACTATCTGACCATGCTCCTGGCGGTGGCCTGAAGCCTGACCGTCCGCGCCCCCACGACGGCGAGGCCAAAGATAAGGCCCAGGCCGACCGCCGCCCACAAGCCGGGCAAAAACAACCCGCTCAGGGAATGGCACCCCGCGCGCAGGAAGCCCACCGCAGACGCGGGTTTTTTACGCTTGACAGGCGCGGCAGGATTGCGTAGGGATAGCCCTAAGCTGAAATGCGAGTTGGTCTCACCGGAATCATCCTTAAGCATAGACCTCTGGCAGTTCCTCGGAGGCTTTTTCCGTTGAATCGCACGTCTTTCAGGAGCACCGGCTGTTCTTAAACGTCCGCCTGCCGGGGAAGGCAACCGGGATACGGGGTCGGATCATGGACGGCCAGACAGCAAGCGGGCGGCAGGCGCAGAACAGGGAGGATGATTCAGCCCTGTCGCCCGGCATGGACAACCGCCCTGCCCCCCGCCGGGGAGAGGGCCAGCGAGGAGGAACATGGCAAGGAAATCACACTATTCATTCCAGAAATTCGAACGCGAAAAAATCCGTCAGAAAAAGAAACAGGAAAAACAGGCCCGCAAGCAGGAGGCCAAGGAACGCAAGGCCAGCCTGACCGAAGAGGGCGTGACTGTCGATCCCGATATCGCCGACATCGTTCCCGGCCCCCAGGAGACTGAAGAATAGTCTCCGCGGCGGGAACGCCTCCCTACAATCGAACCAATCACCCACCCCTAGGGTGGGTGCATACCCTACACAACAAGGAGCATTGATGACTTTCGATTCGTTCAACCTTGATCCCGGCATCACCGCCGGCATCCATGACCAGGGATACGTCTCCCCCACGCCCATCCAGGCCGAGGCCATCCCCCCCATCCTCAACGGCCGCGATCTCCTGGGGCTGGCCCAGACCGGCACCGGCAAGACCGCCGCCTTCGTGCTGCCGCTCCTGCAGCGGCTGATTCCCGGGCCGCGCCGACGGGTGCGGGCCCTGATCCTCGCCCCCACCCGCGAACTGGCTTCTCAGACACATACGGCCATTCAGGCCCTCGGCCACCGCACGCGCCTGAGAAGCGCCGTCATCTACGGCGGCGTGGGCATGCAGCCCCAGATCCAGGCGCTAAGAGGCGGTTGCGAGATCGTGGTGGCCTGCCCGGGCCGCCTGCTGGACCACCTCGCCCATAAGACCATCGACCTTACGGGCGTGGAGACCCTGGTGGTGGACGAGGCCGACCGCATGTTCGACATGGGCTTCCTGCCCGATATCCGCCGCATTCTTAAATCCCTGCCGCCCAGGCGGCAGACCCTGCTCTTCTCCGCCACCATGCCCGACGACATCCGGCGCCTGGCGGCCGACATGCTGCGCGATCCCGTAAACGTGCAGATCGGCTTCACCCGACCGGTGGAGTCCGTGCGCCACGCCCTCTATCCCGTGAAGCAGCACCTGAAGACCGACCTGATCAAGGCGCTGCTCACGAGCACCACAACGCAGTCGGTGCTCGTGTTCACCCGCACCAAACACCGTGCCAAGCGCCTGGCGCAGCAGCTCGAGCGCGAGGGCTACCGCGCCACCTCGCTGCAGGGCAACCTCTCGCAGAACAAACGCGAGCAGGCCATCGACGGCTTCCGCAACGGGGCCTACCAGATCCTGGTGGCCACCGACATCGCCGCCCGTGGCATCGACGTCTCCGCCATCTCGCACGTCATCAACTATGACATGCCCGACACGGCCGACGCCTACACGCACCGCATCGGCCGCACGGGCCGTGCCTCGAAGAACGGCGAGGCCTTCACCTTCGTCACCAGCGAGGACGCCGCCATGGTGCGCACCATCGAATACGTCCTGGGCGAGAAGCTGACCCGCAGGAGCGTGCCGGGTTTCGACTACGACAAACCGCAGGCGGCCACGGCCGCTCCGCCTCGCCCTGTACAGCACCGGCCGCGCGCTGCATCTCAGGCCACCCCGCCCGCCCGCGGCCACGCCCGGGGAAAGGCCGCCCCCGCGCGGGAGAGGCGCGCCCCGCGCTGACGGCCCCCGGCGGGCGGCCGGGGGCTCTCCGCTGCCCTTCAGGATGTCCCGGGGGAGGCGAAGCGCTCCAGCAAGGCCCGCTCGTACCAGCATTTCCCCGGGAAGTGCTCGATGAAGCCGCAGTGCCCGCCGTAACGCTGGATGCACAGGTGCGTCAGCGCGTTGAGCCTCAGGCCGCTGAAATCCTGCACCGGGATGGCCGGGTCATCATGGGCGGTAATGATGGTGGTCGGCACGCCAATGTCGGCCAGGGTGTCCCCCAGGAGGGTGTAGCCGGCAAGATACTCCGGGGTGTCGCGGTAATCGCTGAAGCGCTCCACGAGCATATCGGTCATGGCACGGGTCGTGCCCAGTTCCAGCACCGCGCCGAAGTCATAGCGGGAGGGGAAAAGCTGCTGCTTGGTCATGAGCGAACGACGCCACTTCTGCACGAAATACCAGCGCAGGAGGGGGTTGGCGTCGATGGCGGCCATGGACTTGTCCGGGTCGAGCAGCGGGCTGATGGCCGCCACGTGGCGCAGGTTGGCGATGGGAGCCTGGGCCAGGCGGCGTGCGATCCGCAGGGCAAAGTTGCCACCCAGGGAGAAGCCTACCAGGAAGGCCGGCAGGCCCTCCGCCAGCCCGCAGACCTGGCGCACACCCTCGAGCACCTCGTCGAGATAGGTCACAAAGAAGATGCCCGTGTTCAGGTGGTGGCTCTGCCCATGGTCGCGAAAATTCAGCCGGAAGACGGCATAGCCCTGCCGGTAGAGAAAACGTCCGCAGGTGAGCATATAGGTGGAGCTCTGGCTGCCCTCCCAGCCGGGCAGAAGCACCACGAGGCCGCGGGAGGTGTCCGCTGGCTGCGCGGAATAGAAGCCCTGCAGGCGGATGCCGTCCACGGTGTCGAGGATCATGCCGCGCGCGGCGTCCAGCATGGGGTTGCCCCCCCGGGCGCGCAGCCCGGCGCTGGCGAGGATGGTCTGGGTGAGTCCGCCCCTAAGGGGCCAGGGCGGAACAAAATCCGGGATACATTCGTGCATGTCCACATCTCCTTGTCCGTCATGATGTACGCGGCCGGCGCCACGATGCGCGCCCGCCGTGCCGGCCGCACCTGTGCACCCCTAGCCTATGGGCCGTCAAAAATCAAGGGGGCCATGCTCCAGGGCGCCAGGCTAAGGCCCCTGAAGGGCAGGCGCCGGGGCCCATGCCCGCCAGAATGCGCCTCAAGGATGCGGGGGGGGGCGCCGCTCAGGTGGCCTCGTGATTGTCGCCGCGTACCTTGCCGGCTACCAGGATGGCGAACTCGTCCTCCAGGGCCTGCGCAGAGGCCGCCAGGCGCCGGGCGCGCTCCCGGCTCTCGTCCAGGCGGGTCTCTGCCTGGGCCCTGGCCTTATCCAGGAGGCGCTCGCTCTCCGCACGGGCCTCGTCCAGGGGCAACTCGGAAGCCAGCAGGGCCTGGGACCGCCGCCGGGCCTCGGCCACAATCTGCTCGGCCTTATCCTGAGCCGCAGTGAGAATCGCCTGGGCCTCGGCCTCGAGCTCCTTGATCGAGGTATAGATCTCTTCGGGCATGCAACCCCTCCTTGTCAGGGTATGAAAACGTACTGGGTGGTCGTGGGCAGCAACCGGCGCAGGACCCCCAGCTGGGCCCGGGCGATGACGATCCGCCCCCCCCGGACGTGACAGGTCATGCCCAGGAGGTGTGTCAACAAACCGGAGACGAGCTCGACCTGCTCGCCCACCGCGACCGTGCCCGCGCGTACCTCCAACATGATCGGCAGCATGAGCCGCTCGCGCTCGGCCTCTCCGAGCAGCCCGGCCAGCCTCCCGAGCTCAGAGCGCCGGAAGGCGTGCGTCCCTGCATCATGGCACAGCACCGCAGGATGCGCCTGCGCCAGCAGCTGCGCCAGGGTGCGCCGCTCCCGGGGCAGCCAGGCGTTGAAGGAGCCAAGGTCGCCGCCCGGCAGAAGGCCGGTGAGGCCGCGATCATCAGTAGGCATGGGCCTCCCGCTTTTCTATGAGCAGCTTCACGCGCTTGAGACGGGCGGCCTCCTCGCGGTCGCGCTCCTCGAACTTCATGGTGAGGTACTTGATGGTCTCGTTGAGCCCCGGCACGATGCTGTGCTCGAGGGCGTTGTTGATGCGCTTGACCTTGCTGATCTCGCGCCCGAGGAGCTCCAGAGAGCGCTCCTTCTCGGCCAGGGCGATCAGGGTTACAAGCATTTGTTCGGCCCGCACGCCGGTCTCCTCCACCAGGGCGCTGGTGGACAGCGGCCGCTGTCCCTCCGGGTAGCGCTCGCTGAACTCCGCCTCGAGGAGCGGGATGCGCACGCCCGCCACGTTGCGGGAGGCCGCATACAGCGCCAGGTCCTTGCGCGGCACGAGCAGTTCGTGCTCAAGGGCCGGCAGGCCATGCCGGCCCAGCGTCAGGCTCAGCGCGTGACGGGCCCGGGTGTGCTCCTCGATCAGGCGCACCTTGAGAGTGCTACACTCCTTGACGATCTGGATGAATTCCATCACCAGGATGGCCAGGCGGTCCTTGACGATCTTCTGCACCCGCTCGGCCAGCGCCAAGCGGCGCTTGAGACGTGCCAGTTCGATCTTGGTGGGACGCGCTATCTGCACCTTCTTGGCCATGGCCTATCCCTCCGGCTGCCCGGCTGTCCCGGGCAGATAGCGGGCAAGAAACTCCTCGCTGATGAGCTTGAGATCCTCACGCGGCAGCATGGCGAAGATGTTCCAGGCCTTCTGCAGCGTCTCCTCCACACTGCGGCGCTCGTGCTCCGCCTGGGAGATGAATTCCTGCTCGAAGCGTTCGGAGGCCTCCAGGTAGAGCTTGTCGCGCTCGCTCAAGGATTCGGCCCCGATCACGGTGGAGATCTCGCGCAGGTAGTTGCCCTCGGCATACAGGGAGTAGGACTGCATGAAGGCGTTGTTGTGATCCTCGCGCGTCTTGCCCGGCCCGATGCCCTCGCGCATCATGCGCGAGAGCGACAGGAAAACGTCGATGGGCGGATAGACGCGCTTGCGCTCCAGGGCGCGCGAGAGCACGATCTGGCCCTCGGTGATGTAGCCCGTGAGGTCGGGGATGGGGTGGGTGATGTCGTCATCGGGCATGGTGAGGATCGGCACGATGGTGACCGAGCCCTCCTGGCCCTCGATGCGCCCGGCGCGCTCGTAGAGGGTCGACAGGTCGGTGTACATGTAGCCCGGGTAACCCCGCCGGCTGGGGATCTCGCCGCGCATGGCGGCCAGCTCTCTGAGCGCGTCGCAGTAGTTGGTGATGTCCGAGAGGACCACCAGCACGTGCAGCCCGTGCTCCCAGGCCAGGTATTCGGCCGCGGTCAGGGCCAGGCGCGGGGTGGACAGGCGCTCGATCACCGGCGAGGCCGCCGTGTTGATGAAGCCGATGGAGCGGCTGAGCGCGCCGGTCTCCTCCAGGTTGGCGATGAAATAGGCCGCGTCGTCGTAGCTCACCCCGATGGCGCCAAAAACGAGGGCGAAGTCGCCCTGCGAGCCCTTCAGCGCCGCCTGGCGCACGATCTGGGCCGCAATGCGGTTGTGCGGCAGGCCCGAGCCGCTGAAGATGGGCAGCTTCTGCCCGCGCACGAGCACGTTGAGGCCGTCGATGGCCGAGATGCCGGTCTCGATGAATTCGGCCGGCGGCATGCGCGCGGCCGGGTTCAGGGGAAAGCCGTTGATGTCGATGTAGGCATCGGCGATCACGCGCGGCCCGCCGTCGATGGGCTCGCCGCTGCCGTCGAAGATGCGGCCGAGCATGTCGAGGGAAACCGGCAGACGGAGGGTCTCGCCCTTGTAGCGCACGCGGCTCTCCAGCAGGTCCACCTCGCTGACGCCGCCGAATACCTGTACCACGGTCTGGACCTTGCCCACCTCGATCACCTGGCCGGCGCGCACCTCACCCGTGCCGAGCTTGACGTCCACGATCTCGTTATACTTGATGCCCGGGATGCTCTCGATGATCAGCAACGATCGGCGCGCCGTGGAGATGGCCTTGGTCTCGCGGGTGAAGAGCTGTCTGGTCATGCCACACCTCCCTGGGGGGCGTGAATAACGCCTTGCACCTCGTCCCCGAGTTTGCCGATGTAGTCATCGAAGCGCTCCTGCTCCATGTCCTTCATGCGCGCGATGCGTGCGGTCACCTCCAGCGCGGTAATCTCGGCCACCGGGGTGCCCGAGGCCAGGAGTGTGCGCGCCATATCGGCGAACTGCATGATGGTGGCCAGCATCTTGTGCGAGCGCTCGGGGGTCGAGTAGGTGTCCACCGGGTGGTAGGCGCTCTGCATGAGGAAGTCCTCGCGGATCATGCGCGCGATCAAAAGCGTGAGCTTGTCGTCCTCGGGCAGGGCCTCGGGCCCGATCAGGCGCACGATCTCCTCCAGCTCGGCCTCGGCCTGCAGGATCTTGAGGGCCTTGTCGCGCGTATCTCCCCACTCGGGGCTCACCCCCTTCCACCACTTCTCGGTGACACCGGCATACAGGCTGTAGCTCGTCAGCCAGTTGATGGTGGGGAAGTGCCGGCGGTTGGCCAGGGCCACGTCCAGGGAGTAGAGCGCCTCCACGATCCTGAGCGTGCTCTGGGTGACCGGCTCGCTGAAGTCGGCCCCGGGGGGGCTCACCGCGCCGATGATGGTCACCGAGCCGTGGCGCTCGGGCCCGCCCAGGCACTCCACGCGGCCGGAGCGCTCGTAGAACGAGGCCAGGCGCGACCCCAGGTAGGTGGGGAAGCCCTCCTCGCCCGGGGTCTCCTCCAGCCGGGCGCCGATCTCGCGCATGGCCTCGGCCCAGCGCGAGGTGGAGTCCGCCACCAGCAGCACGTCGTAGCCCATGTCCCGAAAGTACTCGGCGATGGTGATCCCGATAAAGATGCTGATCTCGCGGGCCACCACGGGCATGTTGGAGGTGTTGGCGATGAAGATCTCCTTCTCCTGCAGCAGGCGCCCGGTGGCGGGGTCCTTGAGCTGGCGGAAGCTGTGGAGCACATCGGCCATCTCGTTGCCGCGCTCGCCGCAACCCACGTATATGTTCATCTGGGTCTGGGCCCAGCGGGCCATCTGCTGCAGGGCCACGGTCTTGCCCGTGCCGAAGCCGCCCGGGATGGCGGCCTTGCCGCCCAGCGCCAGCGGGAAGAGGTAGTCGATGATGCGCGTGCCGGTCACGAGCAGGTTGCCGGGGTCCAGGCGCCGGCGGCTGGGCCGCGGCTTGCGCGCCGGCCACTTCTGCATCAAAAAAAGCTCCTGCTCGCCCGCAAGCGTCCTGAGGCGCGCCACGGGCTCGGTGACGGTGAAGGCGCCGCGCTCGATCGCGACAATCTCGCCTTCAAGCCCCACGGGCACCATGATACGGTGCTCCACCAGCCCGGTCTCCGGCACCACGCCGATGATCTCGCCGGCCTTAACCGTGTCGCCCGGGGCCACGCGGGGCGTGAAATCCCATTTGCGGCTGCGGTCCAAGGCGTAGGTGCGCGCACCGCGCTCGAGAAAATGCCCCAGCTCCTCCATCATGGTCACCAGCGAGCGCTGTACCCCATCGAAGATGCTGCCCGTCAGCCCCGGCCCGAGCTCCACCATGAGGATGTCGCCCGTACCCACCACCGGCTCGCCCACGGTCAGCCCCACGGTGTCCTCGTAGACCTGGATGACCGCCTTGTCCTGTTCGAGGCCGATGATCTCGCCGGCCAGCCTCAGCTCGCCGACCTCGACGATTTCGTAGACCATCGATCCGCGCATGTCCTCGGCGATGACCACCGGCCCCGAAATCCTCCATATCCTGCCCATGTCTCACGCTCCTTTTCTCAATCATTGGTATGAACCCCAGGGCAAGCCTTGGCCGCTCCTGGCCGCCGCAAGCGGTAAGGGAATTCGACCCTCAGGCCATTAAATTTCAATGGCGATCCCCAGGAGCTGACGGGTGTAGCTCATGTAGAAGCGCCGCACGTCCTCCCGGGTGCCCACCTCCGGCAGGCCCACGATCACCGGCAGCACACCCTTTCTCGAGGGGAGGCCGCGGTCAAGCCCCCGTACATGCGTCTTCCAGTCCTGAGGCATGACGATCAGCCCCACGCTCTCGTCTAAGAGGCACGCGCGCACCGCCTGGCGCACCTGTTCTGCGAGATCCGCCCCCTCCTCGACGGGGTAACACTGCTGGACCCCCGCCAGGCGCAGGAGCATCACCATCTCGCCATCACCGATCACCGCCACCTGCCTGTGTGCGTTCATGCTCATGCCGCCACCATCAAATACGGTCTGACGTCCTCACGCGGCAGGGCGTCTTTGAGCGCCCGCAGCACCAGCCGCACATTGCCGAGTTCCTGTTCCTTGAACATGCAATGCCACAAAAGGGTCGCCGGGGAGAACAGTCGCGAGGACACCAGGGCGGCCGTGAGCTTGAGGCTCATGTGCTCGCAGACGCGCTCGAGGGCCGCAGTACTGCCGCCGCCTTCGAGCTCGCGAGCGATACCCTGCGCCGCCTCCCGGTAGGGGGTGCGCTCCAGAAGCGCCACGATCTCGGGGAGCGTGAGCGCCGACATCTCCTCCAGGCGCTCCGGCGTATACAGGTACCCCCCCTTCAGCGCCCAGAAATACAGCGGCGAACTGCGGCCCGCGTACGCCAGGCGCAGCAGGCAGGCGAGGTTGCTCAGGTCAACCCGCATGCCCAGCAGGCGCCGCATGAGCCGCGCAGACGGCTGCCCGGCAAACGCCGCGTTCAGCCGGGCGTGATAGATATCCTGAAGCTCACGCTCGAGGGCAAACAGCGTCGCCGCCCGCTCCTCCTCCACTCCCCTAAGGGCGCTGGCGTAGGCTCCAAGCCCGCCTTGTTCGAGCAGCCCTCCCAGGGCGCTCACCCCCTCGGTCTGCCCCAGCCCTTCGAAAACCTCGCTACGTGCCAGGAAGCCAAGCGGGATCAACGGCGGCTCCCCCACCCGATCGCTGTGCCGGGCGCGCAGCACGGCCGTGAGGTTGAAGATATCGTAGCGCTCCAGGTAGATCCGCAGGGTAGCGCTCCAGGAACGGGGGGGGCCAAAGCGCTCCAGGCGCCCAAGGTAATCGTTCAGGTAGCGCCACAGGCCCGCGTCGCTGAGCATGCGCGGGGGCGGGCCGGAAGCGAGATAGGCGCCGATGTCGGTGGGGCGGATGACCTCGAGGGCCTCCTGGGGGGTGTCCCGACGCAGCATCTCCTCCAGATGCCAGGCCGTGACCCCGCGGGCTTCCCCGCCCTTGAGCAGGGCGCTGAAAAAGGCGCCCCTGGCGCTCACCAGGCTCATTCCTGGCCGCCCTGCTTGAAGCGCCCCGCCAAACGGGGCACGATCTCGGGCAGAAGCATCTCGAGACGGGTCTCATAGGTGTTGTCCACCGAGACCATGCCGTCGAGACCCTCGGCCGCCACACCGCCGAGACCCTCGCGCGTTTGCACCTCGCGCACGATCGTCTTGAGGCGCGGATCCTTGTCCACGAGCTCGCGCGCCGTCGCGACGTCGCGCGTCGCGACCAGCAGACGGATCCCGTCGCGGGTCTCCATGCCGCCGACAGATTCGTCGATCAGCCGCGCCAGCAGCTCCGGCGCACAGGGCAGATCGCCGAGCGCGGCCCGGGCCTTGGCAATGATGGAGGTGAGCACGGCGTCCTTGCGGCCGGTCAGCTCCTGCGAGGCGGCCAGATCGGCGCGCGCGAGGACGCGGGCGGCCTCCTGGCGCGCCTGGCGCAAGATCTCGTCGCCGGCCTCCCGCACCTGCTGCTCGCGCCTGGAGCGGGCCTCGGCCATGAGGGTGTCGGCCCGCTCCTCGGCGCGTGCGATGAGCTCCTCGGCCTCCTGGCGGGCCTTGTCCAGCACGGCCTCTCTGATCTTGCTGGTATCCATGGCCTCTCCTTGCTACATCAGCTTCAGGATGTTGAGCCCCATGATCACGAACACCAGGCCCAGCACCCCGATGAGCTCCACGAACACCGCCAGCATCATGGCCGGGGTGAGGATGGCGCCCTTGGTCTTGGGCAGCATGGCGATGCCCGAGGCACAGACCGCGCCCTGGAAAATCGCCGAGAAGATCTCGGCGAACCCGCCCATGATCCCGATGGCCAGCACTCCGAGGCCCGTGGAACCCTCCGGCGGCAGGTTGGGGAAGACCACCGTGAGTACGATGATGAAAATGATCAGTCCGTAGAAGGTCTGCGTCATGGGCAGCGACGCGAGCACGATGACGTTTCTGAGCTGCCCCGCGTCCTCGGACAGGGTCGCGACGCCCGCGGAGGCGGCCATGGCGATCCCGATGGCCGAGCCCACCAGCCCCCCGATCAGGGCCAGGGCCCCGCCGAATGTGGCCAAAGCTTCAATTCCCGTCATAGGTTCACCTCACTCCTAGATTTTATACCCCCCCGAGGGTTACCCGGGTGGAGGACCTGATGCAGAACGGGGCGTATTCCCGGCCCCCGCCCTCGTAGAACTTCATGAGATATTCCACAAAGCACAGCCTGAGGGAATGGATGAAGGCCGCCAGGCTGCTCAGCAGCAGGTTGAAGGTGTGCAGCACGACCAGCAGCACGCACCCCACCACGAAGGAAACCGTCGTGCCGAGGATCCCGGGGAGCATGCCCCCCAGCGCGGCGCCGAACCACCCGGCCAGCAGGTTGAAGGACGAGGCCAGGTAGTAGGTGGCCAGGCCCACGCCGGCCAGACGGGAGTACGACATGACGTCGCCCAGGATGCCGGTGAGGTCGAAGATCCAGAAGATCGCACCCAGCGGTCCCATCGTCAGCAGCGTGCCGATAATAATCAGCGCCACGCCTCCCAGCAGGGGGTAGGCCAGGGCCTGGTAGGCCGCCGCACTCAAGGGGAGCAGCTCGATGTTGAGCAGGGCCTTGAGCAGGTAGGGGATGCCGGCCAGTTCGGTTAGGAAGAGCCCGGCCTTGTTGACGGGCACCCCCCAGCGGCGTTCATGCAGCCCCTGGATGAGCGCCAGCAGATGGGCGATATTCACGTGCACCACCCCGACAACCAGCGCCAGGATGATAAAGGTGATCGGGTCGGAGAGTGAACGCTGTACCCCGGAGACCAGGGCCAGCGATTCCACCGGCAGACCGAGGTAGCGGTTCATGAAATCGCCCAGATATACACCGGAAAGCCCCCCGAAAATCAGCGAGACCACCCCGCTGGTGTAAAGCACGCGCCGGAAGAGCTGCACGCCTTCCGTGTGGGGGTCGTCCACGAGATGATCGAGCAGGAAACGCGCCAGAAGGAGCAGCCCCAGGGCATACACGATATCGTTGAGCATCAGGCCGAAAAAGAAGGCAAAGAAGTAGGCCACCGCGGGCGTTGGGTCCCACTGGCCGTAGCGGGGAACGCTGAAGAGCTTCACGATCACCTCGAAGGGCCGCAGCAGGGGCGGGTTGTCCAGCTTGGTCGGGGCATCCTCGCCCGGTTGCACCGCGCGCCGGTCCACCACCAGGGAGCCGAGGTCCGTGAGCCCCTCCAGGCCCGCCACGCCGCTCACGGGCACCCAACCCTCCACTACGCGCAGAAAGCGGGCCTCGCCTGCCAGCGAGAGCACCCGCAGCTGCTCCTCGCGGTTTTGGAGCGCCTCACGCATGGCGGCCACCTCCGTCAGGTGTTCCTCGAGGCCGCGCTCTATGGCCTGATCGATCTGCGCGAGCTCGCGCACGAGCCCCTGCCTGGCGTCCCCAGCCTGGGCGAGGAAACTCTTCAGGCTCAGCGTGCTCTCCGGCACGGCGAGCACGGCACCCCCGAGCTCACCGAGGGCCTCCCGGATGCGGACCTGCTCCGAGGTCCGCGCCACGAGGCCGAGTACGCACTCGTCCCCCTCGCCGGCGGTGATCTCCTGCAGGAGGGCACCCTCAAGGCGCGCGCTTAAGCCGGCGACGGATTCGGCGGGCAACGTGGCCACGGCCGAAAAAAGATAGTCCCCGCGGTAGGCCAGGTCCGCAAGCGGCCGGTCGATGCGGGAGGCGAGCACTCCCAGGGCGCGGGTGAGCTCGTCCTGGGTACGGAGCTGCTCCTTGAGGCGGCGTTGCTCATTCTTGAGGAACTCGGCCTGGGCATGCCACTGGCCAATCTTCTGCGCTAGGGTCTCCAGGGGCTGGGTCCGGGCGGGGGTGGGGATCTCGACCTCCCGCAGTGATTGAAGGGGCGCGAGCAGGTCCTCGATCTGGGCCAGCAGGGTGCGGATAAGGCCCTGTTCCTCTTCGATACGGGTGTGATCGGCCGGGCTCAGCTCGCGCGAGACCTCCACGTGCAGGCCTCCCATGGCCTGCAGCCGTTCGAGCAGGGCCTCGGTCAGGGTCTTGAGTGCCAGCACCCTGACCTTGAGCATGGGCTCAGGTATGTTTACGAGCAGGGGTATCATGGCGATCCTTTCCCCGCTGGAACAGGCCCCACCGCCGCTTTTTCATACTGTAGATCTCCCGGTAGTGCTCGCGGTCCTCCTCGCGCTGCTCGGCGATGCCCGCGTGCATCTCCTCCATGAAACCCATTACGGAATAGTAGATGGCGCGGTCGAAGAACAGGACCACGCTGTTGTTGAGTTCCAGGCTCTGGTAGATCTCGAAGGTGGAGTTGAAGAACTGCGCCTCGAGGATGTACAGCCACAGGTGCCGCTTGATGAGCATGAGGGCCATGACGAGCTCCTCCAGGGGCACGTTCTCCCGGAAACGAGTCCGTCCCAGGGCGGTGTAGTGCCGCTTGAGCTCATCCTTGGACATATCGCGGTGAAGCCACGAGCCGAGTTTGCTGTAGACCTCATAGGCCCGTTTGTAGACCTCCTTTTCCGGCAGCGAGGCATAGGTCTTGGTCTCTTCCCGGCTGAGCAAGTCCTTCATCAGGCGGCTTGTCAACTCATGGGCATTGTCCTGAATAAGTCCGACCAGCTTGTCTGATTCCGATACCATAGCTATCCCCCTTCAGGGCGTTATCTGCGGGCTGCCCGGAGCCCCTTGTCCATGGTCCTGCCATACGATCCGCGGATGGTGGCCTGCGTAATCATGCCTGTACCGCACCGGGAGTCTTTCATAGGCATCACCCCTTTCAATTAAGGTCGCTTAAGCTTGTCCACATCACAGAGCACATGCATGACAGATCAAAAAAGGTTTCAACTGGCATAAACACTGCATTTGATGAGAAATCATCAATTATATTCTCTATATTAATGGCGTCTGGTTTAATGTCAAGCAAGCCGCGGAAAATATCTCTATCATTCTGCAGTGATGGCATTAGGGCCCCAAAAGGGTTTGCCGGCGGCCCTGGGGGCGGCTTCCGGGCATGCGCCGGTCGGGGGGGGGCCCTGTCGCTAAAGGAAGGGTTTGAGTGTGACAGGGTTATTGGTTGGGACCGGCCCACCGAGGAGCCCGGCCCGCGCAGCGCATCTCAATTCCGGGTTCAGGGTAGCTCGGCCAGTTTGCGCTCCACGTTGTCCTGGATCCAGTGCGCGTCCCACCACTCGCGGGGGTTGACGGGCATCCCCCCCAGCAGGAGGCCGAAGTGGAGGTGATCGCCACCGGCGAAGCCGCTCTGCCCAGAGGAGCCGAGGAAATCGCCCCTGGTGAGTACCTGCCCGGGCTCCACGTCGAGCGTGTGCATGTGGCCATAGAGGCTCGCGATCCCCTGGCCATGGTCGATGATGACCGTGTTGCCATACAGCCCCAGGAAAGCGGCGAAGGTCACGACGCCGGCGTTGGCGGCCTGGATGGGTGCATTCCGGGTGGAGGCCAGGTCCACCCCCAGGTGCAGGCTTTTCCCGATCACGCGCCCCTCCAGGGTGTAGGTGCGCCGGTCGCCGAAGTTCGCCGTGGCGGCGGCCTGGTGCATACGCAGAAACCGGCCCTGCCAGAGCTGTTCGGGAGCGCTGCGGGCACATACGTCCCGGATAGTCTCGTCGCTCAATCGACGCACCTGCTCGTTGAGAAAGGCGAAGGCATCCCTCGGATCCCGACCCTCGATGGCCGGATAGTGCTGGCGGAAAGCCGCGACATGGGCCTCGATGAAGCCTGTGCCCACCTTGAGGGTGGAGGACCTCATAACCGGACCCTGGCGGACATGCACCGGCAGGGAGGCCTGCGCCTCGTTGCCCGCCGCATCCGTGGCCAGGAGGGTAAAGCTCTGAGCGCCCTCAAAGCCCAGCGGCAAGGTGAAGTAGCAGACCCGCTCTTCCCCGGCCCCCTGCCGGGCGGGATATCCCGGGAAAAAGGCCCCGCCCAGGCGCACCCCGCTTGTGTGCGTATCCGGGGATACACGGTAGAGCGCCAGGCAACTCCCCCCGGGGGTGAGGTAGTGCTGGCGGCTGAGCAGCTCGAGACGCGGCGGGGTGGTGTCGATGCTCAGCGTGCGCCGGTAGATGGCAAGGTTCTTCAGCGGAGAGTAATCGATGGCCTCGATCTTAAGCTCGGCCTCGCCGTCCTTAAGGTCCAGCTCGAGCGGGCGGATCTCCGTCTCCAGGCGCTCCTCCCGCGAGCCCCTGCCCGCCACCAGGCGCGAGGCCAGCGTGTATTCCTTCTCCCCCTGGATCAGGGCCACCTTCACCGAGCGCACCCCGCTCCTGTGGTCACTCACGGTGACAGCGAGGCCGGCCGTGCGCCCGAGACAGGCAAGCTCCGGCTCCAGGGTGATCTGCGGGCGTTCCCGCTCCAGGAAAAATATCCCCGCCCCCACCAGTGCGGCCATGACCAGCACGAAGACGACGAGGCGCACCATAATGCCTCCCTTTTGATTCATACGTCATCCCTCATCATGGTCGAAACAGATCGATCGGCCTTCATGGACAAACCGGAACCCCTCCGTGCCGCCTGCGGCGGGAAAGGCAACCTGCCTGCCGCCAGCGCGTGGGAGGACTAAAACACGCCCACAAGCACCTTGTCAAGGTGAGGTGTGCGCGCCCCTGACTGCGAGACAGAACTCTTGAGTTTCCTGCAATCCTCAATATTGCGTAAGTTATTGAATATATGAATTTATCGCCTGGTTGATTTTGGCAGATTTTTTGTCATTTTTGCTGATTTTGGAAAAAAGTCACATACTTTTTCACATACCAGAGTGGGAAAGGGGTGGTTTGAAGAATTGCCAAAATTGCGCGACGGATTTCTCAGCCGAAGAAACAACCATGCACATCAAGTTCAATTTCATTCACAAGTTCATCAAGTCTGGTTTTTGGCTGCGCGGTCTCATATCTTTGCCATTTGCCACTGGCTCTTTTCCAAAACAACGACCATTGGGATTTTGATTTGACATAGGTCAGTTTGGCCAGATCGTGGTGGATACTTTGATTCTTGTCGCGCCAGGATGGCCTGATCTCCTGAATGATCACGCTTTGCTTCTCGATGACATAATCTAAGCGCAACTCGTCTAGCAAGGCAGGGTTTGTTTTCCGATCACACAATGAACCCACAGAATTTTTTATGGTTTGAATTTCCAGATCATTAAAAGACATATGTACCTTTCTCGCCCAGCAGTTCAATTAACGCAAGCTTTTATTTTGCTTCAGAAAATTTCATTGCAATACTTTAACCCTGAATTCCCGTGTTATTGTAACGAGGACGGTGGGGTAACGCCCAATTTGGA
>CAZUDI010000060.1:16175-23646 GCA_964618975.1 uncultured Bacteriovoracaceae bacterium | reverse complement strand
TGCTCAGGGCGAACTCGAGGCGTCCGTCGGTGGAGAGGATCACGGCCCGTTCCATGACGTTCTTGAGCTCGCGTACGTTGCCCGGCCAGTGGTAGGACATGAGCTGCTCTTCATCCTGCGGACTCAGGGCGAGAGCCCCCCGGTTGTAGGTGCGGGCGTACTGTTCCAGGAAAAAACGGGCCAGGTGGATCACGTCCCGGCCCCGCTCCCTCAGCGGCGGGACGGTGAGCGGGATGACATTGAGGCGGTAGTAGAGGTCCTCGCGGAAGCGACCTTCAGACACCGCCTTTTCCAGGTTCTTGTTGGTGGCGGCCAGCAGGCGGAAATCGGAGTGGATGATCTCGTTGCCACCCACCCGCGTGATGCAGCGCTCCTGCAGCGCCCGCAGGAGTTTGACCTGGGAGGACAGCGGGATGTCGCCCACCTCGTCGATGAAGAGCGTCCCGCCGTGGGCCATCTCCATGCGGCCGTGCTTGCGGGCATCGGCCCCGGTGAAGGCGCCCTTCTCGTGCCCGAAGAGCTCGCTTTCGACCAGGTTCTCCGGCATGCTGCCGGGGTCGACCACCACGAAGGGTCCCTCATGGCGCGGGCTGAGGGCGTGAATGTTGCGTGCCAGCACCTCCTTGCCCACCCCGGTCTCCCCCAAGATGAGCACGGAGGCCTCCGACTGGGCGACCTGTCCGGCCTGCTCCATGAGTTCGCGCATCACGGCGCTCTCGACCTTGATCTGGGCCTTGCTCGGGCGTACGAGGCCGGTGGGGGATTCGGTAATGATGCGGAAGGCTTTGTGATCCTGCCGTGGGTAGCCCTCGATCTCCTCGATACAGGCGCTGATATAGCGGCCGATGCGCGTGAGGATGGCGCGGTCGAGGAGGTGGGAGTTTTCGTCCACGTAGGTGTTGTTGTCGTGGAAGAGCACGCCCCTGAGCTCACCCTTGACCGTAAAGGGGATGCAGAGGACGGCCAGGGACTGAAGGCCCTCGGGGTGGCAGCGGCCGGAGCGGGGGCGGATGAAGAGGAGTTGCCGGTTGCGGTAGCTCTTGATAATCAGCTGGATGAGGGGACGGAAACCCGTTGATGCCACATCGGCGCTGCTGAGATTCTTGCCGGTCTTGAGTGTGGGCCGTTCGCCGGGCTCGGGAGACCCAAACCAGAAGAGCCCGCCGCGCTCGGCCCTGAAAAAGCTGGTGGTGGCACTGACAAGACCCTGGTAAAGCGTTTCCTGGTCCATCCCCGGCAGGTAGGTCCGCATGGTTTCCAGGAACTCGCGCAGGATATCCTCCTGCGGCCGGGGCTGCCGGGGGGGCACCGGCCGCTTCTCCAGCAGGGGTTTGAGGTCTTCCGGAAAGGCGTCATCATCGTAACCCGAAAGCCCCTCCCAGGCCTCCAGCGCCAGGCGCCGGGCGCCCTCTTCGTCGCGCGCTCTCAGCCGGATGCGGGCTATCTCCAGGCGCGTTTTGGCGAGCTGTACCGGATCGCCCGAGCGTTTGAGATCGGCCTCGCTGCACCCCAGCAGGCGCAGCACCTCACCCTCTCCGGCGCCGCTCGCGGCCTGGATGCGGGCCTGGATTCGGAGCGCGATGCCCCGTTGGTGGATATTCACCCCGCCCAGGATGCGCTCGAGTTCCTGAGGGAACTCGAGGTGTTCGATGGGCTCCAGGCCCAGCTGGTCGTACTCGAAGAGCAGCTCCAGCAGCCAGGGCCAGCAGATATTCTTGAGCGGGAGAAGGAACCCGGTCTGCGCGGCCGTGGCGGCCGCGCGGCGTGTGATGGCGTGGCTGGCCATCGAGTTGCCCTCGAGATAGGCATGGTAGGCCAGCCCCAGCTGGGCGCGGTAGACGGCCCAGAAGTTGCCGCACTCCCGTCCGTCGCGCAGGGCGTCCTGCAGGTGGGGCAGGGCCTCGTCCTGCTTGTGCATGGCCAGCAGGACGAGGCCCAGATCGGCCTGCATGAAGGGGGCGATGCGGTGCTCGGATTTGAGCAGCACGCGGTGGCAGAGGCTGTCGAGCACGCCCACGGCCTGGTGGAACTGGCCCAGGAAGGCATAGGCATGGCCGAGGTAGATGGAGTGGAACACCCGGTTGAAGGGGAAGGTGATCTTCTCGTGAATGAGCTCGAACTGTCCCACGGCCTCTTTGTACATGCCCTGGATGTAGTAGTAGTAGCCCAGAAGCTCGGCCGATTTGTTGCGCATGTTCTCCCCGCCGAGCTTTTCGACCCGCCTGAGGGTGGAGTTGATCGTGGTGAGGGCCTCGGCCAGGGTGCCGTGAAACTGGAAGAGCCGGCTGCTCATGATGCTCAGGAAGACGAGCGATTCACGGTCATCCTGCCGGGAGGCGGTATCGATCCCCTGTTTCAGCCAGGCATGCACCTGGTCGACGTTGCGGCCCAGCCTGAGCTGCAGGTTGGTGAGTTTGAGGATGGCCCGCACGAAGAGTGCATCGCCTTCGGGCTGCCCCAGCAGGGGCTTCAGGCGGTTCACTGCGTTCAGGAGGTGGTGCAGGGCCTCTTCCAGCTCGCCGCGTTCCATGAGATCCCGGGCGAGGTCGTCCTCCAGGCTGCAGGCATCGAACGTCCGTCCGGCCCGCGCGAGCAGGGCGATGAGCAGTCCCGGTCTGCGGGAGGCGAGGCTTTCATGCCCTTCCAGCGTGTGCAGCAGGCCCTGCAGGAGCGTCTGATCGTTGATGCCCTTGAGTTTGGCCCTGATGGGCGCGGGGATGTCGGAGGCCAGGCCGTAGGCCTGGTCCCCGGTGCATTCGATGAGCCCCAGCTGCGTGGCGCGGTGGATGAGGTCGAGGAGCTGTCCGGGTGTCAGCGCGATGAGTATCTCGAGCATGTCGAGGGGCACTGCTTCGGAGAGGGCCTCGAGGGTGGCCAGGAACTCCCATTGCTCGGGGGAGAAGGCGGGCAGGTCTCTTTCCATGGGGCATCACCTCGGTGCTGTTTGGGATGTTGTATCTCAAAAGGGGGGGGGTGGCAACCCTGGACGACGAAATAACGTCCGGGTTGCATCGGCATTTCGCCTGATGCGGTGCCCGCGGACTGCCGGCGTGAATATCGGATATGATATCGGCTTGATGAATGCCACCGCCCTTCGGGCATGTGTCTTGCTTTGCCCTGCTCAAGGGCGGAGGTCAGAGATGGGGGGAGGGGGGCAGGTGCTATGAATCGGGACATCGGAGCGGCAGGGTGCGACCGGGCGGCCCTCTGCGAAAGGCTCGACCGCATTTTCTTCCCCACCTCGCTGGCCATCGTCGGCGCCTCGGACATCCCGGGCACAAGGGGCTTCCGGCTCACCACCACCATCCTCGGCGGGGGCTTCAAGGGAAGGGTCCATCCGGTACATCCAAGCAGGGACACCATCCTGGGACTCAAGGCCTATGACCGCGTTCAGGACATCCCCGGCCGGGTGGATCTGGCCATCATCATGTCCCCGGCCCCTCTGGTTGCGGCCGTCCTCAGGGATTGCATCGAGAGGGGGATCACAGCCGGCATCCTGATCTCCTCCGGGTTTTCGGAGGCGGGCGGGGTAGGGGCTCGTCTTGAAGCCGAGACGCTTGCCATAGTCCGTGCGGGCAGGATGCTTGTCCTCGGCCCCAACACCTGTGGCCTGGTTTCGGCCCCCCACGACCTGGTCTGCCTGGAGGTGCCCGTGGACCCCCTGCCCGGAGGGCTGGCCATCATCTCGCAGGGCCCGCAGGGGGGTGCCCAGTGGATGCAGCGATGCGCCCAGTGCGGTATCGGGGTGAGGTTTTTCGCCGCAACCGGCAACGGGGCCCTGCTGAGCGCTGTGGAATTGTTGGGCTATTTCGGCGCACGGAAGGACGTCAGGGCCGTGGCGCTGAATCTCGAGGGGGGCGTGCTCGACAGCGGCTTGATGGAAGCCGCCTCCCGGGTCACGCGCAGGATGCCCGTCGTCGTGCTCGGGGCCGGTGGCCCGCGTGCGTTCACTGAAGGCCATGCGCCTTCCGAGGGTGGGGGGGGAACGGTTTCACCTTTGAGCGACCGACGGCCCTGGGCAGGGATCATCCCGGTGCGCACACCCTTAGAGCTTGTCACCATGGCGGGGGCCATGGCACAATTGCCCCTGTCGCACTCCGGTCGGGTGGGGATCATGAGCTTCGGACGGGCCTGCGGTGCCACACGCACGTGCCGGGAAATGGGGCTTAATCTGCCGGATTTGCCGCCGGAGCTCATCCGTGCCATCGAACCGTTCATGCCCCCTGGCTGGGACCGGAAAAACCCCATTGAAATGCCGGCAGAGGGTGACGTGGACCAGGCGCTCGGGGTCATGGCGCTCCTGGCAGGCTGGGATGGGGTCGATGCCGTCATCGCCCTGGACATGGTGGGAAGCTCCGGCCTGGTAGGGCGCCTGATGGCGCTTCAGGAGCGATTCAGATCCTGCCACACCAGGGAGCGGCTGCGTCGGGAGAAGCGTATCTTCACCGCGATCGCCCGCCTGCAGGGCGTGTCTGGCAAGCCGCTGCTGGCCGTCACGCCGGCAGGCGAAGAGGGGCGCGCACTGATCGACACACCCGAGGGCGGGGTCATGCGCCTTTCCCGTCTGGAGGAGGCCTGCACCCTCATCGCGCACATGCACGCCCATCTCGGGTACCGGGACGGCCGCTAGACTCCGCCCCATCCGGTGCGCGGGCCAGACCGGCGTCTGTGAGGGGGGCCATGACCCCGAAGGGGGCTGCCGTGTTTCGTATGCACGGGTTCGTCCCGGCGGCTTACCCGCCCGGGGGGCAGGCGGAAGACAGATCCGGCGCTGTCGTCGTGGTGCTTGTGTATTTGAAGCGCTTGCGGCGGCAAGGAGGGTCCAGGGCTTGACCCGGGGTTCATACCCAGAGGTGAATCCCGGGAGATCGCGCAGGGCCCCGCCGGGGCTCTGCCTTGACTTCTCGACAGGCCGGGTTTAGAAAGGTGGCCATGGTATCTTCTTCCGAGGAGTGGGTGATCCGGGGCACAATCGAGAGCGACCTCTTTCCCGAGTTGACCTTTACGCCCATTATGAAGACGCTGATGAAGCTGCGGGGCCTGAGGGACCCCGGGGAGGTCATCGACTACCTCTACCCATCGCTCGGCAACCTGCGTGACCCGCGCGATATGCGGGGGATGCTCCCCGCCTGCGAGCGCACCGCCTGTGCCATCGAGAAGGGGGAGACCATCGGCGTCTTCACGGACTACGATGTGGACGGTGTATGCTCCGCAGCGCTGCTGCACCGCTTTTTCCTGCGCATCGGCGCCCCGTCCCCGGTGGTTTTCATCCCGGACCGCACCCGTGACGGGTACGGCCTCAACGCCCGGGGCATCGCCGCGCTGCACGCACAGGGGGTGAGTCTGCTGATTACCGCCGACTGCGGCTCGAATGCCTATGACGAGGTGGAGCAGGCTAAAGAACTGGGGATCGACGTTATCATTACCGACCACCACGAACCCGGCCAACACTTGCCGCGCGCGCTGGCCCTGATCAATCCCAAGCAGCCCGGGTGTCCCTTCGGCGACGAAGACCTGTGCGGGGCCGGGGTGGTCTTCCACTTCATCGTGGCCCTGAGGGCCGTGCTGCGCGAGCGGGGATGGAAAGAGCTGCCCAACCTCCGGCAGGACCTGGACCTCGTGGCCATGGCCACCGTAGCCGACGTGGTGGCACTCTCGGGCATCAACCGTATCCTCGTCAAGGAGGGGCTGGCGGTGCTCAATACCTCCGAGGGGGTGGGCCTGCCCGTCCTGGCCCGGGTCGCGGGCATCCACCATGAGGTGTACGCCAAGGACATCGGATTCATCCTCGGGCCCCGCATCAATGCCGCCGGACGCGTGGCCAGTGCCGAGCGGGCCCTTGATCTGCTCATTACCGAAGACGAGCGCACCGCCTATGGCATCGCCAACGAGCTGCACCTCCTCAACCGGCGGCGGCAGGCCACGGAGCAGCGCGTTCTGCGGGAGGCCCTGGCCATGATCGGGGAGGGCGACCACACGGGCAGTGTGATCGTGGCCGCCGGGACGGACTGGCACCTGGGGGTGATCGGGATCGTGGCCTCCCGGCTCGCCAGTCTCTTCGACCGGCCGGCCATCGTTATCACTATCACCGACGGGGTGGGCAAGGGATCGGGCCGCTCGGTGGCCGGCATTGATCTGCATGCGGCCCTGAGTGAGGTCTCAGCGCACCTCCTGGCCTTCGGGGGGCATAAGATGGCGGTGGGGCTCAGCATCGAAGCCAGCCGCATCCCGGCCTTCGCCAGCGCCCTGGGCGCTGTGGTGGGCCGCATGCGGCCGCGGCGTGCGCTGGGGGTGGCGGTGGACCTGAAGATCTCTGCGCTGGATCTGACGCCCGCGCTGCTGACGGATCTGGAGATTCTGGCGCCCTTCGGGGAGGGCAATCCCGAACCCGTCTTCATGATCCCCTCCATGGAGGTGGTCAGCACGCGCAAACTGAGCGCCTCGCAGATCAAGCTCATCCTCACGCATTCGGGGAGGGTGTTCCACACCCTGGGATGTTCCGCCCGGCCCGGGCTCAAT
This sequence comes from uncultured Bacteriovoracaceae bacterium, assembly GCA_964618975.1. GTDB lineage: Bacteria > Desulfobacterota > Desulfomonilia > UBA1062 > UBA1062 > CAZUDI01. The sequence continues at coordinate 17,127 of CAZUDI010000060.1, read as the reverse complement.
CAGCTTCCGCGCTATGTGGATGTGGCCTTCACGCCGGTGAGGAAGCGGATCAACGGTCAGAGCTATCTCTACCTAGATCTGAGAGCTGTATCCCCCGCCGGGCGTATTCCTGTGCCAGGTCCTGCTGAGACTTGAGGTGGGTGCGGATGGCCGGACTGGCCAGGTCCCGCAGCGGGAGCGCCGGCCGGCCCCAGAGGCTCAGGGCCAGAACCGAGGCGCCGAGCAGGAGGAAGACCGCGGCGTGTTTGAAGCGCTCCCACAGGATCTGACGGGCGTTGATGAGATCGCGGTTCTCCCTGGTGCCCTGGGGGAAGACCTCCACCAGGTTGGCCTCGATGAGCCTGACAAAGGCACCCAGGGCATCGATGGGGGCCTCGAGTGAGCGGCGCACGATGGCTTCGATCGTGCTGGTGCCGTCGATGAGGTCGAAGATGCGCATTTCGATGTCGCTCAGGTCGTGGGCCCGCACGAGTTCCTGGGTGATGGGCATGATGGTCACCGGGCAGTAGTCCCCCGGCGGGATTTTGGCCTTGATGATGGGCCATTCGTCGATAATCCTCAGGGTGTTGAGGATGAGCCCTTCGGTGGGGATCGAGCACTGGAGCATGCCTTCGGTGTTGAGATCCCAGTCCTCGAAGCGGTAGCTGCCCTCGCGCCACTGGAAGATGTCCAGCATGATCTCCTTGATGACCGTGTTCGTGGCCTTGCTCACCAGGTTTGGCTTGAGCCGGCCCTGGGTGATGAGGACCTCGTCCCATGGTCGGGCGTTGCGTTTGCGGTTTTCGGTGGCGGACTTGTAGTCCGATTCGCTGATGAATTGGGCCTTGAGCAGGACCGCAGCCCGGTCGTCGAAGTCCATCCGGCGCCAGTCGCGCACCGCGTCCGCAGCCGCCGCGACCGCGGCCTTCGCGTCGGCCTGGGTGGAGGCGCGCATGACACCGAGCACGTGCTG
>CAZUDI010000060.1:981-16165 GCA_964618975.1 uncultured Bacteriovoracaceae bacterium | reverse complement strand
CGCAGCGCGGGGGTCGGTCTCCCACTGGTCCGAGACGATGCCTTCGATGATCCCGTTGTTGAAGGCGATGGTAACCTTGGCCTTGGGCGAACTCAGGATCAGGGAGCCGGTCTTCATCTGCTGCGAGATGAGCTGAAAGATCTCGGTGACGCCGAACCCCTTGAGTGTTCCCAGCAGTGACATGTCAGCCCCCGTACCTTACCGGTGGTGATTTGTAGGCGCGCCAGAAGACGAGGGCACCCAGCACGAGACCTATCACGCGCACGAAGACCGCGGGGTCGCCCTCCTGCGGGATGAAGGCCGTGATGAAGCGCCCGCCCGTGATGATCATCACGGCCGCGGCGCTCAGAAGCGTGAAGCGCCCCAGCGCCAGCCCGGTCTTGTTCCCGATCAGGGCCCCCAACCCGGGAAGCATGAGCTCCAGGCGGGTCGTCTGGGTACTGATGGAGCCGCGGTACTCGCGGACATCCTCGACCTTGCCCTGCAGGATGTGGTTCATGTGCTTCTTGGCCTTGGTATCGATCCAGTGACACTGCAGACAGATGGGCATCCCGAGCTTGCTGAGCGTGCCGGCGTAGTAGAGGTTGCCGCAGCGCGAGCAGCGTTTGGTGAATTTTTCGTTGGGCAGGTGCGAGAGGATCACCAGCGCCAGTAGTCCCGCCAGGGCGATGAGGATGGCCCAGCCACGGGTCAAGATGCCCAGCCCGATCTTCCAGAGGGTATCGGCCACCTCTGCCAGGGCGGGTGACTGGTGCATCTGCCGGGAGATCTGCTGGAAGACCGGCATGTGTTGGGTGACGTAGCGTTGAGCGGTGTCCCGGGATTCACTGTCGAGAAGGGCCCGCACCCGGGCGGGATCGATGCTGCTGGCGCAGGCGATGGACTGCTCGGCCTCGTGGAAATTGAAAAGGTCCTGATACAGCCGGCTGAGATTGTAGTGGTAGACCATGGTGTCCGGATCGAGGGTGGCACTGTTGCGGAAGGCCTGGATGGCCTTGTCGTCTTTGCCCAGCCCCGCCAGGGCGATGCCCAGATGGTTGTAGTAGCGGGGGTTGTTCGGTTCCAGATCGAGGCTACGTCTGAGGAGCTCCACCGCCTGGGTATAGTTGCCCTTGGCGATCTCGAGTTGGGCCAGGGCGTTCATGGCCTCGCCGTCGGCGGGGTGCTGCTGCACCCAGGCAGCGATCTCCAGTGTGTCGCGGGTATCCCCGATGCCATGCTCGGTGCAGAATATCTCGCGGTTGAGCTGGTTGTCGGCATAGGTGATGAAGCCCGCCCCCACATGCGCGATCCATCCTGACATGAGGATGACGGCCAGGAGCACGTAGCCGATGGGTCTTTCGGCCCTGTTCATGTAGACCCAGAAGACGATGAACCACCACAGGGTGAAAAGCAGCGGGCCGGCTCCGAAAAAGACCGGCAGCACCAGGATGAAGGCCACCCACAGCCTGAGGCCGATCTCGGGGATCTCACGATTGGAGAGGTTCCTCAGGTCGGTCATCAGGTGCGGAGTATACTTGAAGACCAGGCATACCCCCATCAGGAACAGTACCAGGATGGTGGTCGTGATAACAAAAAAGTAACCGTTCCCCAGGACGGTGGTCAGGCAGGGCCACAGGCCGAGGCAGGTGCTCAGTGAGGGCATGGACAGCCCTGAGGCGAGTGACAGACCCCCTTGCACACCCTTAATCCTCCGGAATGATTGAATCTATCTTGAGCGCGATTTCCATCTTGTATGTCCTCTCGTCCCCTTCGACCTTGAGCCTCAGCGGGAGGCTGAGGACATTGGCCGCCATGATCTGAGCAGGATCCGTGCCAACTATCTGGATGCGGCCCCCTGTGAAACCGGCGCCGGGGACCTCTGCGGCCGCCTCCGGAGAGGGTTGCGGCTCCGGGGAGGGTTGGGGTTGCGGCTCGAAGGTCGGGCGCGGCTCGAAGTGCTGGGGCTCCGGGGTCTCGGATGTCTGCGGTTCCGCGGCTCGGGGCGCCGGGGCCGGCTCGGGGCGCCGGGGCTGTTTCCCGCTCGTCCCGGATTCGATATGTTCGAGCACCATGCGGGTGATCTTGGTCAGGGTCGGCAGGACCCCATCGCCGGTGGTGGCCACGGCCTCGGTCGAGACATAGCCGTCCGGGTTGAGGATCTGCTCCATCTCGGCCACCGGCATGGCATCCGGGAGGTCGCGTTTGTTGTACTGGATGACCAGGGGCAGGGTCTTGATGCTCTTGCCGTAGTAGTTGAGGTTCTCCTCCAGGTTGGCGAGGCTCTCGATGTTCTCCTCCATCTTGTCGCGCTGGGAGTCGGCGACGAAGACCAGGCCGTCAACGCCGGTGAGCACGGCCCGCCGGGTGGAGTTGTAGTAGACCTGTCCGGGTACGGTGTAGAAGTGCAGCCGGGTCTTGAAGCCGCGGATGTTGGCGATCTCGAGGGGCAGAAAGTCGAAGAACAGGGTGCGGTCGGCCTCCGTGGCCAGGGAGACGAGCTTGCCCTTCTGGTCGGGTTTGACGCTGGCATAGATGGACTGGATATTGGTGGTCTTGCCGCACAGCGATGGCCCGTAATAGACGATCTTGGCGGAGATCTCCTTCTTTGCGTAGTTGATGACGGCCATATCACTCCCCCCCTGCCAGTCTGACGATCTCGATCTCCACGTCCTTGAAGTCCTTGTGTTCCTTCTGAATCTCACGGAAAATGTTCAGCGCCCGCGCGGCATCGCCCATGGCCTTGTAGGTCTGGCCGATTTCGTAGAGGACACCCACCTTCATGTCGGCGGAGACGGTGCCGATACTGGCCCCGGAGTTGAGGGCCTTGAGCGACTCGCTGAAGAGCTCCTTTTCCCTGAAGGAGATGCCGAGCATGATATAGGCGTCGAAGAGTTTTTCCCCGGTGGCGATGACCTTCTCGAAGGACTCGATGGCCTCGTCGATAAGCCCGGTCTCCCGGTAGGCCAGCCCCATATTGTAGAGGAAGAGCGGGTCCTGGGCCGCATCCGCCGAGGCGTTGTTCTGGATGGCCCTGAAGACCGAGGCCACCCCGGTGTCGTCCTCGAGATTCTCGAGCGTCTCATCGATATTGAGATCCTCGATCTCACGATCGAGCTCGTCGGTCAGGTCGAAGAAATCGCGTTTTTCCACCGCAGGCTTGTCATGCTGGCCCGGCAGGGTCTCGAGCATGGCCTTTTCGCGCACGTCAAAGGCGCGTACCTTCTTGTTGAGCACCTTGTGGGAGGTGTCGAACTCGGCGGCCTTCTGCATGTATACAATGGCCCGCTCGTTGTCGCCGCAGCGCTCCATGAGTTCGGAGAGCTTCACGTATTGGGCCGCGGCCTCGCGGGTGAAGCCCTGCACCAGATAGAGCTCGGCCAGCTTTTCATAGGGCCCCTCCCAGGCGGGATTGGTCTTCTGGGCCTGCTTGTACAGGGCGATGGCCTTGGGATAGAAACCCTTTTCGTTATAGGTATCCCCCAGGCGCACGTAGATCTCAGAGGCATTCTCGAAGTCGTTGGCCTTCAGATAGAGATCCCCGAGCTTTTTGAGCAGGTTGGTGTCGGTGGGGCGCTTTTCCAGGGCGGCAATACAGACGTCGATCTCGCGGGACCCCTTCTTTTTTCCGAAGATACCGTTAAAGAGGCTCATATATAATAACCCTTCCCAAAACCATGCATGAATGCTTCCCCTCGTATGATACATGGCTCATCGGTGCAGGGGTAAGCAAACTTTAATGGCCTGAGGGCCAAATTTCCCCGCGGCTTGCAGCGGCAAGCAGGGGCCTTTGGCTCGCCCCGAGGTTCATAGCCATGATTCGCTCGGGGTCGCAAGGGGAGGGATGCCGGGGAGGACCCGGGGTATACCGGTGGCTCGCTTCGACGCGCGATTCCTGCCAGGGGCGGTGTCTCGGGGGGGGGCGACCGGGCGGAGGTGGCGGACACCGCTTGACAAAGACCCACGACTCGTCCTGTATAGTGGGTACACCCCCGGAGGGAAGGGGGGGATGCATGCGTCCGGGCCGTGCCCGGGGAAGGGATGCCGTGAACCAGGGCCGCGAGGAGCTGCTCGTAATCGAGAACCTGCACACGCAATTCATGACCCCCGGTGGGGTGGTGCGGGCCGTCAACGGCGTGGACCTGCGTCTGGGGGCGGGCAGCACCCTGGGGCTGGTGGGCGAGTCGGGCTGCGGCAAGACTGTCCTGGCGCTCTCGATCCTGCGCCTGGTGCCGGACCCCCCGGGACGGATCGTCAGGGGCCGCATCCTCTTCCAGGGGCAGGATCTGCTCGAGCTCGATGCCGAGCGCATGCGCCGCATCCGCGGGCAGAAGATCTCCATGATCTTCCAGGAGCCCATGACCTCCCTCAACCCGGTGTTTTGCGTGGGGGCGCAGATCAGCGAGGTGCTCCTTTTGCACCAACCTTCCCGGGCGGGGAGCCGGGCGGCCGCCCGGGAGCTGAGCGTGGAGCTGTTGCGGATGGTGGGCATCTCTCAGCCGGAGCGGCGCTTCTCCGACTATCCCCACCAGCTCAGCGGCGGCATGTGCCAGCGGGTCATGATCGCCATGGCGCTGGCCTGCCGGCCGGCGCTGATGATCGCGGACGAGCCCACCACGGCGCTGGACGTCACCACCCAGGCCCAGATCCTGGCCCTGATGCAGGACCTGCGGCAGGAGGTGGGCACCTCCATCATCCTCGTGACCCATGACCTGGGGGTGGTGGCCCAGACCTGCGAGACGGTGGCCGTCATGTATACCGGCAGGGTGGTGGAGTATGCCGCCGCCGCAACCCTGTTCGCCCGGCCGCAGCACCCCTATACCCGGGGGCTGATGCAGTCGGTACCCGAGGTGGGGACGCGCGCCCGGGGCAAACGGCTGCCCGCCATCGCCGGCACCGTCCCGCCCCTGACGAACCTGCCCAAGGGCTGCACCTTCCATGACCGCTGCCCGGAGGCGATCGACATCTGTGCCCGCGAGGCCCCTCCGGCCTTTGTACCCGAGGCGGGGCACATGGTGCGCTGCTGGAGGTATGCCCCATGAGGCCGCTGCTGGAGGTCCGCGGGGTCAGCAAGGCCTACCCCATCCGCGCGGGGGCCTTTGGCCGCCCCAGCGGTCTGGTGCACGCCGTGGACGGGGTCGACCTGGAGGTCCTCCCCGGCGAGACCCTGGGGCTGGTGGGGGAATCGGGTTGCGGCAAGTCGACGCTCGCGCGCATTATCCTGGCGCTGGAGCGGCCCGACGAGGGGTGCGTGACCTTCGATGGGATGGATGTCTCCAACCCCTCCCGGCGGGACAGGGCCCGGCTCAAGCAGGGCATGCAGGTGGTTTTCCAGGACCCCTTCGGTTCCCTCAATCCCCGCCAGAGGGTGGGTGCCAGTGTGGCGGAGCCCCTGCACATCCACCGCACCGGGAAGCGCGCCGCCATCCGGGAGAAAGCCGCGCGACTTTTCGAGCTGGTGGGGCTCTCGGTGGAGATGATGGACCGCTACCCCCACGAGTTTTCCGGCGGACAGCGGCAGCGCATCTGCATTGCCCGGGCCCTGGCCGTGGACCCCAAGCTCCTGGTGTGCGACGAGCCGGTCAGCGCCCTGGATGTCTCCATCCAGGCCCAGGTGATCAATCTGCTGGTGGATCTGCAGCAGGATCTGGGGCTCGCCTATATCTTCATTTCCCACGATCTCTCGGTGGTGGGCTACATCTCCGACCGCGTGGCGGTGATGTACCGCGGACGCATCGTGGAGATGGCGCCTTCGGCGGCCATCTTCGAGCGCGCGCTGCATCCCTATACGCAGTGTCTCATGCAGGCCATCCCGGCAGTACACCCCGGCGAGGCCCCGGTGCCGCCGGTGTGCGCCGCCAACGGGGTGCACGTGCCGGATGAAGCGGGCTGCGCCTTCTCCATGAGCTGCCCCTTAAGCGCGGAGCAGTGCCGCCAGCGCCCCGCGCTGCTGGAGCGTGCCCCGGGCCACTGGGTGGCCTGCCACTGGCAGGCGCCGCAGCGTCCCTGACGGGGAGGGGGCTGTCTGCATGGCGCTCTCCCCGTTATCGAGGACGCAATCTGGGCGCGTGAGAAGGCCATTCTCAGCAGCCCTTCCCACGCAATTTTCATGAACGCTGCCGCTCGAGCTCCCTCTGCCGCAGCTCCTTGCGCAGGATCTTGCCCACCCCGCTCTTGGGCAGTTCGGTCAGGAACTCGACGCTGCGGGGCACCTTGTAGCGGGCCAGGCTCTCGCGGCAGAAGGCGATGATCTCCTCGGCCGTGACGGTCTCGCCGGGTTTGCAGACCACGAAGGCCTTGACCGTCTCGCCGCGATAGTCGTCCGGGACCCCCACGGTGCAGGCCTCCAGCACCTTGGGGTGGCCGTAGAGCACCTGGTCGATCTCGGTTGGGTAGATGTTGTACCCGCTGGCGATGATGAGGTCCTTCTTGCGGTCCACGATGTAGAGGTAGCCCTCCTCGTCCATGCGGCCGATGTCGCCGGTGTGGAGCCAGCCATCCTGCAGGCTGCGGCGGTTCTCCTCGGGTTTGTGGTAGTAGCCCTTCATGATCTGGACCCCCTTGACGACGATCTCGCCCTCCTCTCCGGGGGGCAGGGCCTCGTGTCCGTCGGCCAGGTCCACGATCTTGACCTCGGTGTCCGGCAGGGGCAGCCCCACCGAGCCCACCTTGGTCCGGCCGCCGAAGGGGTTGACCGTCACCAGGGGGCTGGCCTCGGTCAGACCGTAGGCCTCGCAGATCTGGGCCTTGGTGACGGCCTCGAAGCGCCTGATCAGCTCCACCGGGATGGGGGCGCCCCCGGAGACGCAGACCTCGAGCGAGGAGAGGTCGTAGCGCTCGAAATCCGGGTGGGCCAGGATGGCCGTGAACAGGGTGGGCACCGCCGGGAAGAGCGTGATGCGATATTTCTGGATGAGCTCGAGGATGGTCTTCACCTCGGGGCGCGGCACCAGGACCTGGGTCTGGGCGTGCAGGATGCCGATGTTCATGCCCGCCAGCAGGCCCATGGAGTGGAAGTAGGGCAGCACCGCCAGCACGGAGCCGCGGCCGCGTTCGATGCGCTGAAACCAGGCCTGGGTCTGCTGCACATTGCAGGAGAGGTTGGCGTGCGTGAGCATGGCCCCCTTGCTGACCCCGGTGGTGCCGCCGGAGTATTGCAGGCAGGCCAGGTCGTCGAGGTGCACGTCGCACCCCGGGTCGGTGGCGTCGGAGGCCTCGAGCAGGGCCTGCCATTCGTAGACCCCCGCGGCCGGTTCGATCTCCTGATGGAGAAGCGGCTCGGCGGGGTCGCTGACGTGGTCGCCCAGGTGCGCCACGATGAGGGTCTTGAGCGCGGTGCGCTCCCTGAGTGCGAGGATGCGCGGGCAGAGGAGGTCCAGGGCCACCAGGACGCTGGCGCCGCAGTCGTTCAGCTGGTACTCCAGCTCGCGGTCGGAATAGAGCGGGTTGTGCATGACCACCACCGCCCCGATCCTCCAGGCGGCATAGGCGGCGATCACGATCTGGGGCATGTTGGGCAGCAGCAGCGCCACGCGGTCGCCGCCCTTGACGCCCAGGGAGAGCAGGGCCCGCGCCAGGCGGTTGACCGCCTCGTCCAGCGTGTGGAAGCTCAGGGGCCGGTCATGGAAGATGAGGGCCTCCTTTGAGGCGAAGTCCTGCGCCGAGCGGTTAAGCATCTGAGGCAGGGTCAGGGATTCGTAGTCAAGGGACTGCGGAACGCCGGGGGCATAGTGATCGTACCAGCTTCGTGTCATTGGCAACCTCCCTTCGTAAGAGCACGTGAGTGCATTCTATCTGCAGCCTCTCAGTCTAGCATGGGCCGGCTTGTGTGTCAATTTGAGCGTTTTCGGGCCTGTAAAAATCGGCTTGACCCTAACGGGGGGGGAAGGAAAGGGACCGAAACCCGGTGCCGGAGCTCTCCCCCAGGCTCCCGGGGTGGTGGTGGTTGTTGACGCCAGGTGGTGTGATGCGGTATTATGCCATAACATGTCTCAATGATAGATGCTTTTGATGAGGTGCCCGAGGGGGGAGGACCGGACTGCCACTTGTGCCGCCGCCGGCGGAGAAGCTGGCCTTTCATTTTTTTGAAAACGTTATAAGGCAAGATTTGACCCCAAGCCCCTAGAAGATAATTGAAATGACCACAAGAAAAAGATTGTTGTATTTGATCATGATTTTCATGACGATGACCAGCATGGCGGCATGTGCAACCATGGATAAAGAGATGGTATGTAAGGTTAACGGCTTCGGGTCAGAGAGTCCTGTGATCTGGAATAATCTCAAGATATCATTTCCCGACAGCATGATATACAATGATAAGTCCCCTGAGTTCATTGCACTCACCTATTGGGATTATGACGGCAACGACATAATGTTTATGATGAAAAGCCCCGAATTTTTTTGCAATGAAAGGGTGATATCGAGTTTGATAGATCGGGGATGCAATATTATATCCGTTAATGATGTCAATATATTAAACAGTCTCGCAACTGACATTGAACTAATCCGGGAAGACGGGAAATATAACAGGTTGATTTTAGTTCCTGAGCAGTTGTTGATGATAGTATATGGGGACGACAAGGATAAGTTCAAGGATTATGAAGGGATCATCAAGGGGCTTGAAGTGATCGAGGAGTATGAAGGTGAGCATGCCCCCTATTATGGAGATCCGGAAACAACGGGTTAGGGTCGTTAACGATATGTCTCACAAGCCCCAGGGGGGATTAGAGATTGGTGTCAGCTATTAAAAAGCCCTGCCAAGATGATGATAACCGAGTATCGTCAATGGGCGTTTAAAAAAAGTGTGAACATATTGCATAAACTACATTCGATGCGCATTATAATGCTATTTGGGCTGATCTTATGCACCATGGTGACGACATCCTGCAGCAGCCTGTTGTTGCCGAAAGAACTGGGTGTCAAGAGTCCGGTTGTGTGGAGAAATATGTCGATCGAGTTTCCCAAGGGAATGGTTTATCTTATAAATGAAGATGAAGAGGACATTACTTTTGGATTCTTGAAAGTTCCTGACAGCTCAATGACGATTTCTTTACTAAACTACAACATTCTCTCAATAGATAACTTTTATAATAATGCCCGAAGAGATGGGGCGGCCCAACTGGAATCAAAGCGTATAGTCTTGAACGATATGGAGTGTGATTTGATATCATTTTATCTTAATGGTTTATTTCACAAGGTATTGTTCATGACATCAATGAATTATGCGATTTATTATATTGGTCAGGAAAAGCTTTACAATACGTTTTTTGAAATAATAGCCGACATCAAGTTTCTTCCCGAGCAGGCTTGTCGGTAATAGAAATAGTCAGGCTCAGCCTGGATGGATCGCCATTTGCGGTGCCGACGGAAAAGCCCGGTGGGGGGGTATGTGTCAGGTGTCAGATCAGGGTTTGAGCCATCCTTTGCGCGGCCCAACACGCCACTCGATCTTCTCCCGGAGGCTGGGAATGAGAATAATGTATGAGATTGATTCGATGCGTAAAGTGATGATTGTCTGTCTTATCGGAGTCTGCTCAATATTGACGACATCCTGCAGCAGCCTGTTGTTGCCGAAAGAACTGGGTGTCAAGAGCCCGGTTGTGTGGAGAAATATGTCGATCGATTTACCCAAGGGAATGGTTTATCTTATAGATGAGGATGAAGATGGCTTTACTTATGGATACTTGAAAGATCCTGACAGCTCAATGAAAATATATTCACGTGAAATACCAAATTGGTTAATTGATAATTATTATAATAACGCCCGAAGAGATAGGGCTGCCCAACTGGAAACCAAGCGCATAGTCGTGAACGATATGGAGTGTGTCATGATATCCTTCTACCTTGACGGGTTATTCCACAAAGTATTGTTCATGATTCCAAAGAACTACATTTTTTATTATATAGGACAGGAAAGGCTTTACAATACGTTTTTTGAAATAATTACCGACATCAAGTTTCTTCCCGAGCAGGCTTGTCGGTAATTGAAATAGTCAGGGTCAGCCTGGATGGATCGCCATCTGCGGTGCCGACGGAAAAGCCCGGTGGGGGGGTATGTGTCAGGTGTCAGATCAGGGTTTGAGCCATCCTTTGCGCGGCCCAAATATTTTCAACAACCATGAAGCATATAATTTTCTGGCGAATAGGAGAGTACAGATATGCTGACAAGAAGAAGATTATTTTTTTTCATCCTGCTGCTCCTGCTCATGAGCGGACTTACATCCTGCACTTTTGTGAAGAAGCAGATGGTATGCCGGGTCAACGGGTTAGGTTCACGTAGTCCTGTAGTTTGGTATAACCTGAAGATCACCTTTCCCGACACCATAATTTACAGACAATCAAATGATGAGATTATTTTTTTAAAATGGGATTTTGATGGAACTAGTTTGTTTCTTAAACATAAAACGACAGGATCTCTTTCCACTGGGGTGACAATAAAAAGGTTGACAAATCTTAATTGTGAGGTGCTCTCTTTTGAAGAGACTGTTATATTGAGCAGGCCGGCCACCAAGATCGATAATATCCGGGAAGACGGCAGCTATAATAGGGTGATCCTGATACCCGAGAGGTTGTTGTGGATATCTATGACAGGTGATAAGGACAAATTCGGGGAGTACGAGGAGATAATCAGGGGCATCGAGGTTCTCGAGGTGGACGAAGGCATCCAGGCCCCCTACCACGAGGAGCCGGAGGTGCTGGGATAGGGGCGTTCCCCGGGGGGCATGTTCCCCGGCGCGGGCCGGGAAAATATCCAAAGTGCTTGACATATCCCGGCGGGATATATATGAATGGGGCCTCGATACGGAAGTAGACAAGGAGGAATAAGAGGAGTATGGCCAATCATCCTTCGGCCCTGAAAAGGCAGAAACAAAACGAGAATAGGCGCCTGCGCAACCGCAGCTACAAGTCCACCATCAACACCACGATCAAGAAGGCCTTCAGCGCCGTGGAGGACAAGGAGACCGAGGCGGCGCAGGAATACTTCCGCCAGGCCGTGGCGCGCCTGAGCAGCGCGGTCAACAAGGGGATCCTGCACAAGAAGACCGCCTCGCGCCGCATCTCGCGCCTGACCAAGAAGTTCAACGCCAGCCTGTCTTAAAAAATCGCCTTTCCTCAGGCCCTTGAAGGGGCGGCATCAAAGGACGCCGCCCCTTCAAGGGCCTGAACACATATCCCTGACCGTTCGACGACACCTGTATTCCCCCGCTGTATTTGCGTCCTTGGGATAAGGCCTTCCCCGGGGACATGTCCCTCGCTTCAGAGAATTTTTGCCGGCCGCTTGCGGCCTCCGGAACCGCCCGGGATGTGCCCTTTGAGGGCGGGTGCAGGAGGGGGGCTTCAGACGTAGCGGTGCTTCAGGCGGTAGCCCAGCAGCAGCAGGACCAGGCCCAGGACCGTTAGCGCCACCCACAGCGGGCAGGACCGGCACCACGACGCCAGGCCTGGCTGGGAGGTCACCCAGTGCATGAGCGGGGCCGGGCCGGAGGCCACGGCCGTCATCAGGGTGACAACGGGCCAGGTCTGGGTGGAAAGATAGGTGATCGTCTGATGCACGAGCAGGCCGAACCCGCCCACGGTCGTCAGCGTCCCCAGAAGGATGATGATGGTGTCCAACGCTTTGCCCCCCTTGGGAGATGAGTGTCGGCCGCGCCGGCCGCTTTCCCTCCTATCGGAGGGCGGGCCGCGTTCCTTGAGGGGATAGGCGGTCGCGTGGGCCTGTGATGCCCCCGGTGAGGTAGGCCAGGGACACGAAGGGCTGCAGGCACCTTCCGGTCTTGATGCGGTGCTCGATGTCCCGCACGTCGCTCAGCAGTTTCTCGAGCGTTTGGGCGTTCCAGAGGGACTTGCGGGCGGCGATCTTCTTGGCCGCATAGGGGTGGATGCCGGCCTGGGCGTCCCGGGCGGCGCAGAGCACCTGGTAGTGCTGCAGGATCTGGTTTTCCAGCAGGCCGAGGATCTGGAGCATCTCGACGCCCGCCGCCTCGAGCTCGCTCAGGCGCAGCAGGGCCTCCCTTTTGCGGTTGAAGAGCGCATCGCTGAAGGCGAAGATGTTGGCCTCGCGCGAGCGCAGCACGAGCTCCTCGACGTCATGGAGGGTCACGGCCTTCTCCCGGCCGGCATACAGGCAGAGCTTGTCGATCTCGGTGGCCAGAAACCAGGTGTCGGCCCCCAGGATCTCCGCCAGCAGGAAGGCCGCATCGCGCTCGATCTCCTTGGCGTGCGCGCGAGCGCGCTCCTGGATCCAGCCCGTGAGCGGCGGTCCCTTCAGGGGGTCGAAGCGGCGGGTGGGGACGTCTTTGGGCAGGGCCTTGCCCAGCGCCTTGAGCGCACCCTTGCCGCCGGAGGCGGTGAGCACCAGGGTGGTGGAGCTGCAGGGGTTGCCCAGATAGGCCTCCATGGCCGTGAGGGCCCGCCCCTTGAGGCGCTCGACGTTGCGCAGGATGATGAGCCGCCGCGGCGCGAGGAAGGGCAGGGTGTTGCAGAGTTCGATCACCTCGTCCAGGTTGCTCTGATCCTCGGCGTGATAGCAGGCCAGGTTCAGGGAGGCTTCCTGCCCGAGCCCGGCTTTGAGGCGGCTGAGCTCTTCCTCCATGCGGAAGGTGTCCTCCCCGACAAGCAGCAGGACTGCGGCAGTGTCCACGCTCTCCTTCATAGGGTCAGGCAGGTGAGTGCGCGGCTGATCTGGGAGGCGATGCCCTGGCAGGCCTCCTCCAGGGCGTCTTCCTCCTGGCCGCCGTCCGTGTAGGCCCCGTCGTCGGTGAAGTCGGACAGCCACAGCGCCTTGCCCCCGGCGTCCGTGAGGACGGCCCGCACCGTCACGTTCAGCCGGTAGCGGTCGTCACGGGTCAGCGAGGCGGAGGTGATCTCGCGGCTGCTGGCCCTGACGATGGTGCAGCCGAGCCGGGGGAGATCCCCGCCGGTGGCGAGCATGCCCATGGCGGAGAGTTCGCGCTCCATCTGGGCGTCCAGGACCAGGGCCGCCTCCCGCAGCGGGGTGCGGTTGTCGCAGGGACTGAGCCTCACCGCCCCGAGATTGCCGCCCCCCTTCAGCACGAAGGAGTAGCCGCAGCCGACCAGGCACAGGAGGCTAGACAATAAGATTAAGAATCTTGTTGGGGACATGGATAACCTTCCGGATGGTCTTGCCCTCCAGGTGGCGCTGCACGTTGGGCTCGGCCAGGGCCGCCGCGGAGACGGCCTCCTGCGGGGCGTCCGTGGGCACCTCGATGGTGGCCCTGAGTTTGCCGTTGACCTGCACGGCCACCGTGGCCTGGCGCAGCTCGCACAGGGCAGGGTCGAAGACCGGCCAGGCCCGGGATATGAGCTGGTCCTTGTGCCCGAGGGTCTGCCAGAGCTCCTCGGCGATGTGGGGCACAAAGGGCGAGAGCATCGTCAGCAGCGCCTCCACGGAGGCGCGCATCACCCGGGCCGCGCCTTTGTCCGTCAGCGCCTGCTCCCTGACCTTGTAGAGCTCGTTGACCAGCTCCATCATGGCGGCGATGGCGGTGTTGAAGCGGAAGCGCTTGTCGATGTCCTCGGTGACCTTGCGGATGGTCTGGTGGGTCTTGCGCCGGAGGTCCTCCAGCACGGTCGCGGTAACTTCCGGGACGGGGGCATCCCCCTCAGGCGCGTGCGCGATCTCGGACACCAGGCGCCACAGGCGCGTCAGGAAGCGCGAGGAGCCCTCGATGCCCTTGTCGTTCCAATCCATGTCCTTCTCGGGCGGGGCCGCGAACAGGCAGAAGAGGCGCGTGGCGTCGGCACCGAAGTTGGTGATGAGCTCCTCGGGGTCCACCACGTTGCCCTTGGACTTGGACATCTTGGCCCCGTCCTTGATCACCATGCCCTGGGTGAGCAGGCGCTCGAAGGGCTCGCTGAGCTCGACATAGCCCAGGTCGCGCAGCATCTTGGTGAAGAAGCGCGAATAGAGCAGGTGCAAAATGGCGTGCTCGATGCCCCCGATATACTGGTCCACCGGCATCCAGTAGGCCAGGTCGCGCGCCGCGAAGGGGCCCTCGTGCTCGTGGGGGCAGCAGTAGCGCAGGTAGTACCAGGAAGACTCCACAAAGGTGTCCATGGTGTCGGTCTCGCGGCGGGCCTCGCCCTGGCAGCGCGGGCATTGTGTTTTGACGAACGAATCCAGGGCGGCCAGCGAGGAGATCCCGTCCGTGGTGATCTCCACCTCGTCGGGCAGGACGATGGGCAGCTCCTCCTCGTCGACCGGCACGGTGCCGCAGCGGGGGCAGTGCACCACCGGGATGGGAGCCCCCCAGTAGCGCTGGCGCGAGATGCCCCAGTCGCGCAGCCGGAAGTTGATCGTGGCATCTCCCTTTCCCCGGCCCGCCAGATGCTCGGTGATGGCCGGGATGGCCTCGCGGTTGGGCAGGCCGTCGAAGGGGCCGGAATTGACCAGCACACCCTCGTCCTCGAAGGCCGGGTGGCGCGACGGTGAACGAGGTGCGGGCCGGCCGGCTGCACCTCGCCTACCTCGACTACGAGGTGGGGAAGGCGCCACGCACCGTCCGGGTCCCGGCGACCGCGATCACCACCGCCGTGGTCGGACGGGGTGTTCCGCCGGCCCGCTACTCCGTGCTGGCCAGCATCTCGACGGCCGAGGCGTTGGGCTGGTCGGTCCGCGCCTGGCAGGTGGTGGTGGAGGACCCGGACGGGCCGATCGCACCGGCCGCCGAGCAGCGGCTCCGCGACGCCCTCGCCGCGCCGGGGGTCTCTCTCACGGTCGAACGGGGCTTCGTCCCGACGCCCCAACCGGCGTTGTGGCTGATCGCCGGCACATTGGCCCTGCTGGCGGTGATCGGTGCGGCGATGTCCAGCATTCTGGCGACCGCCGAACTCCGGCCGTTCCTGGCCACGTTCACCGCGATCGGGGCGTCGCCGACGCTGACCCGGCGCCTGGCGATGACCCAGTCGGCGGTGCTGGCCCTGCTCGCCAGCGGGCTCGGGTCGATGCTGGGCCTGGCGCTCGGGGTGCCCGCCGGGCTGGTGCTCACCGGCTGGAACGGCGGGGAACCGATCGTGGTGGTGCCGTGGGTGGCCGCGGGCCTGTTCGTGGTCGCGGTGCCGCTGATCGCAGGTGCCGTGGCCGCCGTCGCCACGCCCGCGCGGCATCCGATCGGCAGGCGCGTGGATTGACCTGGCCCGGGCGGCAGGGTCTACCTGCCGCCCGGAAGGATCGACGTCCGTCGCC
>CAZUDI010000060.1:0-971 GCA_964618975.1 uncultured Bacteriovoracaceae bacterium | reverse complement strand
CGGGCAGGTCACGACAACCGACATTCTGGACATGGAAGAGCGCGTCGCGGCGGGCTTGCTTGCGGCTGATCGCGGCGGTCGTGCCGGGCGTCAGGTCGAGGTGCAGCAGCGACTCCGGACCGGCCCGCAGGGCATGGACGCAGGCCGCCCGCACCGTGAACAGCGAGGCCACGACGACGGCACCGGCCGCCGGCCAGGCGAACGAGTCGAGCACGCCGGCCACGCGCCGCAGGTGACCGGCGAGGGACTCGCCGCCGTGCGGGGACGCGTCCGGATCCCGCAGCCAGGCCTGCAGTCCCGCGGGATCGGCGTCCAGCACCCGCTCCGGCGTCAGGCCGGCCCACCGCCCGAGATCCGGGCCGCCCAGACCGGGGACGGTCGGCACCTCGGCCGACTCGGCCACTACGGCGGCGGTCCGGACACATGCCGGCTCGGGCCCGCTGAGGACGCTCGCGCCTGCCCTGGCCCGCCTCCGGTCGGGTTCGATCGGCAGCCCGGCCTCACCGAAGACGGCCCGCCGGGACCGGTCGGCCGGTCCCGGCACCATCATGGTGAGGCGCACCCGGAGG
The DNA here is from genome assembly GCA_964618975.1 of uncultured Bacteriovoracaceae bacterium. Lineage (GTDB taxonomy): Bacteria > Desulfobacterota > Desulfomonilia > UBA1062 > UBA1062 > CAZUDI01. The sequence goes on along the minus strand of CAZUDI010000060.1, from coordinate 402 downwards.
TCAGCCGACTGGGACGCCGGCCCGGTCGGCGGCGGCCGTCCGGCCGAGGTGCAGGCGGTGGCTCAGCTCGCCGAGCACGACCCCGATCACGCCCCAGAGCACGGCCTGGGTGATCACGCTGGCCTGCCGGAACTCGTAGAGCAGGGACGCCGGGAACTCCGCCGGCACCTCGTCGTAACGCGGCATGACGGCGAGGGCGATCAGCACCACCACCAGGTAACCGGCGGCCCCGGCCAGGCCGGCGTACCAGGCGCCGATCCGCGGGTGCAGGCTGCGGCCCACGTAGACCGCCAGCACGACGGCCAGGACCGAGATGGCCAGCATCGCGAAGTACAGGCCGGTGCGGGTGCCGATGGTGTCGCCGTCGCCGACCGCCGGTGGATTGGGCGGATAGAGCAGGAA
>CAZUDI010000059.1:0-24164 GCA_964618975.1 uncultured Bacteriovoracaceae bacterium | reverse complement strand
AGCGCCGCCTTGGCGTTAATGTTGTCGTTCAGGCCGCGTTTGATGTCCTGCACGGATTGCAGGGTCCTCTCCAGCGAGGCAGTGCCGTGCGGTGCGAGAGGAATGTCCCCCAGGTCCGCATGGATGAGGTTATTACCGCCTTGTTCCAGCACCAGCATATCCCTGAGGACGGCCTCGACGACCGCCAGGCGCAGCGGCAGGGATTCCCGATCCTCGTCCGTTAGGGGGAGGAGGTCGGGCAGGACCGCATGCGGATCGGCTCCCCTTAGAAGGCGCATCACGGCGGCACGCATGCCTAGGACCTCGGAGGCGTCCACTTCGCCGAGGCCACCGATGGTTCCCGAGGTGAGCCTGAGCAGGAAGGGATCGATGGGCCTGGTAAGGGCCTCGCCTTCGAGCGGGGTGAAACGGAGGGCCTGGCAGCGGGAGACGATGGTGGGGAGCAGGAGGGAGGGTCGGTGTGATACCAGGACGAACACGGTGGAATCCGGTGGTTCCTCGAGGGCTTTGAGTAGGGCGTTGGCGCTGGAGGGGTTGAGGCGTTCGGCCGGTTCGATGATGATCATCTTGCGCCGGGCCTCAAACGGTCTGAGCGTACTCTCGGCCAGAAAGGCGCGCACGAGATCCACCTGTTTGCCGCTGGGCGGAGGGTCGAGCACTTTAAGGTCGGGATGTGTCCCGCTTATGATCTTGAGGCAGCTGCGGCAGGTATCGCAGGCCTCCCCGGGATGCGTGAGGCACGCGAGGGCCTTGAAGAGCTCGACGGCTACCAGGGTCTTGCCCACACCCGCCGGCCCGCAGAAGAGCAGCGTATGCGGCAGTTTGCCGGAGATGACGGCCTCCCGCAGGTGTCCTTTCTGACGGTCATGACCCAGTACGTCCTTCCACATGGGTAGGCATCATATACCAGGGTGGGCACAGGTGCAATCTCCGGACGTGATCCCCGCTGGCAGCCTATTGATTCCTTGACTTAAGTGCATGTTTTCGGCTAATACCCAAACATCAATAGCGCAGTGGAAAGGGAGGATACATGCGGAGGTACAGTACCGAGAACGTGCGGGATATAATCCTTGTTTCCCAGTCCGGTGCGGGCAAGACCTCGCTGGGCGAGGCGATGCTTTTCAACGCCAAGACCACTACCCGGCTGGGGAAGGTGTTGGAAGGGAATTCCGTGCTGGATTTCGAACCGGAAGAGCAGAAGCGGCAGTCTTCCATCTTCAGCGCCCTGCATCACTATAAATGGAAAAACAAAGGGGTGATCCTGGTCGATTCCCCTGGAGATGCCAACTTCATGTCCGAGGTGATCCTGTGTCTGAAATCGGCCGACAATGCCATCTTTGTGCTCGACGCCGTGGATCCCATCAAACCGCATACGGAAAATATCTGGAACATGACCAAGGAAGAGGGTCTGGCGCGGGTTTGCTTCATCAACAAGATGGACAGGGAGCGCGCGGATTTCGATCAGGTCCTCAAGGATATCGCGGAGGTCCTGGAGATCAAACCCCTTCCGCTGACCATTCCCATTGGTGCCCAGGAGACCTTCCAGGGGGTGGTGGACGTCCTGGCGCGCAAGGCCTATCTTTTCGAAAAGGACGGCTCCGGATCGTTCAAGGAGGCCGAGGTTCCTGCCGAGATGGAGGAGCGCCTCGAGGACTATTACAGTCAGGTCATCGAGGATCTGGCCGAGGTGGACGATGCCTTGATGGAGAAGTACCTGGAGGGTTCCGATCTCACCCGAGAAGAGCTGGCCTCCGCGCTTTCCGCCGGGCTCAAGAGCGGTGATTTTCTCCCGGTCTTTGCCGGATCGGCCATGCTGAATATGGGCGTGCAGCCGCTGATGGACTTCGTTGTCACCTCATGTCTGAGTCCTGACGGACGGAGTCTGCCTCAGTTGGCCAACGACAAGGGTTCCGTGCGCGAGATCCACCCCACCGAGGACGAGGGGTTCATCGGATATGTCTTCAAGACCATGAGCGATCCCTACACGGGAAACCTTAGTATTATTCGTTGCCTGTCAGGCTGCCTGCAGCCGGACAGCATGATCTACAACTCCACGCGCGGGGTCAAGGAGAGGGTTGGGTCCCTCCTGATGCTCGAAGGGAAGTCACAGAACGCTCTCGAGCAGGTGGGCCCGGGCGACATCTTCGCGGTTGCCAAGTTGAAGGAGACCAAGACCGGCGACACCCTCACGAGCGAGACCGTGGACCTGCGGCTCCCCAAGCCCACCTTCCCCGAGCCGATCATGAATATGGCCATGAATCCCAAGACCAAGGCCGATGTGGAGAAGATCCTGCCCGCCCTGCAGAAGCTCATGGATGAGGATCCGGTGCTTAACGTACACCGGGATGAACAGACCGGCGAATTCATCCTCTCGGGGCTGGGGCAGTTGCATATCGAGATCACGATCGACCGCCTGAAACGGCGCTTCGGGGTCGAGGTGGAGCTGAAAACCCCCAAGGTCCCCTACCTGGAGACTATCACGGCCTCCACCAAGGTGCAGGGACGGCACAAGAAACAGACCGGTGGACACGGCCAGTTCGGGGATGTGTGGATTGAGGTGGAACCGCTGGAGCGGGGCGCGGGCTTTGAATTCCAGAACAGTATCGTCGGCGGTGTGATCCCCAGGCAGTATATCCCGGCGGTGGAAAAGGGGATCGTCGAGTCCATGCAGAATGGGCCGCTTGTCGGCAGTCCGTTGATCGATTTTAAGGTGACCCTTTATGACGGCTCCTTCCACGAGGTGGATTCCTCGGAGATGGCCTTCAAGATTGCGGGGTCGTTGGCCTTCAAGAAGGCCATGGAAGACTGCAGACCCATTCTGCTCGAGCCCATCATGAATATAACGGTGATCACGCCCGAGGACTGCATGGGGGACGTGATGGGAGATATCAACAGCCGCCGGGGCAAGATAGAGGGCATGAACTCCCGCGGCAAGTATCAGGAGCTCAAGGCCCAGGTGCCTCTGGCCGAGGTCCTTTCCTATGCCTCGGATCTGATCTCCATCACCTCGGGACGGGGAACCTTCTCCCTGGGCTTCTCGCATATGGAACAGGTTCCGCATACCATCCAGGAAAAGATCGTGGCCGAGGCCAAGGCGGCAAATGAAGGAAAATAACGGCGTCGAGGAAAAGCAGAGCCTTTTTCAGCTTATCCAGGGGATGAGCGTCTCGGAAAAGCTGGATCTGGCGCGCAAGTCCACCAAGGAGGCGCGGACCATCCTAATCAGGGACGCCAACAAGGTGGTGCAGATGGCCGTTATCACCTCACCCAAGATCACGGACAGTGAGGTGCTCATGATTGCCAACAACCGGCAGGTGCATGACGAGGTCCTCAGGCATATCGCCGGGAACCGCGAATGGGTGAAGAACTATCAGATCAAGTCGGCCCTGGCGAACAACCCCAAGACCCCGCTGCCGCTGGCGCTGAAGCTGGTGCCTTACCTGACCCAGCGGGATCTGGGCCTGATGGCCAAGAGCAAGGCCGTCCCCCGTGCCATCAGCCTGGCCTGCCAGCGGCGTCTGCGGGAGGTCAAACAGTGAGCAGGGCTGGGGTCCTCACCCTGAGCGACAAGGGCTCCCAGGGCCTCAGAGAGGACGAGAGCGGGCGGATCCTGCGCGAGATGCTCCATGCGCTGGGGATTGTGACTGAGGCCTACGAGGTTATTCCGGATGAGGAGGGGATCATCCGGGAGAGGCTCATGGCCTGGTGTGACGAGCTGCGCCTTGACCTCATCGTTACCACCGGGGGCACGGGTCTGTCCCCCCGCGACGTGACCCCGGATGCGACCCTGGCGGTCATCGAGAAGCGCGTCCCCGGCATGGAGGAGGTCATGCGTCGAAAGAGCCTGGAGAAGACGCCCCATGCCATGATCTCCCGCGCCGTGGTGGGCACGCGCGGACAGACGCTGATCATCAATCTCCCCGGGAGCCCGAAGGCGGTCCGGGAGTGCCTCTCGGCGGTGATCGAGGCCCTGCCGCATGCCCTGGCGAAACTGGGCGGCGATATGAGCGAGTGCGCGCACTAGCGGGAAGCGGGCGTATCCTGTCACGCCGGATCTGATCCCCGCCGCTGGCACGCAGAGGGTTTTGGGGCCCGCCAAGGGGTTTTAGCCATGATTTTATTTTAAAGTATTATGATTTCTCGGCCGATTCTATCTTCCATGGAGTCGAGAGGAGGGGCAGAACATTGAGGCTGAAACGCGACATACGATATATTGTTGAGCCGAGTGACACCACGAAGATCGTTCGTTTTCGTGATTTTCAGGATACCGAGCGCGTCTGTCCCGTGAGGGATTATTCCCGCACCGGGGTCTCCTTTCTCCTGGAAGACGGGAGCCTTTTGTTCAAGATAGGCGATATCATTGCGGATCTCAAGTTCTATTCGCTAGATCAGGAGATCCATGCCAGCCCGGCCACGATCATTCACGTCCAGGACGAGGACGAGGTGGGCGGCGAGGTCTCCCGTATCGGATGCACCTTCAATGACCGGCTGATGGATATCTATTCCATCATCAAGGCCGACAAGATCACCAAACTCCAGAACGAGTTCCTCGATTTCATTCAGTCCATGGCGATCGAGGAGAATCTCGATTCCGAGTTCGTCCACCTGACCTCTCACCTGCACTATATCCTGAGCGGGTTTCAGGAACGTCTGCTACAGGAAGAGGAGAAGATTAAAGAAGAGGATCCCGAGGTACAGCCGGCCCTTATGGAAACGCTGCGCGAACTCTCCTTTGATGCCCTGAGCGAGGAACTCAACCGCTACTACGATCACTTCTCGCGTATCATCGGCCGCTTCAACGATTCCAAGCAGCACTTCATCCACCGTGAATTCTTCCAGAAGCGGCTGCACGAATTCTACATGAAGTCCAAGCTGTTTCAGCGGGCCTTTGAGAAGCCCCTGGGCTATGCCGGTGATTTCGAGATGATGAACATCATCTACCGCAATCAGTTCGAGGGCGAGGACGTCTTTTCCCAGGTCATGGGCAAGATCGACTGCGTGGGTGCGGCGGCCAAGGCGGTCAGAAACCGCCGGGCCTACCTCTACGGCAAGCTCGGCGAGGTGGTGAAATCCCGCAGCAAGCACGACCGTGTGAAGGTCATCAGTGTGGCCTGCGGTCCCACGCTGGAGTTTTTCGACATCCTCAAGAGCCTGGAGGGCACGGAACTCCCCTGTTTCGTGGAGTTTATCGGGATGGATCAGGATCGGCTCGCCCTGCAGGACGCGCGTACGCGCATCGAAGCGACCATCAGCACCAGGCACGATATCGAGGTACAGTTCGTCGAAGACAACATCAAGCGGCTGATCGTGGGCAAGGACAGGGAGCGCGATATCTATACGAACGCCGATGTGGTGTATACGGCGGGACTCTTCGATTACCTCTCGCAACGGGCCTCGAATCGTCTTATTCACAAGCTCTACACGTTCCTGAAACCCGGCGGACTGCTCATCATCGGCAACTTCGGGCAGTACAATCCCCAACGCTTCATTATGGAATACGGTTCCGAGTGGTTCCTTCTGCATCGCTCCGAGGAGGAGATCAAGGAACTCGCCGCGGGCCTTCCCGAAGACGCCGGTCTCGCGGTGGAGAAGGAGCCCGAAGGGGTGAACCTCTTCCTGAACATCAGCAAACCGGTGTGATCCCCTCGGCAGGCGGTATCCGCAGCGCAGTCCCCCAGGGGGGAGGCTATCCTTCTGCGGTCTCCGTTTCAGGCCCCGCCGCAGATTCACCGAAGATTTCCTCGAACTGGGATATATCGGGCAGGTCCGCTAGGGAGTCCAGGCCGAACATCTCGAGAAAACGAGGGGTTGTGCAGTAGCGCATGGGCTTGCCGGATTTGATATCGATGAGCTGGTGCCTGAGCAGGTTCTTCAGTGAGGAGGCGGAGTCGACCCCCCGGATACCGTCAATGGTCTGTTTGGTGCAGGGGCCTTTGTAGGCGATGAGCGCCAGCACCTCCAGGGCCGCGGGGGAGAGTCTGGTGGCGGGCTGCAATTGCTTGAGGTAAAAAGAGAACTCGTCGCGCGTGACGAACATGTACCCTTCAGAGGCCCTGGCAATGCGAAAGCTGCGACCGGTGCGGTCATAGATCCCATTCAACTCGTCGACGAGGGCCTCGATGTCCCCCCCCTTCAACTGCGGCAGGACGGAGAGCATCTCGCGCAAGGGCAGGGCCCCGTGGGTGGCAAAGATGAGGGCCTCGACGATCTCGCGGTCTTCCATGGCGACTATCCCTCGCCCGGCACGACGCCGTCAGGGGCCAGGGCCGCTGCCGTCGGTCGTTTCACGATGAAGATCTCCGCGAAGAGACGCCGCTGCAGCAGGGAGGCCACCGAGGTCTTTGAGAGCTCCAGGGCGGCCAGCAGCACCGAGATCCTTTCGCTGCGCTCCTGGCTCTGAAGCACTTCGTTCAGGGCCAGGCGGTCTTTTTGGCGGAGCATCCCGAAGATGCGCGCCATCATCTCCCGGATTGAATACTGCGTGGCGGCCACGCTGAGGACATATCTGCGCGTGCGGGAGCGGATGGCCGCGATGGCCTGCAGCAGGGAGGCCATGCTCATGGGGGCCAGGTTGTCCCCCCCCTCGATCCGTCCGCGGGGGAAGCGGTCGCGGAACAGCTGAGGCCGGTCGGCCAGCTCGCGCGAGGCCAGCTTGATGGCCCGGTAGGCCAGGAGCATTTCCTGCAGTTGCCGGGCAGGGTTAAGCTCCTCGTCAGAGGCGTCAACCGCAGTCCTGGGCAGCAGCAGGCACGATTTGAGCCAGATGAGGTAGGAGGCCATGTCGAGAAATTCTCCGGCCAGGGTCACATCCAGGGAGCGCAGGGTATTGATGTAGCCCAGATACTGGTCCACGATGGGGCACACCTCGAGGTCTTCGATCGTGAAGCGGTTCTTTTCGATAAGATAGAGCAGGAGATCGAGGGGCCCCTCAAAGCGCGTAAGATGCAGGACGAAATCCACTCACACCTCCGAAAACTTACCCTACCCGGTCCGCATGACCGAACGCACCCGCTCCATGGTGAGCCGAGCGCAGTCCGTGGCCTGCTGCCGGCCGTGGGCGAGGATATCATCGACCAGGGCCGGCTGCTGGCGATAGTGCGCCATGCGCTCCCAGATCGGGTCGAACTCGCGAACCAGGCTGTCTATGAGGGCGCGCTTGCATTCCACGCAGCCCCAGGTGGCCTTGCGGCAGCCCTCCACAATCTCCTGGCGCTGTTCCTCGCCGGTGAAATAGATGTGGAAGGGAAAGAGGTTGCAGTCATCAGGCTCGCCGGGGTCGCTTTTGCGCATGCGTTTGATGTCCGTGAGCATCTGCATGACCTTGGCCGAGAGGCTCTCGCGGGTTTCGGCGATGAAGATGGCGTTGTGATAGGATTTGGACATCTTGCGTCCGTCCAGCCCCGGCACCCTGGGGGCCGTGGTGAGGATCTCCTTGGGTTCGGTGAGGATGGCGTCGCCGTAGAGGTGATTGAATCGTCTGGCGATTTCACGGGTCAGCTCCAGGTGGGGCAACTGGTCCTCACCGATGGGCACGCACGCGGCGTTGTAGATCACGATGTCGGCGGCCTGCAGCACGGGGTATCCCAGAAATCCGAAGGTGCTCAGGTCCTTCTCCTTGAGCTCCTCGCGCAGCTCCTTGTAGGTGGGGTTGCGCTCGAGCCACGAGAGCGGGGTGATCATGGAGAGCAACAGGAAGAACTCGGCGTGTTCCTTGATGTCGGACTGTCTGAAGATCACGCAGCGCTGCGGATCGATGCCGGCGCTGAGCCAGGTGATCACCATATCGCGGGAGCTCGTCTCCAGGATGAGGGGATTTTTGTATTCGCTCGTCAGGGCGTGCCAGTCGGCCACGAAATAGAAGCACTGGTAGGTATCCTGGAGTTCCACCCAGTTCCTCAATACCCCGAGATAGTGGCCGAGATGCAGCTCGCCCGTGGGCCGTATGCCTGACACAATGCGTTTTAGTTCCATAATACTCCTCGATGATTGTCAGATAGTGGTCACCGCTGCGGCACGAATGCGCCCACCCGGGCCGCGGGGCCTTTGAGGGGGGTCATTACCAGATAATCGGCCAGAACGGAACCCCCCCGGAGTATCATAACGCGAGCAGGAGGGTGACGATCGCGCGGATAATGGGGAAGATCACCATGTCCACCGCCCGGCTGAAGATGAGCACCAGCAGGAGGATGAACCCGTAGGGTTCGATGCGTGAATAGGACTGCGCCAGGTTGAGGGGCAGCAGCCCCTGGAGGATGTGCCCCCCGTCCAAGGGTGGAATGGGGATGAGGTTGAATATGGCCAGCCCCACATTGATCATCACCATGAGCTGCACCATGTAGGCGATGGGCAGCATGATGGGTACCGAAAGGAGCCCGCCGAAAAGCCGGAGCACGACGGCGGCGACACAGGCCAGCGCCAGGTTTGAGGCCGGCCCTGCGAGGGAGACCCACATCATGTCCCGGCGGGGATTCCGAAAATAGCGCGGATCCACCGGTACGGGTTTGGCCCAGCCGATCATGCGGGTAACAAACAATACCAGCAGCCCCACGATGTCGATGTGCTTGATGGGGTTGAGCGTCAGCCGGCCGGCAAGTTTGGCCGTGGGGTCTCCCAGGTGGTAGGCGGCATAACCATGACAGACCTCGTGGACGCTGATGGAAAAGAGAACGGGCACAACGAGCAGGATGATCTGGGTGATCTGGTCGTTCATATGCAGTGGCTTATACCGCATGGCTGCCGTACTGTCAAAACGTTCCCTGACCCAAGGATGTGCCCTTGCACGCAAGGGGCGGGACCTGCTAGAGGGGCAGGGGATGAGTCAGAAAACGGACAGACTGCATACATGGCCGGGGCTGATCGAGGGACGGCTTATCCGGCGTACTTCGCGCTTCATCGCCGAGGTGCGGCTCGCGGGCGGCCAGACGGTGCAGGCGCACTGCCCCAACACCGGCCGCATGCGCTCCTGCTGTGAGCCGGGCCGCAGGGTTTTCTTGTCGCAGGCGCCCTCCGGGGCCCGACGGACAGCCTACACCTGGGAGCTGATTGCCATGCCACGCTCCTTCGTGGTGGTGAACACCCAGCTGGCGAATGCGGTGGTGGCCGCAGCCGTATCACGGGGGCGCATTCCAGAACTCGGCGGGTATCTCGAGCTGGCGCGCGAAGTACCCTACGGTGAGAACTCGCGTATCGATCTGAGGCTGCGGCATCCCCACCGGCGCGAGTGTTTCGTCGAGGTCAAGAGCTGCACCCTGGTGGACGACGGAGTGGCCATGTTCCCCGATGCCGTAACCGTCCGCGGGCGCAAACATCTGCGGGAACTGACAGGAGAGCTGCGGCGCGGCGGGCGCTGCTGCCTGGTCTATCTGGTTCAGCGTATGGACGCCCGTGGCTTCCGGGTGGCCGGGCAGATCGATGCAGCCTATGCGGATGAATTGCACCGGGCCGTTGCGGCCGGGCTGGAGGTCCTCGTCTATGCCGCCGCCATCGATCTGAAGGGCATCGGTCTTGCGGGGGCGCTGCCTCAGGATCGCATTGAATTCAGGCATAGTTGATCCTAATATGTCTGTATAAGAGAGACGTGCTCGAACAGGAGCGGAGGGTCATGATGAAAAAGATCGGAGAAGAAAAGCCGGATGTGGAGTCCCCGGATACCCGGATCAGCGAGGCGGCGAAGGGACGCCAGGGCTCTTCGGCCTCGAGACTGAGAAACCACTACACCACCATCCAGGATATCGTCGCCGACCTCTACGAACAGAACCGAAACCGGGTGCAGACCTATTACTGCATGAACCCCAAGTGCCCGACCACCTTCTGGCGGGCCGAGGAGGGTCACCTGTGCCCGGCCTGCGCCACACTGGGGGTGATCAGCGAGTTCAAGGGGGGCCGGAGCACCCCAGCGGACGGTGAACCACAGCCCATCATCGGATATCTCGACAGCCTCGGAAGGCTGTTCTGTCCCCGGTGTGCCAGGTTCTACGAGATCGAGGAGGATATCAGCCTCATCGTCTATGCCGACACCGAGCCTTTCAATGCGCAGCCCTGTGACGCCTGCCACCGCACGCTTAAGGACCCCGGTTGCCAGAGAGGGACCTGAGGTCGATATGGACCTCGGCGGGGGATTCGGGTATAGCCTCTGGATATGCGCCTCAACAAGTTCATCGCACTCAGTGGGGAGATCTCGCGTCGCCGGGCGGACGAACTGATCGGCGTGGGGAGGGTGCGTATCAATGGCACCCCGGGTACCATCGGAACGGATGTGGATCCCGAGCGTGACCGTGTCGAGGTGGACGGGCGCCGGATCACTCCCCAGAAGGTCCATTACCTTGCCCTGTACAAACCGAAGAACGTGATCACGTCCCTGCACGATCCCCAAGGTCGGCCGTGTGTCAGGGACTATATCCCCGGGAGATATCGCGGGGTGGTCCCGGTGGGCCGCCTTGATTTTGACGCCCAGGGGCTGCTGCTGCTCACCAACGACGGTGACCTGGCGCATGCCGTGCACCATCCCGCCTTCGATGTGCCCAAGGTGTACGAGGTGCGGCTCGTACCCCGGGCACGGGCACAGGCGCTGCATGCCATGGCCGAAGGCGTGCTGCTCGATGGGAAAAAGACCCGGCCCGCCAGGATCGAGCGTCTCCGGGACGAGGCGCATGCCACGGTGGTGAGGATCGTCCTGCGGCAGGGGCTTAAGAATCAGATCAAGCGTATGGCCGCAAGCGTGGGTCTCAACGTTACGGATATCACGCGGATTGCGGTTGGCCCGATCTCTTTTGATGGCATGAAACCAGGTGAAATCAGGGAGTTATCTGCAGTGGAGCTTAGTGGCCTACATAAGATGCTAAAAAGACAGAAAAAAACTTGACATATATAGAATCAGGTTTATATTTTATTGTGATATCACATAACTGGGAGGGTATATATGAACAAGTCTGAGTTGATCGAGGAGCTCTCCATGCGCATGGCGCTGCACCCCAAGAAGGCAGAGGCCGTAGTCAACACCATCCTCGAATCCATGATTCGGGCTATGAAGAACAACCGTAGGGTGGAGATTCGAGGCTTCGGCAGCTTCGTCATCCGCGAATACAAGCCCTACATCGGACGCAATCCGAAGAGTGGAGACAAGATCAAGGTCAAGGACAAACGGCTGCCCTTTTTCAAGACCGGTAAGGATATGCGCGAGAGGGTCAATCTTGTGCCCTGAGGGGCAGTCCTTTAGCGGTAGCTCTCCATCAGCGTCTAGATATTGACGCTGTCGGTGGAACAGCGTATACTATAGCCACAGGCGGGAATGCATATGAGCAGGGACAGGATCCTTATCGTCGATGATGAGGGGCACAACCGTGAATATCTGACGGAAATTCTTTCCGACGAGGACTATGAGGTCGAATGCGCCTGCAACGGGAAGGAGGCCCTGGTCAAGCTCTCGCAGGACACCTACCGGGTGGTGCTCACGGACCTCAATATGCCCGAACTCGACGGACTGGGCGTCATCCAGTACCTGGTCGATAATCAGATCAACACCATCGGGATCATCTATACCGGCTATGGCTCGGTAAAGACTGCGGTGGACGCCATGAAGCTGGGCGCCTTCGATTACCTCACCAAGCCCTTCAAGGCCGAGGAGATCAAGGTAGTGATAAAAAAGGCCCTCGACCACCTGAAGTTGCAGGAGGAGAACGTCTACCTCAGGGAACAGCTCAAGACACGCTACAAGTTTGACAATATCGTGGGCAGTTCCGAAAAGATGCAGAAGGTGTTCGACCTGATCGGCAAGATAGCGAACACGGAATCCACGATCCTCGTGCTGGGTGATTCGGGAACCGGCAAGGAACTGGTGGCGCGGGCGATCCACTACAATTCCCCGCGGGCCGGGCACTCCTTTGTCCCCGTCAACTGCGGCGCCATTCCGGAAGCCCTGCTGGAGAGCGAGCTTTTCGGTCACGAGAAGGGGGCCTTCACCGGCGCCTTCAGGACCCGTATCGGGCGCTTCGAGCTGGCCAGCGGAGGCAGCATCTTTTTGGACGAGATCTCCGAGATGAGCCCCAATCTGCAGGTGAAGCTCCTGAGGGTGATCCAGGAGCGGGAGTTCGAGCGGGTGGGGGGCGTCAAATCGATCCGGGCCGATGTGCGTATCATTGCGGCAACCAACCGAAATCTGGAGGAGGAGGTTGCCGAAGGCCGTTTTCGGGAGGACCTCTACTACCGGCTCAATGTGATCCCGGTCCACCTGCCGGCCCTCAAGGACCGTATCGAAGACCTACCTCTGCTGGTGAAACACTTTCTTGACAAGTACAAGGCCGGCTCGCCGAGCAAGGTGGAGGGTTTTAGCAAGGGCGCCCTGTCCGTGCTCATGCATTATGCCTGGCCGGGCAACGTGCGCGAACTGGAGAATCTCGTGGAGCGCATGGCCGTGCTCTGCGACGATCCCGAGGTGGGGATTGGTGATCTGCCCGACAAGATCCTGGCTGGCTCCTCGAGCGTCTCCACCTTCCTGCCCCACTTCGAGTTGCCCGAGGACGGTATCGACCTGTCCACGGCGGTGAGCGAGTTTGAGAAGAGTATCATCGTTCAGGCCCTGAACAAGAGCAACTGGGTGAAAAACCGGGCCGCCAAACTCCTGCACCTCAACCGTACCACCCTGGTGGAGAAGATCAAGAAGCAGAATCTGGAGAAGCCGACGGAGATCAATATCGTCTGACCACCAGAACTCCCGAACCTGGACACAGCTCCTGCCCGCCCTACCCGACCCGCCTGATGCGAGGGTCAAAGTACGTACGTTTTGTCAGGGATGCCCGGGGATGGCATGAAAGTTGAATGATGTGTCCCCAGTGAAGATGATATCGAGGCGAGCGATCAGATGGGTGCTGGTGCTCCTGGCCGTGGCGGGCGCACTCTGCATCGACCATAATGCCCTGGCCAAGACCATCAGCCTGGGTGGCGACGAGGACCGGGTGCGGGTGGTGTTCAGCATGGATTATGACCATGTCCCCGCCATCAGCAGAGATAATCAGACGTTGATCGTCAAATTTCCCGACAAAATCGGCAATCCGACGCGTCTGGGGTCCTTCGCCCTCATCCAGGGGGTGCAGTTTGACGGGCAGGAGGCGCGCATAAGCGTTTCAGGCCCGTTCACGCACACCGCCTTTTCCCTGCGCAATCCCCATCGCTACGTCATCGATATCCTGGCGGAGTCAAAGACCTCGTCCTTCTGTCCGATCGAGGATCTGTCAGTTTATCTAGGGCAGGGCACGACGAGACTCGTCTTCCGGATCCAGGACGGTATGTGGCCCAAGGTCCTGCAGGCGGATCGCAAGATCTTCCTGGTGTTTAATGGCGAGGTGCAGTGTGAGCAGCTGGATCGCCGGATAGGCCGCATTCCACAGCTCGAGCGTCAAGACGCGATCAGGATGGAGGACGGTACGGCCCTGGTGCTGACGGCGGTCGAGTCCGATTTTGAGCTGGAGCTGTTCGAGCTCAGGCACGAGATCGTCCTGACGACCGGGCTCGGCGAGGGGGGCGATCGAGGGACCCTGGCCCGCGAGGCCTATGCCCAGGGCGAACTCGCCGGCTGTATCCGCATCCTGGACTCCCATCCGGAATCCCTCACGGCCGAGGAGCAGGTCCTCCTGGGCAGGTGTTACTGGAAGACCTCCTATCCCTATGGAGAAGAGGCTCGTATCGAAGAGGCGCTGCTGCATATGTCGCGGGGGATAGAGACCCTGTCCGTGGGGCGTGAACGCGAAGAGGTCATGCTGGAGTATGTGGACATGTTGCTGCGGGCGGGTCAGCTTGCCGAAGCCCTGAAATATATCCGCTACCTGAAGGATTCCGCCATTGATGAGGTGGCCGAGCACGCCATGGTGGCCGAGATCGATTATCTCAACCGCAAGGAACTCTTCGAGGATGCCTTCGTGGCCCAGAAGAGGCTGCTCAATGAGTTCGGCGAAGGGGGTTTGCCCGCGGAGGTCCAGGCGTACTACCAAGTGATTGCAGGGGATACCTACCTGGGGCTGAATGCCTATGACAAGGCGCTCGCGCGTTACGAGGCGGCCCTGGAACGCGACCCCGTCCTCCTGCAGAAGGATCCGACGCTGTATGCGCGATTGGCGGATGCCACCTTCAAGGGGGATGATTATCCCCGGGCCAAGGAATACCTGCTGCAGGTTATCAACCTCGGTGTCCCCGAAGACCGGGCGGGTTATCTGGTGAAGCTCGGGGACTGTCTGTACCATCTCGGGCAGGTGGATCAGGCCATCCAGGTCTTTTCCGAGGTGGAGAACCTTGCGCCGCGCACGGACAGCGGGGTGGTTGCCAAGCTCAGGAGGGCACGCATCCTCATGGAAGAGGATCTCAGGCTTCACGATCGGCTCTCAGACAAGATCTATTACGAGATCTTGGACATCTACGAGACGATCTCCATCGCCCCCGAAGACGCCCAGGGGCCCCTGGATGCTATCGTCAAGCTCCGCAAGGCCCAGACCTATGCCCGCCATGGGGACTGGAATGAAGCCTTCAGCGCCTATTACCGGGCCTGGCTCGATACGAAAAAGGATAACCCCATCCATGCCTATGCGCAAGCCGAGGCCGAGAAGGGCATCCTCCGTCGTATCAAGGAACTCTCTGCCGGGCAGCAGCATGCTCAGATCGTCGAGCTGTATAGCCTGTATCAGGAGAGCTTTCTCCTGGAGATCCAGGATCCCGAGATCCTTTTCGTTATCGGAGAGGCGCTGCATGCGCTCGAGCAGGACGGCACATCCCGCAGGCTGCTGCTGGAGTGCGAGCAGAGGATGTCACCCTGGAGGGCGCCCGCCCTCAGTCTGCTTTTCGAGATCGACTATGCCCAGGGCAGGCTCGCCGCGGCGCAAGCCTGGAATGCCGCTTACCTTCAGGACTATGCGGACGGGGAAAAGGCCGGCCGGATGAAGGAGGCCCGCGGAGAGCTTCTCTACAAGCTGGGCCGCTGTGGGGAGGCGGTCCCCTTCCTGGAAATGATCGCGGCCATAGGCGACGAGCGTGCGCTGGCCAACCTGGATATCCTGGTGAACTGCTATCACCGCCTGGGGAATGTGCAGGCGGAGGGTGAGACCCTGGAGCGGATTATCGCCCTGGGCCGGCAGGCGAACTCCCCGATTATCGAGCGCGCCTTGTATCGGCGCGGGAAGATGCTCTGGCAGGAAGGTCAGCCACAGCACGCCCAGGCCTTGTTCCAGGCCTTGATGGAGGCCTACCCCGCGTCCGAGTGCCGCTGGTGGAGCCTGTACCACCTGGCTCAGATCGCCCTTCAGGAAGGGCGAGTGCCGCAGGGAGAGCAGATGCTGAATGAGGTGCTGCAGGGCAGCCGGGACCAGATGCTCGTGAGTGCCGTGCGGGGGGCCCTCGGCGGGCTGAGGGTGCAGGAGAGCCTCACCCAGTTCCGGGAGATAAAAAACCGCTTCGGGGAGCAGTGAGCTATGGGCATAGCCGTACTGGATGCAGATCACGAGACCGTCACGATCCTGTCCGAGCTCATCGACGGTCTCGGACAGCGTGCCTACGGATACACCGACAAGGACGGCTTCCTGGGAGGCATCGATCCCGATATGCACCCTATCGCCGTGATCTCGGACGAGTATCTGGAGGCGCTCGAGGGCACCAAACAGGTCTATCCCTCGATCGAGATCGTGGCCATCGGGCACACGGCCACGGCCAAGGAGTGCATCTGCCGGGGGGCCACACATTTTCTCAAGAAGCCCTTTCGAGCCGAGGAAATCACGCAGGTGCTGCAGGTGATGTTGAAGTCCCCGGCCCTCAACGGTAAGGATGAAGGGGCCCTGATCGCGGAGGACCCCGGGATGATGAAGATCCTGGAGGTCGTGCGCAAGGTGGCCCCGACCCAGGCCCCGATCCTGATCCAGGGTGAGAGCGGGACCGGCAAGGAGGTCATTGCCCGAACCATCCACCGTTTGAGCCGGCGTTCCCAGGGACCCTATGTGGGGGTCAATCTGGCCGCCATCCCCGAGACGCTTGCGGAGAGCGAACTCTTCGGCTTCGAGAAGGGCGCCTTCACCGGGGCCTATGCCAGTCGGGTGGGGCGCTTCGAACAGGCCCATAAAGGTACCATCCTGCTGGATGAGATCACGGAGATCGGGTTCGGTCTGCAGGCCAAGCTCCTGCGCGTCCTGCAGGAGCGACAGATCGACCGCGTAGGCGGCAAGCAGGCCATTGCGGTCGATTTCCGGGTCATCGCCACCACCAACCGGGACATCGAAGCCGAGATCCGGGAGGGCCGTTTTCGCCGGGACCTCTTTTTCCGCCTGAACGTGATCCCCTTGTGCATACCGCCCCTCAGACAGCGCCCGGGCGACATCGAGAAGCTTGCCGTGCATTTCGTGCACAAGATTTCCAGCCGGGAGCAGATGCCTCCCAAGGGCCTGCACCCGGAGGCGCTTACGGCCCTGAAGGCCTATGCCTGGCCCGGCAATGTGCGGGAGCTCGAGAACGTCATCGAGCGGGCCGTGATCCTCGCCGAAGGTGAGGTCCTCGGGCCGGACGATCTCCTTCTTGGCAGCGATACCGCGCCGGATCTCAGGGGGCCGGGCCTTACCGGGAGCACCATCTCGGAGATGGAGCGCCAGCTCATCTTCTCGACGCTGCACGAGGTGGGGGGCAACCGCACCCGGGCCTCCGAACTTCTGGGTATCAGTATCCGCACCTTGAGGAACAAGCTCAATGAATACCGGCAGCAGGGTCAAAATTCCGACACGCTCACAGTCAAACCGTCCTGACAAAAAGACGCCTGCGTCAGCGTTGATGCGGATTGGCCTGCTTGGTACGGGAATTGCTTGTCCTCATTCAGGAGGAGCATGATGGGAGGAATCTTCGATAGCACGCTTGCCCAGCTCAAGGCGGCGATGGATTACCGCGTGGCACGTCAAGGTGTGATATCTAGTAATATCGCCAACATGGACACTCCAGGCTATCGAGCCAAGGAGCTTTCCTTTGACGAGCAGCTCGAGAGTTCCCTGAGGCTCGCCACCACCCATCCCGAGCACCGGGGCGGGAGGCAGGCCAAGCGTGCCTACCGCATGGAGGTTGATGCCTATGCACGCATCGGCAACGACGCCAACACGGTGGACATCGACCGGGAGATGATGAAACTTTCTCAGAACCAGCTGCTCTATGACGCCACGGCCCAGACGGTGGAGCGCAAGCTGGCCGGCATCAAGGACACCATCAAGGGGATAAAGTAATGGATCTTTTTACCGCCATGGATATCAGTGCCAGCGGACTTAGGGCGCAGCGCACGCGCTTGAATGTCATCTCGTCGAATATCGCCAATGCCAACACCACGCGGACCCCCGAAGGGGGGCCCTATCAGCGCCGGGACGTCATGCTCAGGGCCCGCACCTTTGACGAGGAGCTCAGCGCGGTGGAGGTGGAGCGCGTGGTTTCGGATGCGTCCCCCGGACGGCGCGTCTATGACCCGGCCCACCCCGACGCGGACGAGGGCGGCTACCTCACCCTGCCCAATGTGAACATCATGGAAGAGATGGTGAATCTCACCGGGGCGACGCGCGCCTTCGAGGCCAATACCACGGCCATCAAGGCCCAGAAGGATATGGCCCTCAAGGCCCTCACGATCGGGAGGCAGTAATGAAGATTGACACGGCATTCCTGGCACCGGAGATGATCGAGTCAGCGCCCAAGGGTCAGCGGACTAAGGGCAGCAGCTTTGCGGACACCCTTAAGGCGGCTATCTCCGAGACCAACGCCTCTCTCAAGGCCTCCGAAAAGGCCTCGCTGGATCTGGCCCAGGGCCAGGTGGAAAGTATTCATGATGCCATGATCACGATGCAGAAGGCCAGTATCTCGCTGCAGTTGCTGGTTACGAGCACGAACAAGATCATCGAAGGATATAATGAACTGCTGAGGCTGCGATGAGCCCGAACGATTTCGTCAATCAGTTCAAGGCCAAGCTTGACGGGATGAACGCCGGGCAGAAGGTGGGGCTTCTGACCGCCGTGGGGCTGACCATTGCCGTGGTGATCGTGAGTCTCATGTGGACCATGGAGCCCCGATACCAGTACCTTTTCACCGACCTCAGCGAGAGCGATGCCGCGCTCATCGTGCAGAATCTCAAGGAGGATCGCATCGCTTACAAGCTCGTCAAGGGCGGGACGGCGCTCATGATCCCCGAGGGGCAGGTCTACGAGACGCGCCTGAGTCTGGCGGCCCAGGGCCTGCCCAAGGGGGGCGTGGGCGAGGGCTTTGCCCTCTTCGACGAGACGAAATTTTCCACCTCGGAATTCGTACAGAAGATCAACTATCAGCGGGCCCTGCAGAACGAGCTCGCCAATACCGTCATGTCCCTGGAAGAGGTGGACTACGCCCGGGTGCACATAACGATGCCCAAGGAGAGCGTGTTCATCGAGGACGAGAAGCCTGCCAAGGCCTCCATCGTAATCCGCACCAAGGGCGGCAGCCGCATCGCCGCGCCGCAGGTCCAGGGCATCGTTTACCTGGTGGCCAAGAGCGTGCGCGGACTCAACCCCGAAAACATCAGCATCGTGGATATCCGAGGACGGGTGCTGTACGAGGGCAAGGACGAGGGCAATGCGGTCGCCTTTGCGAGCAACCACCTGGAGATTAAGCACGCCATCGAACAGTCGCTGGAGAACCGGGCGCAGGACCTGCTGGAGAAGATCGTGGGCCCCGGGGCGGCGGTGGTGAAGGTGAGCGCGGACGTGAACATGGATATGGTCAAGAGCGTCAACGATACCTATGACCCAGAGATCCAGGTGGTCCGCAGTGAAGAGCTCTCCAACCAGTTCACGCCGGGCGCGGGCGTGCCCGGCGGTCTGTCCGGGACACCGTCCAATCTGCCCACCGGGCGGGGCGGGGCGGTGGCCTTGGCCCCGGGAGGCGGTGCGGGGGGGTCCAGCGTGGTCAGGAACTACGAGATCGGCCGCAATCAGACTGAGCGCATCCAATCTCCGGGCGATATCACGCGCCTGACCGTGTCTGTGGTGGTGGACGGGAGCTACCGGACGGACGATTCCGGCAAGCGGGTCTTCGCGGCCCGGCCGGATGAAGAGCTCAAGGGGATCGAGGATGCCGTGCGTCACGCGGTGGGATTCAGTGCGGACAGGGACGACTCCATTTCGGTGTCCTGCATGCCCTTTGCGCAGGACGACACGGATTACATGGCCCTGTCCGAGAAGGAGAAACGGCGGGAGTTGATCACCAGCCTGGTCAAGCCGGCGGTCTTTTTCCTCATCGTGCTGCTGCTGTTGCTGCTGGTGATCAGGCCGCTTTTACGCTGGCTGCCACGTTCGATCAAGGTGATCGCCGAGGAGTCCGCGGAGCACAAGGCCCTGGCGGGCGATGAACGGGAGTTGCTGGAGCGGCAGGAGGTGCCCAAGATTGAGGCCGTGGCCAAGAGCGACGAGATGAAACTGGCTGTTCAGGGCAAGCGCAAGCTCATCGAGGGTATATCCCGGGATGATATCGGCACGGCCACCGCGGTGGTGAAGGCCTGGTTGCAGGAGAAGGCATAAATGGCGCGCATACGTAGTCTGGAGGGCCCCCAGAAGGCTGCGGTCCTGCTCATGGCGATGGGCGACGATTTCTCGCGGGAGATCTTCAAGGGCCTGAGCGACTACGAGATCAAGACCCTCGGCAAGTGCATGGCCACCATGGAGGACATCACCATCCCCGTGGAGATGGTGCAGAACATCATGGACGAGTTTCAGCGCCGCAGTGCGGAGATGAGCGGTGTGACCGGCAAAGGCATGGACTTCCTGGAGAAGGCCCTTGTGGACGCCCTCGGCCCGGAGAAGGCCAGGCCCATCATGGATTCCATCGCCCAGGCCACGGACACCGGGGCCTTTTCCTCCCTCAGGCATGTGGATACCGCCATCCTGGTGGACTATCTCAAGGGCGAACACCCGCAGACCATCGCGCTGGTCCTGGCGCATCTCGACAACAGCAAGTCCGCGGAGATCATCAAGAATCTCCCAGAAAAGCTGCAGCCCGAGATCATCGTCCGCATGGCCAACCTGGGGCTTGTGCCCTCAGGGGTGATCGAGGACGTGGATGATGTGCTCAAGAAGGAAATCGAATCCATGGGCAGCATCGAGAGCAAGAAGATGGGCGGGGTGGAGGCCGTGGCCGAGATTATGAACACGCTGGATAACACCACCGAGAACAACATCTTCTCCTTCCTGGAAGAGATGGATGCCGATCTGGCCGAAAGCATCCGGCAGAAGATGTTCGTCTTCGAGGACATCATCAACATCGACAACCGCGGAATCCAGACGATCCTCAAGGAAATCACCAACGAGGATCTCGTGCTGGCACTGAAGACGGCCAGTGAGCCGCTCAAGGGCAAGGTGCTCGACAACATGTCCTCGCGGGCCTCCGAGATGCTTATGGAAGACATGGAGTCCATGGGGCCGGTGAAGCTCTCCGATGTGGAAGCGGCGCAGCAGAGTATTGTACGGGTGGTCAGAAAGCTCGAGTCGGCGGGCAAGATCGTCATCGGAGGCAAGGGGGGCGAGGATGTCCTCATCTAAGATCCTCAAACCCGAGAACGATTGCACGGTCACCCCCTACAGCGTCAGGGAGATGGGGACCAGACCACAGGCCTCTCTGGAACGAGTGGAGCATCTGGCCCAGGATATCATCCGCAAGGCCCGGGCCCAGAAGGAGTCCATCGAGATGGAGGCCTACCAGGCCGGCCTGCTACAGGGACAGGAGCAGGGGCAGAAGATGGCCATCAAAAGGATCGAGCCTCTCTTCGACGCCCTGCGGCAGGCCCTGGACGAGATCGCCAGCCTCAGGAAGACCTACACGGAGCGTCATCAGGAGCAGCTGCTCAGTCTCGTGGTCATGATCGCGGAAAAGGTGGTGCACCGGGAGGTGCAGCTCGAGCCGGAGCTCATCCTGGATGTGGTCAGGGCCGCGAGTATGCACCTCATGGAGACGGACGAGGTGCGCGTTAGGCTGCACCCTTCCGATTTCGAGTACATCCGGGATGTGGAGAGGATTCTCTCCCGGCAGCTCGTGGGGAAGAAGCAGGTTCACATCATCGAGGATGCCTCCATCGAGCGCGGCGGGGTCATTATCGGGACCGAGTTCGGGGACATCGATGCGACCATCCGTTCGCAGATCGAGCTGATCCGGGACGCCCTGGTGGAAGATGACTAGGATAAACGAGGCCCTGACGGTCGTCTCCGGGATCGAACCGGTCCAGGTGCGCGGCAGGGTGACCAATGTCGTGGGGCTGGTGGTGGAGGGCCACGGTCCGGGCAGCGCCTTGGGAGGTATGTGCGAGATCTACTCCCGGGACATGCAGAAGTCCCTCATGGCCGAGGTGGTGGGGTTCAAGGACCGCCGCGTGCTCCTCATGCCGCTCGGAGACCTCAACGGGATCGGACCGGGCAGCACGATTGTGGCCCGGCGCTCGTCGCCGGTGGTCAAGGTGGGAGAATCCCTGCTGGGGCGGGTCATCGACGGGCTCGGCCGTCCGCTGGACGGGCAGGGGTTGCTCATGCTCGAAGACGAGCTGCCCCTCTATGGGGTTGGGCAGAACCCGTTGGAGAAACGCAGAATATCAGAGTCGCTCGACCTGGGGATCCGGGCGATCAATGCCGGGCTCACCGTGGGCAAGGGACAGCGCATGGCGATCATGGCCGGGTCGGGCGTGGGCAAGAGCGTGCTGCTGGGTATGATGGCACGCCATACCGTGGCGGACGTGAACGTCATCGCGCTCATCGGGGAGCGCGGCCGGGAGGTCAAGGAGTTCCTCGAGCGCGATCTGGGCGAGGAGGGCCTGCGGCGCTCGGTGGTGGTGGCCGCCACCTCGGACCAGCCGGCCCTGATCCGCATCCGGGGCGCCTATCTCGCCACGACCATCGCCGAATATTTCAGGGACCGGGGCCAGGATGTCCTGCTCATGATGGACTCGGTTACGCGCTATGCCATGTCCATGCGGGAGATCGGCCTGGCCATCGGCGAACCTCCCACCACCAAGGGGTATACCCCGTCCTGCTTTGCCAAGATGCCCAAGCTGCTGGAGCGTGCCGGCATTTCCGCCTCGGCCGGCAGCATCACCGGGCTGTACACCGTGCTGGTGGAGGGGGACGACTTCAACGAACCCGTGGCGGATACGGTGCGGTCCATCGTGGACGGGCACATCGTCCTGTCGCGTGAGCTGGCCGCTCGCAACCACTATCCGGCCATCGATGTGCTCCGGAGCGTGAGCCGGGTGATGAAGGATGTGGTGGACAGCTCTCATCTGGAGCTGGCTTCCCGGATGCAGGAGATCCTGGCGGTCTATGAGGAGGCCAAGGACCTCATTAATATCGGGGCCTATGTTTCGGGAAACAATCCGGAGATCGACAAGGCCCTGGTGTTCATCGAGGACGTGCAGCACTATCTGAGGCAGGACATCGATGAACGCGCCGACATGCCGGCGTGTCTGGACAGGCTCAAGCAGATCTTCGAGCGGCAGGTCACGTGATGTTCAGGTTCCGCTTCGACAAGGTGCTGCGCGTCAGACAGATCCGGGAGACCATGGCGCGGCAGGTGTTTGCACGGGCCCAGCGGCAGGTGCAGGAGATCGAGGAAAACATCGCCCGCCACCGGCACGAGGCCGACGAGCTTGAGCAGGGGCTCATGGAACGCATGGCCTCCGGGCTTATGGCCACGGAGCTGCGTCAGTGTCGGAACTATATTGGCTACCTCGATGACGAAATTACCGCCCTTGACAGGCGTCTGGACGAGGCGCGCCAAGTCGCGGACCTGCGGCGGGAGGAACTTTTGGGGGCGCTCAAGGAGCTCAAGATCATGGAGCGGCTGCGGGAGATCGAGAAGGCGCGTTACGAGGACAGCGAACGCAAGCGGGAGACGCAGTTCATGGATGAAATCGCCTTGCGAAGGCAGAGGAGTCCACAATGAGAGCCAAACGGATCCTAGTTCTGGCAATAGTGATCAATCTGGGGCTGCTTATGGCCTACCTGCAGACCCATCCCGGCTATGCCGTGGCGGATGACGAGCCGCAGCCGCGTGTCGCCCTGCCGGCGGAGGATACCCCTGCCGGGGACCAGTGGGAACTTCTGAGGGCCCGGGAAGAGGAAATGAAGGTCCGGGAGGTGGAGCTCCGGGAGCTCGAGGTGGCCGTTGAGGCCAAGATCAAGCGGCTCGAGACCCTGCAGGCCAGCATCCAGCAGGAGATCGATGCCTACCGCGTGGAGAGCAACGAGCGGGTCAGACATCTGGTGAAGATCTATTCGTCCATGAAACCCAAGGCCGCCGCCGACCTCATGAACAACATGGATCTCAATGTGGCCGTGCAGGTGTTCCTAGACATGAAGGGTGAGATTGCCGGCGGTATCCTTTCCTATATGGATACTAAGAAGGCGGCCTTGATCACCAAGCGTCTGGCGGATTACCGCAGCAGCAGCGTCACGCAGAACCCCTGAGACAGCAAAATCACGGAGGATCCCCCGACGGGAAGGGTGCTCCTTCCATGGTGACGGCCGGAACGCCGAGGCCGATCCCCTGAAGGCGCCCTTGTAGGTAAGTGTGTCACGCGGCCGGCCCTACCCGAGGCTGGCCTTTTCCCCCATTGCGTGCATGCTTATCGAAGGGGGAATTTTCCCAAGCCAAGGCCCTGTTTTTCTGGAGCAGGGCCTCTCCGCCATAAGCAAGCTGGGGTATGAATTCCAGGGCAGGCCCTAGACCCGCGCGACGCCGTAAAAGCTAAGGGAATTCAGCCCATAGCGATTAAAAGAGCGATCTGTTGGGGTAGTCGGCCACTATCGGGGTCGTTGTTTGGGCGCCGGTGGACAGCCTCCCCGCGCCCCACCTGGCAGGTTGGTGCAGTTCCCCTTTTAGGCTGCGGGTTCGTCCCGGCATGTGTGGGAGGCTCGAGTAAGCCTTGAGAGAATCAGAAGGCTTGTATCAGCGTGTGGGCCCCCTCAACGGGTTGGGGAAAACCATGCCGGCAAGGGGGAGAGGCCGGATCGTTCTGGGCCCCGGCGTCGATCTGTCGGGAGGGACGGGGGGTTACTCGGCCACGGCCTGCTGTCGATCCTCCTGCTGCAGGACCTCGCGGATCTGATTGAATTCGTCGGCATGCGCCAGGAAGGCGTCGACCACGTCGGGGTCGAAGTGGGTGCCGC
>CAZUDI010000058.1:0-24253 GCA_964618975.1 uncultured Bacteriovoracaceae bacterium | reverse complement strand
ATAACATCACTATTTTTCAGATCGATATAGTGGTTCGTCATCGAACCCCTGCCAAACGACTCTCCCAGAGCCGCTACGGAGGGGCTGTGTCAGACCCTTGCCTGGTGATCGATATACACCAGGCCCATGGCCCTTACCGAGGCGCTGATCAGCCAGCACTCCTCGTTGTCTATGTTGGAACTGCCGAGGTGGGCGACACTCTCGGCCCGGTTGACCAACTGGCCTTGCTTGTTTCTGACCACGAAGTCCTTATCGCGGGCGTCTTTGGTCAGGCGCGCAATGCGGTTCATGGCCCAGTTCCAGTCCTTGACTTCCCACTTGTCGCTGTAGGGTGCCCGGTACTGGACCTTCTTGAGGCGGTAGTTGTTGGCCTCGGTCAGGTCGAAGAAACCGGCACCTTTGGCGCACAGCGAGCCTTCGCTGATGGGATGTTCGGGGTCGCCCTCGATGTTGAATACCTTGCCGGTCTTGTTGTCCACGCTGCAGATCAGGCCGCAGCCGCATGAACAATAGGCGCAGACCGTGGTGTACTGTTTGGCCGATTTCAACCGGTTCATCTTGTTGATCTCGGCCGCGTACGCATTCACCGGTTTGAAGTTCAGGCCCAAAGCCGACGATGCACCTACAATTCCAGACAGTTTCAGGAAGCCTCTTCGGGTAACTTCCATCAAAACCCCCTTAATTAAGTAATTTGATACATATATAAACGAAAGCATATTGAAACTTCCTGTCGATGAAGTCAAGAAATAAAAGGAATAATTCGGCTCAAAATATAAATAAAAACTATTAGTTGTGTTATATATAACATAATTAAGGCAGGAGATTTATCCCGTTTATCGGGTTTGACATTGCAAAGACACTACCGATAAGACCGGTATCCCTAAGGGATTATGAGCAGGCGTTCCACTCGCACTCGGCCATGGGGCGGTAGCCTTTTTCCTGCATGAGGACATCCAGGTGCACGAGACTCAAGGCGGAAGCTTCCGCATTGAAGTCGGCAAGGTCGCTCACCTGGTTTACGGTGATAAGGTATCGCTTGCACTTCTCGCACACGAACGCACAATCTTTGTTGTTGTCATCCACGAAGAAATAGGTCATGGCCTTCTGGTCTTTGCCCTCGCACGCGGGGCAGATCACCCTGCTGAAGGTCCATTCGTGGCCGCACTGCGAACAGTGGAGCAGCCTGGTTCCAATTTTTTCCCGGACTTTTGCAATCATGGGGAGAGATCCGCAGATGGGGCAATAGCCTTTTTCCCAGGGGAGATCCTTGATGAGGTCCGCCCAAGTGACGGCTATCTTTTCGAGGTGGATCCTTCCCGTTATCCTGGCAGCAAACCGCAGGACATGCCCGGATATACCTGTTTTCGCAATCCATTTGTCGACAAGCTCTCCCCCTTCGTCAGACGCCAAGGCAAAATACTCCGGGAGGATGATCGAACCTTCTTTGATGCCCATGCTAAGCTTGTCCAGC
The DNA here is from genome assembly GCA_964618975.1 of uncultured Bacteriovoracaceae bacterium. Lineage (GTDB taxonomy): Bacteria > Desulfobacterota > Desulfomonilia > UBA1062 > UBA1062 > CAZUDI01. The sequence goes on along the minus strand of CAZUDI010000058.1, from coordinate 22,782 downwards.
TCGGACGAGATTTGCGGGAATCCTTGCTGGAGCGCGGGCAGCACGGACAGCGTGATCATCTCACAGGCATCCTTGTCGGGCATACAATCATTTTGCCGCATCAGGGGTACACCATTCTTGAGACCGGATTCACCGAGATCCGGCGTCTTGCGGCCGTCAAGATCGAGTTTTTCCATGAGGCGGATCTTTTCGATGAGCAGGGGCTTGAAGGCGTTGATGATCTCCTTGCTGTGTGGATTGTTCCGGATGGCTGCATCGATGATCTCTTCCAGGCGTTCGACCTTCGCCGCTGCATTCGACATGGCATAACCTTTCAAGGTATATTATGTTTTTATAAGCTAACTGTATGCGAAGGCCTTGTCGGTGTCAAGGTACCTTGTTTCAAGTATTTTTCGGCATGGAAGGTGTGGGGATAGAAGACCGGCCTGGTAAGCCAGGTGGCTCTACCTTTCCGGAAATGGAAGGATATCCGCAACCCGCCCGGAGGCCTCTGAACGATCGGTTTGGTTTTGAGCTTATGGACGGGTGCATAAATTGGACACAGATATTAGGGTGAGAACGCGGTCTCGCTTTATTTGCCTGGGGGAAATTTCTTGCAAGAAGTTTCCCCCCAGGCCCCTTTCAAGAACAGTGAGTCTTAATCATGGGGATGAATCCCTGGGAAGGTCCCTGCGCACCCTGGTGATCAAAGCCTTATCCATTCTCACAATGACACTGTTTATCAAGGTCAAGGATTGGTCCGGGTAGCTTGGGGGTCGAACTCCCTTGCCGCCTGCGGCTTCAGGGAGGCCCCAGGCCTGCCCGGGGATCATCCCCAAGAAGAGCGGCCCCCATCAATGGGCATCCCGCCGCGACCTCGATTATCTTTGCGATTGCACAATTCACTGTTATAACCACAAAGAAGGAAACAAAAGGGGGAGGCGTCCAAGGGCTCCGGCGATGGTTGGGGCGGCGGGATCCGCATTCACGCGGCCGAGGGGCGATAGTCCCGTCGAGAGATCTGCAGCCGGCTTGTCCGGCCGGACAGGGGGCAGGCTCCCTGCCGGGAGGCACCTTTTCGGGGGCGCGTACCCCCGCTTACCTCCGGCGATGGAAGGTTGGGGCTCCCGGAAGGAGGATCGATGCAAGGATGCATATCCCTGATGAGCACGGTTCGCCGGCACTACGCCAGCCCTCTCCTGATCGCCCTTGCGGGCGTGGCCTTTCTCGTTTCGCAGACGGCCATTACCCGGATCCTGCACCGGGGCGATGCCGTCCTTATGCTGATGACCCTCCAGACCACCTGCGACCCGACGGTGTTCCGGGCGGTGATGTCCTCTCTCAGCGAGGCTCAGCTCGCGGCGCTGCTGGGACATTTCAGGTTCGATTTCCTGCACCCCCTGTGGTACGGCAGCTTTGCCCTGCTGCTATTGGCCTGGCTCTTCGAGCGTAATCAGCTGGCGCGGCGCTTCGATTCCCTGCTCTGGGGCGCGCCACTCATGGCCGCACTCGATGTGCTGGAAAACCTGGTGCAGCTCCCGCTGATGCGCGGATCCCTTGCGGCGACCAGGCTGCCCGTGGCCTTTGCTGCGGTCTGTGCCACGCTCAAGTGGTGTCTTGCCGCCTGTTTGTTTGTGCTGAGCGCTGCCTTGATCCTCAGACTGATCACGACGGGGAAGAAAGCCGGACGGACTCAATGAACCTTGAGACGATCCTTCCCCCAAGCGGCAGGAGATTTTCTCGACGGCCTCCCTGCAGGCCTTGCCTGAGGCCCCGGGCATCGAACCGTGGGGGAAGCCGGAAGGGTTTTATCTTGAACAAGGGAGTATCCGGTGCGGTGGCGACCAGGCCTTCGATGCTGATCAGGGAAACCCTGATGCTTTGACGCAAACCATGGGGGCGTATCCGTCACGCATTTCTATCATCGCCTGAGGGGCGTATCCCCCCGCTGCTTGCAGCACAAAGCAGGGTCCCAGACTTACCCCGGGGATCATGATTCCCCCTGCGGAAAGATCCCTTGGTGGTCGCGGCACCCCGGAGGGGCAAAGGCCTGCCCTGGGTCATACACCTGATCCAAGCCGGGGATGCATATCTTCACGTGTGCGTCCGGAACCGGCGCACGGCTTCCAGAAGCTCGTCCGCAGATCCGTGCATGCTGGTGGAGTTGCCGGCCAGCTCCTCGACCACGGCCGCATTGCTCTGGGTGGTGGAGTCCACCTGGGTTATCGCCCGGTTGAGTTCGTCGATGCCCGTTGACTGTTCCGTGGCCGCGGCCGCAATCTCTTCCATGGAATGTGACAGGGACGTCGTGGTGGTGGTGATGTCTTCCATCGCCTGGGCCACCCGGGTGACGAGCTGGCTGCCGGATTGCACCTTGTTCACCGTCGATTCGATCAGGTCCTTGATCCGGCGTGAGGCCTCTGCGCTGCGCTGCGCCAGCGAGCGCACCTCTTCCGCCACGATCGCGAAGCCTTTCCCATGTTCTCCGGCGCGGGCTGCCTCGACCGCTGCGTTCAGGGCCAGCAGGTTGGTCTGGAAGGCCACCTCGTTGACCGTATCCGTGATCTTGCGAATGTGGGTGGCCGCCTGCGTGATCTCCTCCATGGCCTGCGCCATCTGCCGGGACAGCTCCACGTTCTCGCTGACCAGGTTCATGGCCCCCAGGACCTTCGTCCGCCCCTCATCCGCATTGACCGCCGCGGCCTTGATCGATGAGGACATCTCCTCGATGGTCGCGGCGATCTCCTCGATGCTGGCGGCCTGCTCCGTGGCGCTCTGCGCTACCTGCTCGGAGCTGCCCTGCACCTCCCGGCTGGCGGTGGCCACGTCGTCGGCATTGGCGCGCACTTTTATGACCACCCGTTCCAGGTTCTGCACCATCGCCTGCATGGCAGCCGCCAGCTGGCCGATCTCGTCCTTCTGATCGATGTCGAGAGAGGCCGTCAGGTCCCCCTGGCTCACCACGGAGACGAAAGCGACACTCTTCTGCATGTCCCGGGCGATCATGCGCGCCACCATCAGCCCCAGGACAAGGCCGCCTGCCAGGACCAGGAGGGCCAGGAGGAAAAAGAACCTCTTAATCTGGTTGATCTTGTCGAAGATCAGCTGGGGACGGTGGGTGCGCCCGTATTCCGATAGCTCGAAGAGCTGGTCACTCATTTCCCGGTAGGCGGCATAGATCTCCGCCTGGGCGGCCATGTCGCCCCCGGCGGTGATGAACTCCTTGGCCTTGGCCGTGGACTTGTCCATCAGGCCTACGGCCAGCTCGAGGTCGCGGAGACTCTCCTGGAGGGTGAGCTTTTCCCTGAGAGAGGCGGCCTTCTTGTGGAAGTCGTCCAGAAGCGTATCGACCTTCGAGAGGGCTTCGGCCTGCTGGTCTATCTGATAATTGAGGACCTCCATCCTGACCTGCAGGACATTGATATACAGGTCGTCGTTTTCCAGTAAGGCCCGCGAGACGGTTTCCGATATCCCGATCAGCTTGAAGACCAGAAGCAGTACCAGCAAGGCCAGTGCCAGGGCCAGGCCGAACCCGCTGCCGATCTTGACCCGGATGCTCCAGTTTTTGAAATACTGCATGGCGAATCCCCCCGTTCGTTGGTGTCGGATTCCCCGCCGCTGGCGGTGCCTGGAGGGGGCCAGGGTCTGCCCTGTGTGTCAGAGGTGGGGAAAAACGGGGACAGGCCTTTCGGCCTGTCCCCGGGGTGCTGCTTAGTTGCGGCTGCGGGCGGGAATCAGCAGGGCCAGGCCCATGAGCAGCAGGCTCAGGACGTACCCGGCGCCGCCGGTTGCGGCCGTATCGATGAAGCAGGTACCGCCGCCCGAGGAGCTCGGCAGGAGCGGGGTGCTCGAGCTGCTGCCGGAGTCGTCCGGTGTGCCCTCCACAGCCACGAAGGGCGAGAGCGAGGTCACCTCCACACTGATGGTGCGGTTGTCGGTGTCGAGCGTGACGTTGGTGTCCTCGACGACCCACGCGCCGCCGGTGTAGTGCAGCACGTGCAGGTTGTCGGTGTCGCTGCCCGAGGCATACTGCAGGGTGACGGTCACGGTGCTGCCGGCGGTCACGCTGTCTTCACCGATGCTGAACTCGTACTGCTGGGAGGCGGCCGTGGCCCAGGCGGGCAGATCGTCGACCGCCTCGGGGGCGATCAGGGTCCCGGCCGCGCGGGCCTCACGCCGGACGAGGGCCTCGCTGCCGGCCCCGACATCGGCCTTGTTGACGTCGACCACGGTTTTGCCGTTGTCGTCGGTGTCCTCCAGATCGCCGGGCTCGAAGTAGACGCCGCTGGCGTCCCCGTCGCCCATGTTGACCGTGCCGCCCATGAAGCTGTTGACCAGCCCCTGGTTGGCGCCGTCCACCGTGAGGTCGATGGTGTAGCTCTGCTGCACCAGGGTGTAGTCGGCCCCGTAGTGGCCGGTCAGGGTGAAGGCCAGGGTGGTCTCGTCCGCGGCCGGCTCATAGGTGAAGCTCACCATGGTCTTGTCCGGGCTGAGGATCTTGTTGCTGACGGTGCCTTCCCCGGTGGTGAGCGCGATCATGTCGCTGGCCGACTCGTCCCGCAGGTGCGTGGTGGAGAAGATGTTGATGTTGAGGTTATCGCCACTGCGGGCGGCCGAGAGCATGAAGGTCGGTGCGCCTTCGGTCATGACGGCGTTGAGGGAGAAGGTGTCGCTGGCCGCCTGGGGGCTGACCGTCGTGGCCTGGACGTAGATGTCGCCGGGGCCGTCCTCGCCCGGGCTTACCAGGGCCACATAGTAGGTTTCGTCCACCTTGAGGCCCTTGATCTCGTAGGCGCTGATCTCGCCCGTGGCCGGGTCGCTGGTGAAGGAGCCGAACACGAGTTCCTGACTGGCGTTCATGGCCACGGGCATCTCGAGATCGCTCGTGGTGGGATAGGTGCCGTCGGGCTTGGTGACCGTCCCGCTGACCGTGGCGCCCTGCTGCAGGGTGATGTTCAGGGTCGTGGTCTGGCCGTCTGTGAGGGTGACCTCGCCCACGTAGGTGCTCAGCCCCTTGCTCATCGCCATGATGCGGAAGGTGCCCGGGGTGAGGTGATCCACGCTGTAGGTGGTGCTGGTGGTCTCGGAGGGCTGGCTCAGGGCCTCGATGCCGTCCATGGGCTCGGTGTAGGCCACGCCCTTCTTCTGCAGCACGATGTAGGCGAAGGGCAGGTCGTCCTCCTCGGCCACCGGCGGCTCGAAGCTGAACCCGACCGGGATGGTGATGGTGCCTTCCAGGGTGGCCGTGGCCTCGTTGAGCTGGAAGTTCACGTCGGTCGCGCCCGGGGCCACGTTGAGCTTGAACTTCTCACCGTAGCCGCAGTGGCGCATGTGGAACTCCCACGGATCGGGCCGGATGGCGGCGCACACCTCGTAGTAGGGGATGTCGTGGTCCACGCCGCTGATGGTGTAGTAGCCGTCGGGGCCGGTCTTGGTTTCCAGGAGCACCTCGCCGTACTTGCAGTCCATCACCTCGGCCTCGACCGGGATGTTGGCCAGCGGGTTGCCGTCACCGTCGGTGACGCGGCCGCTGATGGTGGTGCCCTGCTTCATCTTGAGCGAGCCGACATCGAAGGTGCCGGTGCCGGTGATGGTGACGCCGTACTTGGAGGCCGTGGCATAGTTGAGGTTGGAGCTGCCGTCGCTTTCAAAGCCGGCGTTGACCAGGTAGGTGCCCGCGGGCAGGTTGCGCAGCGAGAAGACCCCGGTCTGGCTGTCGATGGAGTTCATGTCCCAGTTGGTGTCTTTGTAGGAACCATCCACCCAGGGGAAGGCCTCGCAGGAGACCGAGAAGCTGGAGGCATTATTGCCGGTCAAAAGGTTGGCCCCGGTTTCGGCGTCCACCAGGCGTCCGGTGATGGTGGCACCGGTGGAAAGCGCCATGCTGGCGCTGACATCGCTGCTGCCGATGGTGAAGCTGGTCGTGCCCATGATGTATTCGGGCGAGTAGAGCCGGGCGGTGTAGTCGCCTTCCAGCAGGTTGTCGAAGGTCACCTGCGCGTAGGAGTCGCCGTTCTCGACCACGACCGCATTAATCCCGGCCGGTGGATCCCATCCCGGATTGGTGGGCCGCAGCAGGATCTCATAGCGCGTGTCGAGCGGCTGCTGGCCCTGGTAGAGCTCCAGCCCGCCCAGGAAGGTGGGGTTGTTGGCGTCGGCCGCCAGGGCGCTGGGGAAGGTGATCGTCAGCGTGGCGCTGTTGCCCTCGGCCACCTCGAGCGTGATGTCGTCGTCGGCGTTGACCACCTTGATGCGGGTCTGGGCGGCGAAGTCCACCGCGTCCGACTGCAGGGTGATCAGGTAGGTGCCCTCTCCGAGCTTCAGATCGAAGCCGTAGGCGCCTTCGTCGTAGCTCACCGGGGCCATGATGGTGCCACCCTGGATGCCGTTCATCATGGCGAACTGCATGGGGATGGCCACGGCAAAGACCTCGGGGTCGTCGATGTTGCCGGGGGTGGCGTCCACCCCGGCCAGGATGCCCTCGTCGTCGGTGATCGTGCCGCTGATGGTGTAGGGGGCCCCGAGCGTGATGTTCAAAGGCACGGTCTCGCCGTTGGTCACGAAGACCACCTCGGAATGCATGGCCACGTTGCCGGTGGGCAGGGGCGGCTCGGCCATCAGGTCGGCGACCTCGTCCACGATGAGCAGGTACTCGCCGGAGCTCAGCCCCTCTACCGCATAGCTGCCGTCGTCATTCGCTACGACCGGCAGGATCATGCCGCAGCCGCCGCCCCACAACGGTGCCGTCATGATGACGACGTGGGTCAGATCGGCCCCAGGGGCGCTGATCGTACCGGTGATGGCGCCCGAGAAGGCCGTCAGTTCGAGGCTCACCCCGGTCTCACCGGCGCTGGTGAGCGCTTCCCAGGGCATGTCGCCGTCCACGGTGAACTCGTAGCCTTCCTTCCAGCACCACAGCTGGTAGCTCAGGTCCTCCAGTCCGCCGATGGTGAAGGCCGCGCTGGACTGGCCATTGGGGATCGTCACCTGGATGCCGTGCCAGTTGAAGTCGTTTTGGTTCCAGGCATCGAGCATGAGGTAGGTCTCCTCGGCCACGGCCTCGCTCAGGGTCAGCGTGCCGCTGATGCTCAGACCGGCGTCCAGGGTCACCTCAGGGGCGGTGGCGTCGGCCGTCTCCACTTCCACGGTGGTGCCGGCGCTACGGTAGCCCTCCACCTGGACCGTGACCGTATAGGTGGTGTTCTTGCGCACGGCCGGGATGTTGAAGGTGCCCGTCGCCTCGCCGGTCTGGATGTTGCCCCAGCCCCAGGCCTCGTTGGACGGGTCGTCCTGGGCCACGGCGCGCACGTTGATGTTCAGGTTGTTGGCCGCGGTGACGCCGACCGGCAGATTGACGGTGCCGGTGATGGCCACGGCGCGCTCCATGTTCACCTCAAGCGCCGCTTGCGGCACGCCGGTGAAGGTGGTCGAGCCGGTGTAGGAGAGGCGGTGCTCGGCGTCAGCCTCCCAGTACCAGTATTCGGCCGAGACCCGCACGGTCCATTCGGCGTCCTCGGGCAGGCTCTCGAAGTTGAGGATCACGTCTCCGCTGCTGTCTTCGTCGGCGATGCTGCCGTTGCCGTGGGCCCAGCCCGAGCCGTTGGTGCGCTGGGCGTCGGCGTTGATCCAGAGCTCGCCGTCGGGATTGCCGGGGCGCGGATCGAAGGCCTGCGGCAGGGTGACGTTCAGGGTCACGACCTCGGCCTCGGCCAGGGTGATGTCATAGGTGGCCGTGTCCCCGCTGAGGGTCACCCGGTAGGGGTCGCCGCCGCCGTCCTGGGGATTGAAGACGTAGCCGGTCTTTTCGGCGTTCATGTAGTACTCGCCGGCTTTCAAGCCCCAGACGGTGTAGGTGCCGTCGCCGGCCGAGAAGGCCTCGCCCCAGCCATTGGGGCCGCCGGCGTTGACGCGCACGCCCGCGATGGGGGCATCGGCTTCGTCGGTGACCGTGCCGCTGATGGAGGCGGTCTGTACCGTGACCGAGATGGTGGCGTCCGTGGTGGCGGTCTGGAAGCCGTCATCCCCGGTGTCCTCGATGATCCAGACCTGGTAGGTGTCGTTGGGCACGGTGCGGTGCTCCGGGTCGCGCCCCTCCCACCAGACATAGGCCGTCTCACCCGCCGGGATATAGCCCATCCAGGTCCAGTCGTCGCCCACCTGGGCCCCCTGGCCCCCACCTGCGGCGGGGTCCCAGATCATGGGCTCGGCCGTCTCGTCGCCGTCGGTGTCCACCACGATACGATACTCGTGATTATCCCCGGTGAAGACGAAGTTGAGGAAGTCGTCCGTCCCGTCCTCGTTGGGAGTGAGCACGGGGGGTGTGGCAAAGTCCGTGTACTGTGTGCCGCTCATCTCGACCTTGATATCGGTTGCGGCGCCGAAAGCGTTCAGGCCGCCGATGAGCAGGAAGACACAGGCCAGAAGCCAGGTTCTGTGCCATGCCCGTATTGCCGTTGATTTCGTCATACCCTATTCCCCCTGATAATTATTTTTTGGTGGAGAGTGCCTTCTGATGAGCAAGCATGGCCGAATCGGCCAGCCTGCGGTCTTCCCTGGTCTCCTGCTGACGTCGGAGATACTGGATGGGGCTCGCGCCGCCCGAGGAGAGGGCGGGCTGAGGCCGTGTATGCCCGGAAGAAAGGCCCAGGCGGTTGGAGAAGGCCCGCGGGCTGAGGCGCGGACGGTGCATGCCGAAGGCATTGGTGGGTCCGGCCCGTCCCCTTGTCAGTGAACTGACGCCGGCGAGTGACCCGGACGGGTCCGGGCGCCGCGCGTGCATGCGGGCGGTATCCGCCGGTGACGGCGGGGATGCGTTTGTGAAGACATGGTTCGTGCCTGTGTTTTGCGGGGAGATGCGCTTGTATGAACGCTTGCCGGTGCGGTAGACCCACACCGCGGAGATGTCCTCACCGTCAAAGAGTACCGCATGGCTGTAGCCCTTGAGGCAGCGCCCCAGATAATCGCTGGCCGAGGGGTCGGCCGGCGAGGGAGCGGCGGGGGCATCTCCCAGGTCTTCTTCGTAATAGACATCGATATTCAAAGCGTTAGACAGAGATGTGAGGGTATCGCTCAGCGTGCGCGCCAGGGAAGGGCCGGGGACCGCAAACAGGCTGCCCACGATCGCGATTGTCGTGAGGAGGCATTTCATCGGGTGCATGTCACTTAAATCGGACAACCGGCAGGTGAGCTTGAGAAAAAAATGAGACCACAACAATTGTGCATCAGAAGGATAAATTATAGAGAGAATCATATGGATAGGAGAAACAAGGGAAGGGAGGGAGTCGGCGGCCATGCAGGGCTGTGTCAATTTATTGAATAGTTCAGTTTGGTTAGCTGGAGGAGGATTGTCGGGACCACGTCCCCGCGCAAGATCACTCTGGGGGGGGGGGAGCGCCAAAAAATTCCTTGACACCTGTAATGAAATTCTCAATATATAGGGGCTATGATGATATTCCCGGTGGCCCCGGCATACTTTACTGGCTTTTTTTACGGGTTTAGAAGGTCGAGCCCATAGGCCGGGGCAGAGGCGCACACGCAGAGGCCATGGGCGAAAGACCATGGCCTCTTTTTTTATTCTTAAATTTTGATGGCCTTGAGGGTCGAGTTCCCCGCTGCTTGCAGCGGAAAGCAGGGTCCAGGGCTTGCCCTGGGGTTTATTACCCATGATTAAGGAGCGCGCATGAAACGGATACTGAGCGGCAACGAGGCGATTGCCCGCGGGGCGTTCGAGGCCGGGGTGGCCTATGCCAGCGCCTACCCGGGCACTCCCAGCACCGAGGTGCTCGAGACCATTGCACGGGATTTTCCCACCATCCGGGCCGAGTGGGCCCCCAACGAGAAGGTGGCCCTCGAGGTGGCCGCCGGCGCCTCGTATGCCGGGGCGCGCACGATGGCGGTCATGAAGCATGTGGGCGTCAACGTGGCGGCCGACCCGCTCATGACCCTGCCCTATACCCTCATCCGCGGCGGGCTGGTGCTGGTGAGCGCCGACGACCCCGAGCTCTTCTCCTCGCAGAACGAGCAGGACAACCGGCACTACGCCCGCTTTGCCAAGATCCCCCTGCTGGAGCCGTCCTCCTCCCAGGAGGCCAAGGACTTCCTGATCCGGGCCCTGGAGATCAGCGAGCATTTCGAGACCCCGGTGATGCTGCGGACCACGACGCGCATCGCCCACTCGCGCGGCGTGGTGGAGCTGGGCGAGCCGCAGGCGCCAAGAGAGGCGAGCCTCGAACGGCACCCGGCCGAGTGGGTCATGCTGCCGGCCAATGCCCGCCGGCGCCACCCGGTGATCGAAAAGCGCCTGGTGGCGCTCAGGGCCTATGCCAACACCTGCACCCTGAACGTCATCGAACGCGGCGATACCTCCCGGGGCATCATCGCCTCCGGGGTGGCCTACCAGTATGCCCGGGAGGCCTTTCCCGGGGCCTCCTTCCTCAAGCTGGGGTTCTCCTATCCCCTGCCGGATGAGAAGATCCGTGAATTCGCCTCCATGGTGGACGAGCTGTGGGTGGTCGAGGAGCTCGACGGCTTTGTCGAGGAGCAGGTGCGCGCCCTGGGGATTGCCTGCCGGGGCAAGGATAAAATCCCGGTCTGCGGCGAACTCGGCCCCACGGCGGTGAGGCGCGCCATCACGGGAGTGCCGTCTCAAGATACGCCCGTACCCGGAGTGGCCCTGCCGGCGCGGCCGCCCAGCATGTGCCCGGGCTGCCCGCACCGGGGGATGCTGTGGGCCCTCAAACGCAACCAGTGCTTCATCGCCGGCGATATCGGCTGCTACACCCTGGGCTTCCTGCCGCCCCTGGATGCCATCGACACCACCCTGTGCATGGGGGCCGGCATCAACCACGCCCACGGCATGTCCAAGGTCTTCGGTCGTGGCCGGCAGAGGATCGCGGCCGTGATCGGCGACTCGACCTTCTTTCATTCCGGGCTCACCGGGCTCATGAACCTGGCCTACAACGAGGGCTACGCCCTGGTCGTGATCCTGGACAACCGCACCACCGCCATGACCGGCGCCCAGAACCACCCCGGTACCGGGGTCACCCTCCAGGGGGAAGAGACCACGGCACTCGACCTGGAGGCCCTGGTGCGGGCCCTGGGCATCCGCTGGGTGGAGCGGGTCAATCCCTATGCCCTGGCCGAGACCCGCCGCAAGGTGAAGGAGGCCCTGGCCTTCGAGGGGCCGGCGGTGATCATCGCGCAGGCGCCCTGCGTGCTGCTCAAGTCGCGCACGGTCTCCGGTGAGGTCCTGGGCGTGGACGCCGAGAGCTGCACCGGGTGCGGGGTGTGCATTGGCCTGGGCTGCCCGGCGCTGGAGTTTGTGCAGGACAAGGCCCGCATCAACGACATGTGCGTCGGGTGCGGCATCTGCGCCGAACTCTGCCCGGCGGATGCGATCGGAGGTAAAAAATGAACGTGCTCATGGCAGGTGTGGGCGGGCAGGGCATCATCCTGTCCTCGGACGTCCTCAGCGAGGTGATGCTGCGCTCGGGGCTGGACGTGAAGAAGTCGGAGATCCACGGGATGGCGCAGCGGGGCGGATCGGTCATGTCGCACGTGCGCAGCGGGGAGCGGGTGGCCTCCCCCATCATTCCGGAGGGCGCGTGCGACATCCTGCTGGCCTTCGAGGAGCTGGAGGCCGCGCGGTATCTGGGCTATCTCAAGAGCGAGACGCTCGTGATCGTCAACCGCTTCCGGTTGCCGCCGCCTTCCGTGCTGGCCGGCAAGGATTCTTATCCCGACGTGGGCCCGATCCTTCGGGGCCACACGCAGAGGGTCTGCCGGGTGGAGGCTTCACAGGCGGCGCGCCGCATCGGCAATCCGCGCGGGCTCAACATCGTCATGCTGGGGGTGCTCTCGGTCCATCTCCCGCCCGAGGAGGGCCTCTGGATCGAGACCCTGAAAGACATGCTGCCGCTGAAGATCAGAGATATCAATATCGAGGGCTTCAGAGCCGGCCGGGCCCTGGACGTGGAAGGCCTGACCGGTGCTCAAGGGTAGGGGATCTGCGGTACGGGATCCCTTCCCGCGGGAGCAGGGCGTATGATACCTGACCAGCCATGCGCGGCGCCTGCGCTTCAAGGGGGCGCCCTGCACATATCTTTTGAGGAATAGGAGGTTTCGTATGATTTTTAACGAGGAATTCGAGACGTTGCCGCGCGAGGCGTTGGAGGCCCTGCAGCTCAAACGCCTGCGGCAGGTGGCCCAGCGCGTCTACCACACGGTGGGCTTCTACCGCAAGGCCTTCGACGAGGCCGGGGTGAGCCCGGATGACATCCGCTCGCTGGATGATCTGAGGCGCCTGCCCTTTACCACCAAGCAGGACCTGCGTGACAGCTACCCCTTTGGGCTGTTCACCGTGCCCATGAGCAACGTGGTGCGGGTGCACGCCTCGTCGGGCACCACGGGCAAGCCCACGGTGGTGGGCTACACCAAGCGTGACATCGAGACCTGGGCCGAGCTCATGGCGCGCTCGTTTTCCGCCGCCGGGCTGACCCGCAACGACATCATCCACAACGCCTACGGCTACGGGCTCTTCACCGGCGGGCTGGGGGCCCACTACGGGGCCGAAAGGCTCGGTGCCAGCGTGATCCCCATGTCCGGGGGCAGCACCAAGAAGCAGATCATGCTGTTGCAGGATTTCGGGCCCACCGCCATCTGCTGCACCCCCTCTTATGCCCTCTATCTGGCCGAGGCCGGCGAAGAGATGGGTGTGGACATGAAGTCGCTCAAGCTGCGTGTGGGCATCCTGGGGGCCGAGCCCTGGAGCGAGAAGATGCGTCTGGAGATCGAGAGCAAGCTCGACATCATGGCGCTCGACATCTACGGGCTGTCCGAGATCATCGGGCCCGGGGTCTCCATGGAGTGTGTCGAGGGGCGCAACGGGCTGCACGTCTTCGAGGATCATTTCATCGTGGAGATCATCGATCCCGAAACCGGGGAACAGTTGCCCTACGGTGAGAAGGGCGAACTGGTCTTCACCACCATCACCAAGGAGGCCTTCCCGTTGATCCGCTACCGTACCAAGGACATCTCGCGCCTCATGCCCGCCATCTGCCGCTGCGGGCGCACCTTCGTGCGCATGGAGCGGGTCTCGGGCCGCAGTGACGACATGCTCATCATCCGCGGGGTCAATGTCTTCCCCTCTCAGATCGAGAGCGTGCTCATGGACATCGAGGGCCTGGAGCCGCACTACCAGCTGATCGTGGAGCGCGAAGGCTCCATGGACTCCCTGGAGGTGCAGGTGGAGGTCAGCGAGCAGGTCTTCTCCGACGAGGTGCGGGTGCTCCAGGGTCTGGAGCGGCGCATCTCCAAGGACATCAAGGACCTCCTCGGGGTGACGGCCAAGATCAAGCTGGTGGAGCCCAAGACCTTGAAACGCTTTGAAGGCAAGGCCCAGCGTGTTATTGATAGGCGTGAGATTTAGCCAAGGAGGTCCTTAAGAGATGAAGGTGGAACAGATATCCGTGTTTCTGGAGAACCGGCCCGGTTCGATAACCGACGTGACGCGCGTGCTGCGGGATGCCGGCATCAATATCCGGGCCCTGTCACTGGCCGATACCACCGATTTCGGTATCCTGAGGCTCATAGTCAATGACGTGGACAGGGCCAAACAGGCGCTCAAGGACAGCGGCATCGCCGTGGGCGGCACCACCGTGGTGGCCGTCGAGGTGCCCGACCGCCCCGGCGGTCTGCACGGCATCCTCGAGTATCTGTCGCAATCTGGCGTCAACGTCGAGTACATGTACGCCTTCGTGGAGCGCAGCGGCGAGAACGCGGTCATGATTTTCCGTTTCGACGCCACGGACCGCGCCATCGAGTTGCTCACCCAGGGCGGGTTCACCGTGCTGCCGGGACAGAAGGTCTACGGACTCTGAGACCTGCCTTTGGCAGGCACCGCCCTGACCCGGGGGGCTGGCCCCCCCGGGTCAGGGCGGCCCCTGTAAGCCCTGGGGGAAGCCTTAATCGCCTGAGGGTCATATACCCCGCTGCTTGCAGCGGAAAGCAGGGGTCTCAGGCTTGCCCCGGGGTTCATACCCTTGATTTATCCTGTGCCTGGCGCGCCTATCGTGGCATTGACAAGCATCGATGCCATGGGCTAGAGTCTCGGGCGAACGCAACCAAGGAGGATGTCATGGATTACAAGGATACGCTCTGTCTGCCGCAGACCGCCTTCCCCATGAAGGCCAAGCTGGCCCAAAGGGAGCCGGAATTTCTCGCGCGCTGGGACGAGCAGGGGCTCTATCGGCAGATACTGGTCGCGTCAGAAGGCCGGCCGACGTTCATCCTGCATGACGGGCCGCCCTATGCCAACGGACACATCCATCTGGGCACCGCCCTGAACAAGATCCTCAAGGACATCATCGTCAAGTCGCTCTTCATGATGGGCTACAATACCTTTTACCTGCCCGGCTGGGACTGCCATGGGCTGCCCATCGAGCACCATGTCGAGCTCGAGCTCAAGGAAAAGAAGGCCGACATGTCCAAGGCCGAGATCCGGCAGGCCTGCCGGAGGTACGCCGAGAAGTTTCTCGACATCCAGCGCAACGAATTCAAGCGTCTGGGCGTGCTGGGGGTCTGGGACGAACCGTACGTCACCATGAAATTCAGCTACGAGGCCACCATCGCCCGCGAGCTGGGTAAGTTTATCGGGGCCGACGCACTCTACAAGGCCCGCAAGCCGGTCTACTGGTGCGCCTCCTGCAAGACGGCCCTGGCCGAGGCCGAGGTGGAGTATCACGATCAGGTCACGCCGGCCATCTTCGTGCGCTTCCCCATGATCTCGGATATCGCCTCTCGGCTGCCCGAACTCGCCGGCCAGAATGACGTGGCGGTCGTGATCTGGACCACCACCCCCTGGACCATTCCGGCCAACCTGGCCATCGCCCTGCACGCCGACCTCGAGTATTCGGCGGTCAAGACCGCCGCGCACGGGATGTTGATCCTGGCTACCGACCTGGTGGAAGACGTCATGGCCCAGATCGGACTCAGGGACTATACCACCCTGGCCGTCTTCAAAGGTCAGGCCCTGGAGGGGCTCGAGGCGCGACACCCCCTCTACGAGCGCTCCAGCCGGCTCATCCTGGCGCCCTTCGTCACCCTGGAGGCCGGTTCGGGCTGCGTGCACATTGCCCCGGGCCACGGCGAGGAGGACTACGAGATCGGGCGGGCCTACGGCCTCGACATCTACGCCCCGGTGGACGGTGACGGCCGATTCACCCGGGAGGTGGGCGAGGAGTTCGCCGGGCAGTTCGTCTTCGATGCCAACGAGGCGGTCAACGCCGCCCTTAAGCGCGAAGGCGCCCTGCTTGACTGCCACGACTATGCCCATGCCTACCCCTACTGCTGGCGCTGCAAGAACCCCATCATCTTCCGCTCCACCCCCCAGTGGTTCATCTCCATGGAGATGAACGATCTGAGGGCCAAGGCGCTGGAGGCCATCGACCGGGTGCGCTGGATCCCCTCCTGGGGGCGGGAACGCATCCACAACATGGTCAGCAGCCGGCCCGACTGGTGCATCTCGCGACAGCGGGACTGGGGTGTCCCCATTCCGGTGTTTTTCTGTAAGGACTGTGGCGAGCTCGTCACCTCGCAGGCCATCGCCGATTTCGTGGCTGGGCTCTTCGAGCACGAGGGCGCCGACGCCTGGTTCACCCATCCCGTATCCGACCTCCTGCCCCCGGGCACGCATTGCCCGGCCTGTGGCGGAAGCAACCTCGAGAAGGAGGAGGACATCGTGGATGTCTGGTTCGATTCGGGTGTGAGCTATGCCGCGGTGTGCGAGGGCGATGCCCGCCTCGGCCTGCCGGTGGACCTCTATCTGGAGGGTTCGGACCAGCACCGCGGCTGGTTCCAGTCGACGCTCTTGGCCTCGGTCGGCACCCGGGGTGTGGCCCCCTACAAGAGTGTGCTTACGCACGGCTTCGTGGTGGACGGCGAGGGCAAGAAGATGTCCAAGTCGCTGGGCAACACCATCTCGCCCCAGGAGATCATCCAGGAGTACGGCGCCGAGATCCTGCGACTGTGGGTAAGCGCCCAGGACTACAAGAGCGACATCCGCATCTCGGACGAGATCATCAAGCGCATGGTAGAGACCTACCGCCGTATCCGCAACACGGCGCGCTTCATGCTGGGCAACCTCTCCGACTTCGATCCGTTCACCGACATGGTGCCCATCGGCGATATGCTGGAGCTCGACCGCTACGCGCTGCACGTCACGCAGCTGCTCATCGAGAAGGTGCGCGCGGCCTATGAGGACTTCGAGCCCTATGTCATCTACCAGCTCGTGCACAATTTCTGTGTGGTGGAGATGAGCTCCTTCTATCTGGATATCCTCAAGGACCGCCTTTACGTGTACCGGGCCGGCTCGAAGGAGCGACGCTCGGCACAGAGCGCCATCTTTCTGGTCCTCAGGGATCTCACCCGGCTTATCGCCCCCATCCTGGCCTTCACCGCCGAGGAGATCTGGGACCATATCCCGGCCTTTGACGGCAAGGCCTTAAGTGTGCATCTGAGCGCCATGCCGCTCTCCGACCAGGCCCTGATGGACGACGGCCTGGCGGCGAAGTGGGGGCGGATCATCGCGCTCAGGCAGGAGGTCTCGAAGGTCATGGAGGAGGCGCGGCGCGACAAGATCATTGGCCACCCCCTCGATGCGCGCGTGGTGCTCTCAGGCGACGATAAGACCCTGGAATTTCTGCGGCCGATCGAAGCGTTGCTGGCAGACGTGTTTATCGTCTCCGGGGTCGCACTGCAGGCCTCGGACGGCCCTTATATCGAGAGCGAGGCCTTCGAGGCCCTCGGGGTGCGGGTGGAAAGGGCGCCGGGTGCCAAGTGCCCCCGCTGCTGGCATTACAGCGAGGAGATCGGGAAGGCCGCCGGGCATCCCGGAATCTGTCTCCGGTGTGCCGGGCAGCTGGCATGAAGACCGTTCTCAGGTGGGGGCTTCTGTGCATGCTCCCCTGCTATGTCCTCGACCAGTGGAGCAAGTGGCTTGTGAGGGGTACGCTGGAGATCGGCGAGGGTATTGTGGTGATCCCGGGCTACTTCGACATCGTACATGTGCGCAATACCGGGGCGGCCTTCGGCCTGTTGCAGGGCATCCCCGTCTCTTACCGCACCTGGTTTTTCCTCATCGTCACCCTGATTGCCTGCGGGGCCATCGGCTATATCTTCATGCAGTCGCAGCGTTCCTCGTGGCTGATCAAGATCGTCCTGGCGCTGGTGCTCACCGGAGCCCTAGGGAATCTGACCGACCGGCTGGTCTTCCGGGAGGTGGTGGATTTTCTCAACGTCCACATCCACGCCTATCACTGGCCCACCTTCAACCTGGCGGATGTCTATATCTCGGTGGGCATGATCGGACTCATCGTCCACAGCGTGTATGAATCACGGTCGGCCCGCGGGGGCCGACCGTCCTAGAGGGCCCAGTCCTCGGGCCGGATCAGCGACGGGAGATCCACCAGGATCACCATCTGGCCCTGGGCGTCCTTGTAGACTCCATGGATGGAGTCGGTGGAGATGGCGGCGGCAAAGACCGGGGTCTTCTGCAGCCGGGAGGGGTCGATCACGAGCACATCCGAGACCGAGTCCACCACCATGCCGATGATGCGCTGATCAACACGCACGATCAGGTAGACGGTCAGCGGCCCCTCTTCGATCTCCTCCAGCCCGAATTTGCCCCTGAGGTCCATGATAGGCACGAGGTCACCCCTGAGGTTGATGACCCCCTTGATGTAGGCGGGCACGTTGGGGAGCAGGCTGATCTCCTGCCGGCCGATGATCTCCTCGATCATCTGGATAGGAACGGCATAGAGCTCTTCGGCCAGCGAGAAGGTTATGAACGAGGTGTTCAGCTCGGTTTCCTTCTCCGGGGCATCCGTGGGCATGGCTTGGTCCTCTTTGTCACTCACGGGCGCGGGCTTGGCGGCGGCCTTCTTGAGCTGCGGCTGGGGCGCGGGCTTGGCGAGCATCGATTCCGTGACCTGGAGCACGTCCGAGGCCTCCACACCGAGTGCCAGGGGCAGCATGTCGGGTTCCATGATCGTGGCGAAGAGCGCCGTGCTCTGAGAACCTGACTCCCGGGTCTCGATGACCTCGCCAAGGTTCTCGAGCCCCTCCAGTTGGGAGGTTGCCAGCGTGATCATGAAGACCTGTCCCGCGCGCAGTTTTTCGAGCAGGAAGGCGGGGTCGGTCTGGAAATCGCCCAACCCGGGTCTCGGCGTGGTTTTTGAGGACGGGCCGGGTCTGGTGGACGGGCCGGCCTCGCCGTCGAGGATGGCCTGCAGGTCGCGCAGATGCTCCGAGATGTCCATGGAATTGCTCGATTCCACGTCCTCGAACATGCTCTTGAGCATGTCGGCCGAGCGCAGCAGCACACTGGCGATCTCGGTGGTGGGGGCAAGCTTGCCGGAGCGGATCAGGTTGAGCACGTCCTCCATCTTGTGGGCGAGGTCGCCGATGTTGATCAGGTCGAGGAACTTGGCCGAGCCCTTGATGGAATGGGCGGCCCGGAAGACGCGGTTGATCACATCGGGATCGACGTTTTCCAGCATGTCTGTCTCGATCTTGATCAGGTCCTCTTCGATATCGGCAATGTGTTCCCTGGATTCGGTTACAAATTCTTCTATGAGGTCGTCGAATTCGCCCACGTGTTCCTTCCTCCTGCTGTACGCATGTCGTTCTTCCTATCGGCAGGCCCTGGAGGGGAACTTTAATCGCTTGGGGGTCGCATTCCCTTACCGCTTGCGGCGGGGAGGGGGCCCCGGATTTGCCCCGGGGTTCATGAATATGATTCGTTTGAGGGCCGTATTCCCCGCTATTGGCGGTGTCTTTCGGGTTTCGGGGTTGGCCCCTGGGATCATACCCAGGATAGATTATTGACAACCACTCGAGATGACGGTTATAGTTCTTTCAAACATATGGTTGGGGAGGCCCTTTTGCGTAATTATTTGAAACTCTTGTTTGTTGCTGCAAGCTTGGCATTTGTGCTCGGGGCAGCAGGCTGTTCGGCAGGCGAGGGGGTCGAGGCCGGCCTGTCGCTCGGAACCCCCATCCATATGGAGATCCCCACCAACCACCTCCAGCCCCGCATGGGTCTGTCCGGGTTCATCTTCGGGACCTTTCTGCTGCTGAACGCCTACCTCATGATCATCTGCGGCTGTATCCTCATGATCGTCAAGGACAAGACCGTCCAGGTCATCCTCGATACCCTGCGTCTGGGCCTCCAGATGTTCAATCCCCAGGCGGACAAGGCGGGCAACCCTCTTTTCGAGCGGCTCGCCAAGGGGGAGACCCGCTTCCAGATCGGCTCCGCGGGCCTTATCGCCGGGGTTCTCCTGGCCTATCTGGGCGCCTGGATCGCCATGTAGCGGGGCGGGCAACCGCCCTGCCTCAGGCTCCCCCATAAGAACTTCCCCCTTGACTCCACATGAGAGGTCCGGCATTCAATGGGACCATGATTGGGGTCATCGACTATGGGGCGGGCAACCTGCGTTCGGTACAACGCTCGCTGGAGCACCTGGGCCTTAAGTGCACGATCACGCGTGATACAGGTCAGATCCGCGCCTGTGAGCGCGTGATCTTCCCCGGCGTGGGGGCCGCGGGAGCGGCCATGGAGCACATCGACTCCCTGGGGCTCAGGGAGGTGCTGCTCGAGGTGGTGGCACGCGGGGTACCGTTTCTGGGGATCTGTCTCGGGACCCAGATCATTCTGGATGCCAGCGAGGAGGACCAGGCGGCCTGCCTGGGCCTGATACCCGGGGTGGCCAGACGCTTTCCCGTCGCCCTGGAGGTGAAGATTCCCCACATGGGGTGGAATTCGCTGCATATCCAGAGGCACCACCCGCTCCTGGAGGGGGTCAAGGCCGCATCCCAGTTCTACTTCGTGCATTCCTACTATCCCGATCCGACCGCTGAGGACGCTGTCGTGGCGCGCTGTGAGCACGGCATCCGCTTTCCGGCGGTGATCGCCCGCCGCAATGTGGTCGCCGTGCAGTTCCACCCGGAAAAGAGCGGTGAGCCCGGGTTGTGCCTGCTGCGCAATTTCAGCCGCTGGGACGGGCACTGGTCCTAGGGACGCCTATGCGATCCGGGGGGCAGAGGTGGGGCCCACTCACTGCGACCAGCCATTGTTGCCGATGAGCTTCACGAAGCGGCAGCCGCCGAGCGATTCCTCACTGACGCCGTCTCTGGTCTTGGTGAGGCGCTTGAGTTCCTGCAGCATCTGGTCGCCCACCGGAATGATGAGTCGGCCCCCCTCGCAGAGTTGGTCGATGAGGGCCTCGGGGACATGCGGGGCGCCGGCGGTGACGATGATGCCACTGTAGGGGGCCCCGGAAGGCAACCCGCGGGTTCCGTCGCCGATGCGGATGTGGATGTTGAAGTAGCCCAGTTCGTCATGGATCCGGCGGGCCTTGGAGGCCAGGGCGCTGATGCGCTCGATGCTGTAGACCGTGGCACACAGGCGCGAGAGGATGGCGGCCTGATAGCCCGAGCCGGTCCCGATCTCCAGAATCGAATCTTCGGGCTGGGGGTTGAGGGCCTCGGTCATGAGCGCCACCATGTAGGGTTGGGAGATGGTCTGTCCGTGCCCGATGGAGAGCGGGTAGTCCTCGTAGGCCTTGTATTTGAGGTACTCGTCCACGAACCTGTGCCGGGGTACCTCGAGAAAGGCCTTGATGATCCGGGCATCCCGGATACCCCGACCGCGGATCTGCTCGTTCACCATCGCCTCACGGGCGAGTACTGGATCCATATACGACTTTCCTCCCTGATGATCCGCCCCTGATAGATCCACAGGCATCGACCGCGTGGCCCGCGGCGACGGGCCCCATGCCGCGGACCGTCTCCGCGGGCCACGCGGGACATGTGCCACGATTCTTCTCGTCTGTACGGTGCATGTGCTCGGCATCCCTTAAGTGCCTGTGATTATACCCTCAGGTGCGCATCAAATCAATAAGCGTGCAGGCAAGTTAAGGCGATGGGCGCCTGCCGGGGGGGGCGCTGCGGCCGCTATGGCCCCTCAGGTCCCGGTCGCGATCGGGCAGCAATGGATATGGATTCTTGACCCGTGCAGGCGCATGGTGTAGAAATACATCTGATGGATTTTATTAAGATCGTTAAAAAATCACGCTTCTTGGATCCCCTGCAGGGCTTCGCCGAGACCGAACGCTTCTCGGAGGTGCGCTACGATCCGCTTACCGGATGTACGACGCGCATCCTCGACTTTCCCGTCCGGGAGCTGGAGCGGGACGATCTGGGGGCCCTAGCGGAAATCTCCAGGGCCTTCTGTCCCTTTTGTCCCGAACTGGTGGAACAGGTCACACCCAAGTTCCAGCCCGGCCTGCTCAGTCGCGAGCGGTACGCGCAGGGCGAGGCCCTGTGCGTACCGAACGCCTTCCCGTACGACGAGAACGGGGCGGTCACCATCATGAGCCACGGGCACTACCTCAAGTTGCGGGAATTCACCCGCGAGATACTCTCCAATGCTCTCACCTGCTGCGCCGACTACCTTCAGGATGTGGTGAAGCATCAGCCCGAGGTGGTCTATCAGTCCATCAACTGGAACTACATGCCCGTCGCCGGGGGGTCCATCATCCATCCTCACCTGCAGGTGACGGCCTCGAGTACGCCCACCAACTATTATACCCTTGTGATGGAGGCGCTCAGGCAATATCGCCGTGCGCATGGCGCCCATTTCTGGCATGATCTCGTGGAGCAAGAGCGTGCCCAAGGCGAGCGCTTTATCGCCGAGGCCGGGGATATGTCCTGGATGGTGGCCTTTGCCCCCATGGGGGTCTTCGACGTCATCGGGGTGATGGAGGAGGTCTCGCGACCGGCCGATCTTAAGGGCGGACTCCTCGACGATATGGTCGGCGGCGTGCTGAACGTGTTGGGCTACATCGACTCGCTGAACATGTACAGCCTCAATATGTCGATATACTTTCTTCTGGACGAGCCGCTCTTTACCCCGCATGTGCGCATCTGCCCGCGCGTGAGCATTCCCCCCTTCGGCACCAGCCAGATCAACTACATGCGCATGCTGCACAACGAATCCATGACCACCATGAAGCCCGAGGAGGTGTGCACGGGGATCCGCCGCATCTGGGACGGGCGCATCTGAGACGCAAGACCGCCTGGGGACCCGGCATAGCATATGACTTTCAATTACATGCAACCAGAAGAGCAAAGGAGATGACATGAAGGCAATCAAGTGGTTAGTGCTGGTGGGTGCGCTTTTTGTCCTGATCCCGCAGGCCCATGCCCAGGACGTGAATCTCGTCTGGGCCGGGGCCTCGCTGCAGATTTCCAATGAGGCCAAGCCCGGCACCTCGGCCGAGGCCCTGATCGCTTTCGGCATGCTGGGGGAGGCCTACCTCTTCGCGGACCCGAATTTGACCTACAAGAACGGGGAGATCGGAGCCAACCTCGGTCTCGGCGCCCGGGTGCCGGTGCTTAAGGGCCAGGCCCTGGCCGGATACAATCTCTTCTTCGATATGACCGGGGATCACAATCACAAGCGTATCGGTGCCGGCGCGGAGCTTTTTCACCCCAACTTCTCCGCCTCCCTGAACCTCTATCTCCCGATCACCGACCGCAATGGCAACCAGGAGGCCCTGCCCGGGGCGGATCTGCTCTTCGATGTCCCCCTTCCCCAGGCGCCTTTCCTGAGCGTGCAGCCTGGTTTGTACTACTATAACGGACGGGATTCCGGAGACCTGCAGGGCATCAGCCTGGCGCTGGCCGTGCGCCCCAACCAGGTGCTTGCTCGTGACCATGGACCAGACCACGGTGCTGGTCACC
>CAZUDI010000057.1:1084-24487 GCA_964618975.1 uncultured Bacteriovoracaceae bacterium | reverse complement strand
CCGGGACCCCGGCTTGTACACCCCCTGTAGGACGTGTCCTACCCCCCGGTGGGCCCTGATACTACAGATCAATCAGCCATACGCTGATTTTCTTGCCCCGGTCCCGCGTTTATATAAAGAGACAAGATCTCTAAAAAGAGAGACCTCCTTTTCGCCAGGAGAGGGGACATAGCCTTCCTAAATTCTATGTCCTATACCTAAATCTCTTCTGGCCTTTTTTTTGCCGAAATCCCGGGCCTGTGTGAGTGCTCGTCCTGAGGGCCCGGAGCCTGACCACTCCGAAGGGGCTCCCGCGGGCCTTATTATGCGGCGCTCATCCCCGGGGGGGGGTTGAAATGGGGGCCGAGTATCCCTACATAAGTACCAGTCAAAACAAACCTCCTCTTACTGGCGGATGTCCGGCATTCCCCATGCCCGGTGTTCGCCACTTTTTTTATCAGACGACCGCTTCGGGAGGCTGCTTGAGCCTCCCGATCCAGGCCTTCATGACCGCGTGCACGAGCGTGGCCAGCGGGATGGCGAAGAGCAGTCCCCAGAAACCCCAGAGCCCGCCGAAAAGCAGGATGGCAAAGATGATCGCCACGGGGTGGAGGTCGACCACCTCGGCCAGCAGCAGGGGCGCCAGGAGGTTCCCGTCGAGCATCTGCAGGACGATGTAGGAAACCATGGTATAGACGACCTGCATGTCGATGCCCCACTGGAAGACGGCCACCAGGGTGACCGGGAAAAACATGAAGATGGCACCGACATAGGGAATGAGCACGGAGAGGCCGACAAAAAGCGAGAGGAGCATGCCGAACTGCAGATCCAGGAAGGTAAAGAGGGCATAGCTGGCGGCCCAGACGATGATGATCTCGTAGCTCTTGCCCCGGATATAGTTGGTGAACTGGGCGTTGACCTCGCCCCACACCTCCCGGGCCATACCGCGTTCCTCGGGGAAAAAGTTCGACACCCACTTGAGAATGAGGGCCTTGTCCTTGAGGAAGAAAAACACCATGAGCGGCACCAGGATGAGGTAGACCAGAAGCGCGATGATTCCCTTGAGGGAATAGATGGAAAAGGAGAGGATGCGCTGTCCGAAGCGGCTGAACTCCATGCTCAGGATGCCGAAGAACTGGTTGATCTGTTCGTGGGAGATGATCTCCGGATACTTTTCCGGCAGCAACACAACCACCTTCTGACCGGCGCTGAACATGGCCGGGATCTGCTGGAGGAGCTGGCCCACCTGGCGCGAAAGCAGGGGGATCAGCCCGATGAGAAAGAGGACGATGGCGGTGATGAAGAGTACGAACACCAGCAGGATGGCCGCCCCGCGCGGGATATGCAGGCTCTCCAGCCTGATCACCAGCCCCTCCAGGATATAGGCGATGATGATGGCCGCGATAAAGGGGATGAGCATCTCCCCCAGCCACAGGATGAGCACGGTGCCGACGACGAGCAGGATAATCATGGACAGGACCTGCGGGTCCGAAAAATAGCGGTCGACCCACCGCCGCAGATATTCCCTCATGCCCTCAACTCCTCTTCCCTATGGAGAATGTGCCCCCGAGATCATGCCCCCGATACGCGGCTCCCGTCTCGAAGAGCGCCGCCGACCTCCCGCCCTGTGCACGGGGGGATGTGTACCTCTATCCCATATTTACCGTTTAGGGAAAAGGGGGAATCTCTCATCCTGAGGCCGCCTCGTTCCGGCAAGACGTCTGCGCTCCGGAAGAATCCGCCTTGAGCCCGCGAAGTGGTAGGGTGGATCCGCACCCGCCCCACGAGCTTGCCGCAGGGCGTCGGGTTTCATGTTTCCCGTAAAAGTAGCCGATAAATATAAAGTAGCCGATAAATATTATGAATTGCTTAAATAACCCCTGCGTGGTGACGGGAGGGATCGCCTTCCCCGCCGCTAAGGGTATAAAGGGAGGGGGATGCGCACTTTGCCCCACAAAACATACCCCTTAATGCAATCAGGGGCAGGCAGGCTGTCCTCGGGGGCCGAGAGCGCCTCGCCTCCGGGCGGGATCACCCTCATCGAGCTTGTGATCGTGCTGGCCATCATCGGGATCACGGCGGCGATCAGCGTCCCTTCTTACTCCGCCTATGCGGAACGGGTCGACAACGCCGCGGCCATGGCCGACATCGAGGACCTGGTGCTCACCCTCGAGAGGTATGCGGCCGAAAACGGATCGTTTCCCGACACGCTGGCCGCCATCGGCAAAGACGGGCTCAGGGACCCCTGGGGTCGTCCCTACCGGTATCTGAACCTGGCCAACGATCCCCACCACAACCAATGCCGCAAGGTGCGCAACATCCATCCCATCAACACGGATTACGACCTCTACAGTACCGGCAAAGACGGTATGACCACCAAGCCGATCAATGCACAGCCAAGCTGGGACGATATCATCCGGGCCTATGATGGCACCTATATCGGACCGGCTTCGGGCATCATCTAAAAGGGGATGCCCGAAGCATGCGGATCGAACTGAACTTTCTGAGCAGCAAAGTGGCCCGCCGGGTCTTCCTGACCTTCCTGCTCTGCGCCCTGGGTCCCATGGCGACACTGGCCCTCATCACCCTCTCCGAGGTCTCCCATCAGCTTGACCGCTATAACCGGGAACGTCTCCAGCACGAGGCCGCCGTGCTGTCCCTGTCGATCTACGGTCGCGTCGTGCTTGCCGAAAGCGAGTTGAACCTGATCGCCCACCACCTGTCAAAGACCACGACGGACGAGCTCCCCCTGCCCCCGGAGGAACTCTTTGGATCATCCGCTAGGCCTTTTGCCTTCATCGCCGTGCTCGACCCACACGACGGGGCCTTGCACACGCTTGGCGGTGATGACCGGGTCCCGGAAACCCTTCCCTGGGAGGGGGAAGCGCCCGGCCCCGGCGGCCGGACGCGGGTGACCTTCTCGCCTCAGGCCCCCGCGGATACGGCCATCCGCATGCAAATCGCCCCAGACGCCCGCAAGTCGGTCGTGGCCGCCCTCCGACCGCACTTCCTGCTGGGCCTGGATCAGGAAATGCTTGCCTGCGAGACCACCAAGGTCGGTCTCGTCCAGGACGGGGCCGTCCTCTTTTCCTCCCTCCCCCCCGGGCAGGACCGGGTCCTGGAGGCGGCGCTCAGGAAGCACCCACACCAGATGGGTGCCTTCACGTGGGAAAGTGGGGACCGCCGGTATCTCGCGCATGCCACCCCCCTTTATCTCAAAGGCTCCTTCGAGGCCCCCCTGCTGACGCTGGTGCTCAGCCTCCCGCAGAAGCAGGCCCAGGCCCCCCTCGGAAATTTCGCGACCACCTTCATCCTGCTGATCAGCGCCACCGTGCTGGTCACCATCCTCCTGAGCATCAAACAGATCCGCAAGGGCACGGTGCCCCTCGAGGAGCTCAGACGGGGGACCCTGCGTATCGCGGCCGGAAATCTGAATACCCGGGTGCATCTTGAGAGCAATGACGAGTTCGAGGATCTGGCCGAGGCCTTCAACGCCATGGTATCCAAGCTCGAAAGACAATTTACGACGCTTACCTCAATGGCGAGCATTGACAGGGAAATCCTGTCCCTTCTCCATACGCAGCGCATCGTAGACACCATCCTCATGCATGCGGACAGCATTTTCGAATGTGATGCCGTGGCAGTGGGCCTTCTGGACACACCCCAAGAAGGCGCCTGGCGCTATGTCCTCCGGGAGATCCGGGATGCGGGCGGGCGGGAAGAGCGGCCCCTCATTCTCGAGGCCCACGAACGTCGACAGCTCATCGACCATGCCTCCCATTTCATCCCCAGCCCCGGCGCCCCCCTGCCCGGATATCTGCGCCTCCTGGACCAACGCGGTTATACCGCCTTCCTCGTCATCCCCATCTTCCTGCAGCAGGGGCTGCAGGCCTTTGCCGTCATCGCCCACAGGGCCCCTCACGAATACACCCCCGACGAACTGGATCAGGCCCGCCAGATGGCCGATCGCCTCGGGGTGGCCCTGTATAACGCCTGCCTGATCGAAGAGCTCAACTCGCTCAACTGGGGCACCATGACCGCCCTGGCCCGCGTGGTCGATGCCACCTCCCCCTGGACGGCCGGGCATTCGGAGCGCGTGGCGGCCATGGCGGCCAAGATCGCCCGGGCCATGAACCTCTGTGAGCACGAAATCGATCTCATCACCCGGGCGGGGCTGCTGCACGACATCGGCAAAATCAGCGTACCCGCTGAGATTCTCGACAAACCCGGGGCGCTTTCCCCCGAGGAATACCACCTCATCCAGCAGCATCCCCTCACGGCGGTAAGGATCCTGGAGCCCATCGTCGCCTTCACAGAGCTGCTGCCGATCATTGGTCAGCACCACGAACGCTACGACAGGGGCGGCTACCCCTACGGCCTGAGCGGCGAGGACATCGTCCTCGGGGCACGCATCCTAGCCGTGGCCGACACCTTCGACGCCATGACCTCCGACCGCCCCTACCGCAGCGGGATGCAGAAAGTCAAGGCCCTGGCCCTGATCCGGCAAGAGAAGCAGCGGCAGTTCGATCCGGACGTGGTCTCCGCCTTTTTGTCTATCGTCGATAACCCCGAGGAGGAATTCAGATGCACAGACATCTCCGGTTAGGTATCCTGTGGGCGGCACTGGTCGTGGCATACCTGGGGTGCAGCAATCCTCCGGAGGCGCCCCTGCGGCTGGACGGCACCTGGGGCACCTCCGCCCTCCGCTATCAGGGCGAGTATATCGAAATCTGCTCCCACAGTCTCACCCTGGGTGTTCAAGGGGGCGAACACTTCGTCTATGCCATCACGCGGCAGGAACAAGAGGACACCTTGGAGGGGACCCTGGTCACGCTCCTGTGCCTCGACGAACTCGGCCAGAAAAACCGCTTCAGATTCCTCTTCGACGCCTCCGGTGACGGTACGCTCCGGTATTATGCCGAGCGTGACGTCGTGTGGACAAGAAAGGGCGCTTCCCTCCATACCCCCTGACCCGTCCGCCACGGACGTTTGACATCCGAACGGATCACCCCTGCGCCGGGGCGACGGACACCCTGAAACAAAACGGTTCTCTTTGCGGCCCAAGGGTGATAAGGGCCAGGGTGCATCTCAAGACAGGGAGCCCTAAGCGTGACCGACAGACAACTGCACCTCGTCCCCCTTATGGGGCTTATCATGGCCATGATCCTTTGGGCAGGCTCGTTCATCGCCCTCAAGATCGCCTTTCGCAGCTACGACCCCATGGTGGTCATCTTCGGCCGCATGTTCCTCGCGAGCATCTGTTTCCTCTGCCTTTACCCCCTTTTCAGGCCGAAACGCCTGCGTCTGAAGGATGTGAAGTACATGCTGGTCATGACCATCTTCGAGCCCTGCCTGTATTTTCTCTGTGAGGCCAAGGCGCTCACCCTGACCACGGCCTCCCAGGCCGGCATGATCACGGCCATGCTACCGCTGATCGTGGCGCTCGGCGCCCACCTGGTCCTCAAGGAACACCTCTCCGGACGCACCCTGACAGGCTTCTTCGTCGCGGTCTGCGGTGCCTGTCTGCTGGGGGCCATGGGCGAGTCATCGCTACAGGCCCCCCACCCCTTCCTGGGCAACACCCTGGAGTTCGCTGCCATGGTCTGCGCCGCGGCGTATACGATCATCCTCAAGCGCCTGAGTTCGCGCTACAACCCCTTCTTTCTCACCGCCATCCAGGCCTTTGCAGGCTCGATCTTCTACCTGCCGCTGATGTGCCTGTCGCCCACGCCTTTTACGGGCCAGTTCCACCCGGCAGGTTTTCTGAGCATCGTCTACCTGGGGGTATGCGTCACCATCGGGGCCTACGGACTCTTCAACTACGGGGTCAGCCGCATCCCGGCCAGCCAGGCCGGTGCCTTCGTGAACCTCATCCCGGTCTTCACGCTCATCTTGAGCTGGATCGTGCTCGGGGAATCTTTCGGCCCCCTGCAGTACGTGGCCTCGGCCCTCGTGTTCGCCGGGGTCTTCCTGAGCCAGGACCGCCGCTCCGGCAGCGGCTGCACCACGGGCAAGATGCCCGAGGTGCAGCATCCCGGCGATGGGAGAGCGCTCCCGCACTGACGCCAATCCCCTCCCCAGGGGATCAGAAACAAAAATATTGCAGGTAGTCGTGGGGTATTCCCTGTGGCCAAGTCCCTCAGGCGCCGTTCAAGGAGTTTTTCGTTATAGGCGTTGCATTAATCAACACGGACATGCTTACCAACAGTCTCGAGGACGGGGGTCTTTCGGGCTGACCATTATCCGGACGCTGGCGATAAAAAAATGCGGCCTGCAGCGAAAGTGCCGGTGGCATCCGGATAAATCAAGGCTATGATCCCCAGGGCAAACCCTGGACCCGGCTTGAAGCCGTAAGCGGTGGGTAATCTGAGCCTCAAGTGATTAAATTATCCCCCTGCAAGGGACAGGTCATTACAGGGGGATGGGTGAATGGCATGCCGGAGGGATCAGATGTGGGATCTCATGCTGCTAAGCCTGTCCGCTCTGGAGAAGCCCTGCTGTCGATCCTGGATGAACGTTACCGCTGTATCCGGCAAGCCGGTCTTAAGATGTCACCGATAAGGCGCTGCCTCGTGTATGGCCTCGATAAAACCTTCCCGAGCAGACCGGCGTACCCAGTCCCAACCGAATTGTGCGCCGAACCACCGCAGCAACCCGTTCCAGCGGGTCTCCCAGGTTTTGCTGCCAAGCCCGGAGAGGTGCCTTGCCTGAACCGCATCGACTCGAACCGCCATAGCCTTGCCCTCCTTTGTGTGGGGATCGTTAAATGTGAGCGCCCCACCATCAAGCCCGCTACTGCATGTGCCCCTTGTTTCAGGCGGCATGCGCGACCGACTTCTTACCAGCCGGCGCCTCTGCCGCATCATAGGCGCCCCAGGGATTGATTTCAGGATCTTCCTTGCAGGCCGGACAGAGATACTTCACGGTCAGGTCCTCCGCCCCGGCACCCCAGATCTCGAACGTGCGGCAGGCCCGGCACATCGCCTTGCCACACCCCGCACAGACCTCCAGTGCCTCGTCCCTGCCACAGATCTCACATCGCGTCGCTCTGGTCATCGCTCCTGCCTCCTTGGCTGTGTCCTGATCTCTCTAAAGCGAAATACGTGCCAAGATTGGGCACAGGGGGCGATATTGGTTATGTATTTGATTTTATGGCTGTTTAATAATTAAAGGACCGCACCCCCCGTGTCGCCAACCGCGATAACCAGATATTTCGCTCTCCCCTATGGTGCAAACACCATACATCACCCCCCGCATACCATAGCATCAGGGGGGCAGTCCTGCCGACCGATTCTGCACAGGGCCAGGGCATGGGTCCTGAGGCGTGCCCCGGGGTTTATCGACGCGATCTTATGGTCAGGCTCATACGGGTAGCTTGAATTCTTTGGAGGGCACTGCCACCTCAGGCTGGTCGGGGCAATCCCTCAACGACGGATCAACCCCATCATATGAACCCCAGGGCACGCCTCAGGACCCTCCTGGCCGCCGCAAGCGGCTAGGAGTTTGACCTTCTGGCCATTACAAAGCGCTCGGGCGAATGGGCCCTCAGGGAAAACCCTGGACGAGCCCGGTATCCTCGAGCAGGTCACCGGCGAGAAAGTCGAGGATGGCCCGGGCGGTAGGTTCGGGCCTTTCCTCCTGGGGAACATGTCCGCATTCGGGAATGACCACCAGAAGCGACCCGGGAATATCGCGCCGGAAGCGGACAGCGTTCTCCAGGGGGATCCAGGTGTCCTCCCGGCCCCAAATGATGAGGGTGGGCACGTCGATGTCACCAAGGCGTTCGGTGTAGTTCCCCCGGATGAAGTGCCTGAGGCTGCGCGCCAGCTGCACCTGGGCGTTGAAATAGCCCGGGGTGCGCATGCGGTCGTAATAGGCCTCGATGCGCTGCGGGGTGATGCGCTCCGGAGCGTAGAACACCTGCCGCATATTGCGTTTGACCACCCACCGGCCGGCGAAGAGCCTCATGGCGGCCTCCGCCCCGGGCAGACGCGCCAGACGGATGATGAAGGGCATCTCATGGGCGTAGCCGCCGGAGTCCACAAGCACCAGTTTGCCCACCCGCTCGGGATGCTCCAGGGCCATGAGCCAGGCGATGGCCCCGCCTAAAGAGTTGCCCACGAAGACCACCCGCTCGAGGCCCAACGCCTCCATCCAGGCATTGACCTCCTCCAGGAAGGTGAGGGCGGAATAGGTGGCCTGGCGCGGCTTGTCGGACCAGCCGAAGCCCTTCATGTCCAGCGCCCAGACATGGTAGCCCGCCTCCTGGAGTAAGGGCGCCACCTCCTCCCAGGTGTAGGTGGAGGAGGCAAACCCGTGCAGCAGCACCACGTCCGGGCCCGTCGCAGGATACTCCCGGTAGTGGTAGCCCACCCCACCCAGCTCGATGACGTGATCCTGAGGGATGGAACCCGGAATGGTCCCCGCAGGGATTCGTCCCATAAAGATTCCACACCCCGAAAGAATCACCATAAAGAAGGAAAAGAGAACCAGCAGGATCCGGCCGTGAAAGTTCGTCATCATCCCCTCCTCACAGGCATTCGCCCCGGCTCAGGCCCGGGGCATATTCATGCGTATACGCTTCAAACATCATACCACGGGGACATTCTCCTTGCATGATAATTATGGCCCTGGCTAAAGGCGCCTTTGATTATTGATCCCCTGCAGATCCCGGTCCGATTGGGGCTTTGCAAGCGG
The DNA here is from genome assembly GCA_964618975.1 of uncultured Bacteriovoracaceae bacterium. Taxonomy (GTDB): domain Bacteria; phylum Desulfobacterota; class Desulfomonilia; order UBA1062; family UBA1062; genus CAZUDI01. The sequence goes on along the minus strand of CAZUDI010000057.1, from coordinate 15,811 downwards.
CGGCAACTCTAGTATCTATGGCGCCATGCAGCCTCTGCCGGTCGAAGAGATCATCCCCGAGCTCCAGGCGGCGCTCTCTTTGGGGCCAAGCGCCGTGCTGCAGGCCCCGCCCGGGGCCGGCAAGACCACCCGTGTGCCGCTGGCGCTGATCGACGAGCCCTGGCTTACCGGGCAGCGCATCGTCATGCTCGAACCCCGGCGGCTCGCCTGCCGGGCCGCGGCGCGCCGCATGGCCGCTCTTCGGGGGGAGCGCCCAGGCGGCCTGGTGGGCTACCGCATGCGGCTCGAGACCCGGGTGAGCGCGAAGACGCGCATCGAGGTCGTCACCGAGGGCATCCTCACCCGCATGCTGCAGGACGACCCCGGCCTTTCCGGGGTGGGACTCGTGATCTTCGACGAGTTCCACGAGCGCAACCTTAATTCCGACCTGGCCCTGGCCCTGAGCCTGGACGTGCAGCGCTCGCTGAGGGAGGACCTGCGCCTGCTCGTCATGTCGGCCACCCTGGACGCCCAGCCGGTGGCCCGCCTGCTTAGGGGGGCCCCGGTGATCACCGGCCGGGGCCGGATGCACCCGGTGGAGATACGCCACCGCGCGCACCAGGCCGAAAGGCGCGGCCTGGAAGGCCGCGTGGCCGGTCTCATCCGGGAGGCCCTCCGGGACGAGACCGGCAGCCTGCTCGTCTTCCTGCCCGGCGCCGGCGAGATCCGCCGCGTGGAGGGCCTGCTGGAGGCCCTGCCTGCGGGGGTAAGCGTCGCCCCCCTCTACGGGGACCTCCCCGGTCCGGCCCAGGATAGAGCCATCCAGGCCGCGGGTCCGGGGGAGCGCAAGGTGGTGCTGGCCACCTCCATCGCCGAGACCTCGCTGACCATCGAGGGCGTGCGGGTGGTGATCGACAGCGGCTGGATGCGCCAGCCGCGCTTCTCGCCGGCCACGGGCATGAGCCGGCTCGAGACCCTGCGCGTCTCGCGCGCCGCCGCCGACCAGCGCACGGGGCGCGCCGGCCGCCTCGAGCCCGGGGTGTGCTACCGGCTCTGGCCGGAGACGGACTACCTCCTGCCCTTTACGGCGCCCGAAATCCTGGCGGCCGACCTGGCCCCCCTGATGCTGGAGCTGGCGCTGTGGGGCAGCAGCACGCCGGGAGAGCTGGCCTGGCTCGATGAACCTCCGGCTGCGGCCGTCAAGCAGGCCCGCGAGCTGCTCACCGGCCTCGAGGCGCTCGACGACAGGGGACGCATCACCGGTCACGGCCGCCTGATGGCAGCCTCCGGCATCCACCCGCGCCTGGCGCATATGATCATCCGCGCCCAGGAGAGGGGCTCGGGTTCAAGGGCCTGCGAGGTCGCGGCCCTGCTCGGCGAGCGCGATACAGCGGGCCTCACCTTTCCCGGGGCCGACCTGAGCTGGCGCCTTGCGCTCCTCGAGCGCCCTTCCCCACCGACCCGGGGTCTTTCCGCCGTCAGAGACACCGCGCGCCTGCTGCGCCGGCGTTTCGGCCTGCCTGCCCGCGACGCCCGGCCCCTTGAGCCCGGCTACCTCCTGGCCCTGGCCTTCCCCGACCGCATCGCCCAAAGACGGCCACAGAGCCCCAACCGTTATGTGCTCACCGGCGGCACGGGCGCCTGGCTGGACGAGCACGACCCGCTCAGCCGCGAGGAGTACCTCGCGTGTGCCCGTCTCGACGGGCGCTCGCGCGAGGCGCGTATCTTCCTGGCAGCCCCCCTCGAGCGGGAGGCGATCGAGGAACTCTATGCGGCGCGCATGACCGAGGAGCGACGCATCGCCTGGGACCCCCTCTCCCAGGCGGTCGCCGCCACACGGCAGCTCCGCCTGGGCGGTGTGGTCCTGCGGGAGGAAAAGATCGCCGGCGCCGATAAAGAGGCGCTCACACAGGCCCTGTTGGAGGGTATCCGCCGGGAAGGGCTCGGCATCCTGCCCTGGAACAGGCAGCTTGCGTCCCTGTGCTGCCGGGTGCGCCTGCTCGCGCGGATCGGGGCCGGTGGCGCTCCCTGGCCCGACCTCAGCGAACAGGCGCTTCTCGAGACCCTCGAGAGCTGGCTTGCGCCGTATGCGGTCGGGGTGACCGGCCGTCGGGGCCTGCAGGGGATCGATCTGGAGCAGGCGCTGCTTTCCCGTCTGAGCTGGGAGCAGCGCCGCCTGCTCGACGAGCTGGCACCCACCCACATCACGGTGCCCAGCGGGTCGCGCATCGCGGTGGACTATGCCGTTGAGGAGCGCCCCGTGCTGGCAGTGCGCCTGCAGGAGCTCTTCGGGCTGGATACCACCCCTGCCATCGCCGGGGGAAGGATGCCACTGACCCTGCACCTGCTCTCGCCCGCCGGGCGGCCGGTGCAGGTGACCGGCGACCTTGCGAGCTTCTGGAGAAACGTCTATCCCGAGGTGAGAAGGGAGCTCCAGGGGCGCTACCCCCGGCATCACTGGCCGGAAGACCCGCTTGCCGCCCCTCCCACGGCGCGCGCCAAGCGCCGGGGATGAGGGCCAATCCCCTCCCCGTACGCACAGAGGACCCGGGCTCAGCCATCACCAGATGTCACGTACGCTCAAGGCTGGCAGGAAACCGCGCCGGTCGCCGGGATCGTGAAAATGATACCCGGCATGTTCCAGGCAGAGCACGGGGATGATGCCCCGGGACAGTTTCCGCCCCTGCATGCCGCCGCCAGCGGCAGGGGAATCATCCGCACACGCTTTATCCATTAGCAGATCACCCCTTCCCTCCCCGATCGGTAACTGTATTATTGTGGGAACATCGGCATCGGACAATCAGGGGCATGAACCCCAGGACGAGCGTAAGGACCCTGCTTTCCGCTGCAAGCAGCGGGGAGTTAGGCACATAGCTATTAAAAGCAGGGGCATGAGGCATCGACAAAGCCATCGGCTGCACGGCTGTTAGAGCGGGCAGGATCATTGAGGGACCCCTTGCGCTGCCACAAGGCCCCCTCCCGGGAGAGGGAGCCTTCTCGGCACATTTTCCAGAAGCCAGGAGGTGTGCATGCTGGTCCATCACTTCCTCGAATCCAGCTCCCGCAGGCTGCCGCAAAAGACTGCCCTCGTCTTCGGGGAGAGGCGGCTTTCATACGAACACATCAATGCGGAGGCGAACCGGCTTGCCCATGCGCTCATCACGGCGGGCCTGAAGAGGGGAGACCGGGTCGCCATCTTCCTGGATAATTCCGTCGAATCGGTCGTCTCCCTCTTCGGCGTACTGAAGGCCGGCGGGATCTTCTCCTGTCTCAATCCCACCCTCAAGACCAGAAAGCTTCACTATATTCTTAATCATCTGGAGGCCAGCTTTCTCATAACCTGCGCGAGCAGACTCCCCATCGTAACGACCGCCGCCTCAGAGGTGAACTCCCTTATCGGGGTGATCCTGTGTGATGAAGCCCCATGCCCTGCCGGGACAGCACCCCCCTACGTCCCTTGGCGGCAGTTCATCTCCACGTCCCCGACGCATGACCCCCGGATCAAATGTATCGACTACGACCTGGCTACCATCATCTATACCTCGGGCACCACGGCCGACCCCAAGGGCATCATGATGACCCACCTGAATATGGTCACAGCCGCCAGTTCCATTATCGCTTACCTGGAAAACACCGAAGAAGACATCATCCTCAACGTCCTTCCGCTTTCCTTCGACTACGGCCTTTATCAGGTCCTCATGTGCTTCAAGTTCGGCGGCACCCTCGTCCTGGAAAAATCTTTCACCTTCCCCTACGTCGTCATCGACAGGATGGTCAGGGAAGAGGTCACCGCCTTTCCCGGGGTGCCCACCATCTTCTCAATGCTCCTGCGGCTGAAGAACCTGAAGGACTACAAACTGCCCAGCCTGAGGTATTTCTCGAACACGGCTGCCGCATTCCCGGTCAACCATATCAAGCAGTTACGGGAAGCATTCCCCTATGTTGCAATCTACTCCATGTACGGGCTCTCGGAATGCAAACGCGTCGCCTACCTTCCTCCCCCCGAGATCGACCGCAGACCTGATTCCGTGGGTATCGCCATACCCAACACGGAGGTATTCATTGTGGATAGAAAGGGGGCCAAAGTCGGCCCCAACAAGGTAGGCGAGCTGGTGGTGCGCGGCTCGCATGTCATGCGCGGGTATTGGAAAGATCCGCAGGAGACGGCCAGATGCCTCAAACCGGGATCCACTCCCGGGGAGGTCCTGCTCTTCACCGGAGATCTCTTCAAGATGGACGAGGAGGGATTCCTCTACTTCGTATCAAGGAAGGGCGACCTGATCAAGACCCGCGGCGAGCGCGTGAGCCCCAGAGAGGTGGAGAACGTGCTGTACGAGATTGACGGGGTCATCGATGCCGCCGTCATCCCTGTGCCAGACGAACTGCTGGGACAGGCCATCAAGGCCGTGATCGTGAAAGAGGCCGGGAGCCCGCTCGAGGCAAAGGCCGTGCTGGCCCACTGCGTGAACAATCTGGAATCCTTCATGGTCCCGAAATACATAGTTTTTATTCCCTGTCTGCCGCGGACGAGCTCGGGAAAAATCGACAAGAAAGCCTTGCTTGCGTCGGATTAGGAAACCGCGTTCCGATCATTAGATCCCATAAGCCCCGGATCTTGATACAGGCGTGCCCCTGCCCCAGGCATCCGTCCGGGATGAAGGCACACCCCGGAGGCCTAAGCTTCCCGCTTCGATTCCCTGCGGGTCTTAAGACGTGCCTCGCGCCGCCTGAGGTAGGCCTCCTGCCGGGCGGAGGCCTGACGCAGGTCATCCTCGTTGACGATGTTGTAGCGCTCGAAGACCGAACGGGTACGGTGGCCGGAGAGAGTCATGGCCACCCGTTCCGGCACGCCGGCGCGCACCATGTTGCGCACCGCCGTGCGCCGCAGGTCATGGAAGTGCCTGGCAGGGATGCCGGCCGCCCTGCAGGCCCTCAGCCAGGTCTTGCGGAAGCTCTTGAGCCGTTCATTCCCGCGGGCGTTCAGAAAAACGTAAGGAAGGCTGTTTCCCGCGCGCCGCATCCACAGAGACCTGAAGATGCCGGCAAGCTCGCTGTCGAGGTAGACGCTGCGGGCATCACGATTCTTGGTCTCGCCGGGTTCGAGCCGCACCAGCCCGAGATCGAGATCCACCTTGTCCCAGGTGAGGCCCTCGATCTCCTCCAGGCGCCACCCGCTCTTGTAGGCAAAGGTCGTAAAGCCCCTGAGGTATTCGGGCAGAGCCTCCCTCAGGGCCAGGAACTCCCCATGTTCGAAGAATCCCGTGCGCACATTGTCCTCCTGCAGGGTGGGGATGAAAGGGACGCTGTCCACCAGGGGCGGGGTCTGCCGCGCCGCCAGACTGAACGAACGCTTCAGGGCCGCCAACTCGCGGTTGATGGTGGCATTGGCCGCCCCCTCCTCCAGGCGCCGCGCGATGTAGCGCTTGACGAGCGGGGTAGTGATCGAGACGGCGGGCCGTCCCTCAAAGAAAGGGCGCAGGTGGGAAAGGCTGCTCAGCGCGCGCCGCAGGGACCTGCGCTTGTTGATGCGGTAGTCGAGGACGAAGTCCTCGAGCAGAACGTCAATCGTCGGCCCTTCCGGCTTTGCGGTCCGCATGGCACCTCCCTGGTTCCCCCAGCTGCATGGTCCCGGAAAGGGGCGGCCGTCAAGGTCCTCGCCCTCAGGCCCCCTTGCGTCCGCCCTCTGCCGGCACCCGGCACCTGCTCTTCCTTCAGAATAAAGGCCTGCGGATCGGAAACAATATATCCGGGGCTCCGGCGAGGTCTCCACCAGGGGAAGATCCACAAACAGCTTGAACGGGATCCGGTCAATCATGGTATTAAATTCAGCTCAAGCCTTGGAAGCTCCTCGCCGCCGCGAGTGGCGGTGAATTAGCCTCTCAAGCACTTCAACGTGCATCCCGTGCCATTTCCGCAGCCAAACCGCCTTGAGCAACCTGCGCGGGGAACAGGCCGTATTCCGGAACGCCACGGCAGGAGTTTATGTGCCCCAATCATGCTCTGACGCGTTCCTTGGGAAAGTACCTCACATTGCTTATATCTTGAAAATCTGAGTCCTGGGTCCACAGGGTAGCGCCGAAGGCCTGTGCCGTGGCGAGGATAATACTGTCCGCCATTGGCAGGTTATGTTCCAGACTCAGCCTTGAAGCAGCCAGCGCCAATGATACATTCAAATCCACAACCATTCCTTTCTGCATGGCAATAATCGCCTGCATCGCATCATCTTCGGTCGATTCCCTGAGAACCACCTTGAATACTTCGTATAGCGTTATTGTTGGCACGACAAGTGAGGCAGGATCCATCAGAGGGGTCAGAAAATGTTCCGCATTGGGCTCATCGGCAAAATATGCAAGCCAGCCGGAAGAATCCACGATATTCACAGCCTGTCTTCCTCGCGGATAAACTCCGTATTGATTCCCTTGAGAAATCCACGCAGTTCCCTGATATCTCGTTCCGGCACGAGTTCGATACGTCCGGCATACGCAATTACCTGCATCTTCTGGCCCGGACGAAGACTCAGGGCCTCCCGGATCGGCTTTGGTATGACGATTTGATATTTAGGTGATACTGTCACCTTTTGCATAACTGCACCTCCATGGATTATTATCGTTTTACGATATCACGATCGATAAGATTCAATCAACCATCATCAACAATAGAAAGTGGTTCATCAAACATATGAACCTCGGGGCACTGCCGCCCCTTGCCGCCGCAGGCAGGCAGGGGTTTCCTCCATTACCGGACCTTGACATATGCATTCAGCTTTGATCAGCATTTTCAGGAACAGGGGTTCGCTCTGGCCGCGTTTCACTCCCTCCCCTAGCCCATAAAGGGGGTGGCGCTCTTTCCCCTCATGCCGAATGGCTGGTTCAGAAGACTCCACCTTCCTGAGTTGCCTGTATTTCAAGGCCGCCACCTTGAAAACGGAAACTGGGCGTCCCACAAGGCAGGAGAACCGCATGGTCGACGACCATGCGGTTCTCCTGATAAATTCTCTATTTTCAAAAGACAAAATCCTTGACAAGCCCCACCAAATTCAATAGAAATCCCCCTAGTGCCGAGGTAGCTCAGTCGGTAGAGCAGGGGACTGAAAATCCCCGTGTCGGCGGTTCAATTCCGTCCCTCGGCACCAGCTTTTAAGCCATTCCACAAAATCCCCCCCCTGAACAATAAATTCGCAGCTAGCGTTATAGCTAACACGAAACCTTTGCGTCCGGGATGTCCCCATGGTCTTCCTCAACTCATAATCCAGAAAACTCATGTTCCTCTCGTATTCCTTGAATCCCATATCTCCCCTCCCCATCCATTACATGACGAAAGGAGTATAGCACTTTTCTGCAATATTATCATCATTCTAAATGCTTCCATCAGCGTAAATCAGCTCCAGATCTGATCCCGCTCGCTCCAGAATTATCAAAGGTTTCAAATCTTTCTATTGATTTAAGCTATTAATTTATTATAATCTAATCATACTATAATTTTTATATAGTTATTTCTTGGAGAGTGTTTTACAGCAAATAAACAACAGTGTTACTTTTTTAATTTCATTGGTGAAATACCTTGATGATTGTTAAAGGAGGTTGGGAATGAGGGCCCCCGGACTACTCAAAAGAAGTGACTTCTCGTCAGATTATCAAAGCGCGCCAGGCACAAAAAAAATTGTTGTAATGCCTTCCTACAACGCCGTAAAAACCCTTGAAAGAACACTGTATGACCTTCCTCCCGGATATGTTGATGAGATCATCCTGGTCGACGACTGCAGCATGGACAACACCGTGGAGGTTGTGAAGAGACTCGGGCTAGTGGTCTTGGAGCATGAGAAGAACGGCGGCTACGGCGCCAATCAGAAGACCTGCTATGACGAGGCGCTCAAAAGAGGAGCCGACATCGTCATCATGCTCCACCCCGATTATCAGTATGACAGCAGGCTCGTCCCCGAATCCCATATCTCCCCTCCCCATCCATTACATGACGAAAGGAGCATAGCACTTTTCTGCAATATTATCATCATTCTAAATGCTTCCATCACCGGAAATCAGCTCCAAATCAAAACCCGCTCGCTCCAGAATTGTGCAAAGGTTTCAGCAGATGGCATTGTTCAATTGAAATACCTTCTATTATATATTTACTATTGTTTCTTTTATTTCAAATATACTGGAGCAAATAAGCCATGAGAAAAATTGTTATTATGCCGGCTTATAATGCATCACAGACTTTAGAGAAGCATAGAGAGGATGACAGAGAAAACTCTGAAATACTCATGCAACTGGGTAGCTTCATCTCTTCTCTCGATGGAAACGACTATGCCAGCAAATATTTCAAGAGCCAGTTGATTCGCTATTTTTATGCCCTGAAGATAATCAGGCAAACCATTCCCAAAGGCACAGTGCTCGATATCGGCAGTTATCCTTCACACATCCACACCTGCCTTTTAGATCTGGGATATGATGTAGACGGGGCTGATATAGCACCCGAAAGAATTCCCGATTCACTGGCAAAGGCCAGGAGTAGAACAATCCAATGGAATTTCGAGAAAGAAAGAGCTCCGGTAAACAAAAAGTATGACAGTGCCACACACTTGTCCAAAATAGCCCGAAGAGAAATCAGGTGAGAAAAATCCTCCTGGAGGGTAGAGTTGTTTCGACGAAGAGACATCAAAACCCAAGAGGAGGATGGACATATGGTACGGTGCAGCAGTCTTTTCAGTCAAGTGTTATCCTTGGTGGATCGGCAGGAATTTCATCGATTGGTTTTGGATCATGGTGCAGAGAGGCATGCAAAGGGATACAGTTCCTGGTCTCATTGTGTCGCGATGTTGTTCTGCCAATTGGCTCAGGCCAAGAGCATTCGGGAGATTTGTGGAGGACTCAGCTGTTGTGTGGGCAAGCTCAGGCATCTGGGGTTGAAGGATTCTCCGAGCAAGTCGACGCTTAGTTATGCGAATGCCCACCGTCCCTGGGAGATGTACCGGGATCTTTTCTATGGTCAGCTTGCCCGGTACCAGGGCAGCATGCAGGGCAAGAAGCGGAAATTCCGCTTCAGGAACAAGCTGCTCTCTCTGGACAGCACGACCATATCCCTGTGTCTGTCCCTATTCCCCTGGGCTGAGTTCGGGAGAACCAAGGGCGCGGTCAAGCTGCACCTCCTGCTGGATCATGACGGATACATCCCCAGCTATGCCTATATCTCCAACGGTAAAAAACACGATGTCACCATCGCCGGGAAGGTTCCTCTGCCTCCGGGCTCCATTGTCGCCATGGACAGAGGCTACAACGATTACCGCCTGTTCTCCTCCTGGACTCAAGCAGGGATCTATTTCGTCACCAGAATGAAAGACAATGCCGTCTATGAGGTCGTCCAAGCGCGTGATGTTCCCCCGCGAAAGCACAAGCATATCATCTCGGATGAGCATATCCGCTTTACGGGAAAGGGGGCCTGGGAGAAATGCCCCCATGTCCTGCGAAGGGTCGTGGTATGGGACGAGGAAAATCAACGCCGGATCGTGCTCCTGACCAATAACTTCTCTTTCGCCGCCGGCACGATATCCGCCATCTATAAGGACCGGTGGGAAATCGAGATCTTCTTCAAAGCCCTCAAACAGAACCTCAAGGTGAAAACCTTTGTCGGCACCAGCGAAAATGCCCTCTACATCCAGATTTGGACAGCACTCATCGCCATGCTCATCATCAAGTACCTCCAGCACCTCTCCAAGATGGCCTGGTCCCTTTCCAATCTCGTCACCCTGCTTCGCTGGAATCTCTTTACCTACCGCGATCTGCAGGCCTGGCTCGATGATCCGTTCCAAACTCCACCGGCTGAACCAGGGCCTGTCCAAAACCTGCTGCCCCTGTCAGGTCTTGGACAGCATCTGTGCATGATAGACAAAACGAGGACCAGGTTATGATATCTCGCGCATCCAAAACCTAACTCCTTGTTTTACTTTGACCCAAACCAGTATCCCAATTTATTTTGGACAGCAGTGACAGTGCCATATTCCTTGAAGTCATCGAGCACCTTCATGTCAACCCGCTGAATGCCCTCAACGAGATATCCGAACTGATAAAAAAAACCGGTCTCATCCTGTTGTCGACCCCGAACCTTTTCTCGCTTAAAAACCGGATAAACTTTCTAAGAGGGTCATATGTGTTCGAACACCCTTTCAGCGTGTACGAAAAGATCAGCATTCACGGCTCGCCTGGCCACCAGAGGCTTTATTCAACCGAGGAATTGACCGACATGCTGGATACCTATGGTTTCCAGATCAGGAACATATGGTGTATTGACAGCAAGTCTCCATTTCTGTCGCTCAAAAAAATAAAGCCCCTGTTGCCCCATGATTTTCCCTTCGACGCATTCCAATCTTTCTGGCGGGAAAACATCTCGTTTAAGGGCAAGATAAGAAGAAATCTGGAGATTTTATTAAATCAATATTTTTCATCGTACTATGACGTTATATACATCCTCGCACAAAAGAACGGCGTTTTTTGCAAAGACAAATTCTATCAGAAGATAATTAAAAGTGACCCTTGGTTCAATCTTCCAGTAACACAATTCGGGTCAGGTCTTGATCTTTGAACTATCAGTCCAGTGCCTTTCTTGTTTCAACGTTTTTCACCGCCTTGCTCACCGTGGAATAATGAATGCCCAGATGCTTCCCGATCTCGCTCAATGTATACCCATACCGGACATACGCTTTGTGTATCAGATGGTTACGCTGCATAATGTCATTGTTTGACCGCATTCCCTGGAAAATCTCCGGCAGTTCCGGCCTTCCCACAAAACGCTCGTTTCTCACCACCTCGCCCGTCTCTTTTCTTTCTTCGATCATGCCTCGTATTCGGTCAATAAACCTGTCGCCTCCCATTATGCATTGACCCTTCAGGTTTTTCCATACGGATTCTTCCTCCTTCATTCCATCCAATACAAAAGATCGATACCTTCTCCTGGCTAATGCTGTTTGGGATCCAAACTGTGACAAAAGCCATTCCGTCGTTAAATACCCCGGGGCTTCCGCCAACCCCACTGTGGCACGATAGCCGCTCCACTCCCACTCTTCAGGCTTTTTCACCATACCTGCCCGCACCGGATTCAAAACGACATACCGGCTCAGTTCCAGAAGATATCCCTCTTTATCCACTATGATCGATTTAAACCTCCCCTGGAATACATGCCCGACCGAGTGGTGCCTCCTGTTATACCACTGTGTGTACATCCCATTAAGGTTCCTCATCCCATACGAAAGATTCCCATCGGGTGTCTCGATAATCAGATGATAGTGATTGTCCATCAGACAGTATGCATGACAGAGCCAGTTGTTACGGTCCACTACCTGGAACAGCACTTCCAGAAAAGCATGGCGGTCTTTATCGTCTTTGTAAATTGCATCCCTTCTGTTTCCCCTGGCCGTTACATGATACACAGCTCCGGGATATTCAATCCTCAGTGGACGTGCCATGAACTTTCCTTATCATACCACTGTTCAAAGATCAAGACCTGACCCCTTTCACTTTTTCAAAGATCAAGACCTGACCCCTTTCACTTTTTCAAAGATCAAGACCTGACCCCTTTCACTTTCAGTGACCCCTTTCAGTTTCTCAGAGAATGTCACTTGACACTAGAAATAGGCAAGCTTATATTCTATAGGCAGGAGATTGTAGCAAGGATGCCCATAAAAGAACACATCATTCAAACCATTGCGGCTGCAAATACATGGATGCGCGGCATCCCATACCGGGAATGGTTGAGCGCCTATCTTCCACCTCTTTACATCGGCAGAGAACTGGTCCCGGCAGCCGTCAATCTGGCCTGCATGATCATAGGCCCACGTCAGGCCGGGAAATCGACGCTGATCTGGAAGACTGTTTCTGATATGGAGCAGCGCACGGTTCTGCTCAACTGCGAGGAACCGGCCATACGAGAATGGCTCTCATCTCCAGTCCGTTTTCTTGCAGAGTTCAATGAGCTTGATCCTCAAGTCGGGAATATTTTTCTTGAGGAAGTGCAACATCTGAAGGAAGCGGGTCTTACCATCAAAGGGATCGTGGATGCCAAGAGCCGCTACAAACTCTTTGTAACCGGAAGCTCATCCTTTCATCTTGAAGCGCGCACCAGGGAATCTTTGGCAGGCAGGGCCGAGAGACATATTCTCCTGCCGTTTTCACTCTTCGAACTCGAACGTTCAGCATATAAGCAGGAGTTGGCAAAGGGTTTGAGGACGCGGGACATCCTCGCAGGCATGCTCGTTTTCGGCGGATATCCGTCGGTGGTTTTTTCCAGCGATCCTCCAGCAGAGCTAGCCCGGCTGGTTGAGGCCTTCATCATACGGGATGCCTCGGATCGATTCCGTATAAACAACACGGCGGCCTTTAGAAAAATCCTGGCACTGGCAGCAAGCCAGGCCGGCAATCTGGTCAACTTCTCCGAATGGGGTTCGATTGCGGGCATCAGCAACGATACCGCCGCCAACTATGCATCCCTGCTCGAGGAAAGTAATGTGATACGCTTGATAAAACCCTTTGCCGGCGGCAAACGCTCCGAAATCATCAGCACGCCGAAGGTCTTTTTCCTCGACAATGGCATCCGCAACCTCATGTTCGGGGGATTCACCCCTTTTGCAGAACGGGTCGACATCGGAGTTCTTGCGGAAAACTTCGTGTTCACCGAGCTGGCAAAGCGCACTAATCCTCTGCTCGACGGGCTCTATTTCTGGCGTAACAGAAGCGGCGCCGAAGTCGACTTTGTCGTTGAACAGCAAGGCAAACTGACAGGGATAGAGGTCAAGGCAGGCGACTGCAAAGGGCGCATCAGCCGTTCTTCCCGAAGCTTTATCGAGGCCTACAGTCCGCATCGCTTTGTGGTTATCAGCACTGGAATGTACCCGCAGACCAATGTGCTCAAGACCCCGGTCAGTTTTATGAAGCTGGAAGATCTTGTGAACAATACATGGCTTTAGAAAGCCTGGTGTCCTCAGCCGGCAAGTATATATCTATTCCAACGGGCATGCGTTTATTCACCAGGATAGCCTTGTATCACTCCTGAAATACGTATCCGGCACGATTATATTTACAACAGTTAAAACAGCCTGTGTATCTAACGTTGCGCCCCAGCATAATCTCTACAATGATACACCGCTGCATCTTGTGGTTTTTCGTGTATATCGATATCCGGTTACATGATACACAGTTCCGGGATATTCTATCCTTGTAGATGGGCGTGATAAAGTTTACCAGAAATGGGCGTTAAGAATTGAGCCACCCGGTTAGTCAAACAGGTCTTTAAAAGAGAGAGGGATAGAAATCTTTTGGGGGGGATAAGGGGGGGGTACCCCCCCCCGGTCGTTGCCTCGACGAGATCCGTGTTTACCCTGACGAAGGGTAAGGAAAGACTGGATCACATCGGGGGCACCCATGAAGACATTGGAGGAAGTAGTGGAGATCAAGGCATTACACAACCAGGGATTTTCCCAGCGTCGGATTGCCCGGAGGCTGGGGATATCCCGTCAGACGGTGAGGAAGTATCTGGAGACCCCCGGTGCCGGTTGCCGGGAAGGGGCGGTACGGACACGGTCGAGCATGCTCGATCAATACAAGGCCAACATCGAGGCCTGGCTCGAGGAGGATCACGATTACCAGGCGACCCGGATTCACGAGAAGCTCTGCGCCATGGGATTTACGGGAAGCTATGATATCGTCAAGCGGCAGGTCCGTAAGCTCAAGAGCGAGAAGGCCCGGGTTGCCTACCTGCGTTTCGAGACCGAACCGGGAAGGCAGGCCCAGGTGGACTTTGGTGAGTTCCAGGTGGAAAACGCCGATGGTTCGGTGAGTAGGTACTATTTGTTTTCGATGATCCTGGGCTATTCCCGCAAGTTGTACGCCGAGTTCATCAAGCGGTGTGACCTGCCGTCCTTTCTGGATTGTCATATCCGGGCCTTCGAGTCCTTGGGCGGGGTTCCGGCCGAGATCCTCTATGACCGGATGAAGAATGTCTATCTCGGCCAGGTGGCGGGCAAGCGGCGCTTCAATGCCAGCCTTGTGGGCTTCGGCCTGCATTACGGCTTCAAGCCCCTGGTGGCCCCGGCCTATGCCGCCTGGGTCAAGGGAAAGGTGGAACGGCCCTATGCCTTCATTCGTGAGGGATTCTGGCGCGGTTACGGGTTTACCTCCCTGGAACGGGCCAACCGGGACCTGGGCGACTGGCTGGCGATTAAGGACGAACGCATTCACGGCACCACCCACGAGAAGGTATCCAGCCGGTTCGAGCGGGAACGCTCCCACCTGGGAGCATTGCCGCCCTATGCGTTCGACACGTCTTTCCGGATCTACCGCACGGTCCATAAGGATTGCACGGTGTCTTTCGAAGGCAACGCCTATGTCGTGCCCCACACCCTGGTGGGCAGGAAGGTTATCCTGCGGGTCAAAAACAGCCGGATGCGGATCTTTGCCGACGACCGTTTGGTGGTGGTCTATGACATCCCCAAGGACAAGGGCCGTCTGGTTCAGGACAGGCGCTTCTACGAGGCCCTGCGCCAGGACCGCGAGATGAACGCCCGCAAGTACGCGCAGGCACGCAAGGGCAAGGGCTGCGCCCGGCAGACCATCAGCCCGCGCAAGCCGCCCTATGACATGGATGTGCAGGCCCGCCCGATCGCATCCTATCAGGCCGTGGCGGAGGCCTTCCGGTGAGCGCCACCAAGCCCCTGGAACGCGTCGAGGCCAATCTGACGGGCCTGAGGCGCCCGCGCATCGGTGA
>CAZUDI010000057.1:0-1074 GCA_964618975.1 uncultured Bacteriovoracaceae bacterium | reverse complement strand
CGTCGCCTGGCCGGCGTCGAAGCGGGTGTCGATCGTGAGGTCGTCTCCCTGGGCCTTCGCCGCGACGGCGAGGTCGGCCCACGTCTTGGCGACCGCCGGTGTACCGGCGACGTGGAACGCGCCGTGGTCCTTGTCGAGCACGATGTCGGCCTCGTCGGCCTCCAACAGCGATGCGGCGAGCTTCTGGGCTTTCTCGACGAGCTGCTGGAGGAGGAAGTGGCCCGCAAGGAACAGCGCCGGGTGGAGACCAACCTCAAGATCTCGGGCCTGCCCTTCATCAAGACCATCGATGAGTTCGACTTCACCTTCCAGCCCGGGCTGGACCGCAAGAAGGTCATGGGCCTGTTTGATCTGACCTTCATCCGCAACCGGGAAAACGTGATCTTCCTGGGCCCGCCCGGGGTGGGCAAAACCCACCTGGCCGTGGCCCTGGCGGTCAAGGCCTGCCAGGCCGGACTGAGCATCTACTTCACCACCATGGAGGACCTCATCAAGAAACTCAGGAAAGACCATGATGCCGGACGCGCCGGCAAGGCCCGCAGCTATTACAAGTCCGCCCTGGTGATCGTGGACGAGGTCGGCTACACCCCCATCGACCGCGAGGAATGCCACCTGTTCCATCGCTTCATCGCCACCCGCTACGAAAAGGCCAGTACCATCATCACCTCCAACAAAACCTTCAACGACTGGAGCGAGCTCTTCCACGACCCCATTATCGTGACCGCCATCCTCGACCGGCTCCTCCACCACAGCGTCGTCATCAATATCCGCGGCAACAGTTACCGGCTCAGAAAAATGATCGATGAGGAGGTGATCAAATCCTATGCCCAACCACAGTAAAGTGGCTCAATTCTCACGCCCACTTTTGGTAAACTTTTAAACGCCCGTTGACAATCCTCAGTGGACGTGCCATGAACCCCCCTCACTACATCATCGTTCAAAGATCAAGACCTTACCCCATTTCCTTCCCTGGGCATGGGATTCTTCCGCAGGAAAAACAAAAGAGACAATTGATAAGCAAGCCTGATTAGATAACAAAAAGCCCGGCAATAAATCTGCCGGGCTTTCTTTTTC
>CAZUDI010000056.1:0-24616 GCA_964618975.1 uncultured Bacteriovoracaceae bacterium | reverse complement strand
ATCACCATCGGCAGGCACGTGATGATGGGTAACTACTGCACGATCATTGCCCAGAACCACAGGTATCTGGAGGAAGGCTTCGACGGATTCGAGGGTAAGGATGTCCTTATCGATGATTATGCCTGGCTGGGAGACCGTGTCATCATTCTACCGGGGGTGAGGGTTGGCCGACATGCCATCATCGGGGCCGGCGCCGTTGTCGCCAGGGACGTTCCTGACTATGCGGTCGCGGTCGGGAACCCGGCGGTGATCAAAAAGTTCAGAAAACGAGAGTGTTCGGCATGAAGCCTGTTTTTATATTGCAACAGGGCCGGGGTTTATTCCCCTCTGCGGTGAAGGGGTGCCTGCTTGTTTCCATGAAAGGGGGATGTTCATGACACGTATCAGGGGATCCCGGGCCGTGGGGCACACCTCTCTGAACGTTTTGCCCCCGCTGCAGCCGGTCAGGGGGAGGAAGGAAAGGCATGGATGTTGAGGTGATACACGATCGGGACAGGCTTGGTCCCTTGCAGGAGGAGTGGGACCGGCTGAACCTTAAGGCGGCCGATGCGAGCCTCTTTTCCTCCTTCGACTGGATCATGGCCTGGACAAAGAGCTTTGCGGACAAGACGGATCTCCGTGTCGTCCTGGTGCGTGACGGGGGTCGGCTTGTGGCGGTGGCCCCCTGCTACCTGACAAGGCGCTGCGGCATCAGGCTTCTGCAGATGCTGGGCAAGAAAAACCTCTGGGGTACGGAACAGGTCAGTTTTATCATGGAGCCCGGACTGGAGAAAGAGGCGGCCCCCGTGATCTTCGATACCCTCCTCGATTCCGTCGGGTCGTGGGACGCGCTCTCCCTGTGGGGGGTGCGCTACGAGTCGCAGATGCAGGACCTCTTGTTTTCCTGCGGGTTGCGCCTGTTCCGGGAGACCAAGGTGGTGACCTCAATGCTCGGCCAGGCCCCCCTGATCCGGATCGATGGCGACTGGGAAGGCTTCCTGCGCAACAGCTCGCGCAATTTCCGCAAGATCTATAGACGTAAAGATCTCGCCTTCCGGGAAGCCGGGATCCGGATCATCAACGAGTCGGAGCTGGAAACGCATGCGGATGTGGTCGAGAGGCTGGTCAGGATCGAGTCCGGATCGTGGCAGGCCAAGAGGGGACGGCCGATTATCGGGCATAACCAACAGTTTTTCCGGATCATCATACCCGAGATGCTCGAGTCTTCCCGGGGCGATGTTGTCTGGGCGCAGCAGGGCGAACAGTTCCTGGCCTTTATGCTGCTCTTCTATCAGGGTGAGCGGGCCTGGTTCTATGTGACGGGCTACGATCCCACCGCCGAGAGCCTCTCGCCGGGGGCGGCCGTGATCTATGCCGCCCTGCAGCAGCTCTGTGAGCGGGGGGTAAAGGTGGTGGACATGGACATCGGCCGTGACGACAGCTGGAAGCTCCGCTGGGCTAACGACCACGAGATCTCGCTGCGGCACGTGTTCGTCAGGAGATCCCGGGTGGGACGGCTGGTCGGGTCCGCCGTCTGTCTGTTTACCAACCCATGAGGAGGGCCGCCGCCGTCGTGCAGATGTCCCCGCGCGGGCAAGGTGAGTGTGAGCGGCACGGCCGCCGGAGGGGAGTGAAGACCTATGGACGTTGAGATTATCGAGTGCCTATCCGAGCTTGCACCGCTGGAGGCGGAGTGGGATGAGCTCAACCGCCATGCCGCGGATGCGACCCCCTTCTCCTCCCCCGCCTGGATTACGTCCTGGATCCGCTGCTATGGGGGGGACGATCCCCGACTGCGGATCGTGACCGTCAGAGACAGGGGGCGGCTCGTGGGGGTGGCCCCCTTCTACCTTGCTCGAACCTGCTCCCTGAAGGTCCTGCACCTGCTGGGAAAGAAGCACCTCTTCGGGGGAGAGTCGGTCAACCTGCTCCTGGCGCCCGAGGTGCAGGAGGCGGTGGCCTCCCGCATCTTCGACGCCCTCCTGGATGAGGTAGGTAGGTGGGATGCCCTCTTCCTCTATGGGACCAGGTATCAGTCCGCAACCCAGCGGCTGCTGTTTTCCGCCGGACAGCGCTTGCTCGAGGAGACCACTACCATCACGGCCCTGCTGGGCCTGGTGCCGGTGGTACGGTTGGCCGGGAGCTGGGAAGAATTCCTTGCCACCCGTTCCAAGAAATTCCGTACCAACAGCCGGCGTCGGCATGCCGCATGCTCCCAGCAGGGGGTCTCCCTGGTCTCTGAGTCCGGGCTGGGTGACGGCGACAGCCTGCTCCAGCGGCTGGTCGGTGTGGAGAAGCGCTCCTGGCAGGCCGTCCGGGGCCGACCGACCATTTCCTCCAACCGGGCCTTCTTCGGGGGTCTGCTTCCCGGCCTGGTGGCCGAAGGCCGGGCGGATGTGATCTGGGCCGTCAAGGAGGGGCAGCCCCTGGCCTTCTACCTCTACCTCCTGAATGGAAGACGGGCCTACAGCTACGTGACCGGTTTCGATCCGGCCTACAGCGAGCTCTCAGTGGGGTCCCTGGTCACGGACCAGCTCATCCGGCAGCTATGCGAGGCCGGCATGCAGATGCTGGATCTGGGAATCTCGCGGTGGATCGGATACAAGGAACGACTGACCAGGGAATACGAGATTGCCCTGAGGCATGTGCTCATCCGCAAGGGCCTCACGGGGAGACTGGTGGGGGTCGGCTTATGTCTCAAATCATTTCCTTAAAGCTAAAGGGCAGGCCCGGACACATGACGGTATCCGGCCGGCCGGCGCCCGGGCTGCGGACCTCGGTCCTCGAAAGGGCCATGACTGCCGTGAATCGCAAGGCCTTGAGTGGACGCAGGGTGGGTGGGTCCCGGGCTTCATCGTTGCGGTTTTTTGCCCACAAGAAGGCCGCCGTATCCGCAGTCCTCATCCCCCCTGACTGCCCACAGCGGCCTGGTTGTGCTGAGATTGCGCTGAGGGAGGTGCTCCGGTGCAGGATAAGCTGGTAACCCAGGTCATTACTTCGCCTGAGGGGCTGGAACCCCTGGAGGCCCCCTGGGAGAAGCTGTGGCAGCGCTCTCCCGGGGCGAGCCCCTATGATACGTATGCCTGGATAAGGAGTTGGTGTGACGCCTATGCAGGGTGTGAGAGTCTGCGGGTGGTGGTGATTTGGAAGGGGGACTCCCTGGTAGGGGTGGCCCCGCTCTATCGCACGACCCGCTGGGGGATGCGGGTGCTAGAGTTGCTGGGGCTCAAGGGGGTCAACGGGGAGTGTGTGGGGTTCCTGGTCGAAGCGGGCCTGGAAGAGCCGGTCATGAACGCCATTCAGGAGGCCCTCTTCGACGGCGTCGGCCGCTGGGAGGCCCTCTCTCTCTATGGGGTCAGGTCAGATGCTCCCCTGGAAAACCTCCTTTTCACCCGCGGCCTGCGTCTGCTGCGCGAGACCAGGATTGTTACCTCCGTTGTGGGTCCGGTGCCCGTGATCCGCTGCAACGGGTCCTGGGAGGCGTATCTCAAAGGCCGCTCGCAGAAATTCCGCAGCCACTACAACCGCAACCAGACATCCTGCCGGCAGACCGGGATCACCCTCGTGCGCGAGTCCGAGGGGACGCTTCCGGGGGAGGTCGTCGAGCGTCTCGCCGACGTGGAAGCCCGGTCGTGGCAGGGTGTCAGGGGAAAGCCCCTGATCGGGTCCAATCGGCCCTTTTTCACTCAGGTGCTCCCCCGGCTCATCGCGGCGCGGCAGGCCGAGATCCAGTGGGCCCTGCTCTCCGACAGGCCCCTGGCATTCTCTCTGAACCTGCAGGCGGGCGAGCGCGGCTTCATGTATATCACCGCCTACGATGCGTCCGCGGCCCGGCTTTCGGTCGGGAACGCAGTGAACTATGCCGCCCTCAAGGATCTTTTCGACAGCGGCGTGCAGGTCGTGGACTACATGACCGACATCGGCACGAATACGTGGAAAAGCAGCTGGACCAACGCAATGCGGCTCTCCCTGCGACATGTCCTCGTACGCAAGACAATCCCCGGAAAGGTGGTAGGGTCACTCCTGTGTCTGACAAGAAGATAGGCGCCAATACAGCGGCGGGCCGTGTTCCTTCCGGACCCCCGGCGGGTATCCCTGAGTTCGCCGAAGGGGAAGCGCTCGGTATGCAGGTCAGTGTTGTAACCCGTATCGAGGATCTCCAGAAATTGAAGGCGGAGTGGGACGATCTGCACAGCTCTGATCCCGATGCCACCCCCTTTGCCGACCACTCCTGGATATGCACCTGGGCCCGCACCTACCTGCACTCCGGGGAAAAACCCCGGGTCATCCTCGTGCGGGACAGGGAGCGGCTGGTCGGGCTCGCCCCCCTCTTTTTGACCTCCCGCCTCGGCGTGCGGGTCCTGCATCCCCTGGGCATCAAGCAACTCACCGGGGGTGAATTCGTCCATCTCCTGATGCGGCCGGCTTATGCGGACGCCGTCTGTGCCCTCGTGGCCGGAGCCCTCATGGAGAGGGCCCCGGAGTGGGATGTGCTTTCCCTCTGGGGCATCCGGGCCGATTCCATCACCCAGCGTGTCCTCTTCACTCAGGGGCAGGGCCTGCTGCAGGCCACCACGACCATTACATCCTTCCTGGGCCCGGCCCCCGTCATCCGCTTCGAAGGCGGGTGGGATGACTATCTTGCCCGGCGTTCCAAACGCTTCCGCAAGCATCACCGGCACAACCTGGCGGCCTGTCAGGCGGCCGGGATAGAGGTGTTCAAGGAATCCGAACTCCCCGGTCACCAGGACCTTCTCGAACGCCTGATCCGGGTGGAGGCCTGTACCTGGCAGGGAACCCGCGAGGTCCCCGTGCTGAGGAACAACGAGCCCTTCTTCAGGCAGATCCTGCCCGGGATGGTCATATCCGGACAGGCGGATGTCGTCTGGGCCGTGCACGAGGGGTGTCCCCTGGCGTTTGTGATCTATCTGTTCCGGAAAGAGAGGGTCTTTCTCTATATGACCGGCTATGACTCCTCCTGGGCCCATCTCTCTCCGGGGATGGTGGTGCACGCCTGGGCCCTGGAGGATTTGTGTCTGGGAGGCATCCGAGAGGTTGACTTCATCATGGACTGGAAGCAGTCTTCCTGGAAGAGGCAGTGGGCCGGGGACTACGAGGTTTCATTGAATCACGTGCTGGTCAGGAAGTCCCTGCCGGGGCGCCTTATCGGGGCCTGCTTATGCCTCGTGAACAAACCGTGAGAATCGGGCTTGAGCATGTCAGGTGTCCTGACACGCTCAAGGACCGAGGGGCGTTAGATGGTGATAGAGATGTCGAGCGCGGGAACTGTCCGCCAGGGCCGAAACTCCCCGGAAGGTGAGTGCGGAAGGGGCTCGGGATGGTAGCACATCGCTGGTTCAATCCTCTGGGGGCGATCTGGTCCTATCTGCACTACACGCGTGACCGACTGCGGCTGCAGAAGCTGATGTCTCGGGGCCTGAAGATCGGCAGGAACGTCTATATCATGGAGGACGTGGCCTTCGACCTGAACTATCCCTTTCTGATCGAGATCGGGGATTATTGCCGCATATCCAAGGATGTGCGCATCCTGGCACATGACGCCACAACCTTCAGGGAACTGGGAATCACACGCATTGCCCGGGTCAGGATCCTGGAGGGCTCCTTTATCGGCGAGAGGGCCATCATCCTGCCGGGGGTGACCATCGGGCCGCATGCCATGATCGCCGCCGGCGCGGTGGTGAACCGGGATATCGCCCCCGGCAAGGCCGCGGCCGGGAATCCCGCTCGTCCCTACTGCAACTGCACCGATCTGCTGCACAAGTATCGTGACATCGCCAGGGGGTCCGAGGTCTTCGACAAGCAGGACATCGAATGTGGCCTGATTGGGCCCGGTGATCTCGTACGGGCCACCGGCAATGGCAAGGGGGCCTTTCTGCGGGGCATCCCGCACAGGGACCCCTACTATGTCAATGCCGACATGGCGCATCTGCGCGAGCTCACCGCCAGGGCGTATGCCATGCATTTCGGCCCTGGAAGCGAAGACGCGGGCGGGCCGGTAGATGCCGAAACGCAGCAGCTGGAGGAGTAGGCCTTTTTTCGGGAGGGTCTGTCGAGCCCGCCGGGGGGATGAGGGGGGGAATACGTGTGAGCGACGGCAGGATCAGGATCCTGTATCTGATCGACCAGATGCATCTCATGGGCGGCACCGAGCGGCAGCTGATCCTGCTTGCCGAGCAGCTTCCCCGGGCGCGCTTCGAGCCCGTGATCGGCGTCTTGTACGAGAACACCCTCCTGGCCGGAGCTGAATTGAAGACCCCTACCGTGCACCTGGGCATTGACGGACCGCTTGCCCTCAGACAGGGGAAGCTGCTCTGGCGGCTCGGGCGTCTTTTATGGGAGAACGCCTTCGACATCCTGCAGACCCAGTGCCTGGATGCCGGCATCTATGGGCCCTGGTGCGCCCGCTGTGCCGGAGTGCGCCCGTATGTGATCAGCACCCGCCGCAACATGTATTACTGGAGACAGGCGCAGCCCTGGGCCTTCAGGGCCCTGCGTGCCAGCACTCGTCTGGCCGACAGGGTCCTGGCCAATGCCGAGCGGGTGGCCGGCATGGTCCGGGAACTTGAGGGAATCCCCCAACGGAAACTCACGGTGATTCAGAATGCCGTTGAGATGGGCGCGTTTGGCGGCCTCTCGCGAGAGGCCGCCAGAGAGCGTCTCGGCTGGCGGTTCCCGGGGCCGGTGATCGGTGCGGTCGCCAATATGCGCCCGGTCAAGGGGCTGCAGGTCTTTCTGTCTTCGGCCAGGCTGATTCTGAAAGAGATACCCCGGGCCTTCTTTGTCTTGGTCGGCAGCGGTCCCCAGAGGGCTGCACTCGACGCCCTGGCCAATGCCTGGGGTTTGAGTGGCCATGTGCTGATGCTGGGGAACGCCACGGAGGTCTCCACGGTCATGAGCGCCCTGGATATCGCCGTGCAGCCGTCGCTCTCGGAGGGGTTCTCCAATGTGCTGCTGGAGTATATGGCCTCCGGCAGACCGGCCGTGGCGACCAGGGTCGGGGATGCCGATCTGGTTGTCCGGGAAGGGCTGGACGGGCTGCTCGTGACACCCGGTGACCCACAGGCGCTCGCGGGGGCGGTGGTGTCGCTCTGCCGTGACCCCGGGCGGGCAGAGGCGATGGGTAAGAGTGCCCGGGACCGGGTAGCCCGAAACTGGTCGACCGGCGCGATCGTGGCGCGCTATATCGAGCTGTATGAGGGAATCGTCGGAGAGCGGAGGACCTGATGCGGGGCCGATTCCCGTGATCGACAGGCCGTCGGCGCTCTGGACGTCAGTCCGGCAACTCAGGGCTGGCGACACGCATCCGGCGGGGAGAGGCCTGCCCGCAGTGGGGCGAGAATGACCAGGAAGGCCTTCGATAAACCGGGAACCTCTTCCCTGGGGAGGGAAGTCTTATCGGTCGGGAAGAATTCCCTGATCTATGTCTTCGGCCGGGCCCTGACCCAGGCGGTGGGCTTCCTGATGATCCCGGTCTACACGCGCTTCATCGACCCCGGCAATTATGGGGCCATGGAGCTGATCGGGATCCTGGCCGGCATCGTCAGCATGATCATCTCCCTGGGGGTGGGCGACAGCATGTCGCGCTACTACTATGCCTGCAGCGAATCCCTCGGGCGCAGGGAGGTGGTCTCCACCATCATCATCGGGTTCGGCGTGATCGCCCTGCCCGTGATCCTGGCGAGCCTGGCGCTCGCGGGCCTGGTCTCCCGGGTGGTGATGGAGGATCCCCACTACCGGTTCTTTCTGCAGATCGCGATCGTGACGGTCTGGTTCGGGATGTTTTCGGAGATCGCCTTCACCTACCTCAGGATGCTGTATCTGGCCAGAACCTTCGTCCTGCTCACCACCCTGCAGCTCATTGTGGCCCTGAGCCTCAACATCTGGTTTGTGGTCTTCGAGCGTCTCGGTATCCGGGGCATCTTCTATTCCAATCTGATCGTCCAGGCCCTGACGGGCCTCAGCCTTACGGTCTGGATTCTGCGCCGGGTGGGGCTGCACCTTTCCCTGCCGCTCCTGAGGGACCTCCTGCGGTTCGGGGTGCCCCTGGTGCCTTCACGCATCGCGCTGATGCTGGGTTTCGTCTCCAACCGGTTCTTTATGCGCTGGATGGGTCCGGCCGATCCGCTGGCGGCCCTGACCATGGTGGGGCTCTACTCGCTGGGGCACAAGTTCGGGATCGTGATCGATCGCTTTGTGAATGCCCCCTTCAACTCGTTCTGGGGGCCCCGCCGCATGGAGCTGCTGCTCAAGGGGGATACCGGCGTCAGGCGGACGGTGGCCCGTATCTGCACCTATGCCACCTTTGTCTCACTCTACGGCGCCCTGGGGATCTGCGCGGGGATCGAGAGTCTCATCGCAATCGTCGCCGAGGCGACCTATCATGCGGCCTACACCGTGGTGCCCTTCATTACGCTTACCTTTGTCTTCATGGGGCTGGAGCGCCATTTCTCCACCGGCATCATCTATACGCGGCGGACCCTGTGGTCCACCGGCATCACCCTTTTCTCGCTGGTGGTAATCCTGGTATGGAACTATGTCTTCGTACCCATCAACGGCCTCCTGGGGGCGGCGACCTCCAACCTCGCCGGGGGGGTGGTGCGCGTGGTCCTCTTTTTTGTGGTTTCGCAGAGGCTCTACCCCCTGCCTTTCGAGCTGGGGCGGATGCTGCTCCTGTTTACGGCAGCCTTTGCCCTGTATGGGGGCTGCCAGTTCATCAACCTCTCCTCACCCTGGGCGACCTTCCTGGTGCGAACCCTGATGGCGGGGTTGTACCCCGTCGTCCTGTTGCCCCTGGGTTTCTATCGCAGGGATGAGCTGGAGGTCCTGCTGCGGGCCGTAAGGGGGTATGTTCTCCACCGGCAGGCCGACGGGACAATGTGACGGATTATGACCGATATAAAGGAACACACCCCGACGTTCGCCGACGGGGAAACCTCCCCGGCGCGGGCCCTTCTGGCCCTGGGCGGGCAGGCCCCGCAAGACAGCGCCCTGGTGCTGCGGCGGGGGATCTGGCCCCGATCGCTGCCGTTGTGGCTGGCGGCCTTTTACGTGGCCCTCTTCATCATTCGGCCCTGGGACATGCTTTTCCCCTGGATGGCAACGATCCATTTCGAACGCCTGTATTTCATCGGCATGCTGCTCGTGGTGGCCTTCTCCGGCGAGCGACAGGCCTTCCGGCTCAATCCGCAGGGTGCGGTTGTGGCGCTCTTCCTGGCCTCGATCGGTTTCGCGGGGCTGCTGGCGGTGGATCCGGTGCTGGCATGGCCGCCCTTTTACACCTATACGACCCTGGTCCTCTTCTACTTCGTCCTGGTGCTGGTGATCCGCAGCCCCTACGAGCTCACGTTCATGGTGGCCTGCTACATCGTCACCATGGCCGCCTACCTGGCCAAGGCCAACTGGGAGCACTTCGTGCACGGGGCCACCCGTTATACCATGGGGGTCAACCGGCTGATCGGGATTGAGGGCCTGTATGGCGGACCCAATGCCCTGGCCGGCTCGATCGTGCTCTCGCTGCCCTTCGTGCTCTTTCTGTGGAGATGCAGGCAAGGCTTCAGCTCGAGCTGGCCCCCGTTCTGGCAGCGGTGGTTCCCGCGCCTGCTGGTCTTCTATGGCGTGCTGGGTATCATCTCGATCATGCTGACCAACAGCCGCAGCGGCATGGTGAGCCTGGCGTTCTGGCTGCTGCTCCTGGGGCTGGTGCGCGGGAGGGACATCCCCCGCAAGTTCGGGTATCTGCTCCTGGGGGTGCTGGTATTGCTGCTGCTCTGGGTGGCGCTGCCCCTGGAGCAGAAGGATCGCCTGCGCACCATCTGGAACCCCGAGTCCGGACCGGCCAGCGCCGCCGCCGCGGCCCAGGGGCGCCTTCAGGGCTACCGGGCCGGCATGGCCATGTTCAAGAACTTCCCGATCAGCGGCGTCGGTCCGGGTAATTTCATCCCATACCGCGAAAAGCATATCGACGAGATACCCCAGCAGGCCCACAGCCTCTACGGCCAGGCGCTCGGCGAGACCGGCATCTTCGGTGTTCTGGCCTTTTCCGCCATGGTTTCGGTCACCCTCGTGAACCTGAGGCGGGTGCGCCGCTGGGCATATGCGAGGGACGACCCTGTCAGGGGCACCCTCTTCGAGTTGAGCCTGGCCGGCCGCGACGGGATCCTGCTGCTGTTTTTCAGCGGGCTCTTCGGGCACAACCTCTTGCGTTTCAACTGGCTGTGGATCGCGGCCTTCGCGGGTCTGGCCTATGAATTTGTCAAGCGTGAATCCGCCTCATCCGCTGACAGGAAAGGTATCCCCTGATGCCACCCGGTACCTGGCGGATGATGAATAGGCCTGAAGCCCGTCGGGTTGTGGTCTTTACCGGGGGGATATTTCCGCATGGGGAAGTAAACCTTTGAGCCTCAAAGGAGACAATGTGAAGCCGGTGTTTGAGGAGATTGGATGAGATGCATGCCTTTGGTACGGTGAAAGGACCTTTGATGCGGAGGACGAAAGTGCCTGCGGCCGGCGGATTGTCAGCGGAAGGCACAAGGCCGCTGATGCCCCTGGTTCGGAGAGAGGAAATGATGGAGCTGATAGAAGAGGTGACGGTCGCTTTGCAGTGGGGGGGATTATGCGGCTGATGCCCCATGTCCGGCGGGAACTGATCGAACCCGTGCATGCGCTGAAGATCGGCAGCCCCTTGGTGGGTTACTGGAAAGCCCTGGAAAAGACGCAGTTCCTTCCGGAGGAGGTCTTAAGGCAGCGGCAGTGGGGGCGTCTGCTCTCGATTATCGCGCATGCCTTCCGGAACACGGCCTTCTACCGGCAGACCTTTGAGCGCTCAGGGGTGGTGCCCGGGGATATCCGGTGCCCGGAAGACCTCCTCAGACTGCCGCTGTTGACCAAGCAGGCGGTACGCCGCAACGTGGACGGGATCATCGCGCGCGGCTTTGATAAGGAGGGCCTGCTGCGGGCGACCACCGGCGGTTCCACCGGCACCTCGCTGATGATCTACAAGACCGAGGAGTGCAGCGAACTCAAGAACGCCTGCGCCCGCAGGAGCGACCGGTGGGCGGGGTGGGAGGCAGGCGAGCCCATCGGGGCCGTCTGGGGCAACCCCCCGGAGAGGCGGGGGCTGAAGGATTATCTCAAGCGCTGGCTCCTCAATCCGGTGATCTTCCTGGACACCATGCATTTCGATGCTGCGGCGGTGGAGCAATTCGCCCGGCAGTGGCGCGTGGTCCGGCCCACCCTGCTTTTCGGCCACGCACACTCGCTGTACCTGCTGGCGCGCTGTGCCAGGGACAGGGGCATCGATGATATCCGACCCCGGGGGATCGTTTCCACCTCCATGATGCTGCTGCCCCAGGAGCGCGCCCTCATGGAGGAGGTCTTCGGGGTGAGGGTTTTTGACCGCTATGGGTGTGAGGAGGTCAGCCTGATCGCCTCGGAGTGTGAAGAACACGCCGGGCTGCACCTCAACATCGAACACCTCTATATCGAGTTCATCCGCCCGGACGGCCTCCCGGCCGCCCCCGGGGAAGAGGGCCGGATCGTGGCGACCGATCTGCTCAACTATGCGATGCCGTTGATCCGCTACGTGGTGGATGACATCGGGGTGCCCACGGACAGGGTCTGCCCCTGCGGCCGGGGGCTGCCGCTCATGGAGCGGGTGGTCGGCCGTGTGGCCGATTTCCTGGTGAGCAAGGACGGGGGTCTGGTGGCCGGGATCTCGCTGATCGAGCGGACCCTGGGGGCCATCCCGGGGATCGAGCAGCTGCAGCTCATCCAGAGGGGCATCGACGAGCTGCAGGTCAACCTCGTGCCGGACGACCACTTCACCGACACCAGCCGCAAGCGGCTGCTTGACGAGCTCTCCAGGGCCCTGGGGGGGCCTGCGCACATCGAGCTGCGCCCCGTGGAGCGGCTCGAGCAGGATCGATCCGGCAAATACCGCTTTTCGATCTCCCATGTGGAACCCCGCTGAGACCATCGGCCTTCCGGCTCTCGGCGAGATCAGGCGCCGGCTGAGGCCCCGGTGGCTGGTGCACTATCAGAAGGTGCTTGTCTTCCGGCTGGATACCGGGAAGGTTCGTCTTCCTCGAAAGACCGGGTTCCCGCTCGTCTTTGAGACAGCGGGGCTCGAGGAGGTGCAGGCCCTGCACGCCGATCCCCGGATGGACTTGAAGGTCTATGCCTGGGAACAACTCCGGGAAAAGCTGGAGGGCGGCTCCTGGCGTGTCACCCTCGCCCGTCGCGACGGCCGGGCGGTGGGCTATGCCCTCTACAGCACGACCGAGATGCACATCACCGGCACGCGAACGCTGGCCTTCGATCTGCCGCGCGGCAACGCCTATGGCTTCCGTCACTTTGTGCGGCCGGATTGCAGGAATTCAGGCGTCGGCAAGGGCCTGATCGTACACCAGCTCGCTGCCCTGAAAGGTCAGGGCCTGAGCGCGCTGTATCTCGCCGTCAACCACGACAACCGGGTCCAGATCGGCAATCTGCGTCAACTGGGGGCCGATCGGGTGGGCGATGTCACCTTCATCAGGAGCAGGTTCTTCCACAAGGTCATCCTGTCCCGGGGCCTTCAAGCCTGGGGGCTGAATGTTGCAGCGCCCGATGGTCGAACTCCCCGCCGCCTGCAGCGGCAGCGAGGGTCAAAAACCTGCCCTGGGGTTCATCCCCCTGATCCCTCCTCCAGCGGGAGGGAGGGGGAACGCCCGGACAACACTGAACGAAAATGACATGTTTCCGCACAGATTTGTAATCCGATAAATTTCACAATGAAAACTGCACAATGGACAACTGTCCGCCCGGAGGTGCCTTCTGCGATCAGGCGGGAGGAGGGTGAAAATACTCCGGGTTGCACACACCTCCCCGCCGTGGGCAACCGGGTCACAAAAGCGCCCAGCATCTGGGAAGAGATGTCCCCCGCGGCGCGGCGGCAGAATAGCCCCAACGCTGCCGGAGACCAACCCTGGAAGCGGCATCCGGATTCGACGGCACTCCCTGTGTGATCATGGTATATAAATTGCAGATTGATCCCCCAGAACACCAGAGAAGCCAAAGACACCGGAGGGAGAAAGCATGACAACAAGGCAGAAATTCCTGGGGATAGCCTACCTGCTCCTGTTCATCGTGGGCGCGGTGCCCTGTTTCGGGGCGACAGAAAACCTGGACGAGGTGATCGCGCGACAGGCCCGGCAGGGCACGGCAGCCTGGGGGCCGCAGTACCTTGAAGACAATGATAACAACTATATCTGGCAGCCGGAAACCCTGTGTTACCAGGATGCCACCACCGGGAGGGAAGTTTGGCGCCTCACGCCGTCAACCAGTATATACAATACGTTACCGGACATATCCTGGCCGCAGTGGAGCGCCGACGGCAAGCGCTTTTCCTTCCACTCCAAGCGCACCACCAACGCCTTTTCCTCCAACTATCTGAACTACGGGCTGTGGATGGTCATGAAGGCCGACGGCTCGCATCTACGCACCCTCCGGAACGCGCCGGCGCGCACCGTGACCCATGCGGACTACATGACCTGGTCCCCGGTGCTGCCGGACGTCTACTACGAGTTCGGTCGTAACTATGCCTATGAGGGCCTCAGCAGCAGCGACCTGTACAAGGTGACCGTAGGGGATACGACGGAGACCAGGAGCCTGCTGCTGCATTTTCCCTCGACCATGGGCGAGCTGGGTCTCAAGAAGGCCATCTCGGCCGACGGCAAGAAGATCGTGGCCACGAATTGGTCCAACGAGTCCTGGTGGTACCCCGCCACCGTGTATCCGGAGGCCGGTGCCCGGCTCGACGACCCTGACGGGCATTCCTCCAACCGGCCCTTCGACAACTACTGGGGCAAGACCGCCAGCCGCCCTACGAGCGGCAGCAACTTCTACCACGATCAGTTTCTGACCGGCGCCGGCGACGACGTATGGTTCTTCATCATGCCCGAGGTCACCGACGGGACCTGGTGGCGCACGCGCATCAGCGGCAGTGCCGCCGATGGGGGCTCCGCCCACACCGCCGATCGCACGGCGCCCTACAACTGGGGCGGCGAGCTGGAGCCGGTGAACTGCAAGACCCAGGACCTCACCGGCCTTGACCCCTGGTGTGACGACGGCGACGATGCCACCCAGTGTTCCGGCTACTGGTCGCACTTCACGCCCGACAGGTGGGGCCGGCTGATGCTCTTCTCCAGCGTGCAGGCCATCCCCCTGGGCACCGGAATCTACGATCTGGCCGCGCGCCGTTTCCAGGTGGAGACCTATGGCGGCGGGGCGCTGCACCATGACTGGCATGCCTTCAGTGACTGGAGCATCTCGTCCAGCGGGACCACCTCGCTGCGCACACAGAACTACCGCGACCCCGGTTCGCAGATCATCCTGAACTACACCCACGCCGAGTACACCGGCACCTACCAGTCGCATGTGCGGCCCTCCCAGAGCCCCGACGGCACCAAGGCCGTCTGGCACTCCACCTTCCTCAACAGCGGGGCGACGCACCCGGACATCTTCTACAGCGTGGCCTACTATCCCTATCCACCGGAGATGACGGCCTGCACGGCCGCCGGCGGCACCGTCAGGGCGCGGGTCGACTGGCGTCTCGACCAGGCCAGCCCCCGCGGCTACACCCTCAGGGGCTGGCCGGACGAGCAGAGCGACAATCCCCCGCCCCCGCGCGAGATCGCGCAGTTCAGACTGTGGCGCTCGAGCGACGGGAATTCCTGGACCCCGGTGGCAGGTGCCGAGCACGATATCTTTGAGCGCTATGACTTCGCGGAGGGCACCTTCCGCTCCGGCCAGAACACCTATTGGGAACTGAGCGACAGCCCGGGAGAAGGGACCTGGTACTACGGCGTGACTTCCATCGAGCATTCCGGCCTGGAGAGCCGCAGCCTGTCGAATGTCTTCCGTATCACGGTCACGGGCGGCAGCGGTAGCGGCACCCAGAGCCGGGGCTACCCGCAGTCTCCCGGCGCGGACGGCAATTTCTACACCGCCGCCCCGCCCATGCCGGTGGGGCTGACCTGGACGCACCGCAAGTCCCCGGCGAGCGCCGCCGGCCAGTACACCCTCGAGTGGACCAAGCCGGCAGGTGAGCTGGTGAGGTATTTCAACATCTACGCCGAAGATGGGGCCACGCCCCAGATCACCCAGACAAACCGCATCGCCTCGGTGCCGGCGGGCGCCTTCAGCACGGCTGCCTGCAGCTGGGTGGACTGTTTCGGAAATACGGGCGGCACCACCCGCTATGTGGTGACCAGCGTCGACTCCCAGGGCAACGAGTCCGGCCTGAGCAGTGACAGCCAGCCACCCACCGCCCCGGACAGCCTGGTGGCCGCCAGTGATGGCTCGACGTCGATCACGCTTAACTGGCAGGCCGCGAGCGACAACACCGGGGTCCAGGGGTACCGCATCTACCGTGACGGCGCCTGCATCGACTCCAGCGCCTCTCTTACCTATATCGATACAGGCCTGGCACCCTCGACCACCTACACCTATGCGGTTTCCGCCTATGACAGCGCCGGCAACGAGTCGGGGCTGTCCAACAGCGCCTCCTCCAGCACCGGTGAGGAGGAGGAAGACCCCGCCATAGGCCAGACGCTCGCGATCATCGCCGCCGGCGACACCTGGAGGTATTTCAAGGGCACGTCTAGCCCGGGCAGCGGGTGGACCACGGCTGCCTTCGACGACGCTTCCTGGCTGAGCGGCCCCACGGGTATCGGCTACGGCACGACGGCCGACAACCTCACGCAGCTTTCTGACATGCAGAACAGCTACCTCACGGTCTATGCCCGCAGGACCTTTACCGTCCAGGATCCATCCGAAATCGAGTCCCTGAGCCTCAGCATCACCTATGACGACGGCTATGTGGCCTATCTCAACGGGCAGGAGATCGGGCGGTCGGCCAACCTCTTTGGCACTCCGTCCTACAACACCGGCACGAGCGCCTGGGTCTACTACCCCGAGACCGCGCAGATCGACCTGACAGCCTATCGCGACCAGCTCAGCCCCGGCACGAACGTGCTGGCGATCGAGGTGCACAACCATCTTGTCGACAGTGTCGATGCCAGCCTGTCGGCCGAGCTCGAGGCTGTCTACCCGGGCGAGGCCCCGGCCGATCTGGTGGCCCCCCAGGCCCCCGGAGGCGTCAGTATGACGCTGTCGCTGCAGTAGATTCATCCATAGTAATCGGCAGCCAAAGGCCTGGCCGGCTCGTACGAGCCGGCCAGGCCTTTTATTTCTCTTTATTGTGTCTGCAAACTTGCCTGCTCGGAGAGGAGGAGGTGGCAGTCATAGGATATAACAATATGGAATGATTGAAGATGCAGTGAATACGCTGTCTTTATTGGGGAAGCTTGACTTAAGCGAAAAGATGTATGTTATATAGTCAAGGTTTTGCGCAGAGCTGCCGACCAGAAGGGGTAGGCTGATGAGGTGCCTCATCAGGGAGTATGTTTTTCAAGCAGCGTATAATAAAGATGATATCCAAATGGGTTCAGTCACCCTCGATGGCGGAGCCTTCGGGCACAATCATAAGAAGGGGGAATTATGACGGGGGTGAGGTTAATCGTGGCGGTAGCGGGGCTGCTTATGCTAATATCCTGCAATTCAAATGATGTGATGGAGGATGCCGTGCCGGTCAGGACGCTGGATCTTTCGATGTATGCCGAAAAAAGCCCCGAAAAGCCTATTGACCTGCTCTTCATCCATCACTCCTGCGGGGGGCAGCTCCTGGCGGATGCGGGCCCGGAAAGGGGCGATCACTGCATCTATGAGAGCCACCCCAACGGGGGCGGACTGCGGCGGCTGCTCGAGGAGAACAACTACCTCGTGCACGAGGCCTCCTATACCTCGCTGGTAGGCGACAAGACCGACATCTGCCACTGGAACGCCAAGTTCCGCGACCGGATGGACAGGGTTCTCACCTGCCGCCATCAGGACGAGTTCTTCACCGACGGCACGCACAACCGTATCGTCATGTTCAAGTCATGTTATCCGAACAACTGGATTCTGGCTCAGGGAAGCCCTCCGGGCGACCCGGATGACTGCGAGCGTACCATGACCAACTGCCAGGCGGCCTATTCAGCCCTGCTGGAGTATTTCCGCAAGCAGCCCCAAACCCTCTTCGTGGCCGTCACGGCCCCGCCGCTGGCAAGCCCGGTGCACTCTCTCAAGGGCCGCCTCAAGGAGGGCATCAAGGCCCTTCTCCGGCGCTCGAATACGGCTTCATCTGGCGCGCGCGCCCGGGCCTTCAACAACTGGCTCAAGGACATCGAAAAGGGCTGGCTGAAGGACTATGAGCTCGACAATGTCGTGGTCTTCGACCTCTACGATATCCTCACCGATCACGGTCAGTCGAACTGGTCGCGCTACCCCACCGGGGGGGGAGGCGACAGCCACCCCAGCCGCGCGGGCAACAGGAAGGTCGCCCTCGAATTTATCCCCTTCCTGAACCGGTCCGTGAAGCGGATGGGCCTGGAAGGCTGAGCAGCATTTACGGAAGTTGTTGTTCCAATAAGAGATAGAGGAGGAGTGGGATCTGAACCATCTGTTTCATGGAATGCACTGCCCTGGGGAAGTGAGCGTGTCATCACCTGTGCGGGCGGAGGCCCTGCCGGGAAGCGATCGGTGTGAAATCTATCATGTTGCCCTGATGTCTGTTGTATGATTGTTTGTTCCGCAGCCACGAAGATGATACATCGTGACGTTGTCATGATGATCCTTGAAAGAATTCTATGACTACAGTCAGGTGTGCCGAAACGATCGACCAGGCCCGGTGGGACGAGTACGTGCGTGACCATGCCTCGAGGGGGCCCTATCACCTCTTTGCCTGGCGGCAGGCCATCGAGCAGGCCTACCGGCATCAGGCCTATTTCCTGCTGGCGGAAGGTGAGGGGGGCGAGGTTCGGGGCATCCTGCCCCTCGTGCACGTCAAACCGCCGCTTTTCAGAGGATCCCTGGTTTCCCAGCCCTTCTGCGACTACGGGGGCATCCTGGCCGAGAACGAGGCCGTATCCGAGCTCCTCTGCCGGGAGGCCGCCGCCCTCTCGGTCAAACTGGGAAGCAAGCTGGAGATCCGCTGCCGGCAGGCTGAGCCGGTGCTGGATGCCATGCCCGGGCTGGTGGTGACATCCGAAAAGGCCCGCATGGTGCTCGACCTTCCCGAAACCTCCCAGCAGCTGTGGGACGGCTTCAAGTCCAAACTGCGCAGCCAGATCCGGAAGCCCCTCAAGGAGGGCCTGGAGTTCAGAATCGGCTCCCAGGAGAAACTGCAGGATTTCTATCAGGTCTTTGGCTCCAACATGCGCGACCTGGGCTCGCCGGTTCACTCACGGGGCTGGATCCAGACGGTTGTGAGCACCTATGGCGAGGATGCCCGGGTAGGCGTGGTCTATCAGGGAGACATCCCCCTGGCCGCCGGCATCATCCTGTGCTGCGGCGAGGATGTCGGCATCCCGTGGGCCTCGTCTCTGCAGGCCTATAACCGCCTGGCACCCAACATGCTGCTCTACTGGGGCTTTTTGTCCTATGCCTGCGACAACGGCTACCGGCGCTTCAGCTTCGGACGCTCCACCCCGGACGAGGGCACCTACAAATTCAAGCAGCAGTGGGGGGCCCAACCCCAACCGCTGTACTGGTATATGGAAGATGGGGGGGGGCACTCCCGTGCCGTCCGCTCGGGCGGCCGTGTGCGTGAGCTTTTCGCCCAGCAGTGGGCCCGGCTTCCGCTGGGGGTCGCCAATGCCTTCGGGCCCGTCCTGCGTCGCTACATCACCCTCTGAAGGTGATCCTTGATGTCTACCCTGAACCAGACCGCATACATTTGAACGCCCTGACAGACCATTGCTGGTATCCCCCGGCCGAGACACGTCTGCCCCTGCCTGCTATCGCCAAGGCGAAAACTTTGCATAATTCCGATGCCAGCGGGCTCTGTCATGGGGCGATGAAGGTATTTAAGAGCTTATTCGCAGATAGCGGTATAACCATGGGAACACTGCGTGATAAGATTGAAAGGCTCTGGTCCACAAGTCTTATTCCACTGGCGAATATTGTGGGTCCCCGCATAAGGAAGTACATAACACTTTAGTATTGTAGTGCAATCCATGATATGACGAAAAAAGGCTGTTCGTCCGCAACAGAAAGAATTGTGTGGTATGCTCCTGCTGAAAGTAGAATTCCTCTCTCCTCTTTGATAGGTAGTCTATTCCCGGGTCCGGATTGTTTTGCGCAAAAGTTGTGTACATATCTGAATGCCGAGGAATGTGTGTTGGGAAACAGCGGGAGATCTCTGCTCGTATTGTTGCTCAAAGCTTTGAATAACATGGATAAATCCGGTCGTGATGAAGTGTTGATTCCCGGGTATACCTGTTACAGCGTGGCTGCATCTGTAGTCCGGGCCGGTCTCAAAATAAGAGTATATGATCTGGATCCCCGGACACTATACCCCGACATGGGTTCCCTTGAGAATAATATGGGAGAGAACACGTTGGCGGTGATTACACAACATCTGTTCGGCATCCCCACACCTGTTGATCCTATAAAATCGATTGCTCGGGGGAATAATATTTATGTCATCGAAGATGCGGCTCAAGCTTTGGGTGGGACAATAAAGGGAGCCTTTCTGGGCATGCTGGGGGATTTCGGTCTGTATAGTTTCGGCAGGGGAAAGCCTCTTCCAATCGGCTGTGGAGGAGCCTTGGTGGGGAACAAGTCTGTTCTACATGTAATGAAAAAAAACCCTCCGTATTGTGAGCTCAGAACGATACCGAAGATACTTGCCACACAGATAGTGTCCCATCCGATGCTCTACGGAATCGCAGAGTTCTTACCCTTGGGATTGGGAAAGACAGTTTTTGATCCCGGATTTAATATCACGTCAATGGACACGATAGCTCAAAGGGTGGGAGCGAGGTCTTTTAATGTACTAAGAACTCATAATACTCATCGAAACACAGTGGCAAATGAATACACGGATGCATTCGATGAAGACAAGACAATTCCAATAGCTGATGACTCGATCCCGGTATTCACCAGATTCCCTGTTATGGCAGGGCCGAAAAGGATATCAATGCGTCTCAAAAGTATGGGAGTGAGGAGAATGTATCCCAATGCACTCCTGCATGAGCCGACAATAAGGCCGTTTATCCTCGGGGATGACAATATGACAGAAGGTGCTGATCATATCAGCAAGTCTCTTATAACGCTGCCGACACATGGATATATTTCTTGCGAAACGGCGCGGCGAATTGCTTTTGAAGTGAAGGAATATTACCAATGCTGACATTGTTCTGGCTGTCTGTCTTTATTGTTGTGTATACTTATTTTGGGTATCCGCTGTTGTTGTTTCCGCTTTCTTTGGTAATACAAAAGAGGGTGAACAAAGATCCAAGATACCTTCCTTCGGTCACATTGATCATCACCGTTCATAATGAAGAAAGAAGGATTGCAGATAAGATCAGAAACACGCTCGAGCTTGATTATCCTCGCGATAGGTTGGAAGTTATATTTGCCTCTGATTGTTCCACGGATGCAACCGATGAGATTGTTGGGCAATATGCACATGAAGGCATCAAACTGGTGAGATCTCCCGGAAGGGGAGGTAAAGAGTTTGCCCAGAAATGTGCTATTGAGAATTCTTCCGGGGAGGTCATTGTGTTCACCGATGTTGCAACAATCCTTGAGAAAGATGCAGTAAGTAAGATTGTTGCCAATTTTTCGGACAGGACGATCGGTTGTGTCAGCAGTGAAGACAGGTTCGTGGATCAGGATGGTCGTGTAAGTGGAGAAGGGGCATATGTCAGATACGAGATGTGGTTACGCTCGCTGGAGTCACAGGTGAATTCCGTTGTCGGACTCAGCGGGTCATTTTTTGCTGCCCGCAGAGAGGTATGTACGAACTGGCCCACGGATATACCCAGTGATTTCAACACCCTTCTTAATTCCATGAGAGCAGGGTATCGAGGTGTCAGCGACCCGGAAAGTGTTGGAATCTACACGAACATCAAGGATGAAAGCAGGGAGTTTGAGAGAAAGGTCCGTACTGTCACCCGTGGAATATCGGCATTGATGAGGAACGCAGAACTACTCAATCCTTTGGGGTACGGATTGTTCTCCTTCCAGTTATGGTCGCACAAGGTGATGCGGTGGTGCGTCCCCTTCTTTCTGGTCACGGCGTTTCTGTCCAATGCATATCTCGCATTGAGAAGTAAGTTCTATGGAGCAGTAATGCTGCTGCATATTCTTTTTTATATGTGCTCGTATATCGGCTCAAATCGATTCGGAAAGAGATTTGTATTCAGAATACCCTTCTATTTTGTCCAGGCTAACCGTGCTATAGCACATGCATGGTTAAAATATATAACGGGCGAACGGTTCGTAACGTGGACCCCTTCGCGCAGATGAATCAATATGATTGATTTACGACAAATAAACGAACACAGAACCTATATTATTCTCTGGGGTTGTGTCATAGCATCCTTTTGTGCATGTTTTTCCCCCACCTTCCAATGGCTGAATCTTAAGTACTCAGGTAATGAATCTTATTTCTCCCACGGCTATCTTATCCCCTTTGTGTCAGCATATCTAATTTATCAGATGAGGGATGAACTACGACATATATCTCCATCCAGTTCTATAATTGGTTTGTGGATAATCATGTTTGCCCTTGTTTTTCATATATTGGGCGTGCTGGGTGATGTTAATTTTATATCAGGTTTTTCAATGGTAGTGTATCTTGCCGGATGTTCTCTTTTCCTTCTGGGAAGACCATTTACCAAAAAAATAGCGTTCCCTTTATTCTTTCTGATATTCATGTGCCCTATTCCCGATGCGATCATTGACATTGTGGCATTACCTCTAAAATCAATGGCTACAACGTTATCCTTATACATTATCGATATTTTGAACATACCGTATATCCGTGAAGGCTTCAGGATCCATTTTGCCGATACTACCTTTATCGTGGGTACTCCATGTAATGGAATGAGGTCTCTGATCTCATTTTTTGCTTTGGGTTTTCTCTTTATCTATTTTATCCGAACTGTATGGTGGAAAAAGGGTTTGCTCTTACTGATAATTCCACCTCTTTCCATTTTACTTAATGGTATCAGAATAGCATTATTGCTTTTCATTGCCCATCGCTATGGCCAGGAAGCCGTCTCGCCAGAAAGCTACCTCCATGATGGCTCAGGTCTTCTAGTATTTGTTATAGGTCTTGGTATTATGCTTTTTTTTCTAAAGTATATTAATGAAGAAAGAGAAACCTGAGATCTTTTCTCTGCGTTTCAACTGTGAAATAATGAATGAATATATCATTATCAGCCATGAACAACATGAAAAAGATTGATGAATTATAGATGGTTAATTCAGAACATATTCATTTGATGATAGTTTTTTTAACTTGCCGTCGTCTCCCGGCAAGATAAAAGGGAAAATCATTTCTCTGCGATCTCTGTGCCTCTGCGGTGAATCTAATACAAAGGGTTAATGCAATTATGAAACGATCATATAATATTATTGTTGTAATTGTTCTCACATTGATAACAGCTGGGCTCGTATTCTTTGCAAACAAAACAGAACCTCTCAAAAATAATAAATTATACGATTTTCCCCTGGAAATAGGCGACTGGAAAGGCCGTGAAATATCAATGAGTGATTACGTTTATCAGGGAATAGAAACCCCCTACCTATTTCTACGGAATTACTATTCGCCGAGATATGACGTTCCTGTTAATCTATCAATAGTATGGTTTGATGATACCAACATAGCTTTCCATGCGCCGGAAGCCTGTCTTGGTGGTGTCGGGAATAAGGTTAAAGAAAAGACAACAACAAACATAAACATAAACGGAAGGAATCTTGAAGTTGGGAAAATCATCGTAGGGCAGAACAATCAACAACAGCAGCTTGTTCTTTATTACTTTGATGTTGATGGGTATATCACTACAAGTCAAACTGACATTCGACTGCAGATACTTAGGAAGAGGATTGTGGCGGAAAGAGCAAGTGCTTCTTTTGTAAGACTTATGGCACCAATAATTACAGATGAAAAAGTAACAGATCAAATACTGACGGAATTTATGGAGTTAATTCAATCAGTTTATCCCTTATACACTTACACGGACAATGTATTAAATCCACAGTCAGAATAATATGAGTTGTTATCATTAATTAAAAGTTCAGTAATAGAGTTGAGCTTAGCGGAGGAGATGAAATGACCTTGTATACGGTTATACGTACATTTTTGGGCAAACTCAACGAGAGAAAACGCAGGAGT
The DNA here is from genome assembly GCA_964618975.1 of uncultured Bacteriovoracaceae bacterium. Lineage (GTDB taxonomy): Bacteria > Desulfobacterota > Desulfomonilia > UBA1062 > UBA1062 > CAZUDI01. The sequence continues at coordinate 1,353 of CAZUDI010000056.1, read as the reverse complement.
TATATTGAGAACCTGCAGCGCAAGGGGCTGAAGTTGGGACGTAATGTAGAGATCGTTGAAGATTTTTTTTTCGATCCATCCCATTGCTTTCTGATCACCATTGGGGACAACTGTACAATCTGCCCCAATGTCCGTCTGATCGCACATGATGCAAGCACGAAGAAACATCTTGGCTATACCAAGATAGGACGGATAACAATTCTGGAAAATTGTTTTATTGGAGATTCCGTTATAATTTTACCCTGTGTAACTATAGGACCTAACTCTATCATTGGTTCAGGATCAGTCGTAACCAAGGATATACCGCCGGAAAGTGTTGCTGTTGGGAATCCTGCTAGAGTTATTTGTTCCTTGGATGAATATTTATGTAAGATTGAGGTGCATGCTAAGCACAAAAAGATTCTTTCAGAGGAATATTGGATTGATCAACTTGATGAACGGATGCGTAATGAAATTATTGATTCGATCGGTGATAAGATCGGATTTATCATATAAAGGAAATTAATAGATGATGCAGTTTGATGTAAAGCTATTAGTGGCGCGCGTGCTTATAAAAGTATGGCCGAAATTGAGACTTTTTCATAGTTATGTAAGGTTACAATTAATTGCCCAAAGGGCATATATGCTTGTGTTGAAAAATGATGATGTTTTTCAATGGAGAATAGAGTATTTGAGGGATTTGGGTGCCCAAATTGGTGATGACTGTAAACTGTTCTCGGTTGATGTCAATAGCGAGCCTTTATTGCTTGAGTTAGGAGATCATGTGGTAGTGTCTGATGCTGTAAGGTTTATTACGCATGATGGAGGTGTCTGGGTTTTTTGGCAAGAGCATCCAGAAATTGACAACTATGGGAAGATTGTGATTGGTAATAATGTTTTTATCGGCATGAACGCAATAATATTACCAAATACTATAATAGGAGATAATTGTGTTATTGGTGCAGGTTCAGTTGTTAGAGGAAAAATTGCAAATAATTCTATTGTGATGGGAAATCCCGCGCAGGTTGTTATGAAAACAGAGTTATATAAAAAGATGATACTAAGTAGTAAGAAGACACTCTCAACAGCATTGATTCCATTGGATAAAGAGGGCTGGAAACAACGATATGACATTATAAGAAAAGCGTTTGGGCTGAATTGAAAAAATATGCCAACTCACTACTGTCCGGTCAATCTGTAAACAAAAACAATTGGTTGGAGTCGGCAGGCATATCAAAAGTGTAGTCGAAGAGAGTAAGTGTCTGTAATAAAGGTGATTTTTCAAAAAGAGTCAGGCTCAAGATTTGTAGGATTGTGTATAGACTTTTGCACAATTCCTGCAACGGCAGAGGCTGACGGGGAGCTGATATCCAG
>CAZUDI010000055.1:0-24708 GCA_964618975.1 uncultured Bacteriovoracaceae bacterium | reverse complement strand
AGTCAAGCGCAACCTGAAGATAAGGGAATTTCGGAGCGCAAGCGGCGGCCTTTTTTTCTGAGCGCGGCGTTATCCCGGCCCGGAACCCTGTCCCCGCGGGATGCTTGCGGGGGCGTCTTCAGCCCCCCGGGGGCGGATGGGGGCGAGGTGCGCGCTTTCCACCCAGCCGCGCTTGTCCGTGGAGAAGCGGATCAAGGTCCAGCCCTCCTCCCGGCGTTCGCTTTCCACCACGGTGCCGGCGTGCAGCTCGAAGAGCACGGTGTCCTGGGGGTCGGGCCCGGCCAGCACCGCTGCGGCGCGCGCGACGATCACGGCGCGGCTGTCGTGCAAGGCCTGGAAGGCCTTGACGCCCAGGGAGGCCCCGCCGATGAGCCAGACGGCGGTGAGGGTAAGCGCCAGGGTGAAGGTCCACTCGCGTTTAAAGGCCAGGCGCAGCATCAGCGCCGCAAAGAAGAGGGCGTTGAGCACACAGAAGACCAGCAGGACCTCGTCGAGGCTGAAGCGCTCCAGCCAGAAGAAGGTGGTGCTCAAAGGCGGCGCGGGCGGGTCCACCGCGTCGCGCGTGCGCTCGCGCGCATAGGCGAGGTTGAACCGGAGGTCGGCGTCGCGCGGGATCAGCGAACGCGCGCGCTCGTAGTTGAGGACGGCCTGCCCCGGCTCGCCCAGGCGGAAATAGGCGTTGCCCAGGTTGTAGTAGACATGGCCCGAAGCGCGGCCGCTCTGCGTGATGCGGCCGTAGAGCCGGGCGGCCCGGGCGTAGTCGCCGTCCTTGTAGGCCTGGTTGGCCTCGAAGAAGAGCTGCCCGGCATCCGGCTCCGAGGCGGCTGCAGCCGTTGACGTAGCCGCGGCCGCATACGGCACGCCCACCCCTAAAAGCAGCAGGGCGAGTGCCAGGCTAAGCACCCCGTGTGTGAGCACGAGGCGGGTGAGCACCCCCAGGGTGAGCACCCCGCACAGGGGTTGCCTCAGACGCGAGGTGAAGATGGAAGGCGATTGGCGCTTATTCATGGGCGCACCTCCCGGTCGATGCGGCGGATGAGGGCGAGCAGATCGGCGCCCGCGGCGCCCTGCTCGCCCCCGGGGGCCCCGGAGTAGAGCCGCTGCTGCAGGCGCTCGATGGCGCTCCCGAGCGCCCGGCCGTTAGCCGGGCTCACCCCGCGGGCCGTGAGCAGGGCCTGCACCTCGTGGGGGGTGATCAGCCCCAGGCAAAGCCCCAGGCGCGCGTTGAGGTAGGTGCGCAGCGCCTCCAGGGTCTCGGCCGGGCCGGGCGCGCCCTGGCGGCAGGTCTGACGAAAGACCTTGAGCGCCTTGCGGGCGCGCCTTGCATCCGCCTGCCGGGCGCCTTGCTGCCTGAGGTGCAGGAGCAGCAGCAGGCCCAGCCAGGCCAGGGCCGGGACCAGTACGAGCCCCAGGGCCAGCTGCCGGTGGGTGGCAAGGGAAAGCCCGGGGTGCAGGTTCTGTGTTGCGGTGTGCGCGGGCAGGATGTCATGGCCGAGCTCCTCGACCGCCTGCCGGGCGTCCCGGCCCTCGGGGGCCGTTGCGGTGGGCGGTGCTGCGGCCGGCTGGGCCCCGGGCAGGACCTCGAGCGCTCTGCCTTCGGTGGCAAGGGTTACGTAGGTGCCGCTTACGGGGTCGAAATAGGTCAGCCTCAAGGGCGGGATCGTGTAGCTGCCCGCCTGCTGCGGCACCAGGGCCCACTTCATGGTCTTGACCCCGCGCATGCCCTCGGGGCCAAGGGTGGTCTCGAGCGCGGGCTGGTCGGCGTAGACCTTGAGCCCCTCGAGGGCGGGAAGGCTCAGGTCCGGAATGCGCTGCACGTTGCCGCGGCCCGCGACCCTGACGCTCAGCGAGGCCGATTCGCCGGCCGTAAGGGCTAGGGGTTCGAGGGTGGAAGTCAGCTCGAAGCTCCCCACCAGGCCGCTGAAATCCGCCGGCTGGCCTTCTTCGGGCAGGGGCCGCACCTGCAGCGCGAGCGCTTTGGAGGTCACGCTCACCGGGCGTCCCCGGCCCAGGCCGAAGAAGGGGTCGCTGCGGAAGCGGGAGGACTCGTAGGCGCTCATGTGCATGGTGGCCGGCGGCAGCGTGAAGTCCCCGGCGCGCGCGGTCTCGAGCAGGTAGCGCACCTCGAGCACCTGATAGCGTTCGGAGCCGATGGTGCCGACATACTCGCGCGCCTCCCCCAGCTGCCGGAACCTGATCCCTTCGAGCTCGGGCAGGTCCACCGTGAGGTCCGAGACCCGTATCTGGCGGTAAAGCCGCAGGGTATAGACCAGCGGCTGCTCGACATAGGCCGTCTCCGCCGAGAGCGCGGCGAGGAGCAGGAGCGGCCCCTGGCCCGCGACGGACGCCGCAGGCGGCGGCGTGACCTTCAGGCGCACGCGGTTGCTCGTGTACTCCTGGCCGCGGATTTTCACGCGGGCCGGGCCGAGGGTGAAGTCGCCTTGGGTACGGGGCTGCAGGTAATAGGTGTAGCCGATCTCGGAGCTCTTGCGGCCGTTGACGATGCTGACCCGGGTGGAGCTCCCGCCGCTGCTGACGCGGAAGTCCTCGAGCCCGGCGATTAGCGGCTCGCTTGCTCCGTGGGCCGTGCCGGAGATGGTCAGGGTCAGCACCACGGCGTCGGTCAGGGCGGCCTGGTCGCGGTCGAGGGCGAGCTCGAGCGTCACCTGGGCCGGCAGCGCCCCGGGGGCGCCGAGGATCAGCAGCAAGAGCGTGGTGATGAAGCCGAGATACCTTTTACGCATCACTTTTTACCAGTATTTCCCAGATTTTACCCCGCCGCGCTTGTCCTCGGGGACCGGGAGCCTCAAGTAACGCGTGCGGTCTTCCTGGACGTTGTCCAGCAGGGCCTCGGCCTTCTGGCGGCCGATGGCCGGGGCCGGGGGGGGCTCCTGTCCGTCCGGGGCGGCCGGCGCGCTTACGGCCGGGCGCAGCTCGCCGGAAAGGTCCGGGGGGGGCTGCTCGGGCGGGGCGGCCGGCGGCGCCTCGGGCGTCTGTCCGTGCTCCGCGCCCGTCCCCTCCGGGGGCTGTTCCCCTTCCGCGGCCTGCCCCGGCTGTTCCGGCCCGGACAGCTGCTTTGCATCCGCCTGGCCCTCTGCGGTCTCCGGGCCTTCCTGGTCCTTTCCCTGTTGCTGACCCGGCTGGGTCTGATCCGACTGGCCCTGGTCCGGCGCGCCCTGGTCCGCGCTCTCTGGCGGCCCTTCCTGCCCGGATTCTGGTTGTTTCTGGGACTGCTCGGCCAGTTTGGTGAGCGCCAGCTCGAGGTTGTAGCGCGCCTTGGCGCTTTCGGGCTGGAGGGTCAGGGCCAGCTTGTAGGCCTGGGCGGCCTCCTGGAAGCCGCCTGTCTGAAAGGCGCTGTTGCCCAGGTTGAAGGCGGCCTTGAAGCGCAGCCCGTCTTCCTGGGCGCGGCGCAGGACGCTGGTGAAGGCCGCCTGGGCGGCGGCGTAGTCCTGGCCCTGATAGGCGGCGCAGCCGCGGTTGAAGCGGTAGGCGAGCCGGTCGGGGTGCTTAAGGTCGAGCTCTTCGTAGAGCTTCTGGGCCTGCTGGTAGTCTCCCTGGCGGTAGAGCGTATCCGCCCCGGGGGCCGCCTCAAGCGGCGGGGCCCCCAGCAAAAAAAGCAGCAGCGCGGCGAGCAGCACGGCAGCCCGCCCCCGGGGCGCGCTCGCGCAAGGCCGTGGATGCCTCGGGGTCATGACGGCCTCCCGGCCCGGGGTCCCGCCCCGGGGCGCGTGCGCTCGCGCAGCAGCCCCTCGAGGAGCAGCAGCACGAGCGCCAGGCCTACGAAGGGCGCAAAACGCTCCTCGGCCACCTGGATCTTGCCGCTGGCGAGCTCCCGGTCCTGCGTGCGGGACTTGATCCCCGCAAAGTAGACCAGGTCGAGGTCCAGGTCGCCGGTGACGGCGCGCACATAGCGCCCGCCGCTGATTGAGGCGATGCGCTCGAGCCCGGCCTCGTCCAGGCGGCTGAGCACGATGCGGCCCTGCTCGTCCTCGGCGAAGCCGCCTTTCTCGGCGGGCACCGGCCCGCCCTCGGTCTGGCCGATGCCGAAGACGAAGATCTTGACGCCCTTCGCCCTCGCCCGGGCGGCGGCCTCCATACCCTTGCCCTCGTTGTCCTCGCCGTCGGTGATCAAAAGCAGCACCTTGTCGGTGGCCTCCTTATCGTCGAAGGCGCCGATGGCCGTGTCGATGGCCTCTCCCAGGTCGGTGCCCGTAACCGGGATGAGCCCGGGCTCGAGCTGGCCCAGGAACATCGAGAGCGCCTCGTAGTCGAGCGTCAGCGGGCACTGCACGAAGGCCGCCCCGGAAAAGGCCACCAGGCCCACGCGGTCGCCTCTGATCACCGTGAGGAAGTCGAGCACCTCGCGCCGGGCGCGCTCGAGCCGGGTGGGTTTGACGTCTTCGACCAGCATGCTGGGGCTGACGTCGAAGACGAGCATGATATCCACCCCTTTGCGGCTGACCTCCTCGTAGTGCGCCCCCCAGCGCGGCCCGGCCAGGGCCACGATCAGAAGCCCCAGCGCCAGCAGCACGCACGCGCCCCTCAGGAAGCGCACCCCCGGGCGCACCTCCCCGGTCAGGCGCGCCAGCAGGTGCGTGTCCGCCAGGCGCTCCAGGTCCCGCGCGCGGCGTCTGGCATCCAGGACCAGCCCCACGAGCACCAGGGGCAAGAGCCAGAGGAGATGCAGCGCTGCTACCCTGGCGAAGCTCATGGCACCACCCTCAGCACGCTCAGGCAGAGCAGCAGCTCGAGCGCCAGCAGCAGCAGCGCCGGGATCAGACAGAGGTGGTAGAGCTCTTCGAAGTGGAAGAACTCCTTGACCTTGACCTCGCGCTTTTCGGCCGCATCGATCAGGTCGTAGATCTCCGAGAGCCTTTTGGTGTCGGAGGCCAGGAAGAAGGCCCCCCCGCCGGTGGCGGCCACCTCCCTGAGGGTCTCCTCGTCGAGGTCGACCTCCTGGTAGAAGATGCGGTTGCCGAAGGGGGTGCGCACCAGGAAGGGCGCCTCGCCCTGTCCGCCCACGCCGATGGTGTAGATCCTGATGCCCAAGGCGGCCGCGGCCGCGGCCGCCTGCGCCGGGCCGAGTGCGCCGGCGTTGCTGCGCCCGTCGGTCAGCACGATCAGGATCTTCGAGGGCGCCTCCAGGTCCTTGAGGCGCTTGGCGCTCACGGCGATGGCGTCGCCCAGGGCGGTGGCGTCGCCGGCCATGCCGATGGTGAGCGACTGCACCAGGTTCAGGAGCAGGCCCTTGTCCAGGGTGAGCGGGGCCTGGGTGAAGGCCTGCTCGCCGAAGACCACCAGTCCCACGCGGTCGTGGATGCGTTTCTCGATGAAGTCGCTCACCACCTTCTGCACCGCTGTCAGACGCATGGCCGGCTTGCCGTCCAGGGTGAAGTCCAGCGCCTGCATCGACCCCGAGGTGTCCAGGCACAGGATGATATCCACCCCGGGCGAGAGGGTCTCGCGGCTGACGTCTGCAAGCTGGGGGCGCGCGGCGGCCAGCGCCAGCAGGACCAGGGCCGTGGTGCGCAGGATCAGGGGCAGGTGCGCTTTCAGCCGGGTGCCGGGCGCCAGGCGCAGCAGGTCGGAAGCGGTGGAAAAGGTGACGCCGGTCTGCTGGCGCCTGAGCTTCAGGAGCGTGCCGGCCAGGATCAGCCCCAGCAGGAGCGCCAGCAGCACGGGATGGGCCAGGCGCAGGCTCGTCATGGGGCCTCCCCCGCTGCGGGCGCCTGCCCCGCGTCCTCTGCGGGGGCGCTGGCGCGGATGTAGGCGCGCGCAGCCTGCAGGTCCGCCTCCCGGCGGGAGGGCGTGGGCTTGTCATGGGCGAACTTGACCAGGTCGGCGCGCCGCAGGAGGGCGACGAGTTCGCGGTCGATCTCCAGCTGTACGCGCCCGGCGATCTCCTCGGTGGTGTACTCGGCCGCCGGGAAGCCCCGCAGCTCCTCCAGGTAGCGCTTGAGGATCCCGGAGAGCCGGAAGTAGAAGGCCTTGGCCTGGACAGACTCGGCCAGGGGGCTTTGGGCGAGCGCCTCGAGCGCCTCGTATGCGCGCACGTGCGGCGGGAGGAGGGCGGCCTGCCGGGCCTTCAGGCCCGCTCGGTGCCGCAGCCAGAAGACGAGGCCCATAAGGGCCAGCAGGACAAGCACCCCGAGGCCGGTCCAGAGCGCCCAGGCAAGCCAGAGGGGACGCGTGGGGATGATGCCCTCGATGGGTTTGAGCTGTCTTTGCTCGGGGGAGGGCTCCAGGTTGCTGAGCACCTCGAGCTTCAGCGCGGCACACGCGACCCGCTTAGGGGCGCCGGCCGCATCGAGGTAGGTCAGGGCAAAGGGCCCCAGGCTCAGATCCTTAAGCGCATCCACCAGGAAGCGCACCTCGATGCGGCCGGGGGCATACTCCAGCTGCGTGACGCTCCGGCCCTCGAGGCCCTCGATCTTCGGATCGTCCGGCAGGCGGGCGCCTTCGGGCAGGCGGTAGTCCAGCGTGAGCGTCACGCCGGCGCCCACCGGGGCGCGCTCCCGGTCGAGGTGGGCCTCCAGCCGGGGTGCTGCCGTTGGGGGCGCCTCCGTTGGGGGCACCGCCGTTGGGCCCGCCGGGGCGGCGGTGGCCGGGGCGGCCGGGCCCAGGATCAGCACCAGCATCCAGGCCATGGCCCAAAGGCGGAAAGCTCGGTGCGGGTGACGGGGCTTTTCAGACATTGAGGCGTTTTCTCCTCGCGAGGAAGAGCCGCGAGAGCGGCTCCATCACGTCGCGGTCGGTGCTCAGCTCCACCAGGTCGGCCCCGGCGCGGGCCGCGAGGTCTTTGAGGGCGGCATCCCGGCGGGCGCATTCCGTCTCCCAGCGCCGCCTAAGGGCCGGGTTGCCGGTATCGATCAGTCCCTGCTCCCCGGTCTCGGGGTCGACCACGCGCAGCAGCCCCACCGCGGGCAGCCTTTCTTCGGCCGGGTCGCTCAGGCGCAGGATGGTCAGGTCGTGCTTGCGGGCGGTCAGGCGCAGGCTCTTGTCGAAGCCCTCGTCCTGCATGTCCGAGATGAGGAAGACGATGGCGTGGCGCTTGACCACGCGGTTGAGGTGGTTAAGCGCCCGGTCGATATCGGTGCGGGGGTCGGCCGGCTCATAGGCGAAGATCTCCCGGATGAGCCGCCAGACGTAGGGCGCCCCCTTCTGGGGCGGCAGGAATTTTTCCACCTGGGAGCTGAAGAGGATGGCGCCCACCTTGTCGTTGGTGCGGATGGCCAGGAAGGCCAGCATGCCGGCCAGCTCGGCCAGCAGCTCGCGCTTGAAGCGGCCCCGGGTGCCGAACTGCTCGGAGCCCGAGAGGTCGATCAGCAGCATGAGCGTGAGCTCGCGTTCCTCGTGATAGATCTTGACGAAGGGATGGCCGTAGCGGGCCGAGACGTTCCAGTCGATGCTGCGGATATCGTCGCCCGCCTGGTATTCACGCACCTCGGCGAACTCCATGCCCTGGCCCTTGAAGGCGCTCACGTACTGCCCGGCGAAGAGCTCGTTGGCCAGGTGGCGCGTCTTGAAGTGGAACTGCTGGATCTTCTTGAGCAGCTCTTCCGGCAGCATCAGGGCACCTCGATGCGCTCCAGGATGGCCGCGATGATATCGTCGGTGCTCTGTCCCTCGGCCTCGGCCTCGTAGCTCAGGATGATGCGGTGGCGCAGCACGTCGGGCGCCATGGTCTTGATGTCCTGCGGGGTGACATAGGCGCGCCCAGCCATGAAGGCGTGCGCCTTGGAGGCCAGCCCCAGCCAGATGGAGGCCCTGGGCGAGGCGCCGTAGCTGATCAGGTTCCCGAGCTTCAGGCCGAAATCGCCCGGTGAGCGCGTGGCACCGGCGATGCGCACGATATAGTCCAGGAGCTTGTCTTCCATGTGGACGGCCTTCATCACCTCCCGGACCTCCTGCAGACGCGCGGGGTCGATCACCGGGCGGATGCCGCCGTCCTCCCCGGCCCAGACGCGCGTCATGATCTCTTTTTCCTCGGCCTCGCTGGGGTAGCCCACGCGGATCTTGAGCATGAAGCGGTCGATCTGGGCCTCGGGCAGGGGATAGGTGCCCTCCTGCTCGATGGGGTTCTGGGTGGCCAGCACCAGGAAGGGCTTTTCCAGGGTAAAGGTGGTCTCGCCGATGGTGACCTGCTTCTCCTGCATGGCCTCCAGCAGCGCGCTCTGCACCTTGGCCGGGGCCCGGTTGATCTCGTCGGCCAGGATGATGTTATGGAAGATGGGGCCCTTCTTGACCTCGAAGGTGCCGCTGGAGGCCCGGTAGATCTGCGTGCCGATGATGTCGGCCGGCAGCAGGTCGGGGGTGAACTGGATGCGCCCGAAGGTGGTGTCGAGCGCCCCGGCCAGCGTCCTGACGGCCGTGGTCTTGGCCAGCCCCGGCAGCCCCTCCAGCAGCAGGTGCCCCTCACACAAAAGCCCGATGAGCAGCCGCTCCACCAGGTTCTTCTGACCCACGATCACCTTGCCGATCTCGGATGTGATCTGCCCGAGGACCAGGCCGGCCTGCTCGACTCTCCGGGTGAGTTCCTGAATGTCCATGGGTTATCCTCCTGTCATTGCAATTATGTGTATAAAGCGCACTGCGCGGAAAATTTCAAGCCCCCGTGAAGAAGGGGTCGGTGCTTCACGGGCCCATGGGGAAGGCCTGCGGGAGATAGGTCTGGATACTTGAAGAAAATTCGGGTAATTCTATGTGGCAAGCGGCCAGATGCCCTTTAAACACCCCCGCAGGCGGATCTCCGCACAGACACGGCTCGAGCACAGCACGGCGTGTGACAGGGGAAGGGCCGGCCGCTCTTGGAAGGCTTCGGCATCCCCCTTTTGGGGAACAGAACGCACAGCATGAAAGGAGTGGACCATGAGCAAGATCGATTTCAGTGGAAGAGTGGCGGCCATCACGGGCGCCGGCGGCGGCCTGGGGCGTATCCATGCGCTTGAGCTGGCGCGGTTGGGTGCCAGGGTGGTGGTCAACGACATGGGCGGCGCGCGCGATGGCCTGGGCGGGGATCAGTCCGCGGCCGACATGGTGGTGCAAGAGATCCGGGAGGCCGGCGGCCAGGCCGTGGCCAGCTACGACAACGTGGCCACGGTCGAGGGCGGGGCCACCATCGTGAAGACCGCCATCGAATCCTTCGGCAAGCTCGATATCCTGGTGAACAACGCCGGGATCCTGAGGGACAAGAGCTTTGCCAAGATGGAGGATGCCCAGTGGGACGCCGTCATCGCGGTGCACCTGAGGGGCACCTACTGCGTGACGCGCCCCGCCTTTGTCCACATGAAGGAGCAGGGCTACGGCCGCATCGTCATGACCACCTCGAGCTCGGGGCTCTTCGGCAGCTTCGGCCAGGCCAACTACGGGGCGGCCAAGACCGCCATGATCGGGCTTACCAACGTGATCAACCTGGAGGGGGCCAAATACGGCATCAAGGCCAACCTCATCGCCCCCACGGCGGCCACGCGCATGACCGAGGACATCATGCCGCCCGAGATCTTCGCCAAGCTCAAGCCCGAGTGCGTGACCCCGGCCGTGCTCTACCTGTGCTCCGAGGACTGCCAGGACGCCGGGATGATCATCAACGCCGCCGGCGGCTACTACAGCCGCTCGGCCATCGTCACCGGACCGGGGGCCGCGCTTGGCGACGGGACGAGCGTGCCCACCCCCGAAGAGATCCGCGACAACTGGCAGCGGATCACCGCCCTGGAGCCCTTCAAGCTCTTCAGCCAGGGGGCCGAGATCCTGGGCGAGCTGGGGCCGCTGCTCCTGTAGTCCGTTAGCTTTTCAGCCGATATATTATGCTAGCCACCGCTCCGGGAGGTCCCCTCCCGGGGCGGTGGCTACTTCGAGCGTTGAGATACAGGAGGAACTCCGGGGCAGGCCCTGGGGCTCCCTTGCGCCTCCGGCGGCAGGGGTGCTGATGCACCGGCCAGGCAGGGGGGGACCTGTTGTTCACGGGCGTTAGGGCCGGTCACTGGAAGGACGGCAGGCGGGCGGGCGACCGCCCAAAGGAAGGTGGCATTATGCAGGCAGAGGCATCCCCGCTCGACGGCGGGCAGGAGCTGGAGGTTGTCGGGACGCGCTGGCGTGGGGATCTCGTCATCCTCGCGCTGGCGGGCCTGGGCGTGTATGCCGTGGCCGTCTATTACGACCTCCTGGAGGCGATCGTGCGTTTCACCCGGGCGCATGAGAGCAGGGAACTGGACGAGCTCATCACCGTGGCGCTCGTGATGGTCCTCGGCCTGACGGTCTTCGCGTTCAGACGCTGGCATGAGGCCGTCCGGGCGCAGGCCGCCCTGCAGCAGCGCAACGCCACGCTGCAGCGGGCCCTGGCCGAGATCCGGCAGCTGCGGGGTATCCTGCCCATCTGTGCGCACTGCAAGAAGATCCGCGACGATCAGGGCTACTGGCACCAGCTGGAGGCCTATATCCGCGACCACTCCGAGGCGGATTTCAGCCACGGCATCTGTCCCGAGTGCCTGCACAAGCTCTATCCGGACATCGAGCCCGCGGGCGACTGAGGTCGGCCGCGGCGGATTTTTCTCAAGGCCCTGCCGGGACTGTACGGCAGGGGCCGGGCTGTGGTATAGGCAGGCACGATGACCGAACAGCAAGCATTATCGGTTGAGTCCAAGCTGCCCGGGGTGGGGGAGACCATCTTCACCACCATGTCGCGCTTGGCCCAGGAGCACGGGGCCGTCAATCTGTCCCAGGGCTACCCGGATTTCGACGTGCACCCCCGGCTGATCGAGCTGGTGCATGCCTTTATGCTCCAGGGCTGCAACCAGTATGCCCCCATGCCGGGGGTGGGCCTCCTGCGCGAGCGTATCGCCGCCAAGGTGCTCAGGCTCTATGGCGGCGATTACGACCCGCAAGACGAGATCACGGTGAGCGCCGGGGCCACCGAGGCGCTCTTCGCCGCCATTACCGCCTTCGTGCACCCCGGCGACGAGGTGGTCGTCTTCGAGCCGGCCTATGACGCCTATGTGCCGGCCGTGCGCCTGGCCGGCGGCCGGCCGGTCTTCGTGCCCCTGACCTGGCCCGGCTGCGGCATCGACTGGGAGGCCGTCAAGTGCGCCCTGAGCCCCCGCACGCGCATGATCATCCTGAATTCGCCCCACAACCCCACCGGCGCGGTGCTGGAACCCTCGGATCTCGAGCACCTGGCCGAGCTCGTCGAGGGCAGCCGCATCATCCTCTTGAGCGACGAGGTCTACGAGCACATCATCTTCGACGGGCGCTCTCACGCCAGCCTGGCCGGACATCCCGAGCTCAGGCGCCGCAGCTGCGTGGTGAGCTCCTTCGGCAAGACCTACCACGCCACGGGCTGGAAGACCGGGTACTGCCTGGCGCCGCGGGCGCTGACCGCGGAGTTCCGCAAGGTGCACCAGTACCTCACCTTCGCGCCCGTGACCCCCATCCAGCACGCCTATGCCGAGATCCTGGCCGAGCCCGCGCTCTACGAGGGGTTGAGTGCCTTCTACCAGCGCAAGCGCGACCTCTTCGCCGGGCTGCTGGAGACCTCGCGCCTGCGCCTTTTGGAGTGCCGGGGCACCTACTTCCAGCTGGCCGACTATGCCGCCGTCAGCGACGAGCCGGACACGGTCTTTGCCCGGCGCCTGATCACCGAGCACGGCGTGGCCGCCATCCCCACCTCGGTCTTCTTCCACGACGGAAGCGACCGCCACGTGGTGCGCTTCTGCTTCGCCAAGCAGGACACCACGCTTACCCAGGGGGCCGGGATCCTCTGCTGCCTGTAGGCCTTTAGGATAAGGCAGCTTGATGGGGACTCCCGCCGCGGGGGGACCCAGGGTTCCACAGCTGCGGGACTGCGGTGCCCCTGAGGTATCCCCGGAGGCAGCGCTTGACTATTCGATCAGGAAGCTGAAGAGGGCCAGGTTGCCCAGGTAGAGGATCATGACCTGCAAGGCGCCCCAGAGCTTGACGAAGAGCGCGCGTCTTTCGACGAGCCGGAAGGCGTAGAGCGCGGAGACGCCGAGCATGACCTCGGGGACGAGCACGTAGACGGCGATATTGCCGAGTAGCACCTCCACGTTGATGGCGTGCCACGAACCGGCCAGGATGCTGAACTGCTCGGAGCCGCCGAAGATGACTAGGGCGGCCAGGGCGGCTACGCCATAGGCGGCCCGCCCCCTGAACTGCCGGGCCAGATGGACGATGACGAACAGGGGCATCACCCACAGCCCGGCCATGTAGGCCGAGACCGTGCCGATCTTCACGAACCCGTCATCGGGGAAGGCCAGCAGGTGCAACCGGGCCGAGAGGTACCAGTCCGGAATGACCTGCAGGATACTCAGGAGCAGGGTGAAGACCCACAGGGGCAGCCAATCCCGGTGTCCGCGCCGCAGGGCCACCAGGGGCAGGGCCAGGTTGTAGACCACCACCAGCAAGAAGAAGCGCTGCCCCACCGGAAACGGGATCGGCGCCAGCAGCACGGCGCAGAGTACGAGCAGGTAGATTCCGTGCAGTATCCAGAAATCACGTGAGATTGTTTTCATGCAGCCTCCCTTGCCGGATACAATGGCCGGGCGCTTCCCGGATTTCAGAGGGCCTTTTTTGCCCCGCCCATCTCGAAGACCACCTTGATGACCTGCCCGGGCTTGTCGCGCACCAGGGCAAAGGCCTGACGGTAGTCGTCCAGGCCGAAGCGGTGCGTGATGAAGCCCGCAAGCGTGATCCTTTTCTCCGCTATCATCTCCATGGCCAGCTCGAAGGTGCTCACCCGCCGGCCATCGAGGTCCTCGCCGCCGTGGGAGTTGATCCCCAGCAGGGTGAGCTCCTGGTTCCACAGGGGCGTCTGGTCGAAGCGCAGGGGGCTTAGCTTGTTGCCGATCATCAGGTAGGTGCCGCGGGCCTTGAGCCAGCGCAGGGCGTCCTGCACCGTGGCCGGCGAGCCCACACAGTCGTAGATGAGGTCGAAGCCGCCCAGGAGGGTGGTGTTTTTCAGCGCCCCGCGATAGACCTTGGCCCCGGTGGCCCGGCCCACGGCCTCGTAGAGGTCGCCCGTAAGCACGTGATCGGCCCCCAGCTTGAGGCCGAGCTCCTGCTTGAAGGCCATTTTCTCCGCCAGGTGCAGCTCGCAGTCCGGGCAGAGCACCTTGGCGCACTGGATCACGTTGAGCCCGATGGTGCCCGCCCCGATCACGAGCACCTTCTCGCCCGGGACGGGCGGGCGCCGCAGCACGGCGTGCAGGCTGACGCTGGCGGGCTCGATGAGGACGGCCTCGTCGTCGCTGATCAAGTCGGGCACCTTCAGGAGCTGGCTGGTGTGGGCGATGAACTCCTCGCTGAAGCCCGCGCCGAGATGCTCGGGCAGTTTGCCGGCCGAGAAGTTCTCGCACAGGGTGTAATGGCCCTCGCGGCAGAATTCACAGGGCGGGTCGATCTCCAGGGAGGAGCAGCACGGCAGGTAGCGCTGCAGGGTCACCCGGTCGCCCACGGCCAGGTGCCCGACCCCGGCGCCGGTCTCCGTCACCGTGCCGATGAGCTCGTGGCCCAGGTAGGCCCGCGGCACGCCCGGCAGGGCCGCAATCGAGATGCGCGGGTCGGCCATGACGAAGAACAGCGCGAGGTCCGCCCCGCAGATGCCCGCCAGCTGCGGCCTGACCCGCACGAACTGCGCACCGGGCAGCTCCCGGCGCGGGATGTCGCCGTAGCGCACCGGCGAAAGGCGCGAGAAGAAGACCTGCGGAAAGAGCTGCCCCAGGGCCTTGGTGGCCAGGATGCGGGCGGGTTTGACCTCGAAATAGAGGGACTTCATGATCGCACCTCACGTTTCTGTGGCGGCATCCGGGGCGGGCCGCCGCAGCCAGCTTCAATGGTCTGATGGTCGAATTCCCCGCTGCTTGCAGCGGAAGGGAGGGGCAAAGGCTGGCCCCGGGCTGCATACCCCTGCTGGCGGAGGGCCTTCATCTGCGGCCCCCTGGCGGTGATTTTTCCTCATGCTCGCGCGCAGATGCACTCAGCAGGGAGGGGACGTTGAGGATCGTGTGCAGGTTGCCGGCGGCCTTGATCACGGCCATAAGCTCGGCGTCCGTGAAAGCCTGCAACCCCTCCAGGATCGTATAATAGGAATGGTCGTCCGAGGCCTTCATGATCATGCGGCCGGCCGGTTCCAGGGCCACGAGCACGTTGCGCTTGTCGCGCGGGTCCTTCTTGCGGGAGACGAAACGCCGCTTTTCCAGCCGGTCCACGGCCCGGCTGGCCGTGCTGATGTGCACGCTGAGCTCGCGGGCGATGTCACTCATGCGCACCGGTGAGCGTTCGCGCAGGAAGTAGAGCAGGTAGGAGTCCTGGTAGGTCATGCCGAAGAGCAGCACCTTCTGCTGATCGAACTGGTAGATGGCGCTCATGGCATTGTAGAGGATCTGGTCGATCTGTTCCCGGGGAAGATCCCTTATCATGGATACCTCCTCTGACTGAAGTGCAGGGTAAAAATAGCAAATTAATTGAGAGGCTGCAAGCAATCAAGCGACAGCTTGAAAATAGCGAGCTAAATCAAACAGTTAAACAATAGAAAATGATTAGTAATAGTTGCATGCCAACAAATGAAGTATGGCGGTCCCCTGCCCGGATACATCCCTTGACACGCCAGGCTCTAGGGAATAAACGCAAACCACCCTTAAGCCGGCAAAAACAGCGGCGGGCCTTTTCCGGGGGAAGAAGGCTTCCTCCCGGCGGTCCTTTTCCGCTATAATGCGCCGCAGTCCCCAACGGGGCATATGCGAGGAGGAATGCCATGGATCTAACGAACCGCTACCTGGAACCGCAGGACCTCAAGGTGCGCCTGCTGGACTTTCTGCCCCACAGCCCGCTTAACGACCCCGGCCTCACAGCCGCGCTCGGCCGGGATTTCCTGGGGCCGGACGAGGTGGTGGCCCTGATTCAGGTGGCGGTGGCCCGTTCGGTGGACTATCAGGCCGACCTCGAGGGCGAGCTGCTCTCGCTTCAGGCCCAGGGCAAGGACATCCCCGAGACGATCTTCCGCAAGAACCTCTCGGGGATCGGCCGGGGACACTCCCTGGACGGCCTGCCGGTGATCGCCCTGGGCATCAACGGCACCAAGATGATCGACTCGGCCTTCACGGGCATGGTCTATTCGCGCTCGCTGGTCACGAGCGGCCGTCGGCGCGAGACCACGCCGCTGGAGCTGGTCGTGCCGCGCTCCATCCGGGAGGATGCGGCGCTGTTTGAGGAATACCGGCGCATCAGCGAAGACCTGGCCGCCTTTGCGGCCGGGATCAAGACGCGCTTTTCCAAAAAGCTCGACGCCATCCAGGCCCTCAACAAGCTCAAACCCTACAACGACCCTGCGGATCTGTTCTTCGTCCTGCCCTTGAGCTCGCTGGTGAACCTGGCCATGCAGGTGGAGGAGGAGCGTCTTTGCGGCACGCAGTACCTCCCCGAGGAGTGTGCCTTCTTCGTGGAGGCCGTCGAGGACATCCTGGACGGCATCGGGATGGGACAGCTCTACCGCATGCGCAAGGCCGTGCCGCGGGAGACCTACCTGCACTATTCCCTCTTCCGGGCCCCCGAGCCCGACTATGCCTCAGAGAGGCACCGCGCTTTTGGCAACCCGCTTGTCCCCCAGGTGGCGAGTGTCATGGACGACCTGCCTTTGAGTGCCCGCGCGGAGCTCGCCGCGCTTAAGGGGCAGCTGGAGGGCCTCAAGGATTTTGCCGATGCCGACGACCTCTACCGGCGCACCTGCCGCAACAAAGAGCAGCTCTCGCGCTTGTGCCGGCGCTATAACGAGGCCCTCAGGGTCCAGACCATCAGCTCGCTGTCCTGGCGGGTGTGGAGCGAGCAGAAGCGCCACGGCACGCTGGCGCAGCACGTGGAGTCCATCTACGCGGCCGCTTCCCGGGCCTGTGAGCTGGTGTGCGAGATCTGGCCCGCCGTCCAGGCCGGGCAGGACCTGGAAAAGATCCTGCCTCTAGCCGAGCAGGCCTTCGTGATCAGCGATGAGCTCAAAGGCGAACCGGATATGCTTCGAGGCTACCTCTTCCACACCGTGCGGCAGATCATGTTCTATGGCCGGCTGCTTGAGCAGGGCATCCCGGCGCGGGATGCCCTGTATGTCCTGCCGCGCAACATCCGCGTGCGCACCCTGGAGAGCTACGACCTGATCAATGCCGTAAGCCTCGAGCTGCCCCTGAGGCTGTGCACCGAGTGCGAGCCCGAGCGCCGCCGCACCTCCGAGCTCAAGGCCGCCTGCCTCAAGGAGCGTCTGCCGGAACTGGCCTTCCTCTTCGAGCCCAAGTGCAACCTGGGCTACTGCACCGAGGGCAAGTTCTGCGCCAACATCCTGCGCTTCAACCCCGGCTACATGCTCGAGGTCCACAAGGCCATCGCGCAGATCATCGCGCAGCGTGCAGGGCAGAGGCCCATGGCCTGAGGGTCGCGTTCCCCGCTGCCTGCAGCGGAAGGCACGGGCCTTCGGCTTGCCCTGGGGTTCACCCCAATGATTTCAGGGCGTGATGCCTGTTGTCCCGGTGAGTAACGCGCAGGCCTGCGCGTTACTCACCCCCCAGCCCCCTCCGGGAAGCAGGGGGCTGGGGGAGGGCGAGATTTCAAGTGGTTGAAGGTCGAACGCCCTTAGCGCTTGCAGTCTACTTTCTGGTGAAGAGCCACCCCACGTACTCTGTGTCCATAGGTTTGGTGAAGGGCGTCAGGCCGATGACCAGGGCGAAGGACACCAGGGAGCAGATGCCGCAGCAGGCCCAGGGGACCTTGAAGAAGGGGATGCCCTGGATGTAACCGCAGCCGAAGATGAGCACGAGGAAGAGCACGAAGCCCACGATGGCGGCCGTTTCGGCCGCGGCCTTGGTGGTGCGCCGCCACAGGCACCCCACCACCATGGGCGGGATGACGCTGCCGGTGAACAGACCGATGCCGCACCAGACGAGCTGGGTGAGGAATTTGGGCGGGTGCTGGGCGATGAGCATGCCCACGACCATGATGATGGGGATCAGGATGCGCTGCAGCCACAGCACCCGGCGGTCGAGCACCTCTCTGGCCGGGGGATTTTTGAGGTGTGCGACGATGGTGTCCTGATAGATATCCACCGCGATGGCGATGGAGACGATCAGGAAGAGCCCGGCCGAGGTGGACATCACCGCCGCCAGGATGCCCACCATGCCGAAGGCGGACAGGAAGGGCGGCAGGTAGGCCTTCATGACGGCCACGGTGGCCGTGTCCGGCTTGACATCCGGGAAAAGCACCTTGGCCCCCAGCCCGCCGATCCAGAAGATGAGGGCCAGAAAGGCGAAGGAGGCGAAGGCGATCAGCAGGGTGTGGGGTACGTGCCGCTCGTCGTCCAGGGCCAGCCAGAGCTTGGAGAGCTGGGGCGTGAGCGCGAAGAGCCCCAGGGAGATGAAGATCGCCGGTCCGGTGAAGGGCCCGAACATGGGGCTCTTGAACACGACATGCGAACTCATGAGGGGATCGCGGGCGGTGAGGATGCGGTCGATGGTGCCGATGCCGCCCACGTGGATGAGGATGGGTACGACCACGAGCACGCACAGGATCATCATGAGCACGCCCTGGATGGCACAGTTGAGGATATCGGCATGCGTGCCGCCCACCATGATATAGGCGGCGATGATGATGCCGCCCAGGATCACCCCCGTGAGGTAGGGGAACCCCATGGCATTGGAAAAGACCCAGCCCAGGCCGGCGAACTGGCCGGCCACGTACCAGACTACCGCGATGCAGGCCAGGGCCGTCACCACCCGCAGGATGGGGCTCTGGAAGCGGATGGCCATGAAGTCGGGCATGGATTTGGCCCCGGCGTTCTTGCCCACCCGCGAGAGGAGATAGGCCGAGGTGGCCCAGGCCACGACGATGGCCATGTAGCCGCCCATGCCGTACCACAGGCCGGGCCAGCCGTGGGCATAGACCAGCCCCGGGTTGCCCATGGTGGCGGCCGCACTGGCCGTGGTGGCCATCAGGGCCAGGGCAATGATCCACGGGCCGTAGGCCCGGGGGGCCGTGGCAAAGTCCACGGCGCTCTTGGTCCTGCGCATGCCGCTCAGTGCAAGGACGAAAAGGACGATCATGAATATGGAGAAATAGATCCATGACCAGGTTAAGATACTCATAACGATGCCTCCATCAGGGATTGCATGTAAACGGACGAGCCCGATGATCTCCCCTTGCGCTGCGGGGGATCAGCCTTTTTTCCGTTGACCATCACGTGTCGAGGCCCCGGGGGCCGGGGCACGGGTGGTGAAAAAGAGGGTAATAAGGAAGATCCAGCCCAGGGCCCAGAAGCCCGTCCACAACCAGAACATGATTCCCATACACTACCTCCTTATGATAATATTATGTTATGATGATAAGTTTCACAGTTGCATACACAGTCTATAAGAGAAAGAGAACGGGGGTGCACCTCACATCATGAACGGCGGTACTTGGTCCGTGGGCCCGGCTGAAACCTTTGCGGACACAATAAGAACGCGGCGCGGCCTACGCGCGTTCCCGGTACGCCGGAGCATGGTTCTCCTGAGCCAGGTATGATAGCACAAGGGGGGGGATGTGTCAAATTCATCAAATATATCATAAAGCTAGAAAAAGAAGCACCCCGAAGAGAATTTTCGCTCCCCGCAGGGAGAAACGCACGAAAAAATATCCCCTGTGGGGGGGCTTTGCGATCCGAGCCAGGCCCTGGGGCACCCTGGAGGTCTCTTTTCTCATCCTGGACAAAAAATGCATCCCCGGGAAAGACATTTTCTGCCCACCCCTGTCCGACAGGGAAGATGTTTTCCCCGGTTGAGGGTAAATATGTTCCCTGATCTGGTGACGCTGGAGGTCGAGAGTTGATAAAGGCATGTCATATCAATTCATTGTTTTGGGACGCGCCGGGCCTGATTATTGCACCGACCAAGGGTGCCTGCCTGCCGGAGGGCACGGGCGTGGAGTATGCAGGATTGATTGAGGAGGGTTATAAATGAAGACTGGCATGAGACGTCTGGTTCTCCTGGCAGGCATGCTCGCTTTGAGCGGGTGTATCATTGCGCAATCGCCTTCCAGCCAGGTGATTTCGATGGATGTGGGGGACTCCCAGACCTTTGTGGTGGAGGTGTTTCCCCCCGGCCTGGGGGTCACCTGGTACATCCACGACAATCTCAACAACCCGGTGGGAACGGGGTATTCCTTCACCTTCACCCCCACCACGGACGATCTGGGGGTCAACGCCATCACCGCCCGGAATGCCTTGCTCGAGTCCGTCAGCTGGGAGGTCTACGTCGTCGGGGACTAGACCCCCCGCCCCCGGCACCCGCCGGGTGATTAGTCCGGCGGGGTGAGGATGATGGCGATGCGGCGGTTGCGGGCCTTGCCCTCGGGGGTGGCATTGTCGGCCACGGGCCGGTGCTCGCCATAGGCCGCGGCACACAGCCTGCCCGGCTCCACCCCCTGCTGCTCCAGAAAGCGTGTGACCGTCACGGCGCGGGCCGCCGACAGTTCCCAGTTGGTCGGGTAGATGCGGGCCAGGGCCGGGCCGATGGGCACGTTGTCCGTATGGCCCTCCACCAGGATACCCTTGTCCTTGACGTCCTTGATGATCTGGGCGACGCGTGTGAGGACATCGAGCCCGGCGGGCTTGATGACGGCCTGACCCGAGTCGAAGAGGATCTCCTCCACCATATTCAGGGTGAGGCGTCCCTTGAGCTCCGAGATCGTGATCTGCCCCTTGGCGACCTCGCCCTTCATCTCCTCGAGCAGGGTGTCGTAGGTCTGCCGTTCGGCCGCGATCGTCTGCTGCAGGAGCTGCCTCTCGGCGGCGAGGCGCTCCTTTTCGGTCTCGAGGGTGAAGGACTGCCGCTTGAGGGACTCGACCTCTTCGGTCAGGGCGATGTTCTCTGAGGCCAGATCGGTGGAACGCTGCTGCAGGGCGGCGATCTCGTCCAGGAGGGCGGCATTCTCCTCTTCCAGGGTCGTCGTCCTTTCCAACTGCATATCAAAGCGACCCTTGCTCACCATGCAGCCGCCCGGTGCCAGGAGCATGAGCGCCATACCCAGTGCCACCATACCTCTGTGCACTCCCATGTCTGCCTCCTCATACGATTATTGTCACCATGGGCCGCATTCCGGAACTTAAGGCGGCTTCCGGGGAGGGTGCCGCCCCAGGTTCCGGGGGTCCGATCCATGATGGGTTGCTGCCCGACCGCCAGGACCGGGGCGGGCTCAGGGTGTGAGCTTCTGGCCACTAGAATAGGGCAATCCCGCGCATAAGGCAAGCGGGGAGGACCTGTGGCCTTGACCCGCACCCCCGGGCACGCTATGCTCTGCCCATCACGACCAGGGGGGCACGGGCATGGGGAATCTCGACGGACTCAAGCAGGAAGCGCTCCACACCCGGGCTATCTCCACCACCACCTACCGGGTGGATGACGCGCGCATTCTGGTGGAGGGGACGCTGCGGGACGAGAGGCAGGTGGAGACCTATTCCCTGACGCAAGGCGAGCGCGTGGCCCCCGGGGTGGTGCATGATCTCACGCTCCGTCTGCTCATCCAGGGCGGTTCCCTTACGATCGAGGAGCTCGAGGTGGAGATGGCCCACGTCCCGCTGGAGCTGTGCCGCAAGAGTCCGGAGGGGCTTATGAAGCTCAGGGGCGAGCGCATCGCTCCGGGTTTCAGCACCCGGATCAGGGAGTCCTTCGGCGGTCCGCACGGCTGCGCCCACCTGAACGCCTTGCTGCTCAGCATGGCCTCGGCCGCGGTGCAGGGCTTCTGGTCCCTGATGGCCACCCGGCCCCTGACGCCTGCGGAGGGTGCCGGTGCCATGGATCCGGCCTACCTCGTGGACACCTGCTGGGTCTGGCGCCGGGGCGGCGAGCTCTATGAGGAGCTGTGCACGCGCCTGGGACACGCCCCCGGGGAGTGGGCTTCTTAGGTGGAGGGTGTCCTGCAGGGCCTCCTGCTCGTGTTTCTGGCAATCTTCGCGGTCCTGTTCATCTTTTCGGTCGTGATCCTCGCCGTGCATCACCGCACCGGCGGGGCCATGTTCGTGCCCACGGCCGGGGTCATGATCCGCACCCTGGTGGATGAGGTGGATTTTGCGCGGTTTGAGCGCATCCAGGAGCTGGGCGCGGGCGACGGCCGCTTCCTGCATGCCGTGGAGCGGCGCTACGGCGTGGCGGTGACGGGCTATGAGATCAATCCGCTGGCGTACCTCATGAGCCGCGCCCGCATCGCGATCTTTTCTCTTAGCTCGCGGGTGTTCTGGCAGGATTTCTGGCAGGCCGATCTTAAGGGTACGGACTGCATTTACTGTTACCTCTTCCCCGATATCATGGAGCGCCTGGGGGCGAAACTGGAGGACGAGCTGGATGATGGGGCCGTAGTGATCAGCGCCAACTTTCCCCTTCCAGGGTGGAGGGCCGAGCGTATCGTCAAGGCCTCAGGCACCATTTTCAACGACCCCATCCATATCTACCGCATGGGGACGCACCGTGACCGTACAGGCGGCGGCGCCTCCGGGGGCTCCCTCGGGGGTTAATCGCTATGGGTCGAAATCACAGATACTTGCGACTTCGAGGGGGGTCCGGGTTTGCCCTGGGGTTCATAGCCAGGATGCATTTTCCCTTTTGATTTCACATTGAAACTTTGGTAAGGATTCGAACTTAAGGGGAATGGCCACCATTGTTTGAGGTGCGTCGGTGCCCCAATGCCTCCGACATGGTGACAGGGTGGAATATCGGGCGAAGAACGGGCTGATAAGTCGTTTCAAGACCAACGAATACGCCATGATGGTCTTTCTGGCGACCATCGTGGGTATCCTTGGCGGCTACGGCGCCGTGGGTTTCCGCTGGCTCATCGATTTTTTCCAGGGGCTCTTCTTCGCCCCGCACGGCGAGAGCTTTCTGCAGCTGCTCCTGGGCCTGCCCTGGTACCGCAAGGTCCTGCCCCCCATGATCGGCGGGGCCATCGTGGGGCCGCTGGTGTATTTCCTGGCCCGGGAGGCCAAGGGGCACGGCGTGCCCGAGGTCATGGAGGCGGTCACTCTCAGGGGCGGGCACATCCGCAAACGCATCGTGCTGATCAAGTCCCTGGCCTCGGCGCTGAGTATCGGCTCGGGCGGATCGGTGGGCCGCGAAGGACCCATCGTCCAGATCGGCTCGGCCATCGGTTCGAGTGTGGGGCAGCTTCTCAGGATCTCGGTGGAGCGTATGCGCACCCTGGTGGCCTGCGGCGCGGCCGCCGGTATCGCCGCGACCTTCAACGCCCCCATCGCCGGGGCCATGTTCGCCCTGGAGGTGATCCTGGGCGACTTCGGCATCGCCGCCTTCACCCCCATCGTGATTTCGTCGGTGCTGGCCACGGTGATCTCGCGGGCTCACCTGGGGGCCTTCCCGGCCTTCATCGTGCCGCATTACTCCATGGTGAGCATCTGGGAGATTCCCATCTATGTCCTGTTAGGCATTGCCGCCGGCATGGTGGGGGTACTTTTCACCACCGTACTGTACAAGACCGAGGACCTTTTCAGCGCCCTCTCAATACCGGAGTACCTGAAGGCCTCCCTGGGTGGCCTCCTGGTGGGGATCACCGGGATCTGGTTTCCCCATGTCTTCGGGGTGGGTTACGACAGCATCACCCTGGCCCTCCTGGGCGAGCTTTCCTGGTGCCTGCTCGTAGCACTCATGGTGATCAAGCTCCTGGCCACCTCGGTGACCATCGGGTCGGGAGGCTCGGGGGGGGTTTTCGCCCCCTCGCTCTTCATCGGGGCCATGCTGGGTGGGGCCTTCGGACAGGTGGTGCACAGCCTGCTGCCGGCCGTGACCGCCACCTCGGGGGCCTACAGCCTGGTGGGCATGGGGGCGCTGGTGAGCGCTACCACCCACGGTCCCCTGGCGGCCATGCTGATCCTCTTCGAGATGACCGGCGACTACAAGATCATCCTGCCGCTGATGCTCACCTGCATCATCGCCACGGTGACCGCTCACCAGCTTAAAACTGACTCGATCTACACCCTCAAGCTCGTCCGCAGGGGGGTGGACATCAAGAAGGGCAAGGAAATCAACATCATGAAGTCCCTGCTGGTCAGGGATGCCATGGTTACCGACGTGGTGACGATCCCGGTGGGCATGCCGCTCAAACGGCTGGTCACCTTCACCCTTAACAGCAAGCACTCCAGCTTTCCGCTGGTGGATGACGACGGTCTGCTGGCCGGCATCGTCACCTTCCAGGATTTCAAGGAGGTCTTCCTCGAGGAGGGGCTCGGGGATCTCGTGGTGGCCAAGGAGCTCTCCCCGCCCACGGTCATCACCATCACCCCCAGCGAGGATCTCGACAGCGCCCTGAGGAAGATCGGGCTCAAGAATATCGAACAACTGCCGGTGGTAGACGAGGCCGACCCGCGCCGGATCGTCGGCATCCTCTCCCGGCGCGATATCTTTTCCGCCTATAACAAGGCCCTGATCAACCGTTCCCTGAGTGGTTCCTCGAGCCGGGGCTGAGCGAATCTTCGATGCCGGCGCTCCTTCGCGGGGCGGCTTGCTTTCACCGGGGTGTCCGGGGGCCTGCGGCTTTACTTCGCAGGGCGGCTCGTGTACCTTGGAGGCGACAACCGTGGTGTGCCGGGAAAGGAGCGGTCATGATCAGCATCGGCGGGCGGGCGCATTCCCTGGATGAAATCCGGGCGGTGGCGGAGCTGGGGTACCCCTTTGCCGAGATCTGCCTCTATCGGCCCGAAGAGGTGGAGCGTGAATTCGACGAGCTTAAGCGTCTCAAGGAGCACTACGGTATCACCTACCTGGCCCACTACCCCAACGAGGACAACCCCTTGGACGCCGGGGTGCTCGCTCGGCGTTTCGTCCCACGCCTGCATCGACTGCTCGGGCTCAGCCGCGAACTGGGTATCACCAAGGGGACGCTGCATTTTTCCATGGACAGGGACTGGATCCCGCCCGAGGTGTTCGAGGCCAAGCTGGGGCTTCTCTGTGAGATGCTGGATGAGGCTCACCGGCAGGGGGTGGATCTCTGCCTCGAAAACCTGAGCGAGGGCTGCGACAGCTTTGCGCGGGTCTTCCGGGCCCTGCCGCGCCTGGGCATGACCCTGGATATCGGTCACGCCGAGCTCCTGGGGCGGCGCAACAAGTCCTTTGATTTCATCACGGTTCTTGCCGGGCAGATCCGGCATGTGCATGTGCACGACAATCTCGGGGGCAACAGCGTGCGCGACGACCTGCACCTGGCCCTGGGAGAGGGACGGGTGGACTATCGGGCCATCCTGGGCCTCTTGATGGAGCATGGCTATGACTCCACCCTGACCATGGAGGTCAAGCCTGCCGACATGCCCCGAACGCATGCGGCCCTTGAGGGATGTCTGTACTGAGGCACTCACGCCCCGGGGGGGGCGTGTGCCACATCGCGCACGATCCTGTTGAGGAATCGCAGGGGCCGTGGTGCAGGAAGCCGGGCGGATGCAAGCGGCTAGACCATGCCGAGCTTTCGCATGCGTGAATACAGGGTGGAACGTTTCATGCCCAACACCGCGCAGGCCCCGCCCTCGCCGCCGAGACGGCCGCCGCATTTTTCGATCACATAGGTGATGTAGCGACGCTGGAGCTCCTCCATGGAGGGGGTGTCGGCGAACTGATCCGTGACATTCATGGGGTGCTCGATGCTCAGGGCGAACTCGAGGCGTCCGTCGGTGGAGAGGATCACGGCCCGTTCCAT
>CAZUDI010000054.1:0-24900 GCA_964618975.1 uncultured Bacteriovoracaceae bacterium | reverse complement strand
GCAGCCGTAGGAATCCCGGAAGGCCCGGGCCGAGCCGATATGGTCCACGTGGCAGTGGGTGAGGATCAGATAGGCGATGTCGGCAGGGTCGAGCCCGGCAGCGACGATGTTTTTCTGCAGCCGCTCGGTGTTCTTGCCGGCGCCGCTGTCGATCATGACCAGGCCTTCATCACACTCGACGACGAAGACCGTGGCATCCTCGAAACTCGACAGGTTGGGCCCGCCCACCAGATAGACGCCGTCATGGATCTCCTCCGTCCTGGACATGGGAACCTCCTCTGTGCGTCGCGCGCATTGTAGCCGCACCTCGATCCTGCGGTCAAGGCACGATCGACCATTGTGGCGCCCCGGAAACCTATCTCTTGGACTTCGACGCGATTTTTTTTTGAAAGGGGGTCGTTTCGGGTCACAGCCGCCCCCTAGTAGCACCAGTGAAGACGGGGCTGATTCCCCGCCCTCGGCGAAGACCCGAAGGGGGTCGCCTGGG
Organism: uncultured Bacteriovoracaceae bacterium; assembly: GCA_964618975.1. Taxonomy (GTDB): domain Bacteria; phylum Desulfobacterota; class Desulfomonilia; order UBA1062; family UBA1062; genus CAZUDI01. The sequence continues at coordinate 24,413 of CAZUDI010000054.1, read as the reverse complement.
GGGGCTTGCCCCTGAATGCAGCTCCGGTATCAGGGGCAGAAGCCCCGGGGCAGGGCCCGGCGACAACGTGGTCTGCTCCCTGATAAAAACAGGGCCCGTCTTCGACGCTCCCTGTCGCCGATAAGGTTAATGGAGGGGGAATTCGCCCCCCAGGCCACTCATGGGTATGAACCCCGGGGCAAACTTTTGCCCTTGCTTTGCCGCTGCAAGCAGTGCGGAATTCGACCCCCAGGCCAATCATGGGCATGAATCCCGGGGCAAGCTTTTGCCCTTGCTTTGCCGCTGCAAGCAGTGCGGAATTCGCCCCCCAGGCCAATCATGGGCATGAACCCAAGGGCAAGCTCGTGCCCTTGCTTTGCCGCTGCAAGCAGCGGGGAATTCGACCCCCAGGCCCTTAACCCTTCAGGGATCGAGTTCGACGAAGAAGCGCTTGCGGCTCAGGTAGCTAGTTGCGGCGTGGGTCAGGATGCCCGCGGCCATCTGCAGGGCCCGCTTGGTGTGCCTTCCGGGCGCGTCCTCGCCCAGGGAGTACCGCACATACTCGAGGAGGTGCACGATGGGCTTGCCGAAAGGGTTCATCAGACGGAAGATGGCGAGCGTATGCAGACAGCCGGTGCAGTAGACCACCACCTCGTCAGCGTCGGTCAGATCCAGGGTGGTAAGCTCCCGCAGGCCGCAGGCCACGAGGTCCACGAGGCTGTAGCTGCGGCACCCGGCGGCCACGCCGCAGCACAGCCCGTGGGAGCGGCTGCGCGGCGTCTCGATGGCCTGGACTCCCAGGGAGGCAAGCAGGGCGCGGGGTGAATCCATGAAGGCCTCGCCCAGCACGCGGGCATGGCAGGAATCGTGCACCACGGCCGACCGCTGGAGGGGACGCCCCACCTCCAGGCTGCCCCGCTCCAGGCGCTCCGTGATCCAGTCCGTGATGAAGGTGGTCCTGAAATCGAAGATCGCACCGAACTGGTCGGGCAGGACGTGCGTGAACATGTTGTAGCCCGCCGGACAAACGAAGACCAGCTCATCTACGGGGTTGCGCTGGTAAAAGTTTGTAAGCCTCTCGGCCACCCGGGCCACCACATCCAGCAGCCCCATGCGGAAATACATCTCGCCGCAGCAGAGCTCCCAGGACCCCCACACCGGCAGATCCTCGAAGAGGCGCCCGGTGGCCAGCAGCGGCATGGCCAGGAGGTTGCACCCGGGAAAGAGGCACACCCTCCCCGGCGCCGTGGGGCTGTCCCACTGGCGCTGCAGGGCCCTCTCGGCGGCCGTATAGCGCAGGCTGTGCCTGAAATTGGGGCGCTGATGGGGCAGGAGGTAGCTGGCCCGCCAGGGCAGGCCCGTTCTCCGGTAGCGTTCATCCCAGGCGTAATGGATGCGCTCGTAGGGGTGGGCCTCCTCGGGGCAGAAGGCGTTGCAGGCGTAGCAGCTCATGCAGCCCCTGACGGCCCGGGAGTCCTCCAGTTCGCCTCTCTTGATGTGCCGGATCTCGTTGATGGCCTCCTCGCGGCTGAAGTGCATATAGCGGCAGTTCACCAGGCACTCGCCGCACTCGCGGCAGCGTTCCCAGCCCAGGGTCTCGCGCATGTCCGCATAGGTTATCATTCCGGCGCCCCTCTCAGACGTCTGTCCCGCCGGGCTTCAACCCGGCGGGACAGAGAGATGGCCCCCTTGACGACGGCGGCAATGAGGGCTCGCGAATATCGGTTCTGCACGGCCCGCGAATGCAGGAAGCCCGCGATGGCCCGGATACGCCGCCGGTCGGAGGGCCGGGCCGGGGCCGGGGAAGCCGCGCACACGGTGTCGATATCCCGGGGATGGAAGCGCTCGCGCGCGGAGGGGAAGCGCACCCAGCGATAGAGGAGGTTGGCACTTATCGCCAGCAGGTCCCAGGCACGCGCCTCGATCCGGCGCTGGCTTTCGTAACCGCAGGCGCTTCCAAGCAGTTCCAGGGTGTGACAGACCCTCACCCGGCTCAAGGTGAGCTCGGCGATGAGCGCCAGGAAGAGGTAGCAGGCCGGGCAGTCCGCCAGGAGCACCGCGGCCCCGGTGTCCTCGGCCTCCTGCAGCCGGCGGTAGAGGCTTTCCAGCAGGTACATAAACGTGGCCAGCGGGTTGTCCGCTCCGCGGCCGTGCAGGGTCGGGATGGTGGCGGCCCACCCGCAGCACAGGGCCTGCATGCGGGTGTGGTGCATCTCGTGAATCTCGCAGCCGCAGTGCCTCACGAGCGCCCGCAGCACCTCCTGCGCGCGGCCCCCCCCGTAGCGTGACATGCAGTTGTCGTGCACCGTAACGCAGAGGTTCAAGGGGCGCTCGATGCGGAGCTGCCCCCCTTCCAGGCGCTGCAACAGGAGCTCGTCCAGGGGGTGCACCTCGGCACTTACCTCCTGCCCGTAGAAGCGCGGCAGGATCTCAGAGAGCATGGCAGATTCGGCCTGCATGAAGCACCACACGCGCCTGAGCCCCATGCGTTGGAAGGTGGTGTGCACGAGGGTGGCCACCTGCGACGTGAGCTCGGGCATGCCCAGTTTGTGGGTGTCGCCCCCGCAGCCGTACAGGCCCACGCCGCCGGCGATCGTCCCGCGCAGGTCGTCCAGCAGGGGGCTCAGGGCCAGGAAGGGCACCAGGTTGGTATAGAAGCCGGTGAGCACGATCTCGTCCGTCCTGGCGTCCAGCCGCTCCTCCCACTCCCGGATGCAGGCGCGCTCGTCGGAGGCCATGAGCGTCTCCAGGCCAGACCACATGTTCTCGGGACACTCCGGGAAGACCAGCCGGGCCAGATAAGGCAGGCCGTGCCTGCGGCGCCAGGCATCGAAGCTCTCGAGGATCAGCTCGTAGGGGTGGGCGTCCTCGGGGCAGACGAAGTCACAGGCATTGCAGGTAGTGCAGCGCCGGAAGGCCCGCGTCCCATCCGCCCGGCCTTCGATCAGCCGACCGATCTCGCGTACGGCCTCCGCACGCCCGCACTCGAGCACCGCACAGCTCTCCAGGCACATACCGCAGCGTGTGCAGGCCCCCTCGTCGAACCAGCGAAAGGTTTCGCCCATGGCCTTCAGCCTCCCCTCAGGTATCCCCCAACCTTCAGCGCCGAAGGCCGGGCAAAATCAGCCTGAACAATGTTATGCAATCCCTTTTCCGCGAACGGCCCCCCTCGTGACCAGAGGCACCAGAGCGCCTGGCAATCACAGACGCGCGGTGTCATCATGCCCGTATCCTGGCGCGGGAAAAGAGGTGCGGCGTCTGATAGCGGGCGACGCCTGTCAGCAGGCGTGCCGCGCGCCTGGAGGCGCGCCTGGCCGGGGTTTCGCCACTTGCGGTCTGGATGAGTTCCACGATGTGCACGATCTCAGGCGCCAGGGGAAAGATCAGCCTCCCCAGCGCGAGCATCTGCAGGCAGCCGGCGCAGTAGGTAACCACCATCCGCGCACCGGTCTTACGTGCGAGATTCAGGCTGTTGAGCGCCGCCAGGGTGATGTCCAGGGGGTGATAGCCCGAAGACGGGCTGAATCCGGCGGCGATGCCGCAGCACAGGGACTGCCTGCGGCAGAGTTCCTCTTCCACGATGTGCGCGCCGAGCAGGGTCAGCACCCCTCTGGGCCGGTCCAGGAAGTCCTCGCCGAAGAGCCTGGCATAGCACGAATCCTGGATCGTCACCGTCTTCTCCAGGGGGGCCACGACGGGGATACGTCCGCTTCTCAGGCGTTCCGCGAGCCAGTCGAGCAGGTGCACCACCTCGAAGGAGGGATGGATACCGAAGACCCCCGGCAGCACGCGGGTGAACATGTTGAGACCTGCCGCACAGGGGATGATCAGGCGCCTGACCCCCAGGCGCTCAAAGTGCGCCACCACCCTTTTGCCCTGGCGGCGGGCCGCCTCTCTCAGTCCGGAGCGGTAGAGGGTCTCCCCGCAGCACAGCTCGAGCGCCCCCCGGATGGGCAGGTCGTCGAAAAGGCGTGTCATGGCCAGGAAGGGCTGGGTGATCCAGTTGCAGCCCGGGTAGAGGATCTCCTCCACCCGGGAGGTATCCCCCCAGGCGCGCACGCGGGCCCCCTCGTCCGGCGGGAGGTGCTCCACGACGTAGGAGCGGAAGTTGGGGGTGCTCAGCGGCAGGAAGTAGGCCGCCCTCCGCGGCAGGCCGGAGCGCTCGATGGCCTCCTGCCAGCGCTGGATGATGAGCGCCGTGGGCCGGCAGGCGTGGGGGCAGGCGAAGTCGCAGACAAAGCACGCCGTGCAGCGCCTGAGCAGGCGCGCCGTTTGCTGTCCGGTCAGCAGGCTGTGTATCTCCCGTCTGGCCTCGTCCGGGCCGAAATCCATCACCGGGCAGGCCTCGAGGCATTTGCCGCAGGCATCACAGGCCCCGAAATCGAAGGGCTGGAAATGGTCCATCACGCTCTCCCTCTCTCAGCAATCAGGCATCCTGGGCACCATCCGCAAGGGCTGGCCCTTCCTGCCGCCTCCCGCGGCGGGCAATTCGAACCATGGCGATTGAAAGTTCTTGAAAGTGGTCTTCAGGGTAACTTCTTTCAAGAAGCTTCCCTGAAGCTGACTTCGGCAAGGTCGTTCTTCTCATCACAATCTCTGTTCCATTATGCACTTATTCGTAAAAGTCTGTCCTCCATGGCCGCCTGGCGGGACCCGATTGGAACACCTGCACATGGATGTCATCCATTTCAGAAACGTACGCCTTTCCCGTATCACGAAACTCACCCCCCGGGGTCATCGGGGGGGAATCTCCGGGGGTCCAGCAGGGCCGGCCCCTGGTGCCTGAGCGTTCCCCAAAGCGAGGTCAGCGCCCGGCGGTGGAAGACCACCCGCGGGCGCTCGCCGTAGGCGAGCTGCACCAGTTGCAGCAGGTGATAGATCGGCTGTCCGCCGAAGGGGTATGCGAGCTGGCCCGTGGCGAGCATCTGCAGGCAGCCGGCGCAGTAGGTGACCACGGCCTCGGCCCCGGTGGCGCGGAACATGCGGACATTGCGCAGGGTGGAGCGCAGCAGGTGGTAGGGGTGGTAGGCCGAGGCGTGACTGAAGCCGCCGCCGATGCCGCAGCACAGAGACCGCTCCCGTCGGGAGGGGGCCTCGACGATGCGGGCCCCCATAAGCGTGAGGATCCGGCGGGGGATGTCCATGAAGGCCTCTCCCAGAAACTTGGCGTGGCAGGATTCCTGGATGGTCACGGTCATCTCCAGCGGGTGGCGGATCGCGATTCCGCCCTTTTGGAGACGCTCGAGCAGCCAGGGCAGGAGGTGCACCACCTCGAAGTCGAACTCGGCCCCGAAGTGCGGCAGGACGTTGGTGTGCATGTTGTATCCCGCGGTGCAGGGGATGATCATGCGTTTGAGACCCATGTCGCGGTAGCGCGCCGTGAGGTCCCGGGCGATGCGGCGCACCACCTCGAAGTGCCCTCTTCTGAAGTACATCTCTCCGCAGCACCAGTCCAGCGCGCCGCGGATGGTCAGCCCGTCCAGGATACCGGTCATGGCCAGATAGGGCGCCGTGATCCAGTTGCAGCCCGGGTAGAAGATCTCGTCCGCGGGTGAGTCGTTGTCCCACTGCCGCACCAGGGCCCGCTCGTCGGGCGGCAGGTGCTCGATGATATCGGTGCGGAAATTCAGGGGGCTCAAGGGTGTGAAGAAGCGGGCGCGTGCGGGCAGGCCCTCCTGCTGCGCCTGCGCGCGCCAGCGGTCGAGGATCACCCGCCCGGCCCCCAGCCCCTCCGGACAGGCCAGCCGGCAGGCAAAACAGCTCTCGCAGCGCTGGAGCGCCCAGCGCGTGGGGGCGCCGGCCATCAGGCGCACGATCTCTTCTTGGGCCTGAGCCTCTTCGAGACGCATGACCGGACAGGCCACCAGGCACGCGCCGCACAGCCGGCAGCGGGTGCGGTCGTCGTCCCAGTTCACGGCCCCCCCCTCCCCTGCCGTGTATCCGCCTGCACCAGGGACAAGAAGCACAGGCCGTCCTCGTCGTCCCCGACCAGCAGCAGCCGGGAGTCGGCACCTCCCGGGGACTCCTCGGGGATCACGTACCCCGAGGCGCCAAGCGGCAGCTGCGAGCGGTTGCCGGCCTCGTCCAGGGCCACGATGGCCAGATAGTCGTCCCCTAAGGCGCCCTGTTGCGCGCGCGCCTCTTCCAGGTCCGCGATGCTCAGCCCCATGGTCTCTCCCCCCGCCTCGGGTTCCAGCTCCTTGAGGAGCGTGGCCCGGGCGAGAGCCCCGGCCACGATGGGCGCCGAGGCGCTGTAGACCTCCAGGATTGCGGCCCTGCCGGCAAAGCCGTCGTCTCCGGGGCAGACGAAGACCAGACGATCCCCTTGGCGGGCAATCTCCGTTATGGCGGCCGGCGGGCAGGCGTCGGTGGCGGCATTGGAGGTGGTGCACAGGTCGTGGCCGTAGGTGGGCCAGGCATTTTTCTGGTCGGCCCTCCCCGGGGTATCCCAGACAAGGATCCAGCCCTCGCGGGTGACGCAGGCGAGCTCCACCAGGCCATCGTTGTCGATATCGCCGGAGGCCGGGGTGGTCATGACCCAGCCCCCGGTGAGCTTGGGAAATCCCGGGGCGTCCTGCCCGTCGAGCCCGAAGGCATGCACGAGGTACAGCCCGCTGCCGGAGATGGCTTCCGGGATGCCGTCGCCGGTCACATCGGCCAGGGCCGGCTCGGCATACATGGTGAAGTCGTCGATGGTGCGCGGAAAGTGCTCCAGGAAGGCCCCGCTCTGCGGGTCCCAGGCCTGCAGGATATGGTTGTAGCTCAGGTTCTGGCCCGCCAGGACGAGGTTGAGGGCCCCCATCAGCGTGATGCCGCCCTTGACGATCTCGGGTTCCCCATCACCGGTGATATCACCGATGGCGGCGCTGTCGAACATGTTCAGGGCCAGCGTCTTGTCGCGTATCCCCACGGCCCCCTTTCCCATGGGCCCTGTGGCCATCTCGCGCAGGGGCTTCCCGTCGCCCCCCAGGAGGGTGGTGGGCGCCGAGACACAGCTGGCCACCACCTCGTCGGCCCCGTCGCCGTCGAGGTCAAAGGCGCAGGGCTTGCTGGAGGGCCCCACCAGGGGCAACAGGTCCGGCAGGAGGGTCTTGATGCACGCCGGCCAGCCTTCCACAAAGGCCTCCGGGTCCACCTCCCGCCCGCCGGCCCCGTCGGGGTTGCCGTCGCTCAGGGTGCCTTCGGGGCGGATGGCATAGACCAGACAGTCCTTGCCGATGAGCGTGCTTAAGAAGTCCATGACAAAGGGCAGGAACTCCGGCGGCACGACCCGCTCCAGCTCCGGCAGGGATCTTGCGAGCAGGTCCTCCCCCCGGCGCTCTGAAAGCCCCCCCTCCGACCCGCCGATCTCGTTGGTAGCCACCACCACCTCGCAGAGGCCGTCGCCGTCGACATCGGCGATACAGGGCGGGTGGATGATGCGGGCCCCGGTGTCGCCGGAGCGGGCATACACCGGCCAGCCCGCTACCGCCGTGCCGTCGGGGTGCCAGGCATAGACCCGCTGGTCCCCGGCCCCCAGGATGATCTCCCGCTTTCCGTCGCCGTCGAGGTCGTGCAGCACCGGGGAGGCCATGGCCCCGGGGCCGATGTGGTTCTCGGCGCTGAGCCTCGCCTCCTCCACATCCTGGAAGAAGTTGGCGCTGAAGTCGATAGGTTCGAAGGCGTATTCTCCCGTGGACTTGAAGGCGTAGAGCTTGTTGCCGGCCACGCTGACGATCTCCTTGATCCCGTCCCGGTCGATATCGGCGATGGAGGGGGTGATGAAGCTCGGCCGCAGACACCACCGGGTGGGATCGAGCCCATGCTTGAGGGCCAGGTGCAACGGCTCGGACTGCAGGACCACCTCCCGGCCGGCATCCGTAAAGGGCCGGCCGTCGTGGGTGAAGATCAGGATACGCCCGTCGGCCGTGGCGATGACGACCTCCTGCAGGTTGTCGCCGTCCAGGTCGGCAAACCGCGGGCTGGCCTCGCCGCCGGTGCCGATCCAGCGCGGCCAGCCCGCGTGCAGGTGCCTGTCGGCATGCAGGAAGATCGCCCTGCGGTCCTCGCCGCGGGTCCCAAGCCCCAGATCGGTGACCCTCAGCCGCAGGGTGATGAGGTGCCGGTTGGGCTGGATGCCGGCCTCCCAGGGGTCGAGGGGGTCCGGCTCAGCGGAGCAGGAACCCGGATCGACATCCTCCGGCAGGAGGCTCTCAAGGGTCTGCCCGTCGATCTCGCCTAAGGGGATGCCCCTGCCGCTCTGGTTGCCGCCGGCAAGCGGCACGAAGGTTTCGGGCTCCACCCCGTAGCCGGCCTCCAGCGCCCAGGTCACCCCCCCGGAGCCCGCCGGCAGGATTTCGCCTGTCAACGCCAGGTCCTCCCCCTCCGGGTCCATCAGGTGAAACCAGGCCGGTTTGCTGATGCGCGCCACCGGCGGGATCAGGCCCGCTTCCAGGGCGGCGAGGGCATCCTCCAGGTTCACCCGGCCATAGCCGAAGTGCTGGTCCCACCCTGGCTGGCAGGGGTCGGGCACCCCGAGGAGGCCGGTGTTCTCGGGCAGCACGTCCTCGGCGGTCAGGGTCAGCAGCTGCTTGACCTGATCCGGATGGAGCTCTCTCCCCAGACTGCGGGCGTGCGACAGGAGCAGCCCGCCCGCGCCCGCGGCCAGGGCCGTGGCCTCCGATCCGGTGCGGGCCTCGAAGGCGATGTGGTTCTTGGCCCCGTACTGGGTGAGGTTCGAATCCCGGAAGTAGGTGGTGGGCGGGATGTAGGGAATGGGATAGGTGTCCGGTACGATGCCCGAGACATAGATGGGCCAGTCGAGGTAGGTGGGGAAGTTGTGGTTGGCGCTGTTGATGTCGGAGGAGACCATGAAGAGTGGCAGGCCCTCCTCGTCGGCCCGGCGCAAGGCGTCGCGGCACAGCGAGCTGTTGTTCACGCCGGCGATGGCGCCCTCTATGATCGTCGCGCCCTTCAGGACGGCGTAGTGCGTGGCCATGCCGTAGTAGGCGCTGTCCACCGTGTAGGAGTCCCAGTCCTTGATGGGCAGGATCATGCAGCCCGGGCACACGCCGCAGCCTTCGATGCCGTTGTCCTGCTGGGCGGCGGCGCGTTTGGCCTGGCCGGTACCGTGGTATTGTCCGGTGAAGTAGCTCGAGCTGTCATGCACGTCGTTGTCGTCCTCGAAGAAATCCCACCCGCAGATGTCGTCGACAAAGCCGTTGCCGTCGTCGTCATACCCGTCGGAGAAGCTCAGGATCAGGTCCTGGGGATCGAGCAGGCCGTTGTCGTTGAGGTCCGGAACCAGCCCTTCGTAGTCGAGCACAGTGAAGGCCCCGTCGGCATTCAGGTCCCACTGGGGGGGATCGGCCGCGGGCGGCGGCAGCTCGCCGGCATTGAGATACAACCGACCCGTGAGTTCGGGATCGTCCCAGAGCAACCCGGTATCGATGATGGCGATGACCACCGCGGCATCCCCCTTCTCCCTGTCCCAGGCCAGGTCTACCGACGAGCCGGCGATCTGCGGATGCCCCAGGCGGTCGCGGTCCCAGTACAGGGCGCTGGCGTGGGAAAAGAAGGGGGCGAAGCTGTAGAAGGCATACATCTCGTCGAAGATCCAGGCCCCGGGTTCCAGATGCCCCGGCTCGGCATTGAAGAAATCGGGATCTTGGGGCACATAGGCCATCAGGGCCAGGCTCAGCACGCAGAATATGCCCATCAGCGCGTGTTTCATGGGTCACCTCCTCTTCACTATCAGGGTGTCTCCATTGCACTACATACGATATATTTCAGTTATAGGCGCAAACAGGGGAAAGTCAAACGCTTGATTTTCTTAAAGGCCGGTGTCCCCGGGGGATGATGCGGCTCAGCCGGATTCGCCCGCGGTAGCGCCCCGCTCCCTCCAGCGTCGGTCGAGGGGGATGCGGATGGTAAAATTGGCGCCGGGACTGGCCTGCGGAGTCACGTCGATCTCGCCGGCGATCTTGACCAGGGCAATGCGGGCCTCGGTCAATCCGAGCCCCACCTTCATGGGATCGGTGGAGAAGAAGGGGGAAAAGATGGTCTCGATATCGTCCTTCACACCGCACCCGTAATCGCGCACACCGATCGCGGCCTGGCGATCCCGGCAGGAGATCGCCACCTCGATCCTCTCGCTCCCGCTCTCCACGGCATTCTCCAGCAGGCGTGCGAGTGCGATCCTGAGGTGGTCGGGGCTGGTGTACACCCGCACCTCATTCTCCCCGGTCACGCTGTGGGGGAGATCGATATTCATGCTGCGCAGCAGATCGTGCACGAAGGTGCTTAAGGCCACCTCCGTGAAACACGTCTCCATGCTGGCGATCCCCTTGTAGCGTTCGATGCGCGTGACCATGTCCTCGATGCGGGTAATGGAGGCCAGGATGCTGTTGACGGCCTCACGGCGTTTGGATTCCTGCCCCTTGGGGGTGCCACGGTCAAGGCGCTTGATGTAGGCCCCGATCACGGTGAGCGGGTTGCGCAGTTCGTGCGAAAGTCCGTTGATCATGGAAGAAAGGTCCTTGGCCTGCGCCATGAGACGGCGCTGCATGGTCCTCAGGTCGGTGATGTCGCGCCCTATCACCGAGAGGGCATAGATGTGACCGTCCTCTCTCAGAGGCGTGCTCATGAGGGAGAAGATGCCCAGCCGGCCCTCGTCGAGTTCCAGGCGGCACTCCGCCTTGGAGGGCGAGCCCTCCTTGAAGCCCTTGTCGATCAGGGCCTCGATCTCTCCCCGGTCCGCATCCACCACGAGGTCCACGATGGACCGCCCGGTGAGGTCGTCGGCCTTGAGGTAGCGCCTGAGGGTATCGTTGGAGAACATGATCTTGCCACTCGGCCCGAGGACCACGATCATGTCCGTGGCGTGCCGGATGATGGCCGAATAACGCCGGCTGTCGCGCAGGAGGATCGACTGCTTCTCCTGGATGGTGCGCTCCTTCTCGTTGAGCGACTTGATGAGCTTGTCGCCCAGCTCATAGGAGGCACTCATCTCCTTGTAGAACATGCAGATGGCCTCGATCACCATGCGGTCGTTGGGGATCACCCCTGCTATCTGCGTTGGGAGTGGCGCCGATATGGGAAGGTCGGAGACGATGTAGGCCCGCCTCTGGGCGATGTCCTCCCACTGAACGACGGCCTGTTCGTCGATAAAGACCAGGGCGTTCACATCGACGTGACTCAGGGAGGTGACCTTCGTGATCTCCAAGCCAGCAGGGGGGGTGCTTCCCCCGATCCAGACGATATTCATACTATGATTACTCGGAAAAAGAAGTCTTTTTCTTTATTTCACACGGTCGCGGCCAAGCCCTGCCTGAGGTCGTATCCGGGTTTATCACTTTTTATCTGGCAGTTAGAGGCCATTTCCCGCTACCTGCAGTTCGACTCATGACCCCGGGACAGGCAAGCGCGCCCCGGCCCTCCCGGTATGGATTGCGGGATATCCGCACCGCGGGGATGCAGCATCCCCGAGCACCAGTTCCCCGGGGACAGGCGAACCGGTATAGGGCGTCGGTCCCGTAACGGACATTGTATCTCAAGACAAGGGCGGGCACGCCTTGTACCCTCCATGCATGCCGATCCGCGGGGGGATGTGGTCCCGAGGAAAGGAGGGGGCAAGGCGTCGTCTGTGCCCAGAGTTCAAGGACGCGGCCGCAGGGCCGCATAAAAGACGAGGGGCGGGGAACCCACCCCTCGTGCATGCCGCACTGTCAGCTGGCTTGAGGGTAAAGGAGGCCCTAACGGCAATCGGCCTGAGCGATGCCGAAAACCGTGCCGCAGACGATAACCTCGCGACCGTCCATGCGGGCCTTCTCAAAATAGGTGCACTTGGGCTCCACCTGTTTGGTAAGCGGGTTGGTCATCCAGTAGACCTGCCAACCACTCGCCTGCCGCTCGGCCTTCTCCTTCACCTCACGGGCGAAGCTGTTGCCCTTGGCATCCTGCATGCTCAGGCAGGACTGTCCCTGCAGGGCCGGAATGGCGCCATTGAGAAGCATGACGGCCTCCAGGTCGGTGATATAGATGTACCCCCCACCCCCGCAGAAACGGTACGCCAGCAGCTCTTCGAAGGCCTTGACCCCCTGGCTTTCGATCAGGTTCGCGGCGTACTGGACGCCCTGAACCATCTCATCCCGGCTGCAGGCCTCCGCATGCAGCGTTGTGCAACTTAAGCCCAGCAGGCATACCACCACCATTGCTGCTTTCCCAAGTCTCATGGATCCTCCTTGTGTAATAAAGTATATGGAAGACGCATCGGACTTATAACGAAAGGACTAAACATTTTTCTGGAATCTAACGTTATATATCTGGGATAACAAAACCGGAGGGGGATATCCCGGCAAAGGGGTGCCCCCTCGTCAAATTTAGATCTTCAAGGAAGGTGGCTATGCAGACACGCTCACCCAAGGTTGGAATCGCTCTGGACAGCGGCGGCGCCAAAGGCGGCGCCCATCTGGGGGTCATGGACGTCCTGATCGAGAACCAGGTCCCCCTCGAGCTTATCGTGGGATCGAGCGCCGGGGCCTTTGCCGGGGCCCTTTATGCCGCACGCCGCGTCGAGGCCCTCAAGGAGATCATCGAGGACCTCACCCTCAGGGAATCGCTGGGATACTACATGGACCCGGTGTTCCCCATTTCCGGGCTCCTGGCGGGCAAGCGGGCCCGGTCATTCATCCACAATATCGTGGGGGATGTCATGATCGAGGAGTTGCCGGTGCGTTTTGTGGCGGTAGCCACCGACCTGCTCTCGGGCGAGACCGTGGCCATCGACCACGGGCCCCTGGTGGACGCGGTGATGGCCAGCGTTTCCATGCCGGGCATCTTCAAGCCCGTTGTGCACATGAACCGCCTGCTCACCGACGGGGGCGTCTCGGACCCCCTGCCGCTGGACGTGCTCAAACGCTACACGCCCGAGATCACCATCGCCTGCAACCTGCATCCCCACCTCGCGCGGAGGCTGAGCCAGACCCAGAAGAATGCCATCATCGAGGCCGAAAAGGTCGCCGAGACCCAGGAAGCCGACATCCCCTCGTGGATCGTCGACCGGCTGCAGGGTCTGATCAGATCGAAGCAGATCTTCGATGGCGTCAAACCCCTGACCAAAAGCATCCGCAAGATGATCAACACCTCCGCCGGCATGATCAGGGAAAACGATCTCATGGCGGCCCTGCAGGACCACCTGAGCGTGAGCCGGGACCGCATCGCCGCCATCATGGAGGGCAGCCTCTTCCGCAAGGACGACGCCAACCTGCTGAACATCTTCGAGATCATGCTCATATCCACCAACATCCAGCAGTATCAGAAAAACAAGCTCATGCTCTCCCACGAACCCCCTGACATCCTGATCGCACCCGATGTGACCGATATCGGCTCCCTGGAATTCACGCGCGTGCGCGAGACCATCGCCGAGGGCCGCAGCAAGGCCCAGGAGGCCCTGCCGCAACTACAATCCCTGCTGCAGTGAAAGTGCATCGCCCCTGGGCCGGCACTGTCAGCGGGAGCGAACGGCCGTGAAACCCCGTGAGGCCGCCAGGGGGGCGCCCCGCGGCGAACAGCCCCCCCGGGGGGGGCATGCCGATCGATAAATTCCGGTTATGGACCCCGGGGCAAGCCCTGCCCTTCCTGACACGGCAAACGGCGGGAAATTCGACCCATAGCGATCGGGGGGATTTACTGATACTGCCTGCCGAAGAAGTCGGCGGCGGGGTGCTACTCCACCAGCAGGATGTTGGCCTGTTTGAGGCGTTGCGCCAGGGCCGAGATGATCTTGTGGGCCACTTCCGGATTTTCGTAGATCAGTTTTTCCAGGTCCCCGTCTTCGACCGGGATCACCTCCACCACGCTCTTGCCGACCGAGCGGATGGTGGCGCTCCGGGGTTCACCCAGGATGAAGCTCATCTCACCGAAGTATTCCCCGGGCTTGGTGATCAGCCCGATGCGCACGTCCTTCTTCATCACCTCCAGGCCACCTTCGGTCTGGTAGAGCTTGAAGATCTCGGTGCCGTGCGTGCCGTCCTCGATGATCACCTCCCCGTCTTGGTACTCGCGCACATCGAGGTTGATGACCTCGCTGTAGGGGATATTGGCCTCGGCGATGGAGGTGGTCTGCTCCAGCTGGAGGTAGGCCGACTTGAGCACCATGGACACCAGGGCCGGCTTGGAGAAGACCATCTCATCCAAGAGGTCGCACTCGTAGGTCGCCACGCGGGAGCGCTGGGAGGCCTTGGCCGTGGTACTGTAGGGCAGCCCCCGGAAATAGTTCTCGAGCCCGAAGACATCGTGGTCGGTCAGGATGCGGATGGCCTTGTCGAGCTGGTAGATCTGGACCTCGCCCTGCAGGATCACGTAGAAATAGCGGTTGGGATCCCCCTCCCTGACAATGATCTCACCCTTCTGGTATTCCCTGACACCCACCGCCTCGAAAGGCCTCACCTCGGTCATACAGGGAATTTCGGCAAATGAAGGCAAAAACTTTACAGGGTTTTTTATGTCAGTGCCGGATTGCCCCCCGGGGAATGGGGGCCGTGATCGGGGGCCCTCAGACGACGAGATCGATATACCCCGCACGGGGCGGGGCGGGGCTGGAATAGCCGAGGCCACTCAGGCTGAAGCTGGCCTCGGCCGAGGGGCGGCCGTAATAGAGCTCATGCACGACCGCCGCGCGGGAGACCAGGGGATCGGCCCCCAGGGTGGTGATGGTGGCCCCCTGGGGCATGGCGGAACTGGTGGCTGTGCGGCGGGTATACGCCCTCTCGCGGGTGGTTTGGATGCCGATCCTGTCCTGGCTGGAGAGTGTCTCAGCCTTGCGCCCGTCCATCTTGAGGTAGGTGAATTTGAAGAAGGGCAGCTCGACTGCCAGGCCTTTCACGTAAGCGTTCTGAGAAAGGACGGTCTCGGGGTTCATCGCTCACCTATATTAGCCGCGCGCGAGGCGCTTGACAAGGGCAAAGCGTCAGCGTCTCAACCTTACCGGCCCTCACCGGGAGGCAGGTCAGATCCCTCATGGACGATCGGCGCCTTTTTGTGATAGACAAGTCCTCACTAGCGCAGAGTCTCAAGAGAGGTTTTCGTGGGCATGGGTTCACGTCGTATCGCGGTTATGATTCCTGTTATGGGCCTGCTCCTGCTCGGGTTCGCCCTGCATCACCCTCCCACCCGCAATGTTGTCGTTGCCGTGGAATCGCCCGATGGCAGCACCGCGCAAGCGGCCCTGGCGGGCTTTGAGGCCGAACTGATGCAGGCTGTCGCCCATGAAGCCGGCTTCACGGTCACGTTCCTGACGCTCCCCTGGCAGGAGCTTTTCCGTGGCCTGGATACGGGGAGCCACGAGGCCGTGATCGCCGCGGTCATCATCACCGCGCACCGGGGAGAGTCCTATGACTTCTCCCTGCCCTACCTCAATGCCGGGCAGATCATCATCGTGCCCCGCACTGCCGCCCTTCCCTCCGCGCTCGAAGACCTGGAGGGCAAGGCCGTGGGCTTTGTGACCGGAAGTGCCGGCGAGTACCTGGTGCGCCGGGCCAAGGGGCTCGAGCCCCGCCCCTGCGACACCCTGGAGAAGGCCCTGGGCGTCCTGGCCACGGGAGGGGCCCAGGCCCTGGTCTGCGACCGGCTGAGCGCATTGGACCTCGCCGCCGCTAATACACAGATCGGTGCGCAATTCCAGGCTATTGACAATCCACTCACAGAAAA
This sequence comes from uncultured Bacteriovoracaceae bacterium, assembly GCA_964618975.1. Lineage (GTDB taxonomy): Bacteria > Desulfobacterota > Desulfomonilia > UBA1062 > UBA1062 > CAZUDI01. The sequence continues at coordinate 8,747 of CAZUDI010000054.1, read as the reverse complement.
GTACTACGGGATTGTGGTGAAAAAGGGCAATCAGGCCTTGCTCGACGGGATCAACGAGGGTCTCAGTGCCATCCGGGCACAGGGAATCGACGGGGAATTGGAGCGCAAGTACTTGAGATGGTGGTGAAAACCTCTTTCTTCAGGTTCGATAAAAAAATTGCAGAGGAGAGGACATGATGAAGATCTTCCGTATGTTATTGGCGGGTATGCTGGTGTTCGGGCTGTGCCTGAGCCTGATCTCGTGTGAAAAGAAGCCCGCGGAAAAGGCCGTGACGGATACGGCCGCGCCCGAGGTGAAGACCATCGTAGTGGCCACCGACGCCACCTGGCCGCCCATGGAGATGGTGGATACCAGCAAGAATATCGTTGGCTTCGATATCGACTACATGAACGCCGTGGCCCAGGAGGCCGGCTTCCAGGTGGAGTTCAAGAACACCGCCTGGGACGGCATCTTCGGCGGGCTGTCCATCGACAAGTACGACGCGGTGATCTCCTCGGTCACCATCACCCCTGAGCGCAAGGACACCTATGACTTTTCCGAGCCCTATATCAATGCCGGGCAGGTCCTGGTCGTTCCCAAGACCCTGGAGGGCATCGGCACGCTCAGCGATATGGTCGGCAAGACCGTCGGCGCCCAGATCGGCACCACCGGCGCCATGGAGATCAAGAAGATCGAGGGGATCGAGCCGAAGAACTACGACGAGATCGGTCTGGCCTTCGAGGACATGGCCTCGGGCAGGATCCAGGGCGTGGTGTGCGACACCCCCGTGGCGGCCGACTATGCCATGCAGCGCGACGAATACAGGGAGAAGTTCATGGTTGTGGGCGATCCCTTCACCGAAGAGAGCTACGGCATCGTGGTCAAGAAGGGCAACACCGCACTCGTGGAGCTTCTCAACAAGGGCATCGCGGCGGTCAAGACCAAGGGCATTGACAAGCAGCTCGAAAAGAAGTGGCTCCGATAGCGCCGAAAAATACCAGCGCGGGCAAGTCTCAGCGAGTCACCATCGAGGTAGGTGATGGCGGGGCCATCCCGAAGAAGGAGGACCAGGGCCTCTTCACGGCCTGGCGGGTCGCCTTCTTCGGGGCCATCGGCATCATCGCCTACCTCGCCATCTTCATCCCGGACCCCTACCTCGACATCATGCAGTTCGTGCCGGACGGCATCCTGGTCACCTTCCAGGTGACCGTGGAGTCCATCCTGCTGGCGCTGGTCATCGGGCTCTTCACGGGCCTGGGGCGCATATCCAAGAACCGGCTGATCAACGGCATCGCCTCGCTCTACGTGGAGGTCATCCGGGGCATCCCGCTGCTGGTGCAGCTCTTCTACATCTATTTCGCCCTGGGCCGCATCGTGCGCATGCCCCCCATCACCTCGGCCGTGCTGGCCATGGCCATCTGCTACGGCGCCTACATGGGCGAGATCTTCCGGGCCGGGATCCAGTCCATCCCCAAGGGCCAGATGGAGGCCGCCCGCTCGCTGGGCATGAGCTCGTCCCAGGCCATGTACCACGTGATCCTGCCACAGGCCTTCAAGACCATCCTGCCGCCCGTGGGCAACGAATTCGTGGCCCTGCTCAAGGACTCCTCGCTGGTCTCCATCCTGGCCGTTTCGGACCTTCTGCGCCGCGGGCGCGAGTTCGCGGCCGAGACCTTCAACTACTTCGAGACCTACACGGTCGTGGCCCTGGTCTACCTGATCATCACCCTGTTTCTTTCCAAGCTCATCAGCATCATGGAGGAGAGGATCGGTGCCCAAGGATAATAACCGACGCAAGATGGTGGAAATCGTCGACGTGGTGAAGCTCTTCGGCGCCCTGAGGGCCCTGGATGGGGTCTCGCTGGACGTCTTCGACGGGGAGAAGGTGGTCATCATCGGCCCCTCCGGCTCGGGGAAAAGCACCCTTTTGCGCTCGGTCAACCGCCTGGAGGAGGTCGACGCCGGCCGCATCACCGTGGACGGGCACGAGATCAACGACCCGGCTACCGACATCAACAAGGTGCGCGAAGAGGTGGGTATGGTCTTCCAGCAGTTCAACGTCTTCCCCCACAAGACCGTGCTGGAAAACCTCACCCTGGCCCAGGTGGTGGTGCGCAAGCGCTCCAAGGCCCAGGCCAAAGATATCGCCCTGGGGCTGCTGGACAAGGTCGGCATCCGCGAGAAGGCCGACCATTACCCCACCAAGCTCTCCGGCGGGCAGCAGCAGCGCGTGGCCATCGCCCGCGCCCTGGCCATGCAGCCCAAGCTGATGCTCTTCGACGAGCCCACCTCGGCCCTCGACCCGGAGATGATCGGCGAGGTGCTCGACGTGATGGTCAAGCTGGCCCAGGAGGGCATGACCATGATCGTGGTGACCCACGAGATGGGCTTCGCCCGCGAGGTGGCCGATCGCGTGATCTTCATGGACGAGGGCCGCATCCTGGAGGAGGGCAGCCCGGAGCACTTCTTCACGAGCCCCTCCCACGAACGGACGCGCCAGTTCATGAGCCAGATCCTGTAGCCCCCCGGGGCCGCAGGGAACCAAGCCGGCGGAATCAGGGGGCACATAAACGCATCCCCGCCATTGACAAGGCGGGGCGAATATGTAAAATCATCATCCGTGCCAGCGTAGCTCAGTGGTAGAGCAGCTGATTCGTAATCAGCAGGTCAAGGGTTCAACCCCCTTCGCTGGCTCCAGTACTCAGGCCCTTCGACAAGTAATAACCTGTTGATCGGCCTTTCGTAATTCAATATATCTCCCCATTCCCCCCCACTTTCATGCTTACTTCAAAAGGGGAGCTACCCTTGCCCGCCCCGGTATCACCCGGTGCGACTATGATCTCACGGGTTCGCACTCTACAAAGACTGCGCCCGCCCTGAGGTCGGGGGGGCGAGCCCCGCCGGGGAGCAAGAAAGCATGCTGTTCCGTAGCGTAGGGCTAGGGGTGTTCCCTTTTAGCCCCCTGAATCAGATCAAGCGCGCCCCACCGTCAACGACCGTTATGGTGCCCGTTATATACGGGTTTACCATCAGATGGAGGTATGCCATCGCCACCTCATCTGCAAATGCCAGTCTCTTCACAGGAAACCGGCGGGCGTTTTCCCGAACCTCCTCCGCCTTTGGTGCTACAAAACCGGGGCTGACGACATTGACTCTCAAGGGGGCAAGCTCGACCGCCAGGGCCCGGCCTAAGGTCTCTATGGCGCTGTTGAGAGTCGCCATGGTGGAAGCGCCTTTGTATATCTTCTCCCCGGCAATCCCACTGGTCAGTATTATACTGCCATGTTGCCTGAGATAGCGCTGGGCCACCTGAATCAGGCGGCAGGGACCCCACAGTTTCGATTCAAACGCCTGCTTGGCTTCAGCGAGGTCCATCTCCGGAAACGGCGCGGACTTGATGGGGGGCCTGACGGTAATGACGAGGTGGTCGAACAAACCGGTTGTTTCGAATAATCCGTCGACATCATCGCCGGATGTAATATCAAATGAATAGGCCTCGATGCCCCTGCCCAGCGCACTTTCCAGCATGTCCAATTGTTCCTGCGCATTGCGCGAGGCGATCACAACCTGCGCTCCATTTTCACACGCCAGGTTTGCCACAGCAAGTCCTATCCCGGAACTGCCACCCACGATCAATATTCTCTTTTTCTCAAGCATATGAATAAGTCCCGTACTTGGTTGCCCTCCACCCGGTTTCAGGAGCCAGGGCACGAACTTCCATCAAAGCCCCCCAGAGACCCCTCCCCCCGGTTTAGGACACCCGTTGCCCAAGGCGCCAAACGCCGCCTCGCCAGCAGGCCGGTCTTCGCTGCGATGTACAGTGATCACGACAGTGTCCCTCCCAATCAACCACGATCTTCTCGGCTCTCTTCGTATCGCACCAAAACATGCTTCAGCATAAAGGTATCATAAGGGACTGGCTTCAAAGGAACAAGGGCATCGAGCAACCTGGCATCTCTTCCGATCAAGAAATATCCGAGGTCAGCGTAAGCTTAATGGCCCGAGGGCCAGATTCCCCACCGCTTGCGGCGAAAAGCAGGGTCATAAGCTTGCCCTCGCCCATGATCCAAAAAAAGATCCTGAGCGCGATCTCTTCCGCTCAGAGATCATCGCATCTGCGTGATCACCAGAATTATGTCCCCCGCGCATCTACATGTTGTTGCGCGTTCTCCACGGCATGCGCCGCCGAGCATTATGCAAAATTTCATTGACACAATTGTCAATCCGGTATATTTCCATTCTGGAACTGATTGACGTGTCAATCTTAATGCATTTGATAAATGGAGGAACCGAGCATGAGATCTATTCTAGAAGGGGTGCGTGTAATTGACTTTACCGCAAATATTTCTGGCCCTGCCGCAACCACATTCCTGGCCGACATGGGCGCCGAGGTGATAAAAGTTGAAAAACCGGGGGTCGGGGATGATGCGCGGCTTTTTCCGCCCTATGTAAGCGGTTTCTCAGCGCCTTTTCTTGCGATGAATCGCGGAAAAAAAGGCGTCTGTATCGATCTGAAGACCCCGGAAGGGATTGCGCTGTTCAAGGAGCTGGTCGCGCACTCCGATGTACTCTTCGAAAATCATCGGCCGCAAACCATGGAAGGGCTTGGCCTTGGCTATGATGTGCTGTCGGCCATCAATCCGAGGCTCATCATGTTGTCGCTTTCCGGGTATGGTCAGTACGGACCCCTGGCGGATAGGCCAGCCTATGACTCCATCATCCAGGCGGTAACGGGAATTATGGCCACCACTGGCTTTCCGGAGACGCCGCCTACCAAGTCAGGTCCGATCATCATCGATCTTGCCACGGCCATGCATGCCTCATATGCAATTGCCGCAGCGCTTTACGCGCGGGAAAAGACCGGACAGGGTGAATTCATTGACATCTCGATGTACGATGTAGGCATCAATCTCATGGCGGGTACATGGCCTCAGTACACGGTTACGGGTGAGGTTCAGAAAAGGACCGGGAACCGCTATCCCTTTGTGGCGCCCTTTGACACCTTTCAGACGAAGAACGGCTATTTCATGATCTGCAGCGCCGGTGACGCGACGTATCATAAGCTTTGCGACGCCATGGGAATGCAGGAGCTGAAGACCGATAAGCGCTTTGCAAATCTGTTTGTGAGAAACGACAATGTGGTGGAGCTGACGCAGATCATTCAGGGCTGGGTTTCAAAGTACACCGTGGAAGAGCTGGAGGAGCTATCCGTTCAATACGGTTTTCCCGGGGCGCCGGTGCGGGAGGTCAACGAGGTTATCGAACATCCCCACACGATCGCGCGCGGACTTTCGGTGGACGTGGAACAACCCGGCAGGGGAGTTGTCAATATCTATGGCCCCGCCATCAAGGCGAAAAACAGCGAGATAAAGGTGCGCGGATGCGCCCCTGAGCATGGGCAGGACAATCGCTGGCTCCTGGAGGAGGTGCTGGGGAAGAGTAGAGAGGAGGTCGAATCCCTGCTTGTATCCAGCGCCATGGGCTACGTGAGGCCCCAGGAACTCAAAGAGGTCTGCCAATCCCTGTAACCCCCTTCACGTTACAATAACACGGGAATTCAGGGTCTTCCCTGTCGTATCCCGGAGCAGAACAGCGGGCATTCAGCGGGCACGCGCTTTTCGCGTTCCGCTGAATGCCCTATGAAATATGCTTAGTTGCAGCAGGTGTTCTATCAAAAAGAACCTCCTCCTTCTCACTACAGTCTGGACACAGAATTATTTCTTTTTTGATAGTATTTATAACACTTGTCCTTGTTTCTTCGACTAGATCTGGGATGGAAATGTCCAGTTCCGTATACTCCTTTAAAAAATAAATCCCCTATTTCCCTCCCTGTAGTCAGCGGGACTACCCTGCACGTGCTTCGCCTTTCGCTTGGAGCTTCTCCCACACACATTCGATGATACTCATCGAGCAGTCATCCGGGTGAAAGAAGCCACTTGACTCTAGGAGTGCCGTGTTACCTTTCCACAAGCCGAAGGCGTTGCGAATGTCAGCGCCCCATCCGAGATGGTAGAGGATCAGATCTTCACGCCTCGTTTTCCGAACGCGGTCCTTATCGTCCGCGCTCATCTTCTCGAGGATCGAATGTGCAGCCTCTTCCCCTGTCTTGGGCCAGTCCGAATCTTGCGTGGACATTCACCGCTCCTGTCCTGCTACCCGCGCTTTTGGATTGGGCTTTTTCCAGACCTCACCTCGCGACGACGCCCTTGCCCTTCTCCTAGCCTTCGACTCCGTCTACACCTGGCACGAGGACGCACTCCTCGCTGGCTCTGTGCCATGCCTCTCACACCGTCTCAGAAAGATTATCGACGATGAGGTGATCGAATCCTATGCCCAATCACATGAAAGTGGCAAAATTCTCACGCCCATTCTTGGTAAACTTTTAAAGGCCCATTGACGATACAGCGCGTCCGCTGAAGTTATTTCTTGTGCAATTCTTCCTTGTTGATGGCATTAAGCCTGTCTTCTATGTCTTTAATATCATATAATATATTATCAGCATTATGCTTGTTGAGTCTGAGAAGTGCTTTAATAATATTTTCTCTCGGAATTACATATGTGACATATGGTCCCCACTTCTGGTACGGATTATCTTCAGGTAAGACAAAACCTCTCTTTTTCCCAAAGAAACCAAGTATTTTGTCAAACATATTTGGCTGTTGAAGTTTAATGGTCATGAAAGTTAACCCCTTATTGCACCGGCAAGTAAACATACGATTTTTCATGCGGCGTAAGCAACTAAAGGGTGCCTGAAGTAACTCCGCACATGGTGTGGCCGTTTTACCAACAGCCCTTGGCCGCAAACCCTTCATGGAAACTGACGATGCCTTGGGGAACCTCTTTGGTGAACGGCAGGGCAAGGAAAACCTCCTGCTAAACGCCCGCATGCACCAGCTCCGGATAATTCCGGAAGCCGCAGCGCACGTAGTATTGGGGATCGCCCACCAGGGCGCAGCCCCGGCCGCCTTGCGCCCTCACTCCCGCTGCCCTGGGGCATGGTGAAGGCCCCGTCTCACGCCGACTCCCCCCGGCTGTCAAGGTGCGTTGCGTGCAACAGAGCACTTCTGGATCTCAGGAAAGCAGCTTCTTGATCAGGGGAGAAATCCCTGAACCCCGGGGCGAGCCGCAAGCCCCGGCACTTCGCCGCAAGCGGCGGGCAGTGCGGCCCTTAAGGGGATCGATTCCTGGGCCCCGCCCCTCATCACCGCCGATTTTCCAAAAAGATATCAAACCGCCCGGAAAAATGATACGTAAAGATAACATGATATGCAGGGGTCTTCCGGTTGATAAGGGAAAGAGCAATAATCATGGACCTTGATGGAAACATCATCGCCCGCGGCAGCCGTTCTCTCAAGGTCAGCATGTTAGGCCCCGAAGATGGTGCTCAGAGAAAGGCCTGGGCGTGCAGCTGAGCGTAAATAAGCATCAATCGCTTGTATGGACATCAGATGCATGGAGGATGGAATGCTTTACAAATTCAACGGCAGAACACCGGAAGTGGGTAAAGGAACCTATGTCAGTGAGACAGCGCAGGTTATCGGCGATGTGGTGATCGGGGATAATTGCTATATCGGCCATGGAGCAATCTTACGCGGCGACTATGGCCGGATAGTCATCGGCGACGGCACGGCTGTGGAAGAAGGCGTCATCATCCACAGCCCGCCTAACGAAACTCAGACGATCGGGAAAAAGGTCACCTTTGGTCACGGCGCCGTGTCCCATGGTAAATACATCGGTGATCTTGTCGTGGTCGGCATGGGGGCGATAACCAGTATCATGTCCGAGATCGGAATAGGCGCAATCGTTGCCGAAGGCAGTATCGTCAAGATGCGGCAGGTCGTTCCGCCGAATGTAGTCTTTGCAGGCAATCCGGCCGGCTTTGTCCGTGAGGTGAACGAAAACGACCGGGCGATGTGGGATATGGGCAAACAGCTCTATATTGATCTCGCAAAACAATATCTGGAAGAAGACATGGAACCGGTCACATAAAGCCGGGGGCCCCCGGCTTTTCATAATCCGGGAATAGAGCTTGCTGACGGGGCAGACAGGTTCGTCCGTGAGCTTAGGGGTTGATTGCCTGAGTCTCCCTTTCCCGCAGAGGCCCGCTTTTTCGCCTTCCGGGTCAGATCAAGCGCGCCCCGCCGTCAACCACCGTTACGGTGCCTGTCATATACGGGTTGATCATCAGGTGAAGATATGCCAGGGCCACCTCTCCAGCTGATCCTGCGCATTGCGCGCGGCGATGATAACGTGCGCTCCGTTTTCACACGCCAGGTTGGCCACGGCAAGCCCTATCCCGGAGCTGCCGCCCACGATCAATATTCGCTTGTTCTCAAGCATATGCCCCACTCCCCTTCATGTTTGCCTGATTGAGTTTCTATAGTTCCGAAAAAAGGTAAGACGAGCCAAGCGTATCTCCACAAGAGCGAATGACCTGTAACCTCGAGGAGGTGCAGGTGGCCTGTTCCCTGTTCCCTTATAAGATGCCTGCGGCCGGGCTGTGGCGCCGCCGCGATCAGAGGAAAATGGCCGCCACTTTCGATCGGCAAGACCCTGCCTGCAGGTTTTGCTTGACTAATAAATGACAGCATGCATAATGAGTGCATGATTTCACATGTTATTTTTGATGAATCGGACAACCGTCTTTTGCCGGAGACACCTCGAACAGTGGAGCGGCAAGTGGGAGATGTTCCCTCGATTTCCGTCACCGGATGTCGCAGGCCAACCAGCGGATACAGGGGAAGGAGTGCCGTATAACACTTTGCAA
>CAZUDI010000053.1:0-25415 GCA_964618975.1 uncultured Bacteriovoracaceae bacterium | reverse complement strand
TCCCCGGCGTGGCCGAGCTCATGCAGCGTATGGTGGCCGAGGCCGAGGCCGTTTGTGCACGCGTTGCCCGCCAGGTGCAGGACTGACGACGGCCCCGGACGAGATTCGCCACAGAACGGCCGGTCACTGGTCCCCATCGGGGCCTGACCTGACGCCGGGGGGCAAAGCTGAATGATCGGCCTCCCACAGGCCCCCTCCTTCCAGGAGGGGGCCTGTTTGCTCGCTCGGGGACGAACCCACTGCTGCTTGCCGCGTCAAGGGTGTCCAGCCATAGCCCTGAGGTTCAACCCTGTCAGTAATCCAGGTTCTTGCACTCTCGATAGGCCATACTGTCCATTTTCTATACAGGGCCTGAATAGAATCGATACAGGCGGGGAGGGAGCCTTGCCTGTCGCCGGCATGTAACCTATTTATATATCAGATACATCTCGCTTGGCAGGGGAATTGCTTCACTCCCTGGCCGAGGAGTGCCGCGAGCCCCGGCCCACGGTACACACCATCACCCACACTGACAGGGAGGATCGAAACAATGGAAAAGGCGTCATCTTATTATCCCCAGCACCCGCGGCGGGTGGGGCCGCTCATGGTCGGGATGCTAGCGGTCCTGATAGTGGCGGGCCTGCCCCCTGCGGCCCGGGCCCAGGAGGAGGCCCTGCAGAGCCTCAAACAGACCGGCAAGGCCTTCGCGGCCGTGGCGCGCGAGGCTTCCCCGGCGGTCGTGTTCATCAGTGTGGAGAAGACCGTCTCTGCCCAGGCCGAGCGCCTGCCGTCGCCTTTTGATGACGAGTTCCTGAGGCGCTTCTTCGGCCAGCCCCTCAAACCTCAGGACACCCCCGGCAACCGGCGGCTGGTTGTGGGGCAGGGTTCGGGCTTCATCATCTCACCCGACGGCTACATCCTCACCAACAATCACGTGGTGGGCGAGGCCGATAAGGTGCGCGTCAAGCTCCTTGACGGCCGCGAGTTCACGGCCAAGACCGTTGGCACCGACGCGCCCACCGACGTGGCCGTGATCAAGATCGAGGCCCATGACCTGCCCGTGCTGTCCCTGGGCGATTCCGACATCCTCGAGGTGGGCGAGTGGGTGCTGGCCCTGGGCAATCCCTTCGGGTTGTCCCACACGCTCACGGCCGGCATCGTCAGCGCCAAGGGGCGCAGCCGCATCGGCATCAGCGACTATGAGGACTACATCCAGACCGATGCCGCCATCAATCCCGGCAACTCGGGCGGTCCGCTGATCAATCTCGAGGGCCGCGTCGTGGGCATCAACACCGCCATCTTCAGCCGCAGCGGCGGCTATATGGGGATCGGCTTCGCCATCCCGGTGAACCTGGCCCGTGGCGTCTATACCCAGCTGATCGAGCACGGTAGCGTTTCGCGTGGCTATCTGGGGATCATGATCCAGGATCTGACCCCCGATCTGGCCCGCTCCTTCGATCTTGAGGACACCAGGGGGGCGCTCATCTCCGAGGTCATGGACGATACCCCGGCCAAAAAGGCCGGCCTGAAGCAGGGCGATGTCATCCTCAGTTTCAACGATGAGACCATGGAGTCGTCGGCCGACCTGCGCAACAGGGTGTCCATGACCGCCCCCGGAACACGGGTGAAGATCACGGTCGTGCGTGACAAAAGCCACAAGACCTTCACGGTCAAGATCGGGGAACTCCCTGCGGAGACCAGGCTCGCCTCCTCCAGCCCGGACGAGATGGAGACCCTGGGGCTGACCGTGGTGACCCTCACGGCGGAACTGGCCGAGCAGTACGGTTTCCCGGGGGAGGAGGGGGTGCTGGTGACCCAGGTCGATCCGCAATCCTTGGCGGCGCTATCCGGCCTGCGACCCGGCCTGCTGATCCAGGAGGTCAACCGCCGTGCGGTGCGGGACCTCAAGGGGTTCGAAGAGGCCCTTGAGGAGGGCGGGGAGAGGCCCGTGCTGCTGCTCATCCGGGATAGGCAGGGTACGCATTACCTGGCCCTCGAGCGGAGGTCCTAGCCCGGAACCGGTGCACCACAAAGAGAGCGCGGGCGCCCAGGGATAGTCCCGGGTCGCCCGCGCGTGCCTTGCGGTTTGGGTATGCTGAGCGGTCCCGGGAGCGGTCTGTCTCCCGGGTGCTGGCCTGCCCTTGTGTGAAAGGGCGGCCCCGATCAGATGGGGCGGGCGATCTGCAGGATCTCCAGCGGCAGCTCGATGCCGTAGGTCTTGGCCGCTTCCAGATCCACCAGGATGTTCAGATCCTCCTGCTTGAGGACGGGCAACTCCTCGGGTCGGACGCCCTCGAGCAGGATCCTGGCCGCATTTTGGCCCGAGAGGCCGCCCACTACGCCGAAGTCCGGCCCCACGTACAGGATGCCGCCCTTGAAGGTGTGCGAGGCGAAGATGATGATCGGGATCTTGCGCTCGCGGGTGAGCGAGATCAGGTCCCGGGAGGGTTGGCAGTCCCGCAGGGCATAGTAGGTGTCGGGCGGGATGCCGATACTGTCGATGCCGGCCTCCAGCAGTTCACGCACGGCGGGCTTGATGTCGTCGGATTTGCCCACCTCGCGGGTGATAAGCGTGATGCCGAGCTGGGCGGCCTTTTCGTGCGCCTCCTTGGCGAAGACGATGGCGTTGTCGTCATCGCTGTGCACCAGGCCCATGGTGTGCATCTGCGGCAGGGCCAGCTGGGCGATCTTGAGCCCGACCTCGGGGTCGGAGTAGAGGGAGGCGCCGGTGAAGCCTTCTCCGGCCTTTTCCAGTGAGGCGCAGCCCACCGCCGGCGGGTAGGCCACGGCGGTGAAGACGAGCGGGATACCCGCCTCCAGGATTTTTTCCATGCCGTATTTCGTGCCCGGGGTGGTCATGGTCAGGGCCAGGTCGGGCTTGGCGCTGGCGATCTCGCCGGCGGTCTTTTTTATCTGGTGCAGGATCATGATCTTCTTCCACAGTCCGGCATCCGCATCGGCATCGATGATGTGGCGTCGGACGGTGAGGTTTTCGCCCTCGACGAGGCCGTGGCGGCCGAGCTCTTCCAGGAAACCCTTGTACGACAAATCCAGCATGGGGATGTTGGTGACCTGCAGCACCTCGATGGAGAAGTGCCTCTCGGCCAGGCAGGGAGAGGAGACCAGCAGCAGCAACAGCAGCGGCAAAAGCCCTCGTTTCATGGGATACCTCCAATATGTTTATGGTATGTCATAGAAGCCGGATCGTGGCGGAATATTTTTAAGGGTGCGGCCCTCTCAGGGAAGACGCCCCCTTCTTATTATAGCGTACACAGGTGACCTATCGGCCGCCCGAAAATAAATCATTATGGAAATCATGAGAAAAAATGAAATATCTGCCCGGAGGCAGGGCCTCCGGGCAGGACGATGGTTCTTGCGGATGCGACCTTCAGCGTTCCCTGTTGCCGTCGATGATGGCCTGTCCGCGCTTCAGGTCCTTGCTGGCATGGATATGGATTTCGGTGCCGAAGTCCTGCTCCAGACGGATGAGATGCCGGCGCTGCTGGTTGAGCAGGTAGGAGGCCACGTCCTCGGGCAGCTCCATGGTCACGCGCGCAGCCTTGTTGCGGTTGACATAAAGGTGCACCTCCCGCAGCGCCATGAAGGCGGAGGACTCCACCGAGCGGATCATGCCCGAACCGTCACAGGCATCGCAGGTGACGTGACTCTTCTCGATCAGCGGGGGGGAGAGGCGTTCACGGGAGAGCTCCATGATGCCGAACTGGGAGATGCGGCCGAGCACCAGGTGGGCCTTGTCCACCTTGAGCTCGTCCTTGAGGGCCTTTTCCACCTTGCGGATGTGGTCTTTTGAGCGCATGTCGATGAAATCGATCACGATCAGGCCGCCGAGATCCCGCAGGATGAGCTGCCGGGCGATTTCGGAAGCGGCCTCGATGTTGGTGGTGTAGGCCGTGTCCTCGATGTCCCGGTTGTTGGTGGATTGGGCGGAGTTCACGTCGATGACCACCATGGCCTCGGTCTGCTCGATGATCAGGGTGCCACCCGACTTCAGGCGCACCTGCTTGTTGTAGATGCCCTGGATCTGACGCTCCAGCTCGTATTTTGTGAACAGGGGCCGGCCTTCCTTGTAGTGTTTGATGAGGTGTTTGTGGCGCGGCATGACGCTCTTCATGAAGACCGAGGCGCGTTTGAGGGTCTCCTCGTCGTCGATGAAGATCTCCGTGATGTCGGTGGTGAAGTAGTCGCGGATACAGCGGATGATGATGTCACCCTCGCGGTAGATGAGGGAAGGGCTGGGGGCGGAGGCGATCTCCTCCTCGATGCTTTTCCAGAGCCTGAACAGGTAGGCGAAGTCCTTGGAGAGATCGGTTTTGGTCTTGCCCATGCCGGCCGTGCGCACGATGATCCCCATGTCCTCGGGGGGGTCGAGCTGGGCGATGATGTCCTTGAGCCGCTTGCGCTGCGCCTCATCCTCGATCTTGCGCGAGATGCCGGCCAGGTCGTGACGCGGGATGAGCACCATGTACCGGCCGGGCAGCGAGATGTTCATGGTCAGCAGTGCCCCCTTGCCCCCCTTTTCCTCGCGGCTGACCTGCAGCGGGATGTCCATGCCCTTGCGCAGATGGGACTGGAGGTCCCGCGTCCCCCGGGGGGCCCCGGGGATGAAGGCCGGATTGATGTCCTGCAACGGCAGGAAGCCGTTCTTCTCCTTGCCGTAATCCACGAAAACCGCGTTCAGGCTCGGCTCGACGCGGGAGATCCTGCCTTTATAGATGTTACCACGCAGCTGCTCCTTCAGCGAGCTCTCGATGTAGAGCTCCTTGAGGAGGCTGTCCTCCACGACGGCCACGCGGATCTCCTCGGCGTGCATGGCATTGATCAGCATCTTTTTCATCTAGTCGCCCGTCTCCAGCGGGTATTCAAGGAAGTCCACCGGACCCAGTCCCCGGCGGATGACGTGGATCTCCGGGGACTCCAGGGAGAGCACCGTCGAGGGCACGTCGGGCAGGATCCCGCTGTCGATCACCGCGTCCACGCAGTGCCCCAGGTCGGCCTCGATCTCCAGCGGATCGATGTGCAGGCGTTCATTGTCCATGGGCACACTCGTGGTGATGATCGGTTCGCCCAGTTCGGCGATGAGGGCCTGGCAGAACCAGTGGTTGGGAATGCGCACCCCGATGGACTTGCGGTTCGACTGCAGCAGCCGGGGCACCAGTCGTGTGGCCGGGAGCACCACGGTATAGGGTCCCGGGAGGATCGTGCGCAGCACGCGGAAGGCCTCGTTGCTCACCTTGGCGTACGCGCTGATGCCCTTCAGGTCGGCGAGCATGATGCTCATGGGCTTGGCGGAGCCCTTGATGGCGTTGATGCGGTCGATGCCCTTCTTGTTGGAGATGCCGCACCCCAGACCATAGACCGTGTCCGTGGGGTAGACGATGATACCCCCCCCCTCCAGGATGTCGAGCACACGCTTGACCACCCGGGGCTTGGGTTTCTGTGCGTCAATGATTATCCGCATGGTCATCCTCCCTGATACACATGCTCTTCATATCAATATTGCCCAGCGAGGCAAAGAGGGAATCTCTGGCCCGGGGGATCTCCTGCTCGATAAGATCTAAGTAGCGGCGTACCAGGTCCCGTTTGCTGTCGGGTCGGATGGGGCAGCTATACTGCACCGGCTCCACGCCGAGAAAGGCAAAGTAGCGCTCGACGAGATCCCCGGGACAATAGGCCAGCGGACGGATGATGCGGTTTTTCCCGTCGTTCGAGACCCGCGCGGGCGCCATGGCGCCGATCTGGCCTGTGTACAGGCAGCGCAGGACAAAGGTCTCGAGGATGTCGTCACGGTGATGGCCCAGCGCGATGGACGAGGCCCCCATGGCAAGGGCCGTCCGGTAGAGGACGCCCCGGCGCAGGCGCGAGCACAGGGCACAGGCACTCTTGTCGGGGTCGCTCATCTCCCGGAGGATGGCGGCGATGTGAGACTCGATGACCGTCACCTCGAGGCCCAGCTCGCGCTGCACCCAATGGGCGATGCGGGGAAAATCATGCTCGAAGCCGGTGGCTACGTACACCGCCACCAGCTCGAAGCTCACGGGCGCGGCCCGCTGGAGGTCGCAGAGCACCTTGAGCATCACGAGCGAGTCCCTGCCCCCCGAGAGGGCCACCAGGATCCGGTCGCCGGGTCGGATCATGCAAAAGTCCCGGATGGCAGAGCCGGCCTTGCGGCGCAGCTGTCGTTCGAAGTAACGCCTGGAATCGTGACTCACGCCCCTGAATCTAGCACATATTTGAAAAGATGCAAAAATTGATCTTGACCTCCCCGGGACGGGAGCCCACTAGTAAAGGGCAGGAGGAGTGATGCACGCCCTGATCCCGCCCGTCATCGGGTGCATCGCGCTGGTTTTCACCCGTGAGGGCCCCACGGTCTGCGCCTGGGTCGCCGGGCTCCTCGGAGGGGGCTACCAGGCCTTCGTGTGGGGCCTGTGCCTGCCGTGCGCCCTGTTCTTGGCGGGGCTTTTCCTGCGGCAGCGCCCCGATATGCTGCGCTGCGCGTGCCTGGCGGCCTGCTTGAGCCTGGTGTTCATCGTCCTGAGTTTGAGGGTGTGCCTCAACGAGGTCTTTCACCTGCTGGCCTACGGCGTGCTCGGCTATGTGGCCGCCACCTGTCCGGCCTACGGACTTGCTGGAGGCATGCTCCTGGCGAGCGCCTTCGGGGTTACGGACGAGCTCGTGCAGGCCATCCTGCCGCAACGCTTCTTCGAGATCCGGGATTTGATCATGAATGTCCTCGCCAGTGCCTCCGGCGTGATCTGCTCCTTCCTCAATCCTCAGGGGCCCAGCCGGGCGGCCAATGCCCTCAGGGCGCCTTCGGCCCCGTAGAAACACGTGCTCTCGTAGTGCCCGCGGCACCAGGTGATCTGGCGCTTGGCATAGCGGCGCGTATCCCGCTGGATCAGGCGACGGGCCTCGTCGAGGGGCGTGACCCCGTTCAGGACGCCCACCACGTGCTTGTAGGCCAGGGTGCGCATGGAGCGCAAATGCACCCCGTAGCCCCTCTCGAGCAGGGCCCGGGTCTCGGCCAGGAGGCCGGCAGCGAGCATGCGCTCGACACGGTCCTCGATGGCCGCGTAGAGCTCTTCGCGCTCTGGCATGAGGCAGAAGATACTTGAGGCGTAGCAGGGGACCCTGAAACCGTGGTGCGCGTTCAGGTCGCTTAAGCGCTGTCCCGTGAGCAGGATCACCTCCAGGCACCTCACGGTGCGGGAGGTGTCACCTTCAGCGATACGCCCGGCCGCGGCGGGGTCCAGCCGCACGAGCGCCTGGCGCAGGAAGGCCTGGCCGCGGCGGTCCTTCAGGGACGCCAGCGCGCGGCGCAAAGGGGCGCACTGCGGCGGGGAGGCGCTCAGGCCGTAGAGCAGGGCCTGGATGTACAGCCCGGTGCCGCCCACCACCACGGGGGTGGCCCCGCGGGTGGTGATATCCTCGACCAGGGCCCGGGCCTGGGAGGCGAACAGCCCCGCATTGAATTCCTGGTCGGGATTGATGACGTCGATGAGGTGGTGCTTAAGGCGGCGCTGCTCTTCAGGCGTGGGCTTGGCGGTGGCGATATCCATGTGGCGGTAGACCTGCATGGAGTCGGCCGAGATCACCTCCAGCGCAAAACGCCCGGCCAGCCTCAGGGCGAGATCCGTCTTGCCGGACCCGGTGGGCCCGGTGATGACGATCAGGGGCGCCGGCCGATCCACCGTTCGATCTCGCTGAGCAAGATGAGCTTGAAGAGGGGCCGCCCGTGGGGGCAGGTCGTGGGGGCACCCAGGGCGTCGAGGTCGCTGAGCAGGGCCGCGATCTCGCTGCGCTGCAGCTCCCGGCCGGCCCGCACGCTGCGGTGGCAGGCGATGCGCGCCAGGATCTCCTGCCGGTCGGGTGTGCGCGGCAGCCGCCCCTGGATCACGGCGTGCACGAGGTCCTGGATGATGCCGGTGATGTCGCTCCTGGACAGCACCTCCGGCACGGAGCGCACGGCGATGGCCCCATCGCCGAACTCGTCCGAGTCGATGCCGACCTCTTCCAGGAGGCCCTTGAGCTCCTCGTAGGCCGCGAACTCGGCCCGGCCGAGCTCGATGACCACCGGGTGCAGCAGGAGCTGGGAGGCCTGGTGCGCCGTGCCGTGCACGCGCTGGAGGCGCTCGAAGACCACCCGTTCGTGGCTGGCGTGCTGGTCGAGGATGTAGAGCCCCTCGGGGCCCTCCAGCAGGGCGTAGGTGGCCTTGAGGGTCCCGATGAGGGCCTTGTCGGCATAGAAGGTTCGAGAGCGCTCGAAGAGCTCCCCCTGAAGGGAGGCCGCCGGCGGGGCCGGGGCCCCGGGGGACTCGGGCAGGGCGATGTCCGGGGCGGCCGCCCCGGCAAAGGCCGCGGGCATCAGGCCCGGGCGCTCGCGCACCGCGGGCGCCGCTGCGCCGGTCCACAGGGGCGCGGGCGCGGGCGCGCCGAGGGTCTCGCGGATGGCGGAGACGATGAGGCCGAAGACGGCCGAGGGGTTCTGGAAGCGCACCTCGGCCTTGGCGGGATGGACGTTGACGTCCACCGCGGAGGGGTCGATCTCCACGAAGATTACGGCCAGGGGGAACTTGCGGGTCATGAGCAGCCCGCGGTAGCCCTCGATCACGGCGGCGCTCAGGGTGGGGTCTTTGACCGCCCGGCCGTTGACAAAGGGCAGGATGCCGCCGCGGGAGGGCCGGCTCAGCTCGGGCAGGGCCAGGTAGCCATGGAGCCCGATCCCGGGTTTCAGGCGCTTGAAGGGGATCGTCTTGGTGCGGCTTGTGTCGCCGAACACGGCGGCGATGCGGTCTTCCATGGGGCTGGACTCGGCCAGCTTGAGGATCTCTCTCCCGTTGACGCTCAGGTGCATGCGCGCCGCAGCGCGCGCCAGCGCGTAGCGCGCCACGGTGTCGATGATGGTGCGCTGCTCGGTGGCGGCGCTCTTGAGGAACTTCCGGCGCGCCGGGGTGTTGAAGAAGAGGTCGCGCACCTCGACGATCGTGCCCTCCGGCATGCCGGTGCGCGTGATTTCGAGCACCTCGCCGGCTTCCACCTGCAGGGAGGTGCCGTGGGCGGCCCCGGCCGGACGGGAGGCGATGGTGGTGCGGCTCACCGAGAGGATGCTCGGCAGGGCCTCGCCCCGGAATCCCAGGGTGGTGATGGCGAAGAGGTCGTCTGCGTCTGCGAGCTTGCTGGTGGCGTGGCGGTGCACGGCGAGCTGCAACTCGTCCGCGTGCATGCCGCAGCCGTTGTCCGCCACGCGGATGAGGGCGCACCCGTCGCCCTCGATCTCCACCGTGATGGAACCCGACCCGGCATCGATGGCGTTTTCGACGAGCTCCTTGACCACCGAGGCGGGGCGTTCGATCACCTCGCCGGCGGCGATGCGGTTGACGATCTCGCGGGGAAGGATGCGGATGGGGGGCATGTTTCAGATCTCGATCACAAGTCTCTCGTCACTGGCGGAGGTCCTGACCATGTGTTCGTAGCCCTCCCGGCCCATGCGGCCGAAGGTGAGCTGTTTGCCGAGCTCCACCCCGGGCTGGTCGAAGGGGTCGATGCCCAGCAGGGTGCCGGTGAAGGCCGTGGCGGCCTCGAAGAAAAGCAGCAGCGCCCCCATGGTCTCCTCGTCGAGGGATTCGAGCGCGATGTGGGTGGTCATGCGGCCGTTGGCGCTCAGGGCGGCCCGCGTGCCGTGGGCCTCGGACATAAGCAGTTCGGATATGCTCTTGCCCGCCAGATAGGACATGGACTCCCCGGTGTTTTCCAGGGACGGGATGGTGAGGTCTTCCCGCATGCGCCCCACGGTGATGAAGTGGATGATCTTGTCGAAGGGCCCCTCCATATAGAGCTGCACCTGGGAGTGCTGATCCGTGGCGCCCAGGGCCTTGACCGGGGTCTGGCCGGTGTGCACCACCTTGCCCGTGCGGGAGAGCTTTTTGCCCAGGCTCTCGGCCCAGAGTTGCCCGAACCAGTCCGCCAGGTCCTTGAGGGCCGCGGCGTAGGGCATGAGCACGCAGACATTCACGCCGCGGGCCATGGCCAGGAAATGGATGGCGCCGAAGAGGTAGGCCGGGTTCTTGAAGGGGTCGGCTTCCAGCAGACAGGGGCGCATGCGCCGGGCGCCGTGCATGAGGCGGTGGATGTCGATGCCCAGCAGGCATGCGGGCAGGAGCCCGACGGGTGTGAGGACGCTGAAGCGCCCGCCGATCTGTGGCGGGATGCTCAGCGCCGGCACGCCGAGCTCACGCGCGAGCTGGCGCAGGGCCCCCTTTGCGGGGTCGGTGATGAAGACGAGGTGCTCGGCCAAACGCTCGCCCACCGTGCGCCGGAGCAGGTCGAGCACGAGCATGAGCTGCGCCGCCGTCTCCGGGGTCCCGCCGGACTTGCTGGCCACGATGAAGAGGGTCTCGGCGGGATTGATGAAGCTGAAGAGGTCGTGCAGCTCTTCCGGGTCCACATTGTCTATAAAGAAGATCCGCGGGCGGCTGTGGAGGTTGTGCAGGGGCGGCTTCAGGGCCGTGAACAGGGTCCGGGGGCCGAGGGACGAGCCGCCGATGCCCAGGTGGACGATCGTGGAGAAGCGCCGTTCCAGGTGCGCGGCCAGGGTGGTAACCTCGTCGAGTGCGGCCTGCTGGTCGGGAAGATCGTAGAAGAGGATCTCGCCTCTCGCACGCCGCTCAAGGATTTCCGTGTGGGCGGCGTCTATGGCCGGGGAGAGGGCCTCCAGGTCGGCGGGGTCGATGCCGTGCCCGCCGATGAGGGCCTGAGAGATTCCGGAGAAGTCGAAACGTATCATGCTACCATCCTTTCACCCCGCCCTGTCCTGCCCGAGGGCCGGGGAATCCGCAAGGGGCACCGAGGTGCTTTTCACCCTGGTCATGGCTCGCCTTTGGGCGCCAGGCCCCCTGTCTAGAATGAAAGTATGGTGATAGGCTCTAGATGTCAACCTCGTAATCTCAGGGGATAGATCTTGAAAAGGGAGTGTTTTCGGTATAATGTTAATACGTTTCCTGCCCTGCGGGACGCGGTCCCGCGGGATACCGCACAAAACCCCGTGGGCAATGGAGGCCACTTGAGCTTGAGGAGAAGGAGAATGCAGATGACAACACGCAGACTTACGAAGATTGTCACCCTGGTCCTGGTGCTGGCCTGTGCCCTGTTGTGCGCCGGGTGGGGCTCAAAGGACCCCAAACGAGACGACTCCAGCACCACCAAAAAGCTGGAGAGCCTGCCCCGCGTGACGGGCCCCCGCAAGGTGGTGACCATCTACGAATTCCGCAGCTCGGTACCCGAGGTCTCCGCCGCGGCGGCGACCGACATGTTCACTACGGCCCTGATCAAGGCGGGCGCCTTTGCCGTGGCCGAGCGCCAGCGCATGAACGAGGGCGTCATGATGGAAAAGCAGATGAACTCCCAGGGGCTGACCACGGGAGAGATCGCCAACCAGCAGCTGGCCGGGGCCGCCTTCATCTTCGAGGGCACCATCTCCGAGGCCAACCCCGACGAGAGCCGCACCGGCCTGGGCGGGACCTTCAAGGGACTGGGCCTGGAGACCAGCGGACAGAAGGCCAACCTCGGCCTGGATGTGCGCGTGATCGACGCCAGCAACGGGGTGGTGCTGGATGCCGTCAACGTGCGCAAACCCATCAAACAGGGCGGATTCTCGGCCCAGGGCATCGGCTCCTTCGCCCAGAACTTCACCAAGAAGAGCCTGGGCGGGGCAGATCTCAATATCGATCGCGAGTCCAAGGAGGGCATCGACCAGGCCCTCAGGGCATGCATCGAAGAGGCCATCTACGAGCTCGTGAAGCGCTATGGGGAGTAGTCAGGCGATGCGAGCTCTGACCTGCGTACTCGCCGTGGTGTGCCTGCTAAGTGGCACGGCCCAGGCCGATCATCGCGAACCCTTGCGGGTCAACGCGCCCCGGCACCCACAGCGCCAGGTGATCGAGCTGAGGCTCAACGCCCAGCCTTTCCCCGGCACGATACCCTACCGCAATTCCTGGCTGGGCAACGACTCCCTCATCAACGGACGCTACGAGGCGCTCTACCTCATCGAGCTCATACCCGGGCGGAGTTATACCCTCGGGATGGCCTGCCGTCCTCCGTATTTTCAGGACTTGGCCGTCACCCTCTATGATCGCTGGCCTTCCTCGCCGGGGGTGCGCCGGTATACCCTGCCCATGGGGCCCCTGGTGCGCACGAAGGCGGACAGGCTGGAGTACCGCTGGGGTATCGGCATCTCGCCCAAGAGCACGAGCACCCTTTTATACCTCGCGGTTGAGGGGCGACCGGCCAACGCCGAGCCCACCTTTCTGCCCCACATTGTCTTTCTGAGCTCCGAGCCACCCCAGCCCGCATCCCGGGTGGGGAAGGGGATCACCTATCTGCAGGGGCCCCAGGACCTCGTGCTGGCGGGGGAGCGCGACCAGGTCTCCTATATCGTCACCCGGCCGGAAGGCGAGAGTGCCCCGGAAACCACGGCCGCGGTATTGCCCCTGCCCGGCGATCTGATCCAGAACGGCTGGTTCAGGGACGGCCTCAACCACTGGAACCCCCACCGGGACTATGTCATCGACCAGGACGTGAGCAGCTTTTCCCTGCTCACTGACGGGCTCAGGATCTACAGCACCACCAGCCACGCACGCGAGGGCGTCATCCAGTATCTCGACGCCGATGTGAGCGATGCCGAGACCCTGATCCTGAGGGCCGATGTGAAGGTCGACCACCAGGCGCTCGGCGGCACCGGGCCCGAAGGCCGGGACGCCCCGCTGGCCATCACCGTGGGGTACGAGGACGCCCGGGGTGAGTCACACGCGCGCGGCGGCCGCTTCTTCTGGCAGGGGTTCTACATGCTCGATCCGACCGAGCCCAATCTGGACACCAACGGGCAGAAGGTGCCCCAGGGGCTGTGGTACCGCTACATCATGAACCTCATGCAGCTCGATCCTAAACCCATCAAGATCAACTATATCTCTCTGGAGGGCTCGGGCTGGCCCACGCGGGAGGGGTGGATCAAGGACGTGCACCTCATCAAGAAGACCGGGCCGGAATGAGGCAGACTAAAGGCCGGTACGCCTGTACCGGTCGATTCCGGCGCGATGCAGGGCCGGGAGTTTCTGGGACGTGGCGTGTCCTACCCGCCACGGGTGAGCAAAGGAGACAAGGGATGAAGAGGTTGCTGACGATAGCGCTTTTCTTTTTTGTGGCCTCCACGTTGCAGGCCGGGCCCCTGGACCGCACCAGCGAGCCCCGCACCAATCCCGCCGTGGACAACATGCTGCGTATCCCGGGGGTGGTGGGGCTCTCGCAGCAGGAGGCCCTCATCACCCTGCAGCAGGCCGGTCTGAACCCCATCATGCGCCCGACGCGCACCCCCAACATCAAGTACCAGGGGCTGGAGGGCAAGGTGGTCTCGCAAACCCCCAATCCGGGCGGCGTGGCCATGATCGGCTCCTCGGTGACCATCCACATCTACCTGCCGCCCGGCTACAGCGAGACCCCGGCTGCCACGGGTGAGACCTGGAGCGGCGACGCCTACGGAGGCACGGGCGAGACCTGGTACGATGACACCAGCGGCGGCTATTCGGACCAGGACAGCGACTACCAGTCCTGGTCTGCGGAGGAATCGGAGGACTCGTCCTCGTGGGGCGGGGAGGATACACCCCAGTTTATCCCCACCGAGATGGCACCCCAACAGTGGCAGAAAGTCACCCCGGCCGATACCTCGGAGACCGAAGGCGGGGGGCAACCCCTCCAGTGGAAGCCCCAGCTCAAACCCGTGACCATCGTGCCGCAACCGGTGGGGCACTAGCCCCCCGACGGGGCAAACGCCCCGGATAGGGACAGGGCCGGGGAATGCACAAACCTTAAGGATACCCCCGGTCGCTCGGGATCGCGGCCTCAAGGCCCGGCCCAGGGCTTCATCCCCCTGAGGGTCCCGGATACGTCCCCGGCGGGGGATGTGCCGGTCCAGGACGCTCAGGGTTGCCCGAGTACCTCTGGAAACGGCACCGGCCGTCCTTCCTTCTGGGGCTTGTGCCGCCTATTGCCTCAGATAGGTCATCGAGGCCTGCGGGCGCCCGATGTAGCAGGTATGGGTGAAACCGTAGCGCTTGATGAGCGCCAGGGCCGAGCGGGCCTCCTGCTCGCTGGATCCGAAATCGAATAACCAGTGGCTGCCGTCGGTGATCTTCCAGCGCCCATTCACGGATTTAACCTCGATGCGCTCCGGGTCGAAGGGGATGCAGTCCTCCCGGCTCATGGCGCCGGAAGGGGCCTGGCCCTCGGAGAGAAAGTAGGTCAGGGAGGGGTCCGGCCGCCCGACGAAGCACATGCCCGTCAGGCGGTAATGGCGCAGGACGCGCAGGGCCTGCCGCGCCTCGTCCTCATTGTCGCCGAAGTCCAGGAGCAGGTGGGACCCGTCCACGATCTTCCAGCGGTTGTTGATCTGCGTGGCACGGAGGTTGCGCCAGTTGAAGGCCACACAGTCTTCCTTGACCCCGAGGGGACGGATATCGGCGGGGGCCAGCGGCGAGAGGTCCTCTTTGACCCCGAGGGGACGGATGTCGGCGGGGGTGCGCGGCGCCGGCTTCAGGGCCAGCTCGCGCCGAAAGGTGTAGTCCGTGCGGTAATTACTGCGCCCGGAGGCGTCGGTGAAGCGGGTGAAGACCTGGGCCGACAGGCGGTTGGCCCCGGACAGGCTGAGGATGACCAGGGTCTCGCTGAACCCGGTGCGGAACTGGGCGCTCAGGGAGGAGGCCGACGGGGTGAGGTTCGCTCCGACCCCGGGTCCGTAAGGGTAGGCCTCTACCGTGCCCCAGTCGCAGTCGGACGGTTCGCATTTGCCCCAGGTCTGGAGTTGGGCCTGGGTGCCGTTCAGGGTGATCTTCAGGGTTGTGATGCCGCGCGTGTTCGGGTCAGTGTTCTTCCATGTTCCGGAAAAATCGCCCAATCCCGCATGGACGGTCGATAAAAGCAGCAGGAAACACCCCAGGATGAGACAGGTCCGGATCTTTCGCATAACGCCCCCCTTGATGATCATAGTTAATAAATCTGTTAATGAATCTTGACCTCTGAAATCCACACTAGCGCATACAGGCTCGTGAGACAACCGGGAACAGGATTCTTAATGGACCGAGGGTCGAATCCCCCCATCCTCGAAAACGCGTTTCAAGAAAAGAACATGACCTGGAGACACACGCACCAAAGGCCTTGAATTCGATATCTTCATCGTGACATATCACGTTTTGAAATGTCGGGTGGTCATAGTCTCTTTGGAGACCAAGAACACATATTCTTCAACTATGCTGGTTGCGAATTCGAAGACCTTATCGGGTGTTGTTTATTTCCACGGAATCCCGAAGGACTACTTCCTTGAAAAACGCCATTTCCCTTTGAAACTAAGGCTCCCGGGCCGTATGACATGGGGACTCGCGTTCCGCATAGGCGGCCGGACCTGGAGTTCAGCGGAATTACCGGCCGGATCCGATACGCTTGTTAGCCCGCTCATGTTTATCGATCATGCCGACACCTGTCCCTTACCTAAGGCCTTGCTTGCCTTAACGGCAAGATCTTTGAGAGAAAAGGGTTTCTGCATGAAATCCACACCCTCATCCAGGACACCGCGATGAGTGATGATATCGGCGGTGTAACCCGACATGAACAGGGTTTTCATGTTCGGATACAGGGCGCGCAGGTGATCGGATAGTTCCCGCCCATTCATCTGTGGCATGACGACATCGGTAATCAGCAGATCGATCTCTCCGACATGGTCCCCGGCCAGGCCTTGGGCCTGACTTGGCGACCCCGCCGTCAGCACCCGATATCCCAATTTATCCAAAATCTTACTGCCAAGCGCCAGAATCGACTGATCATCCTCGACCAACAGCACCGTTTCCCCGTTACCTTGCGGGATATCTTCCTCAAGCTCAGGGCTTGTCTCAACTATTGTCCCTTCGTGCCGGGGCAGGTAGATCCGGAAGGTCGTTCCCTTGCCTGGTTCGCTGTATACGTTGATGAAGCCATTGTTCTGCCTGACAATGCCGTAAACGGTCGCCAGGCCTAAACCGGTGCCCTTGCCGACCCCCTTGGTGGTGAAAAATGGCTCGAAGATATTGTTCAGGGTCTCACGGTCCATGCCACAACCATCGTCGCTCACGGACAACATGTTAAAATCGCCGGGAATAAAGTCGTCATGGTCCTCGCAGTACGCTTCGTCAAAAGAAACCTTATCCGTTTCAATGATAATCTTACCCACCCCGGCAATGGCGTCCCTGGCATTGGTGCACAGGTTGGCCAGGGTCTGGTCGAGTTGGGAGGGGTCAATGTAGATCGGCCACAACTCGGCCCCGGGCCGCCAGGTCAGATCGACATCCTCGCCGATGAGTCGCCTAAGCATTTTGAGTATTCCTGACATAGACTTGTTCAGATCGAGGGTCTTGGGTTCCGCGGTCTGCCTGCGGGCAAAAGCGAGAAGTTGGCGGGTGATGTCAACCGAACGTTTGGCGGCATTCAACACTTCGGTGAGATTGGCATGCAGCCGGTCGGAAGGGTCTATCTGCGCCAGAGCCAGTTCCGTATAACCGAGGATCACGCTGAGCATATTGTTGTAGTCGTGGGCAACACCCCCGGCCAACCGGCCCACAGATTCCATTCTCTGGGCCTGACGATATTGCTCTTCCAGTTTGCGTTTCTCAGTGATATCGTGGATGATGGAATGAAGGAATGTCTCGCCTTTGATATCAATGGCACTGCTGAACACCTCTACGTCTCTGAGGGAGCCGTTGGCCAGCCGGTGCCGGAATTCGAAGTGCGAACGTTTCTTTTGCCGGGCCAGTTCCGTCTCTGCCTCGACCTGTTCTGGCGGAAGCGTATTTATATCCTGTATCCGCATCCGCAGTAACGTATCCCTGGACCAGCCATAAAACCTTTCAGCGGCTTCATTGGCCTCGACAATGTTGCCATTTTCAGGGTTGATAATGAGTTTGACGGCCGTATGTTTCTGGAAGAGATCGCGGAATTTCTTTTCGCTTTCGCTCAGCATCGCATTGGCCTGGATCAGGCTTCTGGTTGCGGAGCGTACCTGCCGACGCAGCAGCAAGATAAACAGAACGGCAAGTAAGAGGATCACACTCACGCCGTATAAGAGCCAGATGAGATACTCTGGGATGGCCGTCTTCGGCGATTGTTTTATCCAGGCCTGCAATGCCTTGTAATAGACAGAGCCGGGTTGGGACTCCATGGCCTCCAGATTGTTGTCAATGGCCTCAAGTAAATCGGCGTTGGAACCGGATGACGTGGCAAAATATAATGAGACGGGGCTGAAAATGACAGGTGTCTTTTCCAGCCCGTATTGCTGGTGATAATAGTCGCCAAAAAACTGATTTGAAACAACGACATCGGCATCACCTTTGGCCGTTACGAAAAAGGCCTCTTCAAACGATTGCGTCTCGATGAAGGCAACCTTCAGGCCAAAACCCCTGACCATCTGTTGCAGGACTGTTTGCTGAATCGAGCCTTTCAACACGGCAATCCGCTGACCGTTCAGGTCGGCGATACTGTCCAGTTGTTTTCTGCCCTTGGTATAGACGGCCGACCAGCTGCTGACAACGGCCTCTGTGTGAAAATCGTACTTCTCGTCTCTTTCCGGCGTAAATGCTACGTCCGGCATCAGATCAATGCGGCCGTTCTCCAGGGCATCGAGACAGTCGTTCCATTCACAGGGAACATAGGTCAATTGCCATTGTTCCCTGCGTGCAATCTCGTTGAGGATGGTGGGGAATATGCCCGATGCCACTCCAGCTTCATCGGTGAATATCTTGGGCTTGTTTTCGTATAGGCCCACTCGGACCTGTCTGTGACTCAAGGTCTGGACAGAAGGGTTCTGAGAACCGGGCGCATCCGTTTCCGCAATGGCTTCCCGGACAAACAAAGACTGCAGGACGAAGACCCCCAGCACAATAAAGAGGTATACTGAGGAAGTGAGAAGTTTCTCAATGGACGTCATCTTTGTCATGTCGATTTCTATCCCCGCATGATTGGGGCAGGTTTTCCGACAGATGTTGCATGATAAGACCCATCCGCCACCATCTGTGCATGAGTCGGTAGGTTCCCCGCAAGGTTCCCGGTTGATTGTCATGCCGTCCTAATCCCCCTTTTTCCCTTTTATGTCGGGATAATGTATCGCCATACAATCAGGGCAGACGCTATGGCTGAAATCAGCATCCGTATGCTGCCTTACATACACATCGACCTGATCCCAATATCCTTTATCGTTACGGATTTTCTTGCAGAATGAACATATGGGAAGGATCCCCCTGAGGGTTCGCACTTCCCCCAAGGCCTTTTCGAGCTTCTCCACGGTATCGGACAGTCTCTTTATCATGGGGTCAGTGACCTTAATGAAAATAACTGCTCCGAGCACGATAAGAAATACTGCTATAATCCCGCTCAATAAGCCGGCCCTGAAAAATGGTGCTCGCAGTTCTGTCAGATCGATTTTCGTGACAATGCCCAGATTCAGTTCAGCCACCGGTTCAAAGGCCGCCAGGACCCTTGTTCCCCTATAATCAAGACCGACAATTGTCCCGGACCTGCCAGACAATGCCAGCCGCATGGGTTCTGCCAGTTTGGAATTCCAGGGAACAGGTTTCGGGTTGTCGAGGTCATAATGACGATGAGCTAAGAGAAAAATTATCCGATCGTTTTCTTTCTTTGAGAGAGTGAACTCGCCTGTCTTGCCGAAGCCTTGGTATTTTGAATGAGCGTCTCTTATTTGATCAAGGGTCGCTTGCCTGGCCCCATAGGGATAGTCCCTGCTGAAATTTTTATCGAAACGGGCTATCGCTTCAATCAAGCGTGCCTGACTCTTGGCCGTCTCTTCGAGGCGTCGCCTTTCCTCTTCAAAGGCGGTGTTGTATAGAAGGCCAAAGGTAATTGACTCGATGGCGACAACGATAGAGGACGTAATGACGATCAGCAGGAAAATTCTATGACGGGGTTTCATCTGCCCTCCCAAGGGTTTTCGAGTTGGCCAGTTGCCAGGAAACCTTCATGAAAGATAACATTAACCTGCACAACGTTATCTGTAAATGGCAAGGCCATGAAAACTTCTTGTGGAACTCCCCCATGAACCAGTTGTGGAAGATTCCGGAAACCAAAGCGCTTATAGTAATTCGGATCACCCACAAGTGCGCAACCTTGGCCGCCCAAGGCTTTCAGCAAAGACAAGCCCTCGTTGAGAAGTGCCTTGCCCATGCCTTGTTTCTGATACTGCGGCAATACAGAAATGGGGCCGAGGACGTACCAGTCTGGTGAACCATCAGTGATAGTTTCAGGCGAAAAAGCGATATGACCAACAATTCGACCATCAATCTCTGCCACAAGCGAGACAGTCAGCGCGGCTGCAGCACGTAACGCCTTGATGATGAATTGTTCTGTGTGCTGGCTGATTGGCAGAGCCGTGAAGGCCGCGATTGTGACTGCGGTTATTGCCTCAATATCCGCATCCGTTTCTTTTCTAATGATCATTGGACCCTCGGGTTTGTCTGGTCCATTCGGTCCTGTGGCTCAGGGTTGCACTGTGCGGCGCGGCCACATTTTCTTGCCCTCTGTTCAGCAACAATATCCCTTAGGATGCTTCACGTGGCGATTTTGCCATGAAATAGCGAACAGGTGAAAAACGCGTAGTAATCCGGAAGATCCAAGACGAAATCTGGAGACGCTGGTTGGCATAGTCGTTGGTATGCTATCCAATCCTCCGGTGACACCTCTGACTGCGCATCCCCCCAGAGCATCTCGAAGAGTGACAGCAAGGCCTTGCGGACACCATCGCTTAGGGGAGGATGGATGTCGCCTACAAAGGTTCGTGCCCTGGCTTCCTCCAAGTCTGCATTACGAAGCCAGCCCAAAGCGCGCAAGAAGTGCAACTCCGGTCTTTCTCCTTTCACGAATGGGGCATTCGCCTGGGATGTAGTATTAAGACGAGCCTCTAACAGAGGATATCCGGGCAGTAGTTTCTGGCTGGACCAGAAAAGGATAGCCACGCTTCCTCCGGGTTTCACCACCCTTGCCAACTCCTTGACCAGAGGCACAGGATCTTCGGCGGGGCATCCCAGCTCCTTTGGCCCGGGCCACAAGCTGTCCTCACTCCACACCCAATCGAAGGTATCGTCATCGAAGGGAAGTTTGTTCAGATCCCCCTCCCGAAAGGAAACTCGTTCCGACAAGCCGGAGCGCTCTGCCATCTGCCTTGCGTGAACCAGCAACTGAGGAGACAAATCAAGGCCGGTGACATGACCGGCGGGTGCCACTGCCTCTGCCAACAAGAGGGTATGACTGCCAGTCCCGCATCCTGCATCCAGCCCCAAGCTGCCAGGCGGAAGTTTCAATGACTCGATTGCTGAAGGGATGATCAGTTCCT
Source organism: uncultured Bacteriovoracaceae bacterium (assembly GCA_964618975.1). Taxonomy (GTDB): domain Bacteria; phylum Desulfobacterota; class Desulfomonilia; order UBA1062; family UBA1062; genus CAZUDI01. Next base: position 5,008 of record CAZUDI010000053.1, on the reverse strand, counting down.
TCAGGAAATGGGAAAGATACAGCAAGTGCGCGTAGGTGTCAGTGTCGGATGGTTTTCCCGGAGTACTCTTTTTATCGTTTTCCATGGATACGTTTCTCTGAGGTGAATTCAGTTTGACCAGCGGCGGGCCAGCGGCGCCACAGGATTTTGCCGTTGCCCTTAATGCCCTTGTTCTGCCATGTCCCCATTGGGACACTATTTGTTTGCAATTTCAGAGTGCCAGCTGATACCCTGCTCTTCACTGCTCGTGACAACGATATTGAAAATTTATCATAAAAATCATGGACTCCACAAAGATCGAGAATACAGTTCTTCAATCCAGTCATGCTGTCGCCATCCGTGAGTTCGCTCCCTATTAAATCAATATTCTATATATGATAGATGGCCTTTGCTGTGCCACAGGTTCATCCCAAAGATCTCCGGTTTTTTTATGAAAGGCTCAACGCCCATAATCATCTGGCAGCGGAAGCCGAAGGCTGTAGCGGGTCAGGTGAATTGTGATGTTCGGGAATCGTTGTTACATTTCCATTCCTTCAACCACCGATTTGTACTTTTCGTGAATCATCTTCCGATCAAACTCCCAGAACTCTGCTATCATGGCTTGGTCTTCTTGATCGGTGAAGTATGCCCTGGAGGCTGGGAAGAACACCTTGTCTTCTTTCTCGATATGCTTGGGATAGAATTCGATAAGCGTTTGAAGCTTGGCGACAATTTCGGTCAAGGCAGTATCATCACCATTCCGGTAGCGAGTGTTGGCCTCAACAAGCGCTTTGGTTGTCTGACGACCAAATACGTGTTCATCGATCAGTTCTTTCATGATCTTGCGGTCGTCTTCCTTTAGTGGTTTAACAGCCAATTCCCGGAAAAGGATATCTTCCTCCTTCCCGTGATGCGTTCGATCGGCGTATATCCGGATAAAATCAACCGCTATATCCACGAAAACAGGATCTACCTCGTGTTCCGATTCAATTTCGGTTAAGACTCTCCTGATAACCGAAAGCATTCGTTCAATCAGACGATGCTCTATCATGAGTGGACCGCGTGCTTGCATCTTTGCGTCCTCCTTTCTTGTACTCCCCAGCGCTGCGTTTACCGGCTAGTCCGGTGCAACGCAGCATTGGGCATTTTAGTCGTGACTTACAAAAATTAATTTACTCGTATCAAAGCCAAGTTCTTTTGATATGCGTATGAACTTTTCAATTGTTTCTTGGCGTACCTGTGGCGTTCGGGAAAGTAACCACAAATAGGACGTATCTGGGCCAGAAACAAATGCATAGTCGTAGCCTTCTTGATCGATTTCAAAAACTACATAGGACCCATAAAACGGACCGAAGAAGGAGACCTTGAGATAACCACTATTTTCGTCATCGACAAAGTATGCTTTACCCTCGGCCTCTTTCCATTCATGGTCTTCAATTGAATAGCCGCGATTTACGACAGACACCCCACCATCATCACGCATCGAATATTCAGCGGTAATTTTATCAAGACCCCGTTCGAAGGAGTGATCTAACCTTGCTATCTCATACCATTTGCCCACGTAGCGATTTAAATCAAAGTTTGCAACCGGTGTCACGGTCTCCGGCATTCCAAGACACCCTGCCAGAATCAAAGCTACCAGAGTTGAGGGCACGATTCTCATCATTTCCTCTCTCCTCGACATGCCTTCCTTTGCTTAACCTGTGACGCATAGCGGCATCCGGTGGAAGCCGTTTTTAGGCGCTTCTTATTCTTTCGTCTTTCATTCATAGTATATGGTAGTAATAAGATAGAATAGAATCCTGCCAACAATAAAATTGTATCTTCATATGCAGTGAAAATTATTGAATTGATTCCGGTCAGTCCCCAGATGCATAATAGTATTAACAACAAATTCTTATTTGTGAATAAGGAAAAACTGGCTGTGCTTAAGGTCACAATTGGACATGGCATCATATAACCAACCATTTCAGGAGACTGATTACCGAGCAATAAAGACACAAAGTAGGACGTGGGCATCACCGGCGCGGCCCCGCCGCGTCCGTCAGGATGCACTCGTTAGATGACATAACGAGCTGGTATTACACCGTGTTTGAACATCTCATGCAGCTCCTGAACTTCCTCATCGTTATAGATATTCAACAGCCTGACAATCTCACACGCGAAATCTACACTTCCCAGTCCACTAGCCGTTATGAGATTCTTGTCAGCGATTGCCAGCTTGTCTATATAGAAATCGTCATCCCTATAATCGGGGATCATCGCCTTCAGGTATCCCTTGGAATTGCTCGTGTGTCGAAGACCATGCATCAGTCCTGCTCTTGCAACTTCTAATGTTGCTCCGCAGATTGCAGCTATGATGGTGCTCCTTGCATGGAACAGGTGGAGGAGTCTGATCATATCGTCATGCGGTCCCTGTTCCCACATATCTCCACCTGGCATGATGAAAATGGCAGCCTCGTCGGGATTCATGGAATCAAGCGTAATATCAGGGTTGATCTTATAGCCACCCATTGTGGTGATCGGTCTGCCGGAAAAACCGGCTGTTACTACCTGATACTTTCCAGATTTATTAATCTCGCACAGGGCTAACGCAGGTTCCCAATCCGCGAGACCATCGAAAATTAGCAGGTATGCCTTTAATTTCAATAGGACGCTCCTCCTTTCTGAGTCGCCCGGTAATCCCCTCATCACCGTGGCATCAGCGCGAACACACCCCAGCCCAGGTATTCGCGCGTGTAAGCGGCGTAGCGCTCGGGTTCCGAGGTCAGTTTGGCTCGAACCTCTTTCGCGAACTCGTCGTCGGGATTGGCTTCAAGCCATCGGCGCATGGTGAGCCACTTGGCCGCCTCGTATCTGTCCCAGCTGTCTTGGTCAGCCAGAACCATTTCCACGACGTCGTAGCCGAGGCGGCCGAAAGACGCGAGAAGTTCTGGAAGCATGAGAAAGTCGGAGATTGAGCCGGCAAGACACCCCCTGGCAACATCTTCCGTCGGCGGTAACTGCCGCCAGTAGGGCTCGCCGATGAGGATGATCCCTCCGGGGCGGAGGCTCTGCGCCAGAAGCTCGATAGTGCCGACGACTCCCCCGGCGATCCACGTGGCACCGACACAGGCTGCCACACTGACCTTCTCGTCAGAGACATAGCCGGCAGCATCGCCATGGATGAACTTGACTTGATCGGCGACGCCGAGTTCTTCTGCACGGAGTTTCGCTTGCTCGGTGAACAACCGGCTCATGTCGATGCCGATGCCGATGACGCCGTGATCGCGTGCCCAGGTGCACAGCATCTCCCCCGAACCGCTGCCGAGATCGAGCACGCGGGCCCCCGTTTCCAGACGCAGCGCCGCGCCGAGAGTGGCGAGCTTTTCGGGTGTGAACGGGTTATGGATGCGGTGAGCACTTTCGGTGATGTTGAAGATCCGTGGAATATCCAATGCAGAAAACCTCCTTTCGGGTGTGAATGGATTCAGTCACTGCCGAACGGCAGGCATCGCCACGCGGCTATGCCGCGTCGGCCTGGATGCCCTTGTTCGCCTATGTCACCTACTATTCGTAATGTGTCCACATGCGGACGACTTTCACTGTTTTGATGTCATCCAGTATTTGATAAACGAGACGATGCTGTATATTAATTCTTCTGGAGCATGCCCCGGATAGATCTCCGAGAAGTTTTTCATAGGGAGGTGGAGTCTGGTAGGGGTCTTTCCTGAGAATCTCTATAAGGTGCTCTGCTTGAGGTTTCAAACCGGAATGTGCAATCTTCTCGGCGTCTTTCTTTGCTTGTTCGGTGAAGACTATTTTCCATGTCACCAATCCATATCCTCATCACACTCTTCAACAGGAGTGCCTAGTCCTTCCTGGATAGAATCACGCATGCCCGGGATTGAAGTCAGGAATAAAGTCTCCTGGATTGCCCGCCAGTCTTCCTCTGAGATAAGGAATGCCGAGCTCCTTTTTCCTACAATCTGAATGGGCTCATGGGATTCTTTAACCTCATCCACAAGGCTATATAAACGTTTTCTCGCTTCCGTTGCAGTTAAGGTAGGCATATTCATTCTCCATTACGTACGATATAACGTACGCCACAAAGAAATCAATGTCAAGTTATTTAAAGGCGAACGTCGATCTTCAGCGGACGCATCTTTTTGCGCTCCGCTGGAAGAGCTTGTTCGAGTGGTAAAAAATAAATGTGCCTATTTTTTAACTCCAACCGTCTCATTTATGTCGAGAAAAGCTAAGACGATCTTGGCGAATTCGGTAGGTGTTTCGACCACCAATTGGTGAGTTCCATTCTTGAATTGAACCAACCAAGCACCCGGAATAACAGAAGCTAGTGCCTTTGAACTTTCAGGGCCTACCACGGTATCCGAAGTTCCAACGAGGAACATTACCTGATTTGTAATCCTGGCCGCTTGATCCAATGGGGTCTTCCAACGGGTTGTAGCTTCAATTTGTCGCAGGACGATTGGATTGATAGATGATTTATCTGAAGGAGCTTTGCCTTTTAATGCTGCGACAACATTGCTTCCGTCTGTAGATGTTGCGTAAATAACGGCTTTATTGAAACGTTGTGGATACACCAACAATAATTCCTGTGTAATCACGCTCCCCATGGAAAACCCAAGAACATGAGTTTTTTCGACTTTAAGGGTGTCAAGTAGTCCGATGACATCATCCGCAAACAATTTGTATGTAAATGTCACATCATTTGCTGTGGTATGTCCCATACCCCGGTTGTCCAATAGGATAAGCTGGTATTCCTTTGATAACTTATCAATAACCTCTTTCGGCCAAAGATCCATTGTATTCCCAAGACCAACAATCATTACGAGTGGTTCACCAGAACCAATCAATTTGTACCCAATTTTTATTCCATTGGAATTGATTTGGTAAATGGCATTACCTTCCTTATCCTGTCCAATTTTTTCGCCCGATAGCTGAATGTCCTGGGCCGTTACACTGTAAACGCCAATAGCCAGCGTCATGAACAGTGAAACAAATAGAACTGTGACTGTTTTCCTAAACC
>CAZUDI010000052.1:0-25432 GCA_964618975.1 uncultured Bacteriovoracaceae bacterium | reverse complement strand
TGATCGCCATACAGGAATTCGTCGTCCCAAGATCTATGCCCAGGATCTTCCCCATATCTATTGTTCCTCCTTATGATCGTTTGGTGCGATGTTTTTGGTGATTTTTCTATAGGTACCCGTGTATGGGGATTCAAGGGGGCCGACGGGAGGAGACAGGGGTACGGGCATCTGCGCCGGATGAGGCAGGGAAAGACGTTCTCATTCAGGGAAATGGATCTTGACAAGAAAAAGGCAGTTGCATATAGTACGGCCAACTTTTGCGGGAATAACTCAGTGGTAGAGTGTAACCTTGCCAAGGTTAAAGTCGCGGGTTCGAATCCCGTTTCCCGCTCCAAAAAAGAAAGACGGGAGCCAAAAGGGCTCCCGTCTTTCTTTTTTGCCCCTGTGGCGCACCAAAAGACGGGGTGGGGGGTGCCTTAGGGGTAGGCGCGGTAGAGCATGCGCGGGAAAGGGATGCTCTCGCGCACGTGCTTGAGGCCGCAGATCCAGGACAGTGTGCGTTCGATGCCCAGGCCGAAGCCGGCATGCGGTACGCTGCCGTACCGCCTGAGGTCCAGGTACCAGCCGTAGCGTTCGGGATCGAGGTTGTTGTCCTGGATGGCCTTTAAGAGGGTGGCATAGTCGTCCTCGCGCTGTGATCCGCCGATGATCTCGCCGTAGCCCTCGGGGGCGAGCAGGTCGGCGCACAGGACATATTCGTTTTTTTCGGGGTGCTGCTTCATATAGAACGCCTTGGTCTTCTTGGGATAATTCATGACAAAGACCGGTTTTTCATAGAGCTGAGTGATGAGGGTCTCGTCCTCGGCGCCCAGGTCGTCACCCCACTGGATCGGGGAGCCCTTGTCGCGCAGGATCTCGAGCGCCTCGTCGTAGGTGATACGGTAAAAGGGAGGGGTTACCTTCTTCAGCGGCTCCAGGTCCCGCTCGAGGGAGAGGAGTTCCGGCGTGCGCTCCGCGAGCGTGTGCTGCACGATGTAAGCTACGAAGTCCTCCTGCAGCTCGAGGTTGCGAAGGTTGTCATAGAAGGCCATCTCGGCCTCGACCATCCAGAATTCGGTGAGGTGTCGTCTGGTCTTGGACTTTTCTGCCCGGAAGGTGGGACCTAAGCAGAACACCTTGCCCAGGGAGGGAATGGCGGCCTCGAGATAGAGCTGACCGGTTTGGGAGAGGTAGGCCTTGCCCAGATCGAAGTAGTCCACCGCGAAAAGGCTGGAGGATTCCTCCCCGCAGGTGGTGGTGAAGATGGGGGTGTCGATCAGGGTGAAGCCCTGGGCGTGGAAATAGTTCCGCACATTGCGCACGAGGGCGTCGCGGATGCGCAGGATGGCCGCCTGCCTCGGCGAACGCAGCCACAAATGGCGGTTGTTCAGCAGGAAGTCGGGCCCGTGCTCCTTTTTGCCGATGGGATACTCCTCGGAGAGATGCACGATCTCCACCCCGCTGGCATGCAGTTCGAACCCCCCGGGGGCCCGATCTTCCCTGACCACCTCTCCGGTGATTATGAGCGACGATTCCAGGGGCACCTTCTTGATATCGGCATAGATTTCGCCGATGACCTCCCGCTCGACGATCGCCTGGCAGATGCCGGACCCGTCGCGCAGGATCAGAAAGGCGATCCTGCCGCTGGAGCGGCGGTTGGCGACCCAGCCCTTCACCGTAACGCTCTCTCCGATATGATCCGCGAAATCTGCAATGTACTGTTCTGACATAGAGCTATCTCCCCGGAAGTGATCGCTGTTGTCATAGCCTATTCACACCCGGTGATCAAGCCCGAGTCGATAGGGAAAACGCAGGTGCGGTGGAAGCTCCGCGTGGTGAAGCGCTGGGGGTGCGCCCCGGGCTTGAATCTCTCCGTGCTTCGTGTTATCCATGATATTATGGATTTTGGATATAAAATCTGGCTTGAAAAGGACGGTCAGAACGTCTTCGGCATGGGGATTTATCGCCTGCTGCGGCTTGTGGATGAGACCGGGTCCCTGCACAAGGCGGCTTTGAACCTCAAGATGTCCTACCGCGCGGCGTGGGGAAAGGTCCGAGACTACGAGGAGCGGCTCGGAGTGGGGCTGCTGGAAAAGGGGCGCCACGGGAGGACCGGGGCCCACCTGACCCCTGAGGCCAAGGTGATGCTCACAGAGTTCAAAGAGATCATTCAGCACCTGGACTCTGTCATGGCCTCGGAAAAGATATCCTCGCTGCTGACCCACCTGGAAGGCATTGAGGAGCGCACCCCGTAGCATGTCCGGGCATCTTCCCAGGCTCTTGGCCACCTTCTGCGGCGCAGGCTATGCACCGGTAGCGCCCGGTACGGCCGGCACGCTCGCGGCTCTGCCCCTCTACCTGCTCTTGAGGCGCCTGCCACTGCGTCTCTACCTCCTTTTGCTGGCCCTCCTGACCCTCCTGGGGGTTCAGGTCTCCTCCCGCATGGAGAAGGACTGGGGCCAGGATCCCGCTCGCGTGGTGATCGACGAAGTGGTGGGGGTCCTGATCGCCCTGGTTTCCCGCACCGGGCGGCCCAGAGAGATCCTGGCCGCCTTCGCCCTCTTTCGTCTGTTCGACATCCTCAAGCCGCCCCCGGTGAGTACCCTGGAAAGGGGACTGCCCGGGGGCGTCGGGATCATGGCCGACGATATGGCCGCCGGCGCGCTCGCGGCGGGGATTCTTGCCCTGGTGCGCCGCACGGGGCGCTGAAGCATGCGTGCGGCGCTCGTCATCACCGGCAGTGAGCTCCTGACCGGATTCAGGCAGGACGCCTTGGTGCAACCTTTTTGCGCCCAGCTCCTTTCCCGGTCCATTACGGTGCAGGAGGTGCGCCTGCTCGGCGACGATCCCGAAACGCTGCTGGAGACATTGCCCTCCCTTTGCGCCGGCTTGGAGCTGATCGTGATCACCGGCGGCTTGGGCCGCACCCCGGACGACACCACGCGGGGCGTCATCGAGCGTCTGCGGCCGCAGGCGCTGTCCATCGAGGAGCTCGCAAACCCGGTGGGGGCCGAGCGGGGGGTGTGCCTGACTTGTGACAGGGCGCGCTGTCTGTTTCTGCCCGGCGTGCCCCGAGAGGCGCTCGCCATGCTGGAAGGCGCCCTGGAGACACTCGCGCCCCGGGAGATCCCCCCTCCAGGTCGTATCGGCGTCTTCGGCCTGCGGGAGGTACACTGCGCCGAACGGCTCGGACCTCTCGCCCACGAGTGCGCCTTTCTGCCCGGGGAGATGGAGCTGACCCTCATCGCACCTTCACGGCATGAGGAGCGCATCAGGGGGATTCTCGGGCGGCATGCCCTGGAGGAGCCCGACCTGGCGCACACCGTAGGGGCCCTGCTGGGCGAGCGCAGACTGACCTGCGCCAGTGCCGAGAGCTGCACCGGCGGGTTGGTCGGGCACCTGCTGACCCAGCCCGCGGGAGCTTCCGCATACTTCCTGGGGGGGGTCGTCACCTACAGCAATGCGCTGAAGATGAAGGTGTTGGGTGTCCCGGAGGCCGTTCTGCGGCAGCAGGGGGCCGTCAGTCGGGCGGTGGCCCAGGCCATGCTCGCGGGCCTGCTCGCGCTCACGGGCGCCGATGTAGGAGTGGCGACCACCGGCATCGCCGGGCCGACGGGCGGCAGCGACGACAAGCCCGTGGGCACGGTATGGGTCGCGGTGGGCTCCAAAGATATCCAGCGTGCTCAGGTCTTCCACTTCGCCTTCGACCGCACGGGAAACAAACTGGTGAGCGCCAAGACGGCGCTTTTCGAGCTGAGGAACTTCATCCATGATCAGGACCTTTGTGGCCATTGAGCCCCCCTCGGAGCTCCGGCGCTATCTGGAGGGTCTGGTGGAGCGTCTGGACTTGAAGGTCCCGGGGGTGCGCTGGGTGCGGGGCACGGGCATGCACCTGACGCTGAAGTTTCTGGGGGACATTCCGGAAGACCTGGTCTCACCTCTTGGGCAGGCCCTGGATGAGGAGGTGGCTTCTCAGTCGATGCTCGAACTGAAACTTCGGGGCCTGGGGGCCTTCCCCAGCCGGCATCGGGCACGGGTGATTTGGGTGGGGCTCGCAGGAGACACCGAAAGGCTTAAAGCCCTGGCTGCCAGGATCGATCAGAGGTGCTCCTCCTTGGGGGTCGCGCCGGAAAAGCGGTCGTTTCAGGCGCACATCACCCTAGGTAGACGAAAGGTCCCATCTGTGGTAGATCTGGAGGAACACGTGGAGGATGCAGCGTTTACGGCCACGGAGGTGCACCTGGTCAGGAGTGAGTTGCTGCCCGCGGGTGCGCGCTACACCATCCTGCATACAAGCCGCTTCGGGGAATCATGGGTATGAACCCCAGGGCAAGCCCTGGATCCCCCTTGACGACGCAAGGAGTAAGGGAAGAAGACCCATAGCGATTAAAGGAGGGAAAGGATCCATGGAAGAGGGAAGGAAGAGGGCGCTGGAAGATGCCATCGGGAAGATCGAGCGGACCTACGGCAAGGGCTCCATCATGCGTATGGGGTCGGACGTCGTCGCGGCCGGGGTGCCGGTGATTTCCACCGGATCGCTACTGCTCGATTGGCAGGCGCTGGCGATCGGCGGCATTCCCCGGGGGCGGGTGACCGAAATATACGGGGCGGAATCCTCGGGCAAGACCACCCTCTCCCTCCACTGCATCGCTTCGGTTCAGGCCCTGGGAGGTGTGGCGGCCTTCATCGACGCCGAGCACGCCCTGGATGTCGGCTATGCGCGCAAGCTGGGGGTCGATATCGACGACCTGCTCGTGTCCCAGCCCGATTCGGGGGAGCAGGCCCTCGACATCGCCGAGACCCTGGTGCGGTCCAATGCGGTGGACATCGTGGTGATCGACTCCGTGGCCGCCCTAGTTCCGCGCGCCGAGATCGAGGGAGACATGGGAGATTCGCATATGGGGCTGCAGGCCCGGCTCATGTCCCAGGCCCTGCGCAAGCTTTCGGGCGCCATCTCCAAGACGAACACCACGGCGGTCTTCATCAACCAGACCCGGCAGAAGATCGGTATCGTCTATGGCAATCCGGAGACCACCACCGGCGGGAATGCCCTGAAGTTCTATGCCTCGGTGAGGCTGCAGATCAAGAATGCGGGTCCCATCAAGGATGGTACGCAGGTCGTCGGCAACCGTACGCGGGTCAAGGTGGTCAAGAACAAGATGGCCCCGCCCTTCAAGGAGGTGGAGTTCGATATCATGTTCGGCGAAGGGATCTCCCTGTATGGTGAGGTCCTCGATGTGGGGTGTCTGCCCGACATCGGCGTGATCGACAAATCCGGGGCCTGGTACAGCTACAACAAAGAGCGTCTCGGTCAGGGAAGGGAGGCGGCCAAGGCCTACCTGAAGGAAAACCCCCAGGTCTTTGCCGAGATCTATGAATCCATCCGCACGAAGATGGCGGGTAAGGTTCTGCCCAGCGGGGGCGATGGAGAGGACTAAATGGATCTTAACGGTATCCTCAAGCGTGCGGTGGAACTGAAGGCCTCGGATGTTCACATGAAGGTGGGGCTGCCCCCAGTGATCCGCAGGTATGGGGCGCTCATCCCCTTGCGGGAGTATGAACGCCTGACCAACGAGGACATCGCCGCGATGTCCTCCGGGATCATGAACCAGTACCAGCAGGCGAAATTCGATACCACCAACGAGATCGATCTGGCTTACGGCCTGTCTCAGGTGGCGCGTTTCAGGGTCAACTGTTACCGGCAGCGCGGCAGCTTCGGCATGGTCTTACGCATCGTGCCGACCGACCCCCCGTCCCTGGAGGATCTTGGTCTTCCCGAGGTGATCAAGAAGATCAGTCTCGAGCGCAAGGGCCTCATTCTGGTGACCGGGACCACGGGATCGGGTAAGTCGACGACCCTGGCGGGCATGGTGAACCACATCAATGCGAACCGCAACTGTCACATCATCACCATCGAGGATCCCATCGAGTTTCTCCATCGGGATCGTAAATCCATCATCAATCAGCGCGAGGTGGGGTCCGACACCAACTCCTTTGCCATGGCCCTGAGGGCCGCCCTGAGGCAGGATCCGGATGTGATTCTCGTGGGTGAGATGCGTGACAAGGAGACTATCGATATCGCCCTGACCGCAGCCGAAACCGGCCATCTCGTGCTGTCCACCCTGCATACCCTCGATGCGGTGGAGACGATCATGCGCGTCGTGTCCCAGTACCCCCCGCATCAGCATCTGCAGGTCAGGCTCCAGCTCTCGGGCGTGCTCAGGGCGGTTGTTTCCCAGCGGCTCATGCCGCGCCAGGACGGGCAGGGGGTCGTGCCGGCGGCCGAGATCATGATCACCACGGCCCGTATCCGCGAGTGCATCTTCGATGAGAACCGCACGGACGAGATCCCCGATGCCATCAACGAGGGCACGGTTTCCTATGGCATGCAGAGCTTTGACCAGTCCCTCATGGCGCTGGTGCAGGACGGACAGGTGAGCTACCATGAGGCCTTGCGTCAGGCCACCAATCCCAACGATTTCGAGCTGCGCATGAAGGGCATCCGGGCCACCAGCGATGCCAAATGGGACATGTTTGAGAAGGAAGAGACCGAGGCGCCGGAGGAGACGAAACCGGCGATATTCCAGGATGGCAACTATCGAGACATTGAATAAGGCCGTGAGTTACGCCCTGGGGGTGCTTTCCAGGCGGGCCGTTTCCTCCTTCGAGCTAAAAAAAAACTGAGGCTCAAGGGGGTTGCTGACGATATGGTGGAGGCCGCGCTGGCGCGTCTGGATGAGCTCGGATATATCGATGATGCGGCCTATGTACGGCGCAGGTGTGAGCTCCTGGCTCACCGGGGTTACGGGGATTATCACATCCGCTATACCCTCGAGAGGCACGGGATTCCGGAAGAACTGGTGGATGAAGCGCTCATGGCCTTGCCGGAAAACCTGAGCGAAGAGCACAGGATCGCAGGGCTCATGGAGAAGTCCCGCGGCCGACAGACGGACCGCCTGGTGCGGTATCTTGCTGGCCGGGGGTTCCCCTTGGAGCTCATCATGCATGCCGTTGGTGGAAAGGAACAACCATGAAGGGAAAAGAGATCCGCAGCATGTTTCTTAAGTATTTCCGCGAGAACGGCCACACCGTCGTTCCCAGCTCGTCGCTCGTGCCGCTCGACGACCCGAGCCTGCTGTTCACGAACGCCGGCATGGTCCAGTTCAAGGGCACCTTTCTGGGCAATGAACGCCGGGCCTACTCCCGGGCGAGTTCGTCGCAGAAGTGCGTGCGGGCGGGCGGCAAGCACAACGATCTGGAGAATGTGGGCCGTACCGCCCGGCACCACACCTTTTTCGAGATGCTCGGCAACTTTTCCTTCGGCGATTATTTCAAAATCGGCGCCATCGAGTACGCCTGGGAGCTGCTCGTCAAACGCCTGGGGCTCGATCCGGACCGCCTCTATATCAGTGTGCACGAGGGCGATGACGAGGCCTACGGTCTTTGGAAGGACACCATCGGGATTGCACCGGGGCGGATCTTGAGGCTGGGTGACAAGGACAACTTCTGGGCCATGGGTGATACCGGCCCGTGCGGGCCCTGTTCCGAGATCCTCTACGACCAGGGGCCGTCCGTGGGTTGCGGCCGCCCGGAGTGTGCACCCGGGACCTGTGACTGCGACCGCTATCTCGAGATCTGGAACCTTGTCTTCATGCAGTTCAACCGCGCTGCAAACGGGGACCTCTCTCCGCTGCCCAGGCCCAACATCGACACGGGCATGGGGCTCGAGCGCATCACGGCGGTGCTTCAGGGGGTGCCGAGCAACTATGAGACGGACCTCTTCATGCCGCTGATAGAGCACATCTCCCGGATTGCAGGTGTCCCTTACGGACGGCGCGAGGACCAGGACGTCTCCCTGCGCGTGGTGGCCGACCACGCCCGGGCCGGGGCCTTCCTCGTGTGTGACGGGGTCCTGCCATCCAACGAGGGCCGCGGGTATGTGCTCAGGCGCATCATCCGCCGGGCTGCGCGCCACGGTAAGCTCCTGGGGGTCAACGATACCTTTCTGCACCACGCGGCGCTCAAGGTGGTCGAGGAAATGGGCGAGGTCTACCCGGAACTGAGGGCCCGGCGCGATTTCATCGATAAGGTCATCGCCAACGAGGAGGAGCGCTTCCTCAAGACCCTCGATAAGGGGCTGGCGCTCCTGGACGAGATCGTGGCCGAGCTGAAGATCAAGGGTCAGGGAACGATTCCAGGGGACGTGGTCTTCAAACTCTATGATACCTTCGGCTTCCCGGTGGATCTCACCGGGGATATAGCCCTTGGCAACGGGCTCGCTCTGGACCTGGAGGGCTTCGAGGGGCAGATGGCCTCCCAGAGGGAGAAGGCACGCGCCTCTTCCGCCTTTGGCGATGCCGTCGGGGAACGGGAGGAAATCGGTGCCTCCCTGGCGAACGAAGCCGTGACCTTCGTGGGCTACGAGGCCCTGGAGGCCAGCGCGGAGGTGCTCGCGATCGAGGACCCCTCTGCTGGCGGCACGACCCGGGCCCTGGACGAGCTGGGCGCCGGACAGGAGGCCTATGTGGTAACAAAGCGGACGCCGTTTTACGGCGAGTCCGGCGGCCAGATCGGGGATACAGGCGAAATGAAGGCCGAAGGCCTGAAGGCCGCGGTGCTCGATACGGCCAAGACCGCCGCCGGGGTTATGGTGCACCGGGTGCGCGTGAGTGAGGGGTCCTTACGCAAAGGCCAGGAGATCCGCCTCGTGGTGGACCGTGAGCGCCGTCGGGCCATTATGCGGCATCACAGCGCCACGCATCTGCTGCAGCGGGCGCTACGCGACGTGCTGGGGGAGCATGTGCACCAGGCGGGATCGCTGGTGACCGACAAGCGGCTACGTTTCGACTTCACGCACTTCGCCCCCTTGAGCCCCTCCGAGATCCAGCGGGTGGAAGACGAGGTGAACCGGTACGTGCTGGATGATCTGCCCGTCACCACCGAGACTATGGACCGCGATACGGCCATGCACAGGGGTGCCATGGCGCTCTTCGACGAGAAATACGGCGAGGAGGTGCGGGTGATCACCATGGGCGACGGGATCTCGGTGGAGCTGTGCGGCGGGACCCATTGCCGCGCCACCGGCGAGATCGGGACGGTGAAGATCCTCTCCGAGGGCAGCGTGTCCGCCGGGCTCCGCAGGATCGAGGCCGTGGCCGGACTCGAGACCCTCGCCTACCTGAGATCCCAGGTGGCCCTGGTGGACGAGGCTGCCGACAGGCTGCACTGCGCGGCCTTGGAGATCACGGAGCGCATCGGCGCCCTTAAGATCCGCCTGAAGGAGCAGGAACAAATCGTCAGGGATCTGAACGTGAGGCTTGCTACCGGCGCGGGTGCGGGCACAGACGAGGAGATCTTCACGGCCGGGGACATCCGGGTTGTCGTCAAACACATGGGGGAAGCCCAGGTCCCGCAGGTGCGCGAGGTGGGTGATCGCATCAAGGAACGCCTCGGCTCGGGGGTGGTGTTCCTGCTTTCCTCTTCCGGCGATAAGGCCACCTTTATGATTATGGTCACCAAGGACCTCGAAGCCAAAGTCCATGCCGGAGAGATCATGCAGGGGATCGCCGCGGTGGTAGGCGGCCGCGGCGGCGGCAAGGCCCTGTTTGCACAGGGCGGAGCCGCCGGAGAAGGATGTGTGGAGAAGGCCCTGGCGGCCTTCAGGGACGCAATACAGGAGGTTGCATGAGAACGGCACGGGTGCAGCGGGAGACCAAGGAGACCAGGGTGGCGGTGGAGGTCGATCTCGACGGCAGCGGGACGGCGATCGAGGTGCCCTCCGGATTTTTCAGCCACATGCTGGAGGCGCTGGGCAGGCATGCCGCGCTCGGGCTCAGGATAGAGGCCCAGGGTGACACCCATGTGGATCTGCACCACACCGTGGAGGATCTCGGGATCGTGCTGGGGCAGGCGCTGAAGGAGGCCTTTGGCGACAAGGAGGGCCTCGCGCGCTATGGGTATGCCAAGCTCCCCATGGACGAATCCCTGGTGGAGGTGAGTCTGGATATCTCGGGGCGGCCCTTTTTCGTGCTGCACGGGGATGACGTCTTTCACGGCCAGGTCGGCGACCTGGACCTGGAGCTGGTGCCGGAGTTCTTCCGCGCCCTGGCCATCAACGCCGGGCTAACCCTGCACATGACGGTCTGCGCCTACGGAAATGCCCACCACCTCACCGAGGCCTGTTTCAAGGCCTTCGCCCACGCCCTGAGGCGTGCCAAGGCCCTCACCGCCGAGGGGATCCTGTCGACCAAGGACGTGCTATGAGGTTCATCCACGCCGAGGTGCGCACCCGTGATGGTCACCGGCACCCCGGTGAGCCGGCAGCCTTCGTCAGCGCGGGCGATGCCCTGCGCGTGGAGGACGTGATCGAGCACTGGTGCCAGGCCTCTGTGGATCCCAGCTTTTTCCCTGAGGAGTACTTCAGGGTGCGGGCTTCCGACCGGCGGGTCTACCTGCTTCGATACTCGCATCTCTTTGGAAGTTGGTGGATCCGCCACGCCGACGGAGGAGAGGTATGATCATCATTCCGGCCATCGATCTGCATGCCGGCAAGGTCGTCCGACTCAAAAAGGGCCGTTTCGACGAGGTCACGACCTACAGCCATGACCCGGCTGAGGTGGCGCGGTCCTTCCAAGAGGCCGGGGCCCGCAGGATCCATGTGGTGGATTTGGATGGCTCGCTTCAGGGTCGGGGCATCAATATGCAGGCCATCGCGGCTGTCTGTGAGGCCGTGGATGTGGAGGTGGAGCTGGGGGGCGGCATCCGTTCGGGGGACGCCGCCGAGAGGGCCTTCGATCTCGGGGTTGCCTACGTCATCCTCGGTACCATGGTGGTCAAGGATCCGGCCGGATCTCACGTGATCTTGCGCCGCTTTCCCGGGAGGGTGGCGCTGGGCATCGACGCCGACCAGGGGCGCGTGGCCGTTCAGGGCTGGACCGAGGTCACAGGGCGGACCGCGCTGGAGCTTGCCCGCGAGTACGAGGAGGACACCCCGGCCTTCATCGTCTATACGGACATCGCGCGCGATGGTATGCTCACGGGACCCAATATAAAGGCCACGGCAGAACTGGCCCGGGCCGTGACGACCCCGGTGGTGGCCTCGGGCGGAGTATCCTCGGTCGCGGACCTCGCTGCTCTGGCCGGAATCCCCGAGATCTTTGGTGCGATTACAGGCAAGGCCCTCTACGAGGGCCGCATCGATCTTAAGCACGCGATCGAGACGGTACAGAATTCGATCAGGGGAGGATAGACATGGACTGTATATTCTGCAGGATCATCAGAGGGGAGATCCCCTCTACGCTGGTGTATGAGGATGAAAACGTCTATGCCTTTGACGATATCGAGCCCCAGGCCCCGGTCCATACCCTGGTGGTGCCGAAGGTGCACGTGGAGTCCCTGAACGACCTGGATGATCGGGATCTGTGGTTCGCCATGCTGCAGGCGGCCCAAAAGGTGGCCGAAATTAAGGGAATCAAGGAATCCGGCTATCGCACCGTGGTGAACTGCGGCCGTGATGGTACCCAGATCGTCCTGCACCTGCACCTGCATGTTCTGGGGGGGCGACTGCTCGAGGGCCAGATGGGCTGATGCGCCCTTTTGCTAATATGTGCGGACGTTAAGAGGAGGCCATCGGTTGGCCTCTTTCGAGAAATTATAATCATAGTGTATTCTCATATAAGATATGCTTGTGTAGGTTGAAACCGTACATGATTTGACCAACCTGCTTTCAAGTACTCCAATTATTCACTTGTCAGTAATCACTCAGGGTTGAATTCACCGCCGCCTGCGGCGGCAGGGATGGGCCGGGGCTATTCCACGTGCACCAGATACCCGCAGAGAAAGCGTCCCTGGGGATGCGAACTCAGGCAGGGGTAGTCCGGGGCCTGAAACAGCGGCTCCAGGATGCGTGCGGTGCGCCCCAGGGTCAGGGCCGCACGATTGAGCACCTTGAGCAGGTCAGGCTCGGTGAATTTTTGTGAGAGGGTCGTGGTGATGCACAGGATACCCCCGGCCTTGAGCCGCTCCAGGGAATGCGTAGTGATCTTGAGGAGGTCTTCGTGCATGCGGGCCAGGGGCGGGGGGTCGCATACAATGAGGTCGTAGGTTTCTTTTTCGTCGGCCAGAAAGCGCGAGGCGTCGTTTTTGACCTGCCGCCAGACGAAGGGCTTGATGCGGTTGAGATCCATGGTCTTCTTCATGAGGGCCTGCGCCGGGGCCGAGGAGTCGACCGAAACCACGCTCCGGGCACCGCTGGTCAGCGCGTACAGGGAAAAGGCCCCGGAATACGAAAAGAGATCGAGCACGTCGCGCTCACGGCACAGGGGGGCCATACGGGCCCGGGTGGAGCGATGCTCCATATAGAATCCCGTCCGGTCGCCGGTGAGCACGTCGACCATGAAGCGCTGGGAGTTTTCCTGCACCTCGACATCACCGTTTTTCAGGTCTCCATGGAGGGGGCCGCTCGAGTTGGGGAGTCCCTCTGCCTTGCGCGCCTTGATCTCCGAGCGTTCATGGATCACACACTGGGGAAAGAGCTCGACGAGGATGCCGACCAGGAGATCCTTGTAGAAGTCCATGCCGGGGCAGAGGATCTGCAGGATGAGCACCTGGGCATAGCGATCGACGACGAGCCCCGGACAGCCGTCACCTTCGGCGTTGATGAGCCGATAGCAGGTGGTGTCCGCGGGGATGATGCGCTCGCGCAAGCTCAGGGCGCGCCGAACACGAGCCTGCCAGAAGTTCCGCTGAATCGGTTCCTTGGATAGCGTCAGCACGCGCACCGCGATCTGGGAGATCGGATTGTAGAGCCCCTGACACACGAAGTGTCCCGTGGCGTCGATGACTCGGCAGAGATATTCCTCGCCCACAGGCCCCTGTACATCGTCAACCGCCCCGGAAAAGATCCATGGATGACCATGGATGACGGGCAGCTCCTTGGTCGGCTTCAGCTTGATTATCAACATGGCCCTGAGGCTTTAGCACAGTTTTTTCTGTGACACCAGAGGGAGCTTGTCAGTGGCCATATTCCGCTTCAGGTCACAGGCAGGCGCCTGGCGAGCCGCTCTTCGATGAAGTCGCACAGGCCCCTGATATCGGCGAAGCGGAAACGGGGCAGGGGGCCTGCCAGCTCCTGATCGGTAACGAGGGCGATGTAGGAGGGGTCGCTGCTCTCCAGGGACAGGGGTGTGGCATAGCGCGTGTGATTGAAGACCTCGATCTTGGCGAACGGCCCGGCCTTGAAACCCTCCACCAGGACCAGGTCCACCCCGCGGCCGGCCAGTTCGACCAGGGTGTCGATATCGGGGGGGGTCATGGTGTACATGAACAGTCCGTGATCGGAGAAGACTATGACCCTGTCGGCCCCGCTGTGGGCGAATTTGTGGCTGTCCTTGCCCTCGGCGTCCGGCATGTGGATATGGGCGCCGTGCTTGACGGCCGTGAGGGTGAGCCCCCGCTGCTTGAGCTCACAGAGCACCCTTTCCATGATATAGGTCTTGCCACTGTCGGTCCCCCGGGCCACGAACGAGATGATGTTGTCGTACATGGAACATCCTTTCACGTGAGGAATTCACCTTAACGCCTGGGCAGGAAATGTCAACGCGAAAGCCGACCGGTAGGTGCGGGTATCTTGGGGATGGCCTGAAGAAGCCCGAAGGGAATGTGCGGTTGTGGCCGGGGTAACAGCTGGATATAGTGGTGAAATATGTGAACATGCGTGGGTGCTGACACGCCTTCAGTGGGGTGCCCTGGTCTTTGTCGCCGGATTTTTCGATAAATATCTGGGTCGGGTGAACCAGGGCTGGTTCCGGAAACGCAGAGGCGAGATGGATTCCATAGCCGCTGAAGCGGACCGCACCGGGTCCGGGCGCGCCTTCCGCGCGTAGGAGGGAATATGGATGTCAGGGCTGGGCCGGGCGCGGGGAAACCACCGGATGGCGGTGGGAATAATCGCCTGTGTTGACGACAATCTGTGCGGCAAGCCGGTTGTGGGCCGCGATAATGAGAGGGCCCAGGAGATTGACGGTCATGTTCTCAGGGTGTTCCTGGGGGATGGTCACGATGCACATCACCTCCAGCTCGCCCTCGTCGGCGCCCAGTTCGGCGAGCACCTCCTCGGCAAGGTCGATGCGATAATCCTGTGTGACGAGTAAGGGATTCATCACCACGAAGGCCAGATTGCCGTCATCGATGCTCTGCAACCAGAAAAAGGGCGAGCCCTCCTTGTGCGGAAAGAGGATGAAGCGCCTGGAGGCCGCGAAGCCCAGGAGCCCTTTAGGGAAGGTGATGACCTTGTCGTCGTGTACCTCAATCCTGCCGAAACGTAACGTTTCTATCTCCAAGATAACATCTCCCTACACGTAGTCTACGAGGCTGAGCTGTGTGATCATTGAGGTGCTCTTCAGGGTTGCCTGGTAGATGGTCTCCTGGTTTGTCAGGGCCGTGATGGCCTCGGCATAGTCCAGGTCTTCGATCATGGATATCCGCAGCTGGGTGTCCACATCCGCCTTTTCCAGTACGGTGGTGGTATAATCGAGGCGGTTCATGCGGGCGCCGATGGAGGCCTGGTGATTGGAAATGCTGATACTGGCGTTTTCCAGTTCCGGCAGCTGATCCCGAATGGCATCCTGATCGTTGTCCCTGAGGGCCTTTTCCAGGTTCAAAAGCGAGGACAGGACATTACCGGTGTCTTTCATGAAGAGCTCATCGCCGGGCAGGTTGGTCTGGACGGAATCGATCTTGCCGATCTTGATGGAAAAGGCGTCGCTGTTACCCTGGTACTGCGCCTTCCAGGCCCCCTGATCGAAGACGAAGATCTGGTTCTGATCACTGACGGTAACCGCGGCGCCTTCCTGCGGGCCGGAGGGGGTCTGGTCCGCCCAGGCACCGCCGGTGTACTGATAGAGGTGGTTATCGTCGGCATCGATATAGCGGTCCCCTTCCGCCGGGGCCGCCGGAGCCGCGGAGGAGATGGTGCCGACATTGGCTTGCAAGGACTGGGCGTCGACCCAGAGGAAGGGTTGCGTCTGGGTCTGGGTTCCGCCGAACATGAACTTGTTGGCGTACTTGGAGTTGGTTAGGCCCAGGACGAGCTTGCGGAGCTCCTCAATCTCATCGGCGGCCCCTTCGCGGGTATCGGCCGAGGCCGTGGCCGAGGCCCCCTGTGTGGCGAGTTCGATAGCGCGCCCCAGGACATCGTCCACGTCCGTAAGCACGGCATCCATGCGGGTGAGCCACCCCGAGCTCAGGCTGATGGATTTTTGGAACTGATCCATCTCGGTCAGTTCGGTGCGGTAGATGAGCACGCTGGACATGCCCACCGGATCCTCGGAAGGCCGGTCAATGCGCTTGCCGGAGGAGATCTGGGAGTTGAGTTTGAACATCTTCTCCGTATTGGCTCCGAGATCCTTGACGAGCTGATAGTATAAAAACCGGTTGCTGACCCTCATATTATCATCCTTATCGGTAAGTGTCGGTGCATGCTTTACGGTCAATGCAAACACTCTGCCAGGGAGATGAGCGGCGGCGAACAGGCGCATATTCGGGGGAGGGGGGAAAAGTGTGCCGTTTTCCCAGGCAGTTATTTCCCCGCGGCCCTCCATGTCGCAGACGGGCGCCTATCCCTTGAGGTTGCGCCGGTACCGCAGCGAGCTGGCCAGCGTCACCTGATCCATGTACTTGAGTTCGCCCCCCATGGGGATACCGGAGGCGATCCGGCTTACCTTGACCGTCAGGCCCGCGTCATGGATGATCTTGTGGATGTAGTGCGAGGTCCCCTCCCCCTCCACCGAGGGGTTGGTGGCCACGATCACCTCCTTGACCGGGGAGGTCTTAAGCCTGTGAAGGAGCTCGGGGATGCGGATGTCTTCGGGGGCGATGCCGTTGATGGGGGAGATGAGGCCGTGCAGCACATGATAGAGCCCCCGGTATTCGTGGGTCGACTCCAGGGCCAGGACGTCGCTGGGGTCCTCGACTACGCAGAGGCAGAGATGGTCCCGGGCCGGATCCTGGCATATGGCGCAGCGGGGCCTGTCTGTGATGTTGAAGCATGCGGGGCACAGCCGGATCTGCTGGGAAACCTGGACGAGAGCGGCTGACAGGGTGGTGGCCAGCTTGCCCTTGTCGGCCAGGATAAAGAGGGCCAGACGCGTGGCGGTCTTTTCGCCGATACCCGGCAGGCGTTTCAGTTGAGAGATCAGGTCCCTCAAGGGGCGAGGATAGGGATCCATCTTCAGAAGAGGTCGAAGGGCAGGGGAAGCCCGCCCGTCAGGCGCCGCATTTCTTCCGTGGCGAGTTCCCGGGAGCGCTTTAGACCCTGATTCAGCGCGGCGGTGATCAGGTCTTCGAGCATGGGTATGTCCCGCGGGTCCACGCAGAGGGGGTCGAGTTTGATCTCGAGGAGTTCCTGCCTGCCATTGAAGGTGACCTGGACCATTCCTCCGCCGGACTCGACACTCACACTCCGTCGGGCGAGCTGCTCCTGGATCTCCTGGAGCTGGGTCTGGAGGCCCTGGGCCTGTTTGAGGATCTCTGAGAGATTGAACTCCATGCCTGCTACTTAACCCCAAAAAGCACCTGACTGTCAAGCCGCGTGCCGTCGGAGACCGAGGTGGTCGTTGACACCCGTGCGGATTTGCGGATAGCATGAATCTATGGAAAAATATCTTGCACCTACGGAATTCATCGATTTTGATCACCCCCGGGTGCGCGCGGCGGTACAATCTGCCGTGGGACAGGCGCGTGCGCCCAGGGAAAAGGCGGTGCGTATTTTCTATGCCGTCAGGGACGGCATCCGTTACAATCCCTGGGCCGAGGCCTATATCCGGGACACCAACAGGGTGAGCCGGGTGCTCGAGCGCGGCGACGGCTATTGTGTGCAGAAGGCCATCACCCTGGTTGCCTTTGCCCGCGCCTCCGGCATACCTGCCCGGCTGGGTCTTGCGGACATCAGGGATTTCCTGGCGGGAGGGGTGCTGCTCGAGGCCATGGGGACGAACGTCTTCGTGTGTCACGGCTATGCGGAAATCTTCCTCGAGGAAGAATGGGTTAAGGCCACCCCGGCCTTCGAGGTGCAGATGTGTATGCGGCGGGGATTCAGACCCGTTGAATTCGATGGGCGCAGTGACGCGATCCTGCCCGCGGAGGATCTCCAGGGGAGGCCTCACATCGAGTATGTCCATTATCACGGTATCTATGACGATATGCCCTATGCCTACATCATGCAACAGTGGGAGGAGCGCTACTCGATCCTGAACAAGATTATCGAAACCAAGCATCACATTGCCGGGGCCTCTTTGCAGGCCAGCTGTGATTGATGCAGCCAGGAGGTGTGCGATGGCCAGAAGATTCATCGATCTTTCCGTGAGTGTGGAGGGGGGGCTGCCCAGTGATCCACCCATGATGATTCCCAAGATCACCTATATCGACCACCGGTTGGGCAGCGAGAGCATGAAGGGTTTCTACCCCGGGCTGAAGGACGAGGATCTCCCCCAGGGGCTCGGCTGGGCGGTGGAATTCCTCGAGGTCTCGACCCATGCCGGCACGCACATGGATGCCCCCTGGCACTACCACCCCACCCAGGATGGGGGTAAGCCGGCTATGACCATCGACCAGTTCCCCCTCGAGTGGGCTGTGGGTGACGGCGTGAAGATCGATCTGCAAGACAAGCCCGACGGCTACAACGTTACCCCGGACGATATCCGTGAAAGGCTCGATAAGATCGGATACCGTCTCAAGGAGGGCGACATCTTTCTGGCCCACACCGGGGCTTCGGCATACTGGGGTAGCGCGGACTACCTCGTCAAGGGCTGCGGGTTCGGCAGGGAGGCCACCCTGTGGCTGGTGGCGCAGGGGGTGCATGTCGTGGGCACCGATGCCTGGAGTTGGGACCGGCCGCTGTCCTTCCAGGCCCGGGACTTCGCCCAAAGCGGTGATGCCGCGTGCGTGTGGGAGGGGCATTTCGCCGGCATCGAGAGGGGCTACTTCCAGATCGAGAAGCTCACCAACCTGGAACAGCTCCCGGCCACGGGATTCACCTTCTACGGCTTTCCCATCAAGATCAAGGGCGCCAGCGCCGGTTGGATCCGGGCGGTGGCCGAGATCACCGGGGCGTGATTCGCGCTTGATTCCCGGGCGCGCTTTGCTCTAAAAGGCGGTTATGCTGGCCATTGATGTCGGGAATACGCACATCACGTGCGCCGTCTTCGAGGGCGCGGTCATCCGGCAAACCTTTCGTCTGGTGACGAATGCCTGTGTGGAGAGGGCTTCGTTCTGGAGTGAGATTCCGGATTCCATCCGTTCGCAGATGGACGAGGTGGTGCTTGCCAGTGTGCGCAGGGACGCCACCGACGTGATCGTGCGTGATCTCGGGCGCACGGGAATGCTCTCGGTCCTGCAGGTGCAGACGGACACCCCCATGGGGATCGTCAATCGCTACCAGACGAACGCTACCCTGGGGATCGACCGCCTGATAAATGTTGCGGCGGCCTTTCACCTCTATTGCAGAAACGACACACCCCAGATCGTTATCGATATGGGCACGGCCACCACCATCGATTATCTGACCGGCCGCGGGGAGTATCTGGGCGGTGCCATCGCGCCGGGGATCGCGAGCGCCTACGCCGGGCTGCGGCACAAGGCCCCGTCCCTGCCAGAGATCGAGATCAGTGCCCCGGAGGAGGTCATCGGCCGCTCCACGTACGCCTCCCTGCGCTCCGGCATTGTGTGCGGCCATGTCGCCATGGTGGAGGAGATGGTGCTGATGATGGGACGTGAGCAGGGCAGTGTCCCGGATGTCGTCATCACGGGCGGGCTGGCGAATGTCGTCCTGTCGCTGGTGCCCCCCCGCTATCGGTTTGACCCGGACCTTACGTTGAAGGGTCTGCGCCTTATCTGTGAAATCAACCGGCATTAGATTTGCATTATTCTCAAGGGATGTTGTCTTCCTGGGGGATATTCTGTAGAATAAAGGGGATGCAACGGGTCATGAAACAATTCGGGGCCGTGCTTGTCCCTGCCATACTGGTCATATTATGTGCCGCAGACGCACTGAGCGCGGCCCGTAGTGAGGCCGAGGCCTTTCAGGACGCCAATGCGGCCTATGTGGAGCTATCCCGGGACGCCAAAAAACGTTCCAGCCGCACCAACTGGATCAAGGTAATCCGCCTGTATTCCGAGGTGCAGCAGACCTATCCCCGATCACCGTTCGCACCCAGGGCGGTGTATATGAAGGGCAAGCTTTACGAGCAGCTCTTCGGCTATTCGGGCAGAACCGCCGATCTCGAACAGGCGGTTAACGCCTACGAGGCCGTTGCACTACGTTACCCCGAGAGCTCCCTAGCCGATGACGGCCTCTACAAGGCAGGGCGAATCTATGAGCGCCGGCTTAAAAAACCCGACAGGGCCAATGAGCTCTACCGCCGGATTATCACCGCCTTTGCCTCAGGCGATATGGCGCAGCGGGCGCGGGAAGGCCTGAACGCCCTCCACCTGGACCAGGGGCCTAGCCACGTCAGCGAGGGGCTGACCCTGGTCACGGGCGTAAGGCAGTGGTCCAACAAGGAATATACGCGGGTGGTGATCGACATGGGGAGGGAGGCGCCTTTCGAGACCTTTATCCTGCCGTCCGATCCGGCGGCCAAACGACCGTACCGGGTGGTGGTGGATGTGAGCAACGCCCGGACCCCTCCCAAGCTGCCCTATAAATATGAGGTGAATGACGGCATCCTCTCCTATATGCGTATCTCCCAGAATCAGAAGGACAAGGTAAGGGTGGTGCTCGACCTCTCGAGTAAGTCGTACTACAATGCCTTCCCCCTGAGCAATCCGGCGCGCATCGTGGTGGACGTGAGTGCAGACAGGGATTTTGCCGACAAACACCACAAGGCCCCTGCCAACGGCATCACCTCCGTGAAGCCCGGCAGTCACTCCCGCATGCCTCAGGATGTGCCCTCCATCGCCCGGCAGCTGGCCCTGAAGGTTTCGCGCATCGTCATTGACCCTGGTCATGGGGGCAAGGATCCGGGCGCCGTCGGGCCGGGAGGGATACTGGAAAAGCATCTCACCCTGGAAGTGGCCAAGATCCTGGCGAAGCGCCTGCAACTGGAGGGTTTCGAGGTCTTCCTCACGCGCGATAGGGACGTCTTCATGACCCTGGAGGAGCGCACGGCGGTCGCCAATCGCAAGAAGGCGGACCTGTTCCTCTCCCTGCACGTCAACGCCAACGAGAACCGCTCCGTGCGGGGGATCGAGACATATTTCCTCAATCTTACCACGGATGCCTCGTCCATCCAGGTGGCGGCCCGGGAAAACGCGACCACCCAGAAGTCGCTCAGCGATCTGCAGTTGATCCTGAACGACCTCATGCTCAACTCCAAGATCAACGAGTCCTCGCGTTTCGCCTCCTGCGTGCAGAAGAATCTCATGGGCTCCGTGACACATATCGGCTATCGGGGGCGGGATCTGGGCGTCAAACAGGCACCGTTCTATGTCCTCCTCGGGGCGCAGATGCCGTCCATCCTCCTGGAGATGGGCTTCATCACCAACACGAATGACTGCACCCTCTTGAGACGCTCCACCTACCAACAGACCCTGGTGGAGGGGATCGCCAAGGGAATCAATACGTATATCACGAATACGACCTATGCATATTATGGGAGGAAACAATGAAAATAGGAATCCTGGCCCTCATGCTGGCGCTGGCAGCCTCTCCCCTGTGGGCGGATTTCGGGTTGAGCAATGTGGTGACCAAGGAGATCCATCGGACCGTACCTCTCCTGGAGACCCCCGCCGTGGTACGGGACTGCAAGAAAGAGGATTTCTATCCGTACACCATCCACCTCTCTTCCTGGCAGGCGCCGGAGGACGCCCTCAGGGAAAGGGAAATGCTTGAGCTTGAACAGGAACCGCTTTTCATCACCAAGATCAATCTGGGCGATTCCGGGGTGTGGTACCGACTGGACTACGGCCTGTTCGTCTCTATCAAGGATGCGGTCCTCCGCCTGAGATCGCTCCAGGGCTCGGGGAGCATCGACAAGGGCGCCTTTGTGGGAGGGGCCGTTCCCTATGCCGTAGAGCTGGGTATGTTTGCCGAGGAGGGCGAGGCCCGCAAGGAGCAGATGCGGCTTATGGGCCTGGGGATCATCCCCTATGTGGTGCGCGAGTCCGGGATGTGTTTCCGTCTGCTGGTGGGGGCCTACCCCGACATGGACAGCGCGCAGCCCATCCAGGAAGATCTGCGCGCGCTGGGGCTTAAGGCCTCGATCTCCAAGCGATGAACCAGGCCTATCTGGATGCCTTTATAGAGTATCTGGTGGCCGAGCGCTCGGCGCCGGAAAACACGCTCACGGCTTATGCCACCGACCTGCAACGGTATCTCGGCTGGCTTAGCGAGGAGGGCCTCGGGGTGGAGGCGGTGGATGGCGCCGACCTGGAGCGCTTTTCCTCGGACCTGAGAGGCCAGGGGCTCAAGGGCAGCTCGATCCGGCGGCGGCTCACCACCGTGCGGCAGTTTTACCGCTTCCTGCTCTCCGAAGGGATTCTGGAAAGGGACCCGGCCCGAGACCTCCTGCGCCCCAAGACGCCCCAATACCTGCCCGAGGTACTGAGTGTGGCCGAAGTGGACCGGCTGCTTGTGGCCCCGGACACCGGGACCTTTCTGGGGCTGAGGGACAAGACCATGATCGAGATCCTCTACGCCACAGGGTTGAGGGTCTCGGAATTGGTGGGGCTCAAGATGCATAACGTCAATACGGATGTCGGGTACGTGATCACTCGGGGCAAGGGAGACAAGGAACGCCTGGTTCCCCTGGGGGAACGCGCCGCCGGGTGGGTGCGGCGCTACATCCGGGAGGCCCGCGTGCACCTCGTGCGGGGGCCCACGGAGGCCCTGTTCTGTTCGAACCGGGGCGAGGCCATGTCCCGCCAGAACATGTGGCATCTCATCAAGCGCTATGCGCACCTGGCCGGCATCGCCAAATCCATCTCACCCCACACCCTCAGGCATTCCTTCGCTACCCACCTCCTCACGGGCGGGGCCGATCTGAGGGCCGTCCAGATGATGCTCGGGCATGCGGACATCTCCACCACCCAGATCTACACCCATGTCTCCTCCCAGCGGCTCAAACTGATTCATGAGCGTTACCATCCGCGGGCATGAGCCATGGAGGTCATCACCTCACATATCCAGGCGGATTTCGATGCGTTCGCCTCCATGATCGCCGCACGCCTGCTTTATCCCGAGGCAAAGCTGGTCTTCCCCGGGGCGCAGGAGAAGGGGTTGCGTCAGTACCTGGAGCATGCCGCACCGAACGTTACCGCGGACATCGTTAAGCTCAAGAACCTGGCCTTAGAACAAATCACCCGGCTCATCATCGTGGATACCCGACAGCTCTCGCGCATCGGGCCCTTTGCCCAGGTGATCGAGCGCGCCGGGGTGGAGGTCCATATCTACGATCACCATCCCGCATCTGCCGACGACATCACCGGACACGAGATACACAGCCGGGAACTGGGGTCGAATGTGGCCCTCATGGTGGAGCTCCTGCGGCAGAGGGACATCCCTCCCCCGGCGGATCTGGCCACGGTCATGGCCTTAGGGATATACGAGGACACCGGGTGTCTGCTCTTCCCCTCCACCCGTCCGGAAGACTGTACCGCGCTGGCCCAGCTCATAACGTGGGGCGCCGACCTTAAGGAGGTGGCGCGGAGCATCTCCCGCGAGCTCAACCCCGAGCAGGTGGGGCTGCTCGATCAGATGATCAGGAATGTCGCCACCATGAGCATCGGCGGCAGCGACATCCTCATCACCACCTGCGAGGCCACCCACTACGTGGAGGATTTCGCCATGCTTGTGCACAAGATCGGCGGCATGTATGCGGCGGACGCCCTGTTCGCCTGTGCCCGCATGGGAGAACGGGTCTACCTGGTGGCCCGCAGCGCCCTGCCGCAGATCGATGCCTCCCAGGTGGTGGCGCACTTCGGCGGCGGCGGGCACCCTTCTGCCGCCGCGGCCTCCATCAAGGGGCTCGCGCTGGAGAATGTCAAGGCCCAGCTTGTCCAGGCCATCCGCAAGGAGGCGCGTCCACGGATCACGGCCCGTGACATCATGACCTTCCCGGTCAAGGCCCTGGGCATGCAGGCCACGATCGACGAGGCGAGCGTGTTGCTCAACCGCTACCATATCAATGCCGCCCTGGTACAGGCCCGGGATGGACGGGTCGTGGGGCTGGTTACCCGACAGGTGGTCTCCCGGGCGCAGGGGCACGGGCTGGGCAGGGCCCCGGTCAAGGACTACATGATCCGGGATATCCGCACGGTGCACGGCGAGGCCCCTATCTCGGAGATCAGGGCCCTGATCATCGACGGCAGCCAGAGGCTGCTGCCCGTAGTGGAGGACGACCGGCCCGTGGGCGTCATCACCCGCACGGATCTGATGCTGGTCATGCACGCCAAGATGGCCACCATCGAGCGTCTTGATCAGAAGGACGCCCCGGGCAAGGTGGTCAAGACCCTGTTGCGGGAACGCCTGCCGGACGACTTCTGCCGGCTGCTGCATCGGGCCGGAGAGCTGGCCGAGTCCATGGGCTTTCGGATATTTCTGGTGGGCGGCATCGTGCGCGACATGTTTCTGAGGATCGACAACCTGGATGTGGATCTGGTGGTCGAGGGCGACGGCATCCGCTTCGCGCGATCCTTTGCCGAAGGCATCGCGGCCAGGGTCGCGGCGCATGATAAGTACAAGACGGCGGTGCTCACCCTGGGCGACGGAAGGCACATCGACGTGGCCACGGCCCGCGTGGAATACTACAAGGCCCCCGGGGGCTTTCCCGTGGTGGAGGAATCGACCCTCAAGCTCGATCTTTACCGGCGGGATTTCACCATCAATACCATGGCCATCGCCCTCAACCCGCCCCGATTCGGACAGCTCATCGATTTTTTCGGGGCGCTCAGGGATATCAAGGAAAAGAAGGTGCGCGTGCTGCACTCCCTGAGTTTCGTGGAGGATCCTTCGCGTATCCTGAGGGCCGTGCGCTTCGAGCAGCGTTACGGCTTTTCCCTGGGCAAGCAGACGCTCTCCCTGGTGCACTCGGCGGTGAAGGCCGGATTTCTCAAGGGTATTCCCGGGAGGAGGATCTCGCACGAGATGGTGCAGCTCCTCTCGGAAGAGGATCCCTCGCCGGGCATGGAGCGCCTGCGCGATCTCGGGGTGCTCGAGGCCATCCACCCCGACCTGAGCTTTTCCCCCGGGGTGAGGGATACCTTCGCCCGGGTGCGGGAGACCGTCCTGTGGTTTTCGCTCCTGTATACGCACGAACGCCTGAGCGTGTGGTTTCTCTATCTGCTGGCCCTGATCGATCACCTCAAGCCCAAGAAGATTATCGCCATCGGTGCGAGCCTGGGCCTGAGCGACAACGAAATCCGTCGCATGCTGGCCGCCAAGGACGGCGTGAATGAGATCCTCAAGGCATTTGCCACGAAACAGGACAAGGTACCCGCCTGGGTCGTGCAGACCATCGAGGGGGCTTCCCTGGAGGTGATCCTTTTCGCCATGTCCAAGACCCGCAGCCGGGAGGTCAAGGAGAAGATCTCCTCCTACGTCACGACCTGGCGGCACTACCGGCCGCCCGTGACCGGGCAGGACCTCATAGCCATCGGCTTCAGGCAGGGGCGTTTCCTGGGGGACTGCCTGAAGAGCATCCGTGAAAAGGGCCTCAACGGCGAGATCCGGGACTTCTCCGAGGCCCTGGCCTTTGCGCGGGAGTTCCTGATGACGGGGGGGGGCAGCGCGAAATCGCCCGGATAAGAAAGGCGGCGCTTGACGAACGCGCCAGACTCTAGTAGGAAACGGGTTGCTGTGGGGGAGTAGCTCAGCGGGAGAGCACCGCGTTCGCAACGCGGGGGTCGGGGGTTCAAATCCCCTCTTCTCCACCATCCTTCTATATGTCCATAATATCAAAGAGTTACGCAACAGGCCGTTGCCCTGATTTTCCTGATTCCTACACCAATTTGGGGGCGATGAAAGAGGTGGCCCAAAGGGATTGTCCTGTGTCTGCCAGGGCCGTTGATGCCCACCATGGATCATTGATCGCCAGGGAGAGAGAATGCCGTGGATTTCACGCGCGCTCCTTCGACTTTCGGGCATGAGGGTTCTTTCAATCGCTATGGATTGAATTCCCTTACTACGTGCGGCGTCGAGGGAATCCAGGGTTTGCCCCGGGGCTCATACCCATGATTGGTGACATGTATGTGCCACCATATTGCCTTTTCCTCCCTCCCCCCAACGGCCGCGTCTCGGGGGGGCATGGTCATTGACAGCGCTTCCTGGGGCCTGCTAGGTATAAGGCAAGGGCCAAGATGAATCAGCTTGTAGCAGGTGGTTCATCGTCTGCGAGACACGGAGAAGGAGGGGTATGGACGGCACGCTCAATGATCTTTGGGAGGAAGCGCTCGTGATCGA
>CAZUDI010000051.1:0-25984 GCA_964618975.1 uncultured Bacteriovoracaceae bacterium | reverse complement strand
CACCTGGTCGCCTCCGCCCTGGTGGATGTGGACGGCGTCCCCCGCAAGCCCTCGTTCCGCCTGAAGGCCGGAATGGTCGTAGAGGTGCCGCAGGAGGCCCTTGTGCCGCAGGAGATCGGGCGTATCGAACCCTGCGACATACCCCTTGAGATCCTGTATGAGGATGACTGGATCTTGGTGGTCAACAAGCCCGCCGGGCTGGTGGTGCACCCGGGTGCCGGGACGAGGGCCGGTACCCTGGTGAATGCCCTTGTGGCGCGCTATCCCGATTTGGCCGGGGTGGGCAGCCGCGAACGTCCGGGAATCGTGCACCGTCTCGACAAGCTAACCTCGGGGGTCATGGTGGTGGCCCGTTGTGAAGAGAGCTACAGGGAGCTAGTGGAGGCCTTCAAAGTGCACCGGCATACACGGATCTATACGAGCATCTGCCACGGACATCTGCCGCAGCCCAGCGGCAGGATCGAGACGCTCATGGGCCGCAACCCCCGGGAACGCACCCGCATGAGCGCGCGGGTGCCCAAGGGGCGCCTGGCCGTCACACACTGGGAGGTGCAGCGGGTCTGGCCGGGATTCTCGCTGGTGGAGCTGCGTCTCGAGACCGGGCGCACACACCAGATCCGGGTGCATCTGGCGGAGATGGCGTGTCCGGTCGTGGCCGATTCCGTCTACGGCGGCCGGGGGCGCATCAGGACCATCCGTGATGAGGTCGTGCGCGAACGGGCAGGGCACCTGGGGCGGCAGATGCTGCATGCCTCTCTCCTGGGTATGCGGCACCCTGCCCGGGGGGAATTGATGGAGTTTCACGCCCCCCTGCCGGATGATATGGCAGCTTTCATCGCCGTCCTGGATGAACGCCTCGGTGGCGAATGAGAGGGCACGGTGCGGGGGGAGCCACGCTCTTGCCCCCGGGTGGTGTGTGCCGACCCATTCTGCCTGGGGCATGCCCCTGAAGGCGCAGGTGAGCGGCCGCGTTTCGCAGACGGTCCATTGAGGTGCGCAGGGGCAAAAAGCGGTTGACTTCATGCGTTTATTCAAGAGATGATGTTTTCGTGCAACGATTGGGAACGATTCTTTCCTCTTCACAGGGGAGCATTCCCCGGGTCATGCGGATCCGCAGCTTCTGGGTCCAGATCGCGGGCGAGGTGCTGGCCGCCCATGCCGAACCAGTCGCACTCAAGGGCAAGACCCTGAGCGTCATGTGTGACGAGCCGGCCTGGGTGCAGCAGGTGGGGATCCTTAGCGCTACGATCGTCCCCCGCATCAAGGAGATCACCGGGTTGCGGGTCGATAAAATCGATGCGCGTTTCGGCATGGCGGGCAAGGTCGAACGACCCCGGCGGTTCGAGCGCCGGCCGGTGACGATGAATATCGACCCGGATGATATCGCCCGGGTCAATGATCCCGCACTCAGACAGGCGCTGACAGGCCTGCTGGTAAAAGGGGAGGAGTGAGGTGCCCAGGATTCAGGGAGAGGTGACCCGGGAAGGGGTGTCAAAGGCGGCCTGGATCGTGGGTCTCGGGTTCGTGGGCCTGTGCGTGTTCTGGATCCTCTCCATCATGGGGCTCTTTCCCCTGACCTACCATGAGGTGCAAACCTTCGACGAGCTGGTCGATTTCCTGGACTCGCCCAGAGACGATCGCCGGGGCATCAAGGTCAACGGGCATCTGCTGGAGATCGGGAAGCGGCCCTCGCTCCAGGTTCTGCCCGGGTATACCGAGCATCTCTACCTGGTGCGGCCCTATCGCAAGGTGACCCTCAAACCCCGCAACATGACGCGCTACGAGGTAGTGGATTTGTGCCTGAATATCAGTGGGGAGGAGCTCGAACGGCGACGGGAAGAGTCCCGGGCGGGAAGGGGCGGCCCCCCTGTGTGGAGCGGCACCCTTGCGGGGCGCCCGGTAGCGATCCAGCGGGTGAGCATGTTCACCTACCTGGTGAGCGGCCTGGACAACAAGACCCTCCTGATTTCGCAACTGGAGCTGGCCAAGCGCATCGGGATGCCCGACGGGCTGATCCTTTCCCGTATCGTAAGCACGCAGAAGGCCTGGTACGCATCCCTCACGGTGCGCCAGGGAGGCAGCATCGGCCTGAAACACACCCATCTGCCGTCGATACGGGATGCCCTCATCGACTGGCTGCAGAAAACCTGAGGGGGGTGTTCCCGGCCGCCTGACAGTTTGGGAGGTAAAACGAAAGAAAAGCGGCTCGTGTGATTGCCACGGGCCGCCCCTTTTTCGATCTGGTGCCGGGAACAGGACTTGAACCTGCACAGGCTAATGCCTACTAGAACCTGAATCTAGCGCGTCTGCCAATTCCGCCATCCCGGCCCTTGCAAACCAAAGACCTTTTCCCTATACTTTTGAACCCATTAAATGTCAAGGATGTATCGATGGAAATTTTTAGAGGCAATGAGAATGTCGATGTAAACAAGGTCCGCAAGGCGGTTGTGACCATCGGGAACTTCGACGGGTGCCATCTGGGGCACCAGGAGATCTTCCGGCGCACACGCGAACACGCCGCCCGCCTGGGCGGCATGGCCGTGGTCTATACCTTTGACCCGCACCCCGCGGCCGTGATCCGGGGCATCACGCCGGAGCTCATCTTCTCGCAGGAGGAAAAGATCGCGGCCATCGCATCCTTCGGCATGGATGTGCTCGTCATCGCCCCCTTCACGCGCATGTTCGCCAACACCAATCCGGAGAATTTCGTCAAGGAGATCATCGTGCGGCTCCTGGATGCCCAGGGTCTGGTGGTGGGGTATGACTTCTCCTTCGGCCGGCAGGCCGCCGGAGACATTCCCTTCCTCAGGCGCATGGGGGCCAAGATGGGCTTTTTCGTGGAGAGTGTCGCACCGGTGACCTGCGGGGATACCGTGGTTTCCAGCAGTTGCATCCGGCGACTGATCCAGAACGGCGACGTGGCTAGTGCCCGCAGACTGCTGCCCCATCCCTTCCGGCTCAGTGGCGAGGTGGTGCACGGCATGGCCCGCGGCCGGAACCTCGGCTTTCCCACAGCCAATATCGTGCCGGATAAGGCCTTGCTGCCCGCCTTCGGCGTTTACGCGGTGTTTGTCTACATCGGGTCAGAGCGGTACATGGGGGCGGTGAACATCGGCAACAACCCGACCTTCGGCGATGTGGGCACCTCGATCGAGACCTTTGTCTTCGATTTCAAGGGGGACCTCTACGGCTCCCGGATCACCGTGGAGTTCATCGAGCCTTTGCGCGGCGAGATCCGATTCGCCAACAAGGAACACCTCATAGCCCAGATCGAGAGCGACTGCGCCCAGGCACGCATGGTGCTGGGTGCCATGATGCCTGACTCCGAGACGCTGGGCGCCAAGGAATTCGCATGAGGGTCTTCGCCATCTCGGACCTGCACCTCTCCCACGCCGTGGACAAGCCCATGCATGTCTTCGGACCCCACTGGGAGGATCATGCCGCCCGTATCCAGGAGGCCTGGAGAGAGCGCGTGGACAGCGAGGACCTGGTCCTCGTGCCCGGCGACCTCTCCTGGGGCATGCGCTTCGACGACTCCCGGCAGGACCTGGAATTTCTAGGCGCCCTTCCCGGGACCAAGCTCATCGTGCGCGGCAATCACGACTACTGGTGGGCCACCCGCAAGAAACTGGCCGAGTTTCTCCCGCCGTCGATCATCCCGCTGCAGAACACGGCCCATGTGCAGGGGGACATCGGGGTGGCCGGCACCCGCTTGTGGATCGATGCGGACCTCAAACTCGAGGAGTCCTCCCCGGAGGACCGGCGCATCTGGGAGCGGGAACTCGGCCGGTTGCGGATGTCGCTGATGGCCCTGCCGCAGGGCCTGAAGCATATCATCGTAATGACCCACTACCCCCCCATATCCCTGGAGGGCAGGGCGGGGCGGGCGGTCGCCCTGGCTACGGAGTTCGGGTGCGATGTGTGGGTCTTCGGCCATATGCACCTGGGGGGGCCCGATTATGCGGGATTCAATTGCACCATCGGATCCATCCGCTTTGAGTTCGTCTCCGCCGACTACCTGGATTTCATTCCCAAACTGATCTTCGATCAGGGGGGAAGTGCAGGCGGGTCTTGATATATGTTATATTGTATGATTATAATACTAGAGCAGGGGGCATGCTGGCCCCTTGTGGCTAAGGAAGTGCCCCGGTCCCGTCAAACGGGTAACGGGCGCAAGCAGGCAATAACGGGGCACAACGGCGGGGCGTTTTGGGGAGGCCTCTCCGCAGGGATGAGGAGTTGAAAAGCCAATGAAGAAAGAAAAGTCGGACTTCGGCATATCACGCATAGCCAAGGCCCCGGGGATTCCCACCATGGTGGCCGAGCAGATCATCGACCTGATCTCCGAGGGCAAGCTGAAACCCGGAGACAAGCTGCCCTCCGAACAGGAGATGACGGAACTCTTCGGGATCAGCCGCATCTCGCTGCGCGAGGCCATGAAGCTGTTGGAGGCCAAGGGCTTCATCGAGTCCCAGGACCGCAAGGGCAAGTTCGTCAAGTCGGTGGTGGACGGCATGCGCAACCCGATCGAGGACATGATTCAGATCGATCACCGCAAGATCTGGGAACTGCTGGCGGTGCGCCGGATCATCGACTCCGAAATGGCCGCCCTGGCGGCGGTCAACGCCACCAAGCGCCACATCCAGCAGCTGCAGAAGGTCATCGAAGAGGCCCGCAGGATGAGTCTGGACACCGTGCTCTTCACCAAGGAGGGGGGGCGGTTCTATTCCGATCTGTTCGACATCCTGGCCGATGCCACCAAGAACACCATCTTCGTGCATATCCGCCAGACCATCGCCTCGGTCCTCAAGGGGGCCTTCCCCTACAGCCGCAAGAAGCTCTCCTATGTC
Organism: uncultured Bacteriovoracaceae bacterium; assembly: GCA_964618975.1. GTDB lineage: Bacteria > Desulfobacterota > Desulfomonilia > UBA1062 > UBA1062 > CAZUDI01. The sequence goes on along the minus strand of CAZUDI010000051.1, from coordinate 21,134 downwards.
AAGGGCAGTTCGGAGCAGATCACCCATCAGCTCTACCAGATCTACGAGGCCATCCTCAACAAGGATCCGGTAGCGGCCAAGCGAGCCACCCAGGAACATATCGATTATGTGGAGCAATCGCTTCGCAAGGCCATCACCCTGGAGGGCTCGGGCGCTCTGCGCTGAGCGCCACGGCTTCTCGGCGCATAATCCAGCCCCGGGACTTCATAGCCATGATCGCTAAGCCTGGAAGTTCTTGAAGGGGGTCTGGGGGGACTTCCTGCAAGAAGTCCCCCCAGACCCCCGGCTCAATACCATCAACAGGCCCCTTCAATGGCCCGGGGGTTGAGTCCCCCGCTGCTTGCGGCGTCAAGCAGGGCCCAGGGCGTGTTCTGGGGTCATACCCATGAAGCTCAATCAAAGTAAAAAATGCAGTTCTCAGGATAGAAGGGGGACCGGTATGTTCCCGGGTCTGCGGCCCTGGCGCGTAAGGGCGACGGTTGCCTTTCGAAGGCGGGGTCCCTACAATGGCAGCAGGGGTAAGCAAAAGTGCGGGCGAGTTTTTCGGACAGGTTATCGGCGGGCAGGATCCACAACCTGATGCAGACCGTCCTGATCCTGGCGGTCATGGGGGGGATCTTCGGGCTCCTGGGCTGGCTGATCCTGGGTGCGGCCGGTTTCGTGTGGGCGCTGTTTTTGGGGGTAGGGGTCCTGGTGTCCTCCTCGCGGGTATCGCCGCGCATGGTGCTGCGGATGTACGGGGCGCGCGAGCTGGCCTACGCTGACGCCCCGGGGCTGCATGCCCTCACGCAGGAGCTCGCGCGTCGGGCCGGGCTGGGCACTTCCCCCCGGCTTTTCTATGTCCCCAGCCGGGTGATGAACGCCTTCAGTGTCGGGCGCCCGGGCGAGGCGGCCATCACCCTGAGCGACGGGCTCCTACGGCACCTGGACCGCCGCGAGCTGATCGGGGTTATGGCGCACGAGATGGCCCACATCGCCAACAACGACCTGAGGCTGCACGCCCTGGCCGACATGCTCACCCGCGTGAGCTCACTGCTGTCGTTCTTGGGGCAGGTGCTGATCCTGCTCTATCTGCCCCTGATGATCCTCATGGATACCTGGGTGCCCGTGCTGCCCATCCTGGTGCTGCTCCTGGCCCCCAGCGCACTCTCCCTGCTGCAGCTGGCGCTCTCGCGCACGCGTGAGTTCAATGCCGACCTGGGGGCGGCCCGCCTCACGGGTGATCCCCAGGGGCTGGCAAGCGCCCTTGGAAAGCTGGAGAGCTCTCAGGGATCCCTCTGGGAGACCCTCTTCCTGCCGGGACGCCGGGTGCCGGCCCCTTCCATCCTGCGAACACACCCCCACACCGGGGAGCGTGTCCGCCGCCTGAGGGAGATTGCGGGGACTCAGGACCCTGAGACCTTCCCCGGCCCGGACTGGTTGCAGGAGCGCTTCCCGGTCGTGCACAGGTCCCCCCGCTGGCACTGGTTGGGTCCCTGGTACTGATCCCTAGCGCGAGGCGTGGGGGCTGCCGTTGCGACCAACCCAGCCCTGCATGGCGTGGCCGGCGCCTGCCGCCAGCAGCAGGTAGTTGAGCGCCAGGTCCGGCAGCAGGGCGCGGGCGATGAGGCCGATGTGCAGGATGCGGGGCCGCATCACCATGCAGTGGCCGCGCTTCAGGGCCCTCTCGACGATGACCTCGGCGATATCGTCGTGGGAGTTCAGCCGCGGGAGCAGGATTTCCCCTAAGGGGTTGAACTTGCCGCCCTCGAACATGCCGTGCTTGACGATGCCGGGGTGGATCGAGGAGAAGCGCACCCCCTTCTTGCCATCGGCAAGCGCCTCGAGCCTGAGCGATTCGGTCAGGCCGTAGACCGCCCATTTGGTGGCGCAGTAGACGGCCAGGTCGGGCAACCCCACCAGCCCGGCCCCGGAGGAGATGTTGACGATATGGCCGGAGTTGCGGGCGTACATTTCGGGCAGGAAGGCGGCGATGGTAGTGTACATGGCGATCAGATTGACCTGGGTAGAGCGCACCCAGACCGAGGTGGGCTGCGAGCAGAAGCGGGCGGCCTTGACGTGACCGGCATTGTTGATCAGGATGTCCACGTGGCCCATCTCGTCTTTGGCCTTCTGGGCGAGGTCTCTGACGCGTTCCTCGTCGGTGATGTCGCAGGCGTGGCAATGGAGGGGCCCGCCGCAAGTCTCGAGTTCGCGGGCGCTGATTGAGAGGGCCTTTGCATCCAGATCCCAGAGGGTGATTTCGCAGCCCTCCCGCAGGAGACGCCGGGCCGTTGCCAGGCCGATTCCCATGGCCCCGCCGGTAATGATGGCCTTTTTACCCGTAAGCGCCCTCATTGCGCGGAAACCCCGTTGTCCTCGGCCGGCAGGGTGATGTACTGCCCGTTGAGGCAGACCGGGATCAGCCCGCCGGTGGCCCCCACCGTGGCATCTACGGGACGGATGGCGTGGGGAGTCAGGCGCGGGATATAGACCGCCGCCGGGGTGGCGACCCGGTAGACCTCGTCGGCGAGCATGACCTCGAAGGTGATGGCCCGCTCGTCGCCGATCATGAGGTACATCTCGTCGAAGTCGTGCCTGTGGGGGGTGGCGCGATCAGTGGCGATGGCGATGTCCTTGAGTTCCTGGGTGATCTCCTTGATGAAGAGGTAGAGGGCCCAGGCCTGCGCCTCGGGCACGAGCTCGCTGCCCATGAGCACGGGGTAGGGGATGACCTGGCTGAAGTCGTGGTCGGGCAGTTCGTTGACATTTTTGGGGTTTCTCACGATCAGGTGTTCATACCGGTTTGCCATGCGGATCCTCCTTTAGTGGTGATGATTGGGCCTATAAGGCCATTGACAAAACAAGCTCTGTCCATGGATAATGGAGCTAACCCGTGGTTAGTAACCAGTGGTTACTATATGGCCAACCGGGGATGACTGTCAAGCGCAATGTGGAGCAAGGGGGGAGCTGGGGTGCAAAAGACGGCAGCCAAGGGAGGCGGGAAGCGCAATCGGGCCCAGGCGATCAGGGAGGCCGCCCGGGGGCTGTTTCTGCAGCGGGGCTACAAGTTGACCACCATCGACCAGATCGCCCGGGGCGCCGGCTACAGCAAACGCAGCGTCTATCTGGACTTTCCCACCAAGGACGACCTCTTCCTCTCCATCGCCACCGACGGCCTGGAACTCCTCGTCGCACAGCTCAGGGAGATCCCGGGACACAGGCTGGGCCTGGAGGAGTATGTCGATTGTTATCTGATGACCCTGGCGCATTTTGCCTGCGAGAAGCGGGATTATTTCACCCTGCTGGCCGTCGAGGTCACACCCGAGGTCATCGCCAATTGCAGCGAGGAGGTGCGTTCCCGGGCCAGGGAGATCGAACAGGCCGGGGTGGCGCTAATGGCCGGACGCCTGGCCCGGGCCGTGGCCGAGCATCAGATAGCCCAGGCTGACCCCGGAGAGGTGGCCGAGATCGTGATCGGCGCGGCGGTGGGCATTATCATGCTCACCCTGGGGGGGTCGCAGGCCATGCTCGCACCGGAAAATCTTAACGCCAAGGTGCGCAAGATGGGCCGCCTGATGACCCGGGGACTCCTGGCCGGGGAGTGAGGCGCTGCGGACATCGAAGACAGGGTGTGGTGTTCGGCGCCGTTCTGGTGACCGTGCGTTGGCCGTGGCTATCAGACAGGATGGATCTCCCCCGGTGGGATCGCCCGCTGACGCTGTCTTCCAAAAGGCCCGGGAGAAATGCCCTGTTGCGTCGTAGCACGGACTGACCCGCCCGTGATGGTGAGGCGAAGGTGGGGCCGGGAAGCTTTCACAGTCAATAGCCCCCAGGGCAACAGGGGTTTGACACTCCAAGTGAAATAGTGATACTTCTTACGCCTGAAAGAAAGGGCTTGGGGATAATTTCATTCCAGAATGGAGCGAGGAGGAGTGATGAAGAAAATTCTGTATGGTCTTATGGTGGTGATGCTGGTGATAGGGCTGAGCGGGTGTGCCAAGAAGAAGGAGGCCGAGGTTATCAAGATCGGCGTTCCGGGCGCCCACAGCGGTGACCTGGCGTCCTACGGACTGCCAAGTGCTCATGCGGCCAAGCTGGTGGTGGACGAGGTGAACGCCAGGGGCGGGATCAACGGGCGTAAGATTGTCATCCTGCAGGAGGACGATGTCTGCAAGCCCGAGGTGGCGGCCAATGTGGCCAGCAAGCTCCTGTCCGAGAAGGTGGACGTGGTCATGGGCCACATCTGCAGCGGGGCCACCAAGGCGGCGCTCTCGATCTACAAAGATGCCAATATCGTGGTCATGTCGCCTTCGGCCACCAATGTGGATCTCACCAAGAGTGGCGAATACCCCAACTTCTTTAGAACCATCTCCCCGGACGATGCCCAGGCCCAGATGCAGGTCGACTTCGTGCTCAACAACCTCAAATTCACCAAGGTGGCCGTGATCCACGACAAGGGCGACTACGGCAAGGGCCTGGCCGAGTTCGCGCGGGACTACTTCACCAAGGCCGGGGCCGAGGTGGTGCTGTTCGAGGGCATCACCCCGGGCGCGGTGGACTACTCGGCCGTGGTGCAGAAGATCAAGAACGCCGAGGCCGAGGCCGTGGTCTTCGGCGGCTACCATCCCGAGGCCTCCAAGATCGTGGGCCAGATGCGCAAGAAAAAGATGGATATCCCCTTTGTCTCGGACGACGGGGTGCGGGACGAGACCTTCATCAAGGTCGCCGGTGAGTATGCCGAGGGCGTCTACGCCACCGGCCCCATCGACACCTCGCAGTCCCCCATGGCCATTGCCGCGGTCGAGCACCACAAGAAGGTCTATGGGGAAGACCCGGGCGCCTTCTACCTGAATGCCTATTCCGCCACCCTGTGCCTGATCAATGCCATCGAAAAGGCCGGATCCACCGAGTACGGGCCGCTCACCCAGGCGCTGAGGACCGAGTGGGTCGAGACCCCGCTGGGAAAAATCAGCTTCGACGAGAAGGGCGATGCCAAGGGCATCGGCTTTGCCATGTACCAGGTGCAGGGCGGTGTCTACGTGGAGGTGATGAAGTAGGCTGCGCCTTCCCCTGAAGGAACGTAGCAAAGACTTGCCAGGGAATAACCGCCCTCCCTGCCTCAGGCAGGGAGGGCGGATTCAAGGCTTTCAAGACAAGGTCACGTTTTTTGCCATTGACATCCGGGAAGGAATGTAATGGTTAAGGGGGGGCCGGCACGCTCCCTCACAACGGACAGGGCTGAACATCATGAACAGACAGGCTTAAGAGATAAGGCAGGACCAGCGCAGATGGAGTATTTCCTCGAGCTCTTCTTCGGCGGTCTCACGCGGGGCAGCATCTATGCCCTGATCGCTCTGGGCTACACCATGGTCTATGGGATCATCCAGCTCATCAACTTCGCCCACGGCGAGATCTACATGATCGGGGCCTTCACCGCCCTGATCGCCGCCAGTGTCCTGGCCCTGCTGGGGTTCTCGGGAATCTCGCTGCTGCTCCTGGCGGGCCTGATCGCGGTGGTCTATTCCTCGGCCTATGGTTATACGGTGGAGAAGATTGCCTACAAGCCTCTCAGACAGGCCCAGCGACTCTCTCCGCTGATCAGCGCCATCGGCATGTCGATCTTTCTGCAGAACTACGTGCTGCTGGCGCAGACCTCCGACTTCGTGTCGTTTCCCAGCCTCATCCATGATTTCGCCTTCATGCAGCCCTATGAGCACATCATGCGCTCGTCCGAGCTGGTGATCGTGGCCACCACGGCCGCGGTGATGATCCTGCTGACGCTTTTCATCCGCTTCACCCGCATGGGCAAGGCCATGCGCGCCACCTCGCAGGACAAGACCATGGCCATGCTGCTGGGAGTCAACGTGGACCGGGTGGTCTCGGTGACCTTCATCATCGGCTCGGCCCTGGCGGCCATCGGCGGGGTGCTCATCTCTTCGCACATCGGGCAGATCAATTTCTATATCGGCTTCATCGCCGGCATCAAGGCCTTCACCGCCGCGGTGTTGGGCGGCATCGGCAGCATTCCCGGGGCGGTGCTGGGCGGGCTCGTCCTGGGCTGGACCGAGAGCTTTGCCACCGGGTATGTCTCCAGCGACTACGAGGACGTCTTCGCCTTCGGGCTGCTGGTCTTCATCCTGATCTTCCGTCCGGCGGGCATCCTGGGCAAGTCGACCTCGGAGAAGGTGTAACCCATGGCCGCTGACGGAACTACCCTGATCCAGCGCCTGCGGCGCGATTTCCGGCAGTCGCTGCTGGTGGCGCTGTGGTTCATGTTTCTGACCTTTCCCCTCATGGTCGTGCGGGTCAAGCCGCTGGAGAAGGCCATCGAGTGGCGCTGGATGAATATGGTCTACATCGGGGTGGGGGCCTTCCTGCTCTCCTTCGTGTGGCGCTACCTCATGGAGCGCAAGGAAAAGGGCGGCGGCGAAGACGATGACGGGTGGCAGAAACGCCTCGGTGAGCGTTTCAAGACCGACCGGCGCCTCCTTGTGCCCACCTGTCTTGGCCTGGGCCTCGTGGCGCTCGTCTTTCCGCTGGTTTTCTCCTCGTACCAGACCTCGATCATGACCACGGCCCTGATGTACGTCATGCTGGGGCTGGGCCTCAATATCGTGGTGGGCCTGGCGGGGCTGCTGGACCTGGGGTATGTGGCCTTCTACGCCGTAGGGGCCTACTGTTATGCCCTCCTGAATCACCATTTCGGCATCGGCTTCTGGGTGGCGCTGCCCCTGGGAGCCATGCTGGCGGCGCTCTTCGGCATCCTGCTCGGATTCCCGGTGCTCAGGCTCAGGGGCGACTATCTGGCCATCGTCACCCTGGGCTTCGGCGAGATCATCCGCCTCATCCTCGAGAACTGGAACGAGTTCTCCCAGGGCCCCAGCGGTATCGCCGGCATCACGCGGCCGGGGCTCTTCGGGCTGGAACTGAACCTGCACCAGTCCACTATCTATCTCTATTATATCATGATCATGCTCGTGCTCTTCACCATCTTCGTGGTGAGCCGGCTACGCAACTCGCGCATCGGTCGGGCCTGGATCGCGCTACGCGAAGACGAGGTGGCCTGCCAGGCCATGGGCATCGACAAGACCAAGACCAAGCTCACCGCCTTCGCCCTGGGCGCCACCTGGGCCGGTATGGTGGGATGCATTTTCGCGGCCAAGACCACCTTCATCAACCCGGCCAGCTTCACCTTCATGGAGTCCGCCATCATCCTCTCCATGGTGGTGCTGGGCGGCATGGGCTCCATCCTGGGGGTTATCCTGGGGGCCTTCGTGCTCATCCTGCTGCCCGAGTACCTGCGGGCCTTCAGCGAGTTCCGCATGCTGGTCTTCGGCGCCAGCATGGTGCTCATGATGGTCTTCCGCCCACAGGGGCTCATCAGCCGCGTCAAGCAGCACTATGAGTTCCGCACGGACGAGGGGCCGGAGGTGGCGCACAGATGAAGAAGATGCGTCCCCTACTCGAGGTCAAGGGCCTCACCATGGACTTCGGGGGGCTGCGTGCCATCGATGGCATCGACTTCATGGTGCGCGAGGGCGAGATCGTGGCGCTCATCGGGCCCAACGGCGCGGGCAAGACCACCTTCTTCAACTGTATCACCGGCATCTACGAGCCCACCCGGGGCGACGTGCTCATCCATCCGGCGGGCCGGGACTCCTCGCGCCTCAACGGGCTCAAACCCAACGCCATAACCCGGCGCGGCCTGGCGCGCACCTTCCAGAACATCCGGCTCTTTCCCAATATGACCGTGCTGGAGAACGTGATGGTCGCGCGCCACTGCCGCACGCGCTCGGGCATCCTGGGCGCGGTGCTGCGCGACCGCCGCACCCGCCAGGAAGAACAGGCGGTGGTGGAGTTCTCCTACGAGCTGCTGAAAAAACTCCGGCTTCAGAGCCACGTCAACGACCTGGCGCGCGAGCTGCCCTACGGCGCGCAGCGCCGGCTGGAGATCGCGCGCGCCATGGCCACCGAGCCCTTCCTGCTGCTGCTGGACGAGCCGGCGGCCGGCATGAACCCGCGTGAGACCTACGAGCTGGACACCCTCATCACCCGCATCCGCGACGAGGAGGGCATCTCCATCCTGCTCATCGAGCACGACATGAAGCTCGTCATGAGCATCTCGGACCGCATCTACGTGGTGGACTACGGCCGGCTCATCGCCGAGGGCGCGCCCAAGGAGGTGGCCGGCAACCCGGCCGTGATCAAGGCCTACCTGGGGGAGGCCGCCGATGAATAGGGCCTTCCACCCCAGAGTAATGATCCCGGCCCTAATTGGCGCGCACCCCGCGCCAAGGGATCGGGGCTCCACGGTGTACAGGCGGGAGGTTTTTTTGGTATCCGTTTACCGGGGGAGGGGCAGGGCGTTATCCGGGAGGGGGGGCCATGCTTAAGATCGCCAGGCTGCACACCTACTATGGTGGTATCCATGCCCTCAAGGGGGTGAACCTGGAGCTCGAGCAGGGCGAGATCGTCACCCTCATCGGCGCCAACGGAGCGGGCAAGTCCACCACCCTCATGAGCATCTGCGGCATCGTGCCGCCCAGGTCCGGCGAGATCCTCTTCGAGGGGCGCTCGATCGGGCACATGCACCCGGACAGGATCGTGGCCCTGGGCATCGTGCAGGTGCCCGAAGGCCGGCGCATCTTCCCGGAACTGACCGTGCTGGAGAACCTCGACATGGGGGCCTTCCTGCGCCGCGACAAGCCTGGCATCAGGCGGGATATCGCGTATATCTTCGATCTATTCCCGCGTTTGGCCGAGCGCCGCAACCAGACGGGCGGCACGCTCTCGGGCGGCGAACAGCAGATGCTGGCTATCTCGCGTGGGCTCATGGCCAAGCCGCGCCTGCTGCTGCTGGACGAACCCTCCCTGGGCCTGGCCCCGGTGCTGGTGCAGCTCATCTTCGACACCATCGAGAAGATCAATCGCGAGAATAAGACCACCATCTTCCTGGTGGAGCAGAACGCCAACATGGCACTCAAGATTGCGCATCGGGGCTATGTCATGGAGAACGGCGTGGTCACCATGCACGACAGCGCCGCCAACCTCCTGGCCAGCCCCCGGGTCAAGGCCGCCTACCTGGGGCTCTAGCCTCTCTGACGCTTATCAATAAAAAAGCGCATGCTTTTTTTCTCCCTCCCAACCCTCCCTCAAGGGAGGGCTGAGCGCGCCTGAGGCGGGCAGACCGCCTCAGGCTGGGAGGTGGATGGCCTGTGGAGGAAGATATATTCCACCCCAGCTTGTGTCGGCAGAAATGCCCGCTTGTCCTTGGGCCACAAGCCCTCTCCCGGGGGAGAGGGTTGGGTGTGGGCGAAAAATGATTCTGCCTTTATCGTTCCAGCCTCAAATGGTCGAGGTACAGGGTGCGCTCGGTCTCGAGCCGGAAGGTAAAGAGGCAGAGGGAGGCGACCTTGGCCATGTCCATGCGCCTATCTGAAGGTGCGCGCTCTACCTCTGTCAGGTCGATCGCCAACTGGTTCGTGCCGGGTGTGAGCACAAAGGTGCGGTTGAAGCGGTCAGTGTATTCCTGGTTGTGCGCGAAGTCGTCGATTCGAAGTGTGAGCGGCAGGGAGGTCTCCCCTGCCAGGAAGACATCCAGCTTCAGTGTCTCGAACCCGCGCCAGTCGTGTCGGAAGACCTCGCTTGAGAGCCCGGGGTAGATCCCGGGGAGCAGGTGTAACTCGAGCGCCTGTGTGCCGTGTGTGGCATGGCGTTTGGTGGGCAGGATTTGAGAATCGTTGGCCTTCCAGCGGGCGACCTCTCGGTGAGTTTCGAAGGAGCTCAGCACCGGGAAGGCCTTAAGCATCTCCAGGGTGTCGAACGTGGCCGTTACCACCGGGGTGGTGGCCAGGAGGATCGCCAGAAGCGCGCCGTATTTAAGTGCCCGCAGGCGCTGCCCGGGATTGCTGCGGACCGGGTAGGCCAGGACCAGGAAGGCCCCGGCCCCCAGGGCGTCGTTGATCAGGTCGTGTACCTCGCAGTAGCGCTCCGGGGTGAAATTTTGCAGCAGTTCAGTGGTAAGCCCGATCGTGACCGTCATCAGCCAGGCATACAGATAGGGCCGTAAACTTCGCGGCCGGCGGCCTTTGCCCAGGATGAGCAGCACGCATAGGGCGATCACACCGAAGAGCGGCAGATGCCCGAAATCGAAGAGCGCCTTGATGATGTGCGCGCCCTGGGTGTCGAAATTGCTTACAAACAAAAAGACCAGGCAGCCTGCGGCGATAATGACGGCCCGTCGCATTATGCGGGGTGCGGGGTTATCTTCCATGGATGCGCATTAATCCACAGCTCTCGGGATAATTCAAGATAAAATCGAGAGGTTGAAAAAGAAGTTTCCGGTGCCCGTTCAAGGCGTCGTATAGTGAGGGCGCCTCAAGAATGATACGCACCTGACTGTCGGAAAAACTTACATCTCGGATTGCACCCAGGTATGAAATAATATAACCAACTGATATTTGAAGTATAAAACAGATGGCACATGTATTGCATCTGTTGTGCTCACAAAAGAAGGAGGATCCAATGCAAAGAATAAAGGCATCATTGATAGCGATTATGTTTCTGTTGCTGGGGATGACGGGAACGGCCCTGGCCCTGCCCGACCTGAATCAGGTACTCAATTATGACGACAACGGAGACCTGAACTACCAGTTTCCAAATACCGAGGGCATCACCGACATGGGGGGGGAAGCGGCCTATTGCACCGATACGGATGGCGGAAATGACGACATGATGGCCACCATCGTCCTGGAGTTGGCCGGCAATGCCGCGATCAACCACTTCGGCATCTACGGTTATACCCTGGGCGAAAATGGCAATGTCACCCTCGGCAATACCCTCGAGGTCTTCAGCGGCAGTGATTCCTCCGGATGGGCTACCGGGTATCAGAATATCTATGTCAACAATGCCACCGGGGAATATGCCCTGGAAGTGGATGACGAGGGAAACCTCGTCGATGCGGTTGCCCTGGGTGACAGCTTCGGCTTTTACCTCTGCGGCGCCGACGGATACATCTACTCCCATGCCGCCCTCAACGGCGGGGAGAACCTGATGCTCATGTTCGATGTCAACGGCACGCAGGTGCTCGGCGGCACGGCCGATCTGATCCTGGCCTTTGAGGACACGTTTGGCGGGGACAGGGACTACAACGACTTCGTCGTCGCTGTGAGTGATGTCGCCCCGGTGCCCGAGCCGGCCACCCTGCTGCTCCTGGGGAGCGGCCTGCTGGGTCTGGCGGGTTTCCGCCGCCGGAAGAACAGCTAGACCTTTAAGAAATGAGCCTTCAAGGAAGGGCCCCGGCAGGATGAAACTGCCGGGGCCCTTCCTTTTTGTGGCCAGCCTTACCCCATAATCATTTGTTGGCAAGGTCCAGTGACCGCGGCCGCATGCCTGAACCCAATGCGGCAGGCCTTCTCAGGGGCTGGCGGTGTCTATGAAGCAGAGGCCTCCATCGCTGCTGTCACCGCCTATGGCGCCCAGGATGTTCTCGGCGCTGGCCACCGTCTCATCGTCGATGATGGTCAGGGTGGCGGATGCCTGTGCTATCGTTGCCTGCGTGGCATTGCTGAGTTTCACGGTCAAGGTCTCATCCGGCTCGGAAACCGTATCGTCTATGATTTCCACCATGAGGGATGTGGTTGTTTCCCCGGCAGGCAGTATGGCCGTTCCAGCTACGGGTCGATAATCCTCATTCGCGACCGCGGTGCCGTCCTCGGTGGTGTATTCCACGGTAATGTCTTGTGAGCTGGGGTTGCTGGCAGTGATGGTGATGAGAGCATTTCCGGCATCTTCGCCGGTGCTCAGGTCATCGATTACCAGGCTGGCCTCGTCGTTATCGAAGATGGTCAGGGTGGCGCTTGCCTGTGCGATGGTTGCGTGCGCGGCATTGCTGATGGTCACCGTCAGGGTTTCATCGGTTTCGGAAAGCGTGTCGTCGATGATTTCCACCGAGAGGGACGTGGTTGTTTCCCCGGCGGGCAGCATGGCCGTTCCCGCTACGGGCCGATAATCCTCATCCGCGACCGCGATTCCATCCTGGGTGGTGTATTCGAAGGTGATATCCCGCGAGCAGGGATTGCTGGAGGTGATGGTGACCAGGGTGTTCCCGGCGTCTTCGCTGACGGTGAGACCGGCGACGGTAAGACTGGCCACATCATTGTCGATGATGGTCGCCTCGGCGGAACCCACGGCGATCGTGGCATTCACGGCATTGTCCAGGATCAGGGAGAAGGTCTCGCTGTCTTCGGCCAGGTTGTCATTGGCAATGCTTACCGTGATGCCGATCTCGAGCTCCCCGCCGGGGATGGTGGCCGTCCCGGATGTGCTTGTATAATCGCTGCCGGCGGTGGCCGTCAGGTCCTGAGTCGTGAAATCAACCATGATATCTGCGCTGATGGGCATGCTGGTGCTGATGGTGAAGGTGACGTTCCCCGTATCCTCAGCGGCGCTTACATCGCTGACACTCAAACTGGGGTAGTCATTGTCGATGATCGTGGCCTGCGCCGTGGGCTTAGCGATATGGGCATTGAGGGCATCTGAGAGTATCAGCGTGAAGTTTTCCACTCCCTCAATCAAACCGTCGTTGACGAGCGGTACGGTAACGGTGGTTTCCGTCCCGCCCGCGGCGATGTTCGCGGTACCCGTCGTTGCCAGGTAGTCGACATTGGCGAGGGCTGAGCCGTCACTGGTGGCATAGCCGACGGTGATGTCCCAGGCTCCGGGTGGGTTGGCCGTGATCGTAAAGAGGGCGTTGGCGTCGCCTTCGTTGACCTGGATATCGGCTACCGTCAGGCTTGTGCCACCTGCCGTGGTGGTCTTGAGGGGATCGGTGTATTCACTGGTGACCCTGTTGAGATTATCGGCGTGGGACTCGGTGTAGGAACGCATCCGCAGATAGTAGGTTCTCCCCGCGTCCAGACCGGAGAGGCTGTAGAAGGATGCCGTCTTGCCGGGGAGCAGGATCGCGTCCGGGTACGTCTCTGGAAGGGTTCCCCACGCGATCTCGTAGCCGCCGCTGTCCGAAGTATAGACCATCGGATCCCAGCTGAGCGTGATACTGCCCGGGGTTGACGACGCGCTCCCCAGGTTTGTGGGTGGCAGGGTCTGGGTTCCTCCCCAGTCTCCCTCCCCTTGCTTGGTGTCGAGAAAGGCGCTCAGGTCCGCGTCGTCACAGGACAGGGCATTCCAGCGCAGGTCGCTCTGATCGTCCAGGAGGTTCGTCAGTACGGAAAGGTCCGGAAGGGCCCCGGCCAGCTTGTTGCCCTTGAGGATGAGGACTTGTAGGGCTGCCAGATTGACCATGCTGACCGGAAGGGTACCATCAAGGTGGTTGTCGGCGAGATTGAGGAACGTTAACATGCTCCGCTCGCCGAGTTCTTCCGGGATGTTTCCTGTGAGCTGGTTGCCCTGCAGCTCGAGCTGCTCGAGCCAGGCCAGATCGCCCCACTCGTCCGGGATGCCGCCGGAGAATAGGTTGTTGCCGAGCCTGAGGTCCTTGAGGTGGTTGAGGCTTCCCAACTCCGGGGGGAGACCCCCCTCCAGAGTGTTGTTGTGTAGCCAGAGCTGTTCCAGGCTGCCGAGCGTGTCAAGGCCCCTCTCCGGTTCGGCGGTGTCTATGGGGATATCTCCCGTGAAACGGTTGTCGTTCAGCCAGATCTGGCGTAGCTGGGTGAGCTTGCCCAGTTCGGGAGGGATGGTCCCCTCCAGCTTGTTGAGGGCCAGGTGCAGGTATTCCAGGTTGGAAAGATCGCAGATCTCGAGGGGAATCTGGCCGGTGAGGCCTGAGGTGGGGACGGACGTCCGGGCATTCCACCCCAGCGCCAGAGTCACGAGGTTCTCAAGCCCCCCCAGTTCGGGGGGAATAGCCCCTGAGAGGATATTTCCGTTCAGGGCCAGATAGACAAGCTGGCTTACATTTCCCAGTTCGACCGGGATGGCCCCCTCGAGGTCGTTCAGGCTCAGGTCCAGAATCTGGAGGAGGGACAGGTCTCCCAGTTCGGCCGGGATGGTCCCGCCCAGGTCATTGTCGCCCAGGTCGAGCTCGATCAGGTTCTCAAGCTCAGAGAGCTCCACCGGGATGCTGCCGTTCAGGGCATTGTTGTGCAGGCGCAGTCTAACAAGGTTGCTCAGTGACCCCAATTCGGCCGGCAGCGTGCCCGACAGGGAATTGTTCATCAGGTTGAGCACCTGGAGGTGCGGGAGGTCACAGATCGCCGCCGGGATGCCGACCGTGAGGTTATTGTTGGGGAGGTTGATTTCATAGACATGGTTCCCACCATAACAATCGACCCCGTACCAGCTACACTCTGTACCCGGGGCGCTGAACCCTTCGCCCTCCTTCCACCCGCCGTTGTCGGTCCAGCTGTCCCCTTTAGTAGAGTTGTAGAGGGTAATCAGGGCCTCCCTCTCGGAGGTGTCGATGGCAGAAACGGTTGTGGCGGCGATCAGGATGAACGAGAGCACCAAGGAAAGACATGCCCCGTTCGATGTCGTCAAAGGAAAAGATTTCATTTTGCAACCTCCCTTCTATGCGATCAGAATGGAATAGAGGAAATAATAATCCCAGGATCGCATAATCAAAGCCTCCGAGGGATACAATCCCGGTTTACGACAGGGGATAACCTGCAACATTCCGATATTTTGAATCTTTAGTCTGCCACATGACCATAATGCCGGCTGCGACCCTCCGCTGGGGGTCAGAGACAGGCCCAGCGACCAAAGGCTATGCCGATTTTTGTGGATTGGCAGAACACGAAGGGAATAGGGCCGACAAGCCTAGCCGCTTCGCAAAGGAGCCTTGGGAAAGGCCCGGGCCTTCAGGCACAGCCTCTTGTCTGGCACCCGCCAGGGAGGGGACGGATAACCTCACACGGAGAGAGCCTGCGGCCGGCCACCAGGAATTGCGCGGCGCACCGCCGGGCTTGAATGCTTGTGAACCACCATTAATATATAATCAATTGACTCGGGAGGGGGCGTGTCATCACTGCATTTATCGAGGTTCACCCTGGCGTCTGAAACCTATCCCCTCGACCGGATCGGGAGAGGGCTGGTCTCGATGAGCATTTCACCAGGAGCTTCACCCGCGAGGGCGGAGCAGTATTTCCAATGCTCCCTGCCACATTCCCCGCTGTTTGCGGCGCAAGGGAGAGATAAGAACTTTCCTGGGTGTGCATGCCCCTGATGTGTCTGTCCTAAGGCGCGACATCGTTTCTCGATTAATAGCCGCTGACAAAAGAGGGCTCTCTTCTGCCCTCAAATCTATGAACATGTCCGACAAACAGCGACCATGAAGGTCTTCGGGCACATTATGACCCTTGTCTGTCTGGTCCCGGCGTTTCTGGCCGGGCTGTACTATAACGCCCTGGCCCTGGTAGCCTGCCTCTTCAGGGAACGCCCGCAGGGGGAAGCCCTGGCCGAGGCGCGTCATCGTTTTGCGGTCGTCATCCCGGCGCACAATGAGGGCCGGATCATCCGGGAGACCCTGCACGCCTGTTCCTGTCTGGATTATCCTGATGAGATGTATTCGGTCTTTGTCATTGCCGACAACTGCACGGATGACACCGCGGAGCAGGCCGAGGCCTGTGGGGTTGAGTGTCTGAGGCGCCAGAATGCCTTGCACCGGGGCAAGGGTCACGCCTTGGCCTGGGCCTTCGAGAGGATCCTGCCGCAGGGTTTCGACGCCGTGGTCGTGCTGGACGCCGACAGTCGGCTCGAAGAGCAGGCCCTGAAGGTTTTCGACCGCTATCTGGAATCCGGGTGCCGGGTGCTGCAGGCCGATGACAGCGTCCTGAATCGTGATGAGAATGCCCTCAGTTATATCCTGGCCGTGGGTAACCTGATCGAGAACGACCTCTTCTACGCCCCCAAATCGTATTTGGGCCTGGCAGTCTTTCTGCGGGGGACGGGGATGGTCCTGCATCGGGAAATCTTGCTAAGGATTCCCTGGAAGGCCGGTTCGGTTACCGAAGATCTCGAGTATTCCCTGCAGTTGGTGAGGTTAGGCGTTCCGGTGACCTATCTGAGCGGGGTGAGGGTCCTCTCGGCCTCCGCCTCCGACCACCGGCAGCTTCAGGTGCAGAGGAGCCGCTGGGCCGGCGGTAATCTGCGCCTCGTCCGGCAACAGGCCCTGCGGCTGATCGGGGAAGGCATCCTCAGGAGGCAGAATCTGCTCGTGGATGCCGGGTGGACCCTGCTCGTCCTGAGCCGGCCGCTGGTTCTGGGTGAGCTGCTGCTCGCCATATTCTGGTCTGTTTTGAATGCCGTTTTCAATCCCGGGAAGTTCTCCGCCGGCTGTCTTAAGGTCGCTGTGCTAGTGACACTGATGCAGGGGCTGTATTTCTTCTACGGCATCATGCGTTTGGGTATCACGGCCGAGCGGCTTACCTATCTGCTCCAGGTCCCCGGGATCGTTTCGAGACTGGCGGGGCATACCCTGCTGGCGGCCCTGGGGAACGAAGAGCGTCCCTGGGCGCGTACCCCGCGGGGGAGTGAGTAAAGCCGTGATGCAAGACAAGCCCCGCAGGATCATGCACCTGATCGCCTCCAACGCCTTCGGCGGGCCGGAGAAACAGATCGTGGAACACCTGGTGAGACTGAACCGTGAGCGGTATCAGGGGCTGGTGGCATCATTCAACGAGAAGAACCGGCCAAGCGAGATCCTCGACCACGCCTGCCGGAGGGGCCTGCCCGCCTGGGGTATAGACATGGCCGGGCCCTGGGATGGCCGGGCCCTGGTGAGACTGGGGCGCCTCGTCGACGAGGCCCGGGTCGACATCCTGTGTGTCCATGGCTACAAGTCCGCCGTCTTTGGTCTGATCGCCGCCCGACGCAGGCGCCTTCCGGTGCTGGCCTTCTCGCGCGGGTATACGGGCGAGAACCTGAAGGTGATTTTCTATGAGTGGCTGGAGCGTCAGGCCCTCAAGCGGGCGGACGGGATCGTCTCCGTCTCGCACGGCCAGAAGGAGCGCCTGACCGCCCTGGGGGTCAGGGGCCGACGCAGCTGGGTGGTCCATAATGCCGTAGGCGCCGCAAACGGCCGGACGTGCCGCGACCCTGTCCGGCACGGACGTGTCTGTGAGAGCCTGGGGGTGCCCCGGGATGCGCGTCTGATCGTCGCCGCCGGCAGGCTGAGCCCGGAAAAGGGCCACCGTTTCCTGATCGACGCCATCGGGAGAGTCAGTAAAGTCATGGAAGGGGTGACCTGCGTGCTCTGCGGGGACGGCCCGTGCCGCACCCGTCTGGAAAGGCAGGCACACGAGATGGATGTTGAGCATGTGTGCCGCTTCGCCGGTTTCCGGCGCGATCTGGACGCCATCTTTACGGCCATGGATCTGCTGGTGCTGCCGTCGCTGACGGAAGGGTTCCCCAATGTGGTTCTGGAGGCCTTTGCCTGTGCCCAACCGGTTGTGGCTACCAGGGTGGGGGGGGTGCCGGAAGTGGTCGAGGATGGTATCAGCGGGTTCCTGGTGTCTCCCGCAAGGGCCGACCTCCTCGCCGACAAGATCAGGGAGTGCCTGAATGACCCCGTCCGGATGCGGGCGATGGGTGAAGCGGGCAGAAGGCGTGTCGAGCAGGACTTCACCTTCGAGAGACAGGCACAGGAGCTGGAATCCATATATGCAGAGGTTTCGTGTGAGTAAGGAGGCAACATGTCCGGAACTGAGCTGCCCTTCATCACGGTTGTCATGCCTGTCCGCAACGAAGAAAGGTTTATCGCCTCCACGATCGAACAGCTCCTGCAGCAGGATTACCCGCCCGACCGCTATGAGATCCTCGTCGCCGACGGCATGTCGGATGACTCCACGCGCGCGATCGTCGCCCGCATGTCGAAGAGGCACCCGCAGATCCGTCTGGTGGATAACGTGAAGCGCCTTTCGAGCGCCGGCCGCAACCTCGGATTCCGGCAGGGGAGGGGGGAGGTCTTCATGGTCATCGATGGCCATTGTTTCATCCCTACCAGCAAGCTGCTTTCAGGCATCTCGGCCACGATTGAGAAGAACGGGGCGGATTGTCTGGGCCGGGCTCAGCCTCTGGACCCCCCGGATATCACGGACTTCCAGATGGCCGTCGCCCTTTCCCGGAGCTCGTTTCTCGGGCATGGGAAGGGCTCCCTGATCTATTCCAGCTCCGAAGGGCCGGTTAGCCCGGTCAGCCACGGGGCGATCTATCGCCGGGAGGTCTTCACCAAGGTCGGTTTTGTCGACGAGGGCTTCGATGCCTGCGAGGACGTCGAATTCAACTACCGTCTCGAGAAGCAAGGATTCAAGACCTACATGAGCCCGATCCTGACGGTGAAATACTATCCCCGCGAAAACCTGCGCGCTCTGTTCAGGCAGATGAAGCGCTACGGGTTCGGTCGAGGCAAATTCATCCTCAAACATCCCGAAGCCCTCGACCTCAGCACCCCGATCCCCGCGGCCCTGGTGCTCGGGCTGGCCGTGTTGCCCGTTGCGGGACTCTTCCGCCCGGTTTTGAGGCGGATCCTTCCCCTTGTCTACGGGGCCTATCTGGCACTGGTCATGCTGACGGCCGTGCGGATTTCCTGGGAAAGGGGCCTGCGATTTTTTCCACATCTGGTGCCGATCTTCCTGGTGATCCATTCCGGTCTGGGCCTGGGTTTCCTGTCGGGACTGTTCAATTCCCTCCTGGCCAAAATCCGTCTACCCCGCAGGGGCCGGACGACCACGTCGAATCTGCGTTTGTGACCGGGGCCGCCCTGAAACACGGAATACCGTGGGACAAGCCTGTGATGGAAAATATAGCGCATGTGATTGATTATCTCCGATCAATCGTCAAGCCTTTCGTTCCGCGTTGTTTCGCTGTCAGGCGCCTCAACCGTGACGGGGCTGACTCTATCCTGCTCACCTTCGATGACGGACCGGATCCCGAGGTGACGCCGCAGGTGCTGGAGCGCCTGAAGGCGCATGAGGCGCGGGCGGTCTTTTTTGTCGTGGGCCGGCGCATCGCCGGTGCACCCCAACTGCTCGCAGAAATCCGCAGGCAGGGGCACCTGATCGGGAACCACACCTTTGAGCATCCCAACGACAGGCAGCCCGGGTTCTGGGATAATTACCGTGACATCAGCCACTGTCAGCGTCTCATCGAGGTCCGCACCGGGGAGAGGCCCCACCTGTTCCGACCTTCCAACGGGCGCATTACGCTCTCCAGTCTGCTCCTTCCCAAGCTGCTGCGGCTGCGGACCGTGGTGTGGTCGCTCGAGGCGGATGACTGGCAGTGCAGAGACCGGCATCAGGCACATACCTGCGCCGCAGAGCTGCTGCGCCTGGCGCGGCGCGGAGACATCATGCTCCTGCACGACGACAACGCTTATGTGATCGATATCCTGGATGAAATACTGCCAGCCCTGAAGGCGCGCTATATCGACCTCTATCGGGGGGTGGATTGCTTGTGAAAGGCAGGTTGGACTCGTTGAGGCTGCGGGGGATATGGTCAGGAAACCGGAGCAGGGGTGATTTCTGAGGAGGAAAAGCCCCTACAGACAGGGCCGGCAGCGCCAGGTGGTCCGCCGGGGCCGGGACGGAGCGCTTGGGAGAGATGGTGACGGGGAAGCCGGCCTTGAAGGCTGGAGCCTATGCAGACACGCACAGGACCTGAAACACATTTTCTGGATACACCCCGGCAGTGGGAGGCGCCGGAGGTGCGGGAACGCTGGGAGGACCTGCTCGGTGAGTGCGCGCATCTGGATGCGCTCTACCAGTCGCCGGTATGGGTGAGCCATCTCAGGGCGACCGCACCCGAGACAAGCCTGCGGGTAGGTATCGTGCAGGCCGACGGGGGTTCGGTGGTCGGGGTCCTGCCAATCCTCGAGGGCGAGCACCGGCTGGTCTTCGACATCCGGGCGCGGCCCCTCTGGCAGAAGACCCTGCATACGGTCAGTGTGCTGGGCAGCCTCCCCCTGCTCAGGGACGGTGAAGGCCTGATGGAACAGGTCTTTCAGGACATATGGCAGGGCTTTCCCGGGTGTGAATGCATCTATTTGGACAGTGTGCCCGAGGACAGCGCCCTCTGGCGTTACCTCGAGCATGCCGGTAGAAATCACCCGGACATGATCGTCTATGTCCCCGACGGACTGCGCGCCTTCCACATCTCCCGGCTGCCGGAAACCTTCGATGCCTATCTCGCCCGGTTCAGTTCCAAAAAGAGGAACCTTTACCGCAGAAAGCTGAAAAAATTGCAGGAACATGGCGGCCGTCTGCAGGTGATGCGCGTGGAACGCGAAGATCAGGTTCCGCACTTTCTGGAAGGTGCTTCCCGGGTGGCCCGCAACTCATGGCAGGAGAGGCGTATCGGCGTGCGCATCGACAACACGCCCGCCTTTGTCGCCAGGCTGGGAGACCTGGCCCGTCGCGGAGTTCTGCGGGCCTATCTCCTGGAGGGTGAGGCGCAGCCATATGCCTTCGTGGTCGGATGTCAGTACCGGGAAGTCTATCATTACAACGAGGTGGCCTATGATGCATCCTATGCCCCCTTTTCACCCGGGGCGTTGCTGGTCTATCTGCTGATCGAAGACCTCATCGGGTACAAGCCTCCGCAGTATCTCAATTTCGGGGTGGGCCATGCACGCTACAAGCAGGAGTTTGCCAATCTGCATGGCCGGGATGCCTCGGTCTACCTGTTGAAGAGGGATCTCTCCCATGCCCTGCTCGTCTCCGGCCATGCCGCCTTCCGCTCCTTCGTGGGTGCGGTGCGCAGGATGGTCCGCAGGGAGGACGAGGGTGGTGGTGCAGGACGCGTCGGGGCCCCCTGATCTCGGTCTGCACAGAGGTCGGAGTGCTGGTGGCTCCAAGGCGGCAGAACCTTTTATATGATGACCGTGATCAGGCAGCAATGGGATATCAGGAAGATTCTCTGTTACACGCTCTACCGCCTCATTGCCAGACATCTCCCCGGAGACACCCCTTTTCTCGGCAGGTGGTTCGGTCGTTTCCGGGTGCTGGTATGCCGCCCGCTGTTTCTGGAATCGGCCCGTATCATCGGTGTAGGCCAGGGGGCCAGCTTCGGCAACGGGAGCAACATCATCATGCGGGATCACGCCAATATCGGCGCCTATGCGGGTATCGGCGGCAACCATGCGACTATCACCATCGGCAGGCACGTGATGATGGGTAACTACTGCACGATCATTGCCCAGA
>CAZUDI010000050.1:0-26571 GCA_964618975.1 uncultured Bacteriovoracaceae bacterium | reverse complement strand
GCGGCACCCACTTCGACCCCGACGTGGTCGACGCCTTCCTGGCGCATGCCGACGAGTTCAATCGGATCCGCGAGGTCCTGCAGCAGGAGGACCGACAGCAGGCCGTGGCCGAATACCCCCCCGTCCCTCCCGACAGATCGACGCCGGGGAATTCGACCCTCAGGCGCTTAAGCCCTGACGGATCTTGATCAATACTCAAGTAACGTGCCCGCGGATTTGCCCTCTCGTGATGTCGGTCAACCAGAGGGCGGCTTCCGGCCTTTGTGATCCCCGCTGCCAGCCGCTTTTGTTCTCCGGGCCTGATACCCCGGATGCTGGCGATCGGCCTCCATCGGGATTTCGGTTGTTGTTCTGTCGGTCATCCGAAAGCGCTGGGCGCCACGCGCCCGCATCCACCTGAATGCCCTTGTTATGTGCGCCTTTGTGCCGCCTCTACTGTTTGTGATATCAGCGTGGCGATCGTCATCGGGCCTACACCTCCCGGAACCGGGGTGTACGCCGAGCATCGGTTGATGACCTCCCCTAGCTCAATATCACCGATGCCGCCGGGATGATAACCTGCATCTATCACAACAGCACCGTCCTGGATCCAGGCTCCTTTGATAAATTCAGGTTTCCCCACGGCACCGACAACCATGTCGGCACGCCGAATAATATCCGGCAGCGACTGTGTCCTGGAATGACAAATCGTTACTGTCGCGTGGGCATTGAGCAGCATCATGGCCATCGGCTTCCCCAGGATCGGGCTGCGTCCGACCACCACCGCATGCCTGCCCGAGATAGACACTCCATAGTGATCCAAAAGCTGCATGATGCCCCTCGGGGTAGCCGATCCGAAGGCCGGTTCACCCAATGCCATTTTCCCAAATCCCTGGCTCGTTACACCATCGACATCCTTTTCCAGCGCGATCCGATCAAAACAGCTTCGCTCATCAATCTGCGGTGGTACGGGATGCTGAAGCAGTATTCCGTGTACCTGCTGGTTGGCATTGAGCCTATCAATTTCCGCCAGCAGTTCTTCCGTGGTAGTGGACTGAGGAAGCCTCACCTTGAGAGATTGCATTCCAACCCTCTGGCATGCATTCCCTTTCATTTTTACATAAGTAGCCGAAGATGGGTCATCACCTACCAGGATAGTGGCTAAGATGGGGGCCTTCCCCCTGTTCCGCGCTTTGATGTCATGAACGCGTATGGCAAGTTCATCTTCGATCTGGCGGGCGAGGGTCTTGCCATCCAAAACAATTCCCATTTCCGGGTTCTCCTTCCAGCCTTCGGATTCCTGGGGGCCCGCAACGACTACCCCCCCGGCATAAAAGCGATGATATAACAATAACCAATCTTAAATCAAAGAGGTATCCGACCACGGCACAGGAGGGACGCAACCCTGGTTTTCCCAGCGTTCTTCCGTCGGTTATGCAACGGTATTTCAGGGATTTCTTTCCAATTCATTCTTGAAATCAATTGTCTCCAATACCTCTAGAGCAAAGCGTGCGTGTGCGGTTGCCGGACCTCCTCCCATCTCTATTCCAACTTCAACCGCCTCCATAATTTCCTTTTCGGTTGCCCCTTTCTCGGCCGCCTGCTCAATATGCCATTGCATACAGGACTCGCAGTTTATGACCACAGCTATCCCGATGGCGATCAGTTCCTTAACCTTGCCTTCGAGTTCTCCGTCACGATAGGCGGCTTCTTCCATCTTCAGGAAGGCCGCATATACCTGTGATTTTTTCTTCACCATTGTTGTGTGAGCCTTTTTTCGCAACAGAGACATTTCTCGAAGTCTATCTTTTTCCAAAATTATCCTCCATCATGCTTATCGGGGAGAGCCCGTCCACAATCCCCCGGTATGTTTTGGCAATTCTGGGATAGTTCAACAATATTATCTATATACTGGTTGGCATGCATTTGTCCATATATCTCCTGTAGTTCCAGGGAGGAACCGGCATGCGGAAAACCCGGCAGGGCCTGATTGGGCCGCATAGGCCGGCTTTGCGGCAGACAGGCTCGGCGACTCACAACAATCGAAGCCTGGCAGGGGGAAAGGAAGGGTGCACATTGTTCTTCGCCCTTGACAAGGGACAGACAAGCGCGGACAATAGAGAATGAACGTTCGCTCTCGGTGCACACGCGGTGTCTCCCCCGTGCAGGAGAGACACCCCGCGGGGAAGGAAGGTTCAATCTTGAGACGGAGGAGAGAGAGCTATGAAATTCTTGGTGCTGGGTGGAGCAGGGGACATGGCGGTGGATGCCCTGGATGAACTGCAGAAGGAGCGTGACGTCACGGCGGTCACGGTAGCCGATCTCAACCTCGAAAAGGCCAGGCAGGTGGCCGGGCAGCGCGATGAACGTTTCTGTGCCTGTCGCGTGGATGCCCAGGAGCAGGCCCAGGTGGTGGACCTCATGCGGCAGCATGACATCGTGCTGGGATTCGCGGGTCCTTTCTATGTCTTTGAGAAGCGTCTGGCCACGGCGGCCCTGGAGGCGGGCAAGCCCTATGTCTCCATCGCAGACGACTACGAGGCCTACCTGGAGGCCCTGACCCTCGACGAGGCCGCCCGCCAGAAAGGGATCCATATCCTGACCGGCTGGGGCAATTCGCCGGGCATCACCCAGGCCCTGGCGCGCAAGGGCTACAACTCCATGGACGACCCCAAACGCATCAACGTACACTGGGCGGCGGGCTCGAACGAGGCGGCCGGACCCGCCAACCTGACCCACCTCTTCAACATCTTTCACGGCACGACCCTCCAGACCATCCGCGGTCAGGAGGTGCGGGTCAAGACCGGCGGCGGGCGCAAGGTGGTCCGCTTTCCCTTCCCCATGGGCGATCTCCCGGTCTACTACACCGGTCATGCCGAGAGTGTCTCCCTGCCGCGCAATCTGAAGGGCCTCACCGAGGTGACCCTGCACGGCGGCGTACAGCCCTCCTATATCCCGCTCCTCGTCATGGCCCTCGCGAAGACGGGCCTCTTCAACACGCACGCGCGCCGTAAGAAGGCGGCCGTATTCTTCCATAAGATCGAGAGCCTCTTCGGGGCCGGCGGCCTCGACAAGTCGGTCGGCCGTATCGATGTCTATGGATACAATAAGGACAAGACGGCGCACCGCACCTACACCTACATCGGCCACATCGGGCAGATCACCTCGATCCCGTGCACGACAGCGGCCCTGTGGGAGCTGAGCGGCAGGTTCAAGGACATCCCGGGCGGGGTCTATTCGCCCGATCGGCTGCTGGCCGACCCCGATCCGTTCCTGGCCGAGATCATGCGTCGCGGCGTGGAGATCTTCTTCTACGAAAAAGGACTCGATTAAGGGCGGTTTTGCATCCCCTCCCCGGCCTTCCCACGGCCGACGAGAGGGCAAGGCCGCAAACCGCGCGTATACAGGAGGGGTGATGACATGCGGTACGATCTGATCATTCGCAACGGCACCATTGTCGATGGCAGCGGCCGGAAGCGCTTTCAGGGCGACATCGCCGTTGAGGGCGCCGTCATCGCGGCCATCGGGGACCTGAAAGACGCCACGGGCGCCACAGAGATCGAGGCGCAGGGCAAGATCGTCTGTCCCGGCTTCATCGATATCCATTCGCACGTGGATTTCGCGATCGCCGACGCTGGGCATGCCGAGCGTCTGGAGCCGCTCATCCGGCAGGGCGTGACTACGGTGATCGGCGGAAACTGCGGTTTTTCGAGTTGTCATGTGCCCCGCGAAAACCGGGAGGCGACCCTGGCGTATCTGGAAAACCTCTCCGGGCAGTCGCAGCAGGAGATCGTCGACTGGAGCACCCCGGCGGAGTTCTTCGAGCGCCTGGAGCGGCAGGGCCTGCTGCTCAACATGGGCACGCTCGTCGGCCACGGGTCGCTCAGGATCGCCGCCTCGGGCCTCGTTACCAGGTTGTTGACGCCCGACGAGCAGGCCCGCCTCGAGCGCTATCTGGAAGAGTCCCTCGAGATGGGCTGCCTGGGCCTCTCGACCGGCCTGCAGTATTTCCCGGGGCTGCAGAGCGACACCGCCGAACTGGTCGGGCTGGGCGGCGTTCTGAAGCGCTATGACGGCGTGTTCACCTCGCACATGAGGAGCTACGCCCATACCATCGCCAACGCCATCGACGAGGTAAGCGAGGTCGGCCGGCGCTGCGACATTCCGATTCAGATATCGCATCTCTACTGGCAGCCCTATGCCAAGGGCTTAGGCCGGATAACGCGCACGGCCGCCAGGCTCGGCTCGTTTGCCTACAACACCCTCAAGATCCCCATCCCCATCGAAAAGGGTCTCCAGGACAAGATCGAGCTCATCGATACCCAGCGCCGTCAGGGTGTCGATATCGCCTTCGACCTCGTGCCCACCTCACAGGGCTTTACCGAACTCTTCGCCTTCCTGCCGCCCTATGTCTCCGAGGGGAGCAAGGCCGAGGCCCTGGTAAGGCTTCAGGACCGGACCTTCCGCAAAAGGGTGCTGCACGATATCTTTTCCGTGGAGCCGGACTGGCCGCACCGGGACGGCGCCACCTGGTCGTTCAACTATCTCAAGATGACCGGCTGGGAGGGACTGCGGGTCATGGCGGTCATGAGCCCCCACAACCAGTGGATGGAGGGCAAGACCTTCCCGGAGATCGGCCTCTCGCAACACAAGGACCCCTTCGACGCCCTCTGCGATCTGCTGGTGGAGGAAAAGGGCCAGGTCATGGTGTTCCACACACCGCTGAAGCCCGACGACCCCTTTGCCTTCCGCTCGATGTGGGCGGGCTTCACCCATCCGCGCGCCGTGCCCGCGACCGACACCATCCTGCGGCCGATCGGCCGGCCCGCGCATGTCTTCTATGATTGTTTTCCGCGTTTCATCGCCTTCTTCACCAAGGCCAAGCCGCTGCTCACCCTCGAAGAGGCGGTGCGCAAGACCACCTCCCTGCCGGCGGCCCTCCTGCATCTCAGGGAGCGGGGCACCCTAGAGAAAGGGTATTATGCCGACATCACGATCTTCGATCATGCCGCATTGGGGACAGCGGCCAACTTCCATACACCAGCCGTTTACCCCGGCGGCATCGAGCATGTTATCATCAATGGCAAGCCGGTGCTCTCCCCCGGAGGAATCGAGAAGGACACCCTGGCCGGGGCCGTCATCCGCCGGGCGGATTAAAACAAGCCCCTGTATGTATGAGGGTGCAGCTGATCAGGAGGCCTGACGATGCAGAATCCGGCAGGCAAAACGGGAGTCGTCACAGGGGGCTGTAGGCACAGACCGGGCTCAGGGTACCGCGCGCAGGTCCCGGCGCGCGCAGGCAACCTGCGCGCGTGAAGCAACCCAGGAAAAATCATTCCTGAATGAGGAGGTTCCAAATGGAAAAAGGACTCAAACCGATCGTGGTACTCGAGGTCCTCACGGCCCTGGGTTTGATTCTCTTCTGGATCGGTTTTTTTACCATCGGACTGGCCCCGGCTACGCCGCCTGCCGGATACTTCGTCTACGAGCACTCCTTTCCCCTGCCCGACCTGATCCTCGCCGCCGCGCTCCTGGTCGCCGCCCGGCAGCTCTCTGAGGGCCAAAAGACCCTGTCGCTGGTCTGCGCCGGTGCCCTCATGTTTCTCGGGGTGCTCGATTTCAGCTTCAATATCCTAAATGGCATGTACGCCATCTCCATCCTCGACCTGATCCTGAATGCCTTCATCAACCTCTGGTGCGTGGTCTTCGGCCTCTGGATCGCCATACGACTGCGTCGGGCAGGCAACGATTGACGCAGGAAGCGTATTTCTGCTAGCTGAGGTGGATCTTTCTTGATGGGGAGCAGGGATGCAGAAAACCTTCCGCAAACTTGAGCAGGGGCGACAGGAAGCCATCCTGGACGCCGCCGCGGCCGTGTTCGCGGAGATGGGCTATCACGGATCCAATATCCCGCGTATCTGCGAGCGCGCCGGCATTTCAACCGGGGCTTTGTATAAGTATTTCCGCAACAAGGAGGCCCTCTTCCGCGCCGTGCTCGATCGCGGGGTAGACATCATCCAGGGCTTCTACGATGCCTTCGTGCCCGGCGAGATCTTCGCCTCCATCACCGAGGTGCTCACCCGGGTCATCCCCTTCACCCGGGAGTACCGGCCGTACCTGATCCTCTACATCGATATCGGCGGCTATTCCCTGAATACCTTCGCCGATTATGTCTCCGAGCGCTTTGAGAGCGTCGGGCGGGACTTCTTTTTCCGCCTCGTGGAGGCGGCCAAAGGCCGCGGCGAGATCGACGCGCAAATCGACAGCGACCATGCCGCCTACCTGATCGACAGTTTCGTGATCCTCTTCTCCTACGCACTCGTCTCCGAGCACTATCGCAAACGCTTCGACCGTTTCTACGGCCGCAAGGGCGACCATTTCACCGAGGCGGATCGCATCGGCCTGATCGTGGAGGCGCTCCGCATGTTTCTTGCCAGGCGGGCCTGAGCCTGCGGCCAATCATGGGAATGAAGCCCGGGGCAAGCCTAAGGACCCACTCTGCCGCTGCAGGCAGCGGGGAATTTGGCCCTCAAGCCATTAAGATTCACCAGAGAATATCCGATATAACATATCGTATCTTATGAAATAGCGATCAATGGAGGTACCATGAAAAGATGGGTTGTGTTGCTCGGACTGATGGTGCTCTTCGTCCCCCCGTGTTTCGCCGACGGGCCTTACCATATCGAGGTGTTGCAGGTTTCAGACATACCGCTGTTCGAGCGGACCTACACGGGGTTTGTTGAGGCAATCACCCAACAAGGCCTGGTTGAAGGGCAGAACCTTACGATAAACAGACACATCATCGGTGCAGATGCCGATGCCTCCCTGTGGGAGAAAGTCGGGATCCTGCTGAAGATAAAGAAGACGGCATCAGAGATCGTCGAGGCCAAGCCTGATCTGGTGCTCACCATATCGACTCCGGCAACCAAATATTCAAAAAAGAAGTTTGTTCAGGCAGGCATCCCTGTGGTGTTCAGCGCGGTGTCCAACCCGTTCATTGTAGGGTGCCGTTCGCTCGAGACCGCGGGCGAGGGATTTACTGGCGCCACCTTATATATGGACCCCCTGGCGCTCTTGACCCTGACGAAGATGGCGGTTCCGACCATAAAGACCATGGGCATGATCTACAGCGATGACGACAACGCCATTGCCTTTATCGAAGAAGTACAACGAAAATCCAAACAGGTCGGCATTTCCGTCGTTGCAAAGCAGGTGAACAAGGCTGACCCCTTCATGCCGGCCGCAAGGGAACTGCTCGATGCCGGGATCGATTCCATCGGTCTGCCTCTCGATTCCTACTACGGTCTCAATAACGACCAGGCCGGCCGGGAATCCAGCCGGTTTGCGCGCGAGAACAACATCCCCCTGTTTGCGTTCATGAATCATCCGATTGCCGGTGGCGTATTGTATATCGGCCCGGATTTCAAATTCATAGGCGAGCTTTCCGGTCAGCAGGCACTCAAGATCCTCAAGGAGGGGAAAACGCCTGCAGAACTGCCGGTCCTGAGACAGAACGAGCTGTGTATCTCGTACGATCCCGAGGCTGTCGCACGGCTCGGTATTGTCTTCCCCGAAGAATTGACCAGGATTGCCAAGTCAGCCGATATCATTCACTGAGGGTCCATTATGGCCTGAGGGTCGAATTACTGGCCGCTTGCGGCGGAAAGCAGGGTCATAGGCTTGCCCTGGGGTTCATACCCCTGATTTCAAACAGGCAAGGGGCAGGACACCATGGTGCCAAGCGCCGGTGATGTCCCTGGGATATGGATCTGCGGGCCGTCACCCCCCGCACGATCCCCAGGGCCTTCTCACAGGAGGCGCACCGCCAGGAAGATGCCCAGCATGGAAAAGGCCAGGGCCAGCTTGAGGGCCGTGCCCAGGGCCAAGCCGATGGTGGCGCCCAGGCCTGCCCGGCCCGCCGCCCGGAAGTCGGGCCTGAGGGTGAGCTCGCCTATCATGGCCCCGGCAAAGGGTCCCAGCAGAACGCCCGGGAACCCGAAGAACAGGCCCACGAACACCCCCAGGGCCGCCCCGGCCATGCTGCGGCGCGAGGCCCCGAAGTGCCGCGCCCCGAAGGCGCCGGCCAGGAAGTCGAGCGCGAACAGGCCCAAGGCCATGACCCCCAGCACCACCAGCGTCTTGAGCCCCACATAGGCAAAGCCCTCGGCCCAGGCCGCGCAGACCAGCCCGGCAAACAGCAAGGGCGCGCCCGGCAGGGCCGGCAGCACCAGGCCGGAGAATCCCACGGCAATCAGGATGATCGCCGCGATCCAGAGCACGGGTACAATTCCGGGGTCCATGACATGCATGTACCCCCAAGAGGGCCCCCGACGCAAGCCCGAGCAGGCACCCGGTCCCGTTCACACGGCGCGCCGCACCCCTGGTTGGGAGAATTCTCCGAACTTCGTGCGCTTGAACATATTGATAAATCATGGAGGATCACTTCAGCTTCACGAGTATGTTTTTTCCAGGGAGGCGCGACGGCCCCGGAAAACACCGGATGTCTCCTGTTGTGTGTGCGGCTTGCCCTTGTCTTTGCCGCCCCGGGAAGGTGGACCTCGGGACCCCGGCAACGATCATGGGTCGGACCCCCAGGGCAAGCCTGTTACCCTGCTTTCCGCCACAAGGGGGGGAATCCGGCACTCAGGCCCTTGAGGGTCTGTGTAACGCTCGCATTCGGCATGCCCCTTCACACACCCTGGTTACTGGTCCTTTCATGGCAGCGGGAAGACCGGCCTTACTCCCCCGGAATGAGCTCCGGGAAGGTTCCGGCGGGTTCATCAGAGAGCAGACCCATGAAGTAGGTTCCGGCCCAGACGAGCATGCCGGCCTGCTCGAGGATCGCCACCCGGGTGGCGGCAGGGTCGTTCTCGGCATATCCCTGCATGGCGGGCAGGAGGCACAGCTCGGCCACGAGCATGAAGCGCGCCGAGAGGTCCAGGAGCAGCTCATAGACCTCCGGCGACATCTGATCGTTCATGATCGACTGCCAAACCCTGTCGCCGGCGTTGACCGCCCCGAGACCCCAGAGGCTCATGCTCGAGCGCATCTCGCGCCACCTGGCATTGGCATCCGAGGTGCCCTCGTCAGGATAGAGGTGCGTGAGGCTTGCCTGATAGCGCGTGAGCGTGGCCAGCTCCACCCCCGGGAGGACGCAATCCAGGAAACGGCGGCAGACCGCAGCATAGTCGTCCGGCACGCGGGCGCCCGCGGGCGGGTTCTCCAGGATATAATTGAAGTAGCCCCAGTTGTAGCCGTAGAGGATCAGGAAGGGCTCGATCGCGGCCCGACCGGCGCAGAAGACCCAGGCATCCGGGCCCGTCAGGGCGATGGACAGCGCGCTCTCGGCCATAGCCGCGAGCACACCGAAGACAGGAGCGCTCCCGGGCGCGCGCCGGCTGGTTGCCTGATCATCGAGCAACAGCACCCCCAGACCGAAGGCGCTCAGGGCCTGCGCGGCCTGCCTGTCCGCCAGGGCGTCACGCAGCCAGACCCCGCCGAAGTACCCGGAAACCGCCAGGCTGCCCAGGTGCCGGGCGGCCATATCGGCGTCCATTTCCTCCCCGCCCAGGGCATCGGCCGCGGCCAGCGGGAGGTACCCGAGAAAAAACGACGAACTGGAGGCCGTGTCCCCTGCCTGGCGGCAGTAGGCCTGCGCCATGCCGGTGATCAGGTCCCGGTCGACCTTCACGGAGGCGCTATCGGTAAACGGCAAGACAGGCAGCACGATGCTGATGCCGACCGACTGCGCCTGCTCGCTCAAGCCCGACGTTTCGGAGGTGCCCTGAAAAAACACGCCGGTGGAATCCGAATCATGGCAACCGGCCAGGCTCAAGGCCGAAAGAAAACAAATCAGTCCGGCAAGAAAGGCCCTTTTCTGCATGCCTGCACCTCCTCAAAACCAGCGCCCAGCCCCGTGCCGGGCGGCCGCATGACATGGGGCATAACCAAGGACAACGATGTTTTTATTGTATAGCATTGTGCACCGTCATCTCCAAACACAAACCCTCCCCCTGTCCGGAGAGCGGTCAGCGGGTCTTGCACGCAGACAGGCCGTGAGGGATCCGGGAGCCCATCCGCCGCCGGCATTCCTCAAAAATCAAATCGACTCGGCCGCAGAACCCTGAGGTGGCCGGCTGCCTTTGGCGTCCTAGATGCTGGCCTCCAGATGCCGCGCCAGACGCTTGCCCAGGGCCACGATGCTCAGGGTCGGCGGTCTTCCCGGGGCCCCGGGGGTGACACTGGTATCGCAGCAGTACAGATTCTCGCAGCCCCTTATCTGGAGATCGGCGTCGAGCAGCTCGCCGATCCTCACGGTGCCGCTCGGATGGCCCAGGGTCACCCCGGTGACGTGGATATCGTAGGGATCACACCCCGCCTCGATGAGGATCTGTCGGCCCACCATGCGCCCGTATTCCTGCCGCTCCCGGTCCGCCTCGGTAAAGAAGTTGTCGATCTGCCCGTTCATATAGACCCTGCCGACGCCATCGTCGGAACACTTGGCGAACAGGCTCAATACCCTCGAATACCTCCCGAGTTTCGGCAGGGCCCTGGCCCATTCATCCTGGATGAACATCAGGTGCCAGGCCAGGGCCGGCGAGGCCATGCCGCACCAGATGATATGATGCGCTTCATCATACCAGCCGTAGGTCATGGAATGTTCGCCCCCGTTGCCCTTCTCCCCCCGGGGGAGAAAACCGAAGATGAAGGTGGTGGGGTCGCCGGAGAACCAGCTGCCGGCCCGGTTGAAGCCTGAATTCTTCAGGATGTTCACCGTGCCCACCCCCCCTGAGGCACAGACCACCACCGGGGCCCGGACCTCGTACTCCCGGTGGTCGAAGACGCCTCTGGCCCTGAGGCCCACGGCCCGGCCCTGCTCCAGGATGACATGGTCGGCCTTGACGCGGGTCAGAATGGTCGCCCCGTTCTTCTGTGCCGCTCGCGCAAAAACCTTGCCAGTCCACTTGGCGTCCCTGGTGCAGCCCAGGACGCATTTGTCGCAGTCGCGAAGGCACTTGCTAAAATCGACATGCCGCATGGCCAGCTCAAAGGGATACCCCAGACCCCTGGCCGCCGCATGGATGCGCCGGCTGCCCGGCCCGATGAAATCCTCCGGCGGATCACAGGACCAGGTCTCCTTCACGGCCTCATCAATGATATCCTTGGAGAACTCGATCCCGACCGCCTTCCAGTAGTCCGCATCCGGCAAGAAGGCCGACCCGGCATAGAACAGGGTGCCCCCGCCGAGCCCGCTGCCCACCACCACGTTCTCGCCCTGATTCGTGCCCCGCGTGGGCATGGGAAAACGCGGCGCGACATCGATGTTCAGCAGCATCCCCAAAGGCGTCCCATAGAGGAAATCGTTGTCCCCGCCCTTTTCCAGCAGGATCACCTTTTTGCCTTTGGCGCTCAAGTCCTTTGCCAGGGTACATCCCCCCGGACCCGCCCCGGCAATCACGACCTCCGCCTCCATCCTAGTGAGCTGCTTGTTCATTCATACCCCCCTCATATTTAAAGTATGTTTTTGTCTATGGGCCCCAGCCGCCCACCGGGAAGGGGCCGGATCAGGATCCTGGCCCCTTCCGAGCGGGGCAGGCGCGTGAGGGTCGGATCAAGTGCCTGTTTCCCTGGGTTTCACGGCAGAAGGGCCGTGCCAGCGGGCGGGAACGCCCGCCCCTTCGGGCAGAACACCGCCTGGATGCCTGTTGTCAGGGGCCGACGGGCGCCCCTTGGAGGCGTCCGCGATCAGCGGCCAGCCGTCGCGATAAGGCAGGCCCCGGTATCAAGGGGCAGCTGGTCCAGGTCGATGCCCCGGGCCGCCAGACCGAGAAAGCAATCGCCCCCCGAGGTGGTCTGCACCCAGCCGGGGAGGGCCCCTTCGCGGGGGACGATCCCCAGTTCGGTCAACGGCAGGGAGATCGTCAGGCCCCCGTCCTCATCGGTGCGCATCAGGTCAAAGATGATCCCGACCAGATCGATGTGGTCCAGGACCCCGAGTCCCATGTTGTCTCGCATCACGTGGGTATGGCTGAGTTCCGGCTCGGGCAGGATGGTCATGGTCATGACCGGGGCACCCGTGTCGTCATAGCCGAAGCCGGCATCGACATACAGGCAAAGATCCAGGGAGAGGACCTCCGCGAGGCTGCGGCGCGAATCGTCCGGGAGCACCTCGATGAAGCGGGCCTCCACATCGTTGAGCACCAGTTTGAGGTCATAGGCGTCACAGGCAAAATCAACGGCAATCCCGGCCGGGTTGATGCTCACCTCCAGATCCAGGCGATTATCGGCCACCGCGGGCTTGATCATGGGGATGCCCCTGACATCGCTAATGGATACCGTCAGGGACTCCATGATCCCGCTGAGGACCTGGTTGAGGCCGTACTGCGAAAGGACCAGGCCCATATCCGTGTCGGCGCCCTTCAGCCCGGCCATATCCGGGCAGGCCCGGTCGTTGACGACGACCTCCGGCCAGAGGTAGTTCCCCTCGGCATCGGTTGCGAGGTTGTCCCTATACAGGTCCGCGGGATACATGCCGGCGCCCAGGGCGACGAACTCCCCGTCGGTCTCCTGCGGCAGGCCGAGGATGTTCATGAACAAGAGGGTGTCGCTTTCGAGCGCCAGTCCTTCGAGCAGGGGTCCCAGCATGCCCGAAAGCTGAGCGTCCCCATCCAGTGGAAGGATCTCGGTGAACATCGCGCTCTCAGCGCCCAAAAGAGAGCCGAGCATCTCCCCGAGTCCGAAGCCGAGCGGCATCTTGACGATCTCATCAAGGTTGGCGGCCTGAATAATGGGTCTGCCGATGAGATTCAGAAGGATGTTGAGGACCTGCGCAATTCCGGAACCGTCGAAACCCAGATCCTCGAGCCCGACGGTCAGCTGCCGCCTGCCGGCGCCGTCGTGATCCTTGAGCATAATCTCGGAGGTGATCCCCCCCTTGAGCTTGATCTTGATGACACCCTCTCCCGCGGTGTCCGCGGGATACAGCCCCTCGATCTCGATCCCGCTGACGCCCTGCTCTACCATGAGCCCCTGGATCAGGGGGGTGAGGGAATCCAGAAACGGCCGGCTCAGGGTGATGCCCACCCCCTGCTCGACCAGTTCGTCCGCCGCGGGCCTCAGCTCCTCTTTGGTGGTCACCACGTATTTCGCCTTGGCGGCCTTCTTGTCGGCCGCGTAGATAATCTGGATCAGCAGTGGTTGGGTCGGGGAGACCTCCGGTCCGAAGAAGGTATAGTCACACAGATAATAGCCGCTGTTCCCGTCATAGCGGGCCTCAACCTGATACCCGCCGCCGTCGCTGATGAAGACGCGTTGAGACAGGGACTCGCCTTTGACGACCCTGTCGTCCGCGGCCACCGCCAGGCTATGCGTCCCCGGCGGGAAGTAGTCCCCGTCCGCTACCGGATCAAAGGCGCCCTCTCCGGCGCGATAGAGCTTGATATTCTGGTCCTCGCTGCACCCCAGGGCCGCGAGCGATGCGCCCGCCTTATAGAAGTTGGCCTCCTGTGATACCAGCGTCTCGTTATGGCCGTCCTCGGCGGCCCCGCACCCGGCAAGGACGAGCGTCGCCACGACCAGTGCTGCCAGCACCCATCGGGAAGGAGTTCTGTTCATGATGCCCTCCTTTTCTTCAAACTTGATCTGAATGGGCCTGAGGCCCCCAACCTGTTCCGGGTCAATTCAAGCAAAACCCGTGCCTGTTTTTGTTTTGCAATGCCTTGTATTTTAAGCATAAAACACAGATGCGCACCACAATCCGGGTGCTTTACCCCAAAGAAGAAAAGTTTTGGAACTAATGGGATATTTTTTACCAAATGCATCGCCCATGCCTTCTCAGAAGTTACAGGTAATACTGAAGGTCAGCTCGTCCTTGGCATCCAGCATCCCCATGATCCCCTCATAGCCCCTGGAGGAGGTCATGAAATACTCGAGGCAGAAATCGTACCTCTTCCAGGTATACTTGATCGAGGGGATCAAGACCCAGGCCCGGGGCTCCACCTCGTACATGACCACCATCCGGGGGTTGAGGTTGCCGCTGAGATAGTTCGTGTTGGTAATGAAGATGAAGGTGTTGGAATACTCCTCTTCCCAGACCACGTCGTAGTATCCGTCCCCATTGTCATCCCACGGCTCTGTCCACGGCAGCATGATCTGGTTCTGCTTGTAGTTCATGATCTTGCTGCCGACATACTCCAGGGTACAGATGAAGTCCGAACGGTTCAGCGCCGGGATCTTGAACCATTTGTCGAAGCCGATGCCGTACTTGATCTGATCATAGGTCTTGATCTCCCCGCAACTGAAGGGCAGGATCATGGTCTTGGCATTCCGGCCGTTGCTGTCCCAGAGGCTGACCTGATCGACCAGCCCGGACACCCCCCCCAGGGCCTCGAGGCCGCTGATCTTGGGGGCAATGGCGGTTACCAGGCCGGGGATGGTTTCCGGGCTCATCTTGGGCACATCGTAAAAATAGGCCGCCTCGCCCCGCATGACCGTATCGATGGCCTCCAGATAATAGTTGAAGCTGCCTCCGAGAACGTCCACGGTCTGCCTTTCGAGGATGACCTCGAGCTTCTGGCCCCCCAGGACCTGGGCGATCAGACCTCCGGGGGTGAGCGACGGCTGCTGGTCCACATGGGTTACCTGCAGCCTGGGAATATTGACCCACGGGATGGGCATCTCGGAATACATGCGGTAATAGGCCAGGGAGGCGTTCAGCCCGTCCATCATGAACCCCAGTTTGATCCCGTAGCGGTCGTTCTCCAGGTCATCGTCCTTCTGGTAGGTGAGTTCCTTGAAATAGGCCATGGAGAAGGGATCGTTCAGCTCAAAGCGGTAATCACGGCCGATGCTGGGGATGATCGGGGACCCGTCAATCATATCCGTCTTATAACTATTGTCCAGCTTGCCGGGCACATAGTAGGTCTGGATGGAGAGGGAGTCAAAGGGCCCGACAAAATCAAAACTCAGGTTAAGCCGCAGCATCCAGAGGGGGATGAGCCTCTCCAGCATATCGACCGACATGGAAGAGGTGTTCATGGGATTGGTCCCGTCCAGGATGCGGACCGTGCTCATCTCGCCCCAGCACAAGACCTGTTTGCCGATACGGCTGAAGACCGGGCCCTTGGACAACTCTATATAACCCGAAAGCAAGCCGGCATCCCACTTGAGGTCATTGATCTGATCGCGCCCCCCCTTGTTCCCCAGGGGCGTATCGTCCAGGCAGTAGAAAAAGCGCGTCGCCGTGTCGCTCATGACCTCCGGCCCGTAGTCCCAGGCCGAGTCGTAGAAGGCCTGGCCCTGGAGGGTATAGGCGAAGCTCAGGTCGTTCCAGATCTCACCGACGTCGTGCTTGAACTCCAAGAGCAACAGGTTGCGTTGGCTGGTCATGTCCCCGGACTCGATCGGGATGGGCGTGTTGGGCGTTGAATCCTCCGTCCGGAAGCTTGCCTGCGTCTTAAACTTGCCCGACAGATTCCACTTGCCGGCCTTTTTATCCCTCAGCAGGGCCGAGGACACGCCGGGAAACCCGATCACGATAACCATGGTCACGATCACTGTTCGCCGCAGGATATCCATATCATTCCCCTTGGGGATCACTGCAGGATGGGGCTCGATCCCTGAGCCTGCAGGTCAATCCCTGTCTGCCCCCGCAATATCCTGCACACAGTCCGCAGGATAGCTATTGTCTTCCTCCCGGTCGTGGTTGGGATACCAGACCTGGGCAAAGAACGGATTCACCCGGGCCTGCTCGTCGTAATTCCACGGGGGAGACACGCACTCCGGGCACCAGTGGCCGGCCTTGAGGATGGTGCTGGGCTTGCCGCTGAACCGGTGTCCGAAGGCGCATTCCCATTCCAGGGGTGCGAACATGTCGCCGCTCCACTTCCGGGAGAGACATTTGCCGCCCCGGAAGCGGGCCGCTCCCTTCAGATCGTCGAGGCTCAGGCGCTCCTTGGTCTCATCATACCCGTGGTCCAGCCGGTTCGTCCCTGGCGGCAGGGGCTCAAGCGCCGGCATGTTGATCCCCCAGTCCGGGATGGCCTCGAAGGTCGCATAGTCCTTGTAGAAGGCGGTTATGCGCCTGTCGTTGCGGTGGTTATACCAATGGATGGTCCCGTTGCGGTGACTGGTGGCCAGTTTCTCGAGCCTGCTGTAGGTCGCCTTTTCCACCAGTCGTCTGAAGGGCGGCAGATTGCGGCACAAGAAGGCGACCCCCTTGATATACCAGGGCAGGTCCTCGATGATCGCATCCCGCCAGTCCTCCAGGGAATCCCTCCAAAAGAAGAGGTAATCGTTGAGCAGGTGGCTGTCCTCGAAATACTGCATGTGGAAATTCCTCAGCGCGAACCAGCGCCTTTCACAGCAGGCATCGACCCCGGACATCCCCATGATCTCCCGGTAGGTCATATTCATGTTCTCATAAAAGGTGCAGCGCATCTGCGGTCCGCCGCCCATGTTGTAGACCCTGCGCCAGAAATCGGAATCATCATCGATGTCGAGTGCATTGATCATCCCATAGCCCGCGTCCCGGGAGGAGATATTCTCCATGCAGGAATCGATGGGCTGATGGAACATGATGGGGTCTACCAGACCGACGTATTCGCGGGCGTCGACCGGCATGATATAGGTCATTCTCAGGGAAACCCAGTGCCGGATGTCGGACTCGAGGACCGCCCGCTCGCCGGCGATCTTGGTCACTGCGTAGTAGTCGAAGATGGAGGGCTTCAGGGGGTCGCCCACCCTGCCCCACTGGATGTCCTGGAGGCGGTCACCGGTCTCGGCCACGGTGCCGGTATAGATCAGGCGGATATGCTCCCTGCCCCGCGGCTGGGCCTCGATCGCCCGCACGATATTGATGATCCCGTCGGTGTTGACCGCCCTGGCCATGTCCGGATAGTAATCCGCCTGGGGGGAGATGAAGGCCATGGCGTCGAAGACCCAGTCCGAGCCCTGAATGGCCGCCTCCACATCCTCGTAGCTGGTGGCATCACCCCAGACAATCTTGAATCCGTTGTTCTCCACGATGCCGCGGCCCGTGCTGGGCGCGATACCGGCCCTTAGTTCATAGGCCCGGAAGAGTTTCTTGTTCTTCTCCGAGGGCCGCACCAGAATCACGATGTCGTACCTGGCCCGCCGTCGCCACAACTCCTTGAAGGCCTCAAAGCCCATGGTGCCGGATGCACCAAAGAGCACCACCCTTTCCTTGCGCATATGCTCCTCCTACGATGATGGTAGCTGCATCGGCCCGATCAGCCGGGCTGCAATCCACCGCCGGGGATGCGCACCCGATGTCGGCCGGACGCCCCCGGGCAGCGGTCTTTATCTATGTGCGTCCTGCGGTGGGAGAGTGGCCCTTGCGCACCCCGGACAACGCCCTTATGCATGCCCGCACGAGCCGCACCAGCCGCTGCGCGACCGGCAGGCTCACACGCAGGAACAGCGACAGCCCCTCGCCAAAGAGCATGAGCCCGAGGCCCACCGGCCGGAAAGCGGCGATCCGGCCGGCCACCCGGATCGTGCCGGGAACAAAGGGCAGGACCTTGTCGAGAAAGTCGAACTGCCCGGTATACGGCCGCATATGGATCAGGGTCTGCTTGACCAGGCCTTCGGGCACCACCTTGGCGATCGGATCAACGATCTTGAGCAGCGGCAGAATGAGTGCGGAGAGATCCACCCGTTCCAGCTCGGCCATGATGGCGATTACGTCCACCTGTTTGCGGTCGGCCATTAGTCCACCTCCAGGGATTCCGCCAGCAGTTCGACGAGGTCCAGGCTCCGGTAGCCGCCGCCGGCATGCCGGATGACCGCGTCCATATGGACCCTGACCTCGGGACAGGCGGTGGCAATGATTTCGGCCTGGGTCTCGGCAACCAGCGGCAGCTTGCGGGCCCCCAGCTTCATGGCCAGCGCCTGATCGCTCAAGGGCAAGCCGCCGCAGCCCCCGAAACACCAGGCCGCATGCGCCGTGGGGTAGAGCTCCCGGAACTCAAGCCCCGGGATAGAGCGCAAGACGGTGCGCGGATCCTCATAGATATTCATGCCGCGGCCCAGACGGCAGGGGTCCTGATAGGTGACGCGCCGCTCGATGCGCTTTGAAGGCCTCAGCCGGCCCCGGCGCAGCAGGTCGGCCAGCACCATGCTGAGGTGACGCACGGCAAAGGGCAGCTCGCCGGCGGCCCGCGGCCAGTCGCGCACTATGGTGTAATAGTCATCCGCCGAGAGCACGATCAGCTCCCTTACGCCCCGCTCCTTCAGCACGGCGATATTGCGGCGCGCCAGCTCGCCGGCCAGATCCAGGTGGCCGCTCCTGAACATCAGGGCGCCGCTCGAGCGCTCCTCTTCGAGGACGTCCACCTGCATCCCGGCGCGCCTGAGGACCTTCAGGGCGGCCGCCGCGATCTGAGGAGCCCGGAAGGCGGCCGTCTCCCCGGCGAAGAGGAGGGTCCCGGCGCCCTTGTCGCGGGGGATCCCCCCGCTCCAGCCGGCGCTGTTCTTCGCGGGTTCTCCATAGATGTTCCCGGTCTGCGCGACATTTTCGGCCGCCGCTCTCAGGCCGTCGGGCACCATCCCCCGGTCCACGCAGTCCGCGCGCATGGTCTCGAGGATCCCCACCGACGGGATGGGGTCCATGTTCACCGCCAGCGGCCGGATGACCTCATTGAGGATGGACTTGAGCCCGGACCCGCCCAGACCGGCCACGGCGTTGCCCATGGGTTTGCACACCTCCTCGCAGGTCATGCAGGTGGTGCAGCTGAAGATGATCTCCGCCAGATCCTGATCATAGTTCAGGGAGCCTTCCAAAAGGTACAGGGCCAGGGTATTGTGCCCCCGGGCGGTGTAGTTCTCAAAGCGTTTGACCTGGTAGACCGGGCAGACCTTGTAGTATCCGGCCGCATCGCAGACCATCTCCGAACACATGGAGCAATGGTTGCATTTCCATATCTCCTCTTTTAATCCTTCAAGACGCATCCCTTTCCTCCTGGATCAGGCCCTTGGCCTCACGTTCGTCGACACCCAGACCAATCACCCCGGGATTCATGATGTTGTGGGGGTCCAGGGCCTGCTTGATCAGCTTGAGGAAGTTGTAATATTCCGGTTTAAGGCGCTTGATAAGGTTCGGGTTCTCCTTGCCGATGCGGTAGGGCGCCACGTTGTTGTCCAGATACATCTCCCAGATGGTCGCATAGAACTCCTTGGCCCGCTTCAGGTTGTACGCGGCCTTCGCGGCCCGCTCTCCGGAAATGGGCTCATCGCAGGCGCGCGTGCCCGCCGCGCCCCCGCAGTCATAGTCGACCGCGGTCGAGACCACGCTCTGGCAGCAGTTGCCGCCGCCCAGAAGGAGGGGGAAGATGTAGAAGCCGTCCGCATCGATGGTAAAGAACGACCCGCTGAGGGCATCCCGATTTTCGTTGAGCACCGCCACCCCCTTGGTGGCCACCCTCTTCCAGTTCAAGACCGGGGTAATCGAGCAGGTGCAGCTGTCGTTGGGGCCGCTCATGCCGCCGTAATAGCCCCCGCCGGCGAACTCGACCTTGTCGATGACGCTGCCGCCGATGGCATGCATCAGGCCCTCGACCGGGATCTCCACGCCCCCCAGCTGCCTGGCGATCCTCTTGACCGCCCTTTTGCGGGCGGTGAAGATGCCCTTGTCCGTGCCCTCGATGGTGAGCAGGATCAGATCCTTCTCCCCGAAGATGGACCGGAAAAGGGCCTTCATCTTGGGATGCAGCCCGAGGAAGGCCATGCCCCACAACTCGGTGACGAGCCTGAACCAGCCCACCCGGTGGACGAACTCGAGATATTTGTCCAGGTCGGCGAAGCCGAAGACAAAGGTGGCCGAAAGGTTTGGCCGGGGATAGGTCTTCATGGCGATCTCGGTGATGATGCCGAAGGCCCCGCCGGAGCCGAGGAAGATCCCGGCCATGTCCGGGCCGTTGCATTCCCGGAAGAACCAGTTCGTGCAGTTCTGATTGGCAAGCGAGCCGGTTTCGATGATATCGCCGTTGGGCAGCACCACCTGCAGGGTCAGGACATTCTCCGAGGGCCACCCGTATTCGGGGGCGTTGATCGAAAAACAGTTGTGTCCGACCCCCGCCCCGAGCGTGGCCCCGTGCAGGCCATGGGGCCCCAGAACCCCGAGGGTCAGGTGCTTCTCGTTGAGCTGATGCTCCAGGTCTCCCCAGCGGATTCCCGGCTGAAACCTGACCGCGTTGAGCCCCTCCTGGTAATCCAGCACCCTGTTCATGGAGGTCATGTCCAGGATAATGCCGCCGTGGCCCTTCAGGGGGGTTGCGGCACCGGTCATGTCGTGGCCGCCGCCCCGGGCAATCACCGGGACCCTGAAGCGGTTGGCCAGTTTGACGATCCCGGAGACCTCTTGGGTGGTATGCGGGATCGCTACGATGTCCGGGGCGGTATAGCGGTCCGAGAGGGGATAGAAAAAGGCCCCGCCGAAATCCTGGATCGCATAGGTCCAGCGGGTGGCGTCGTCGCAGCGCACCGCTTGGGGGCCCACGACCTCGGCGATTGCCTCGACCAGGGTCTTTGTCGTGTCTTTATCCATCGGTATCTCCAGGGGTTAGACGCGCGGTGCGCTTGTTCCATCGTCTCCAGACGGGCATGAACCCGAGCGAGCACAGGGTGATGCAGAATATCAGCATACCGAAGGCCGCCAGCATGCCGCCCTGGAAACGCAGGCCGATAAGGCTCCACGGCAGGCACGCGGCACACACCAGTCCTCCGGTCCAGGCCAGGGTGGCGGGCGCAAACCCGTCCCGGCTTCCGTACAGGCCGAACATCGCGCCGAAACCCAGCGCCACCGGGGTCACGGCCACCAGGGGCAGTCCGAGCTCCATCTCGCAGAGCAGCATGAGGATCCACATCAGGGCCTGGGCCGCGGCAACCGGCAGGAGGATGAGCAGGCCCCCGGCCAGGGAGCCGGAGGCCAGGGCCCCCGCGAGCAGCAGCCCCAAAAAGGCGGCGACGATGATCACGCCGTAGGCCTCTCGCGTGGTATCGTTGAGGATCTTGGTCATCCCCAGCAGCCCCCCTCCCAAAGAGAAGCGGAGATGCTCGGCGGGGTGGGTGTCGATGTAGCCCTGCATACGAGCGGCATAGGCGTCGACGGCCGCCGTGGCATGCTCGGAGAAGAACGGGGAGATGACGGCCCGCGTGTAACGGGGGCCCATGAATTCCTCGGCCCCGCCCTCTTCCATGATCATGCCGGAAAGGCCGAAGATCTGGTCACGGCTCACCGGGATGGTCCGCCATTTGGGGTTGGCATCCGTGAGCATGCCCCTGGTCAGGCAGACCATCATGTCAAAGGCGATGCTTTCCTTGGCACCGCCTGCATTGCGCAGGAAACGGCTGAAGGCCCCGATGGCCTTGAGCGCCTCCGGCTCGAGCAGCCCTCCCGGGCTGTCCGCCTCCACGTAGACCAGAAGCTGCTTGGGCCCCATGAACTTGTCACTCAAGAGGGTGAAACAGCGGGCCCAGGGGTGCGCCTTGGAGATATAATCATACCCGGGGACATTGCCCCCCACGCCGAGTCTGGTCGCCGCCAGGGCCCCTCCCCCGATCACCAGGGCCGCGATGACAAGGACCCCGACATATCCGGGGCCGCCCCCCTTGCCTGTCCCTGAAGTCTCCGGAACCTGCGTGGGCCGAGGCACCGGGAGGAGGGCTATCAAAGACGGCACCCCGAGCAGGAGCACCCCCAGGGCGCCGAAGACAGTGACGATCCCCATAGCGCCCAGATCCCGCAGCAAAGGCACGGGGACCAGGTACATGACGGCACAGACAAACCCGAGGATCAGGATGGCGGGCAACAGGGCCGTTAAGGAAAAGGCCTCCGAGATCGAGCCATCCCCCTGGCTGGTCTTGACCCGGTAGTATTCGGCCATGAGGAGGGTCGCATACCCCAGGATGACGAGCCCCAGAATCAGGGGAAAGAGCAGGGCCATGGGATGCAGCTCGATGCCCAGCATGGCGCAGATCCCCATCACCCACACCATGCCGATGCCCATGCAAAGCAGCGGGATCAGCACCCCGGCGACGCGCCTAAAGTACACCCCCAAGAGCAACAGGAGCAGGCCCAGCATGGCCCCGGCGGCCAGGGGGATATCCCTCTTGCCCATCTCGGTCATCTGCGCGATCAGGACCTCCTGGCCCATGAAATACAGGTGGTGGTTCTCGTCATCAATCCGGGACTTCAGATCGCGCAGCCCCTGGAGCAGACCGGCGTTGAAGGCGGCCTGGCGCTGCTTCGCATAGGCCTCCAGGGGGGGCTTGTGCGTCAGCTGGTCGTGGGACGTGCGGATTTCCTGCTGGATATCGACCAGCCTGGCCGTTATCATGACCGCGCTGGAGTCATAGGCCACATAGCGTCCCGGCCCCATCGGGTTGACCGCCAGCCTGCGTTTGAGCCTGGCAAACTCCTCCGGGGTGCTCGGCCAGGTGCCTCCCAGGATCGGCTCGATGCTGAGTCCTGCCTCGGAATTGTTATAGTGATCGATACCCTGGGTGAGCGAGACAATGCCCCCGGGCAAGACCCCGTCGATCGCGAGCAGACCCTTGGAGAGCTCGTCGATCTTTTTTATCGTAGCGGCCCGATAGATATCACCCTGATCGAGATCGAGGATGCATACCAGCATGCGCCTCTCGGGCACCAGCTCATCGATGGCCCGCAGGCCCTCCAAGAAGCCGTGGTCGGAGAGATACATGGTCCCCATGGGATCGGCGACCAGGCGCAGCTCTCTGATCTGAAAGGCAAAAAATAACGTCAGCAGGAGGAAGAGCAGCGTGCCGACCTTGCGGTATTTCAGGACGATATCGATATCCCTCTGTCGTGCCTCCTCAAAGCGTCCGATCATGGGTTTTCCCCCGCCCGGATCCCGGTGCCCTGCCAGGTGATCCGGGAGTCGTCAACGATCCCCACTGTACCTCTTTCACCGGCAATGACCCCGTGGAGTCTGCCGGAGGCATCCCTGTCGAGGGCCGCCCCGCTCAGACAGCCCCAGGTGATCCGTTCCGGAACCTCAAGGCCCTTCCAGGTCTGGCCCCCGTCGGACGACCGGATGACGGTTCCCCCGGACCCCACGGCCAGGCAGGCGCGGCCGGTTTGAGCGACCCCGAAAAGCTCCGCATCCCGAAGGCCGCAGTCGCGCTCCTGCCAGGTGCGGCCCCTGTCGGGCGAACAGACGAGGGTGCCGTCGATTCCGACCGCCCAG
Source organism: uncultured Bacteriovoracaceae bacterium (assembly GCA_964618975.1). Taxonomy (GTDB): domain Bacteria; phylum Desulfobacterota; class Desulfomonilia; order UBA1062; family UBA1062; genus CAZUDI01. The sequence continues at coordinate 3,364 of CAZUDI010000050.1, read as the reverse complement.
AGCCGGTCGTGATCGACGGCAAGGGAATACAGGGCCCTGCCGATCATCATGTCCGGGTCATAGAGCGGCGATTGCGCCTCCATCCAGGTCTGGCCGGCATCCTGACTGAGGAAGATCCGCCCCAGCTCTCCCACCATGCAGATCTGCGACGGACCCAGCATCTTGACGTCAAAGAGGCTGAATTCACAGCCCACATCCTCGGCCAGGTCGAAAGGGGCCTTCAGCCAGGTGCGCCCACCATCGCTGGTGACGAGCACCGTGGCATCGGCACCCACGGCGCAGCCGTTTGCGGCATCGCAGAAATCGACCGCGAGCAGGTAGCTCGCCGAAGGCGAGACCTGCCTGGACCAGGTCTGGCCGCCGTCGCTCGAATGCAGGATCACTCCGGCCTGCCCGACGATCCAGCCCTGCGTCTGTTCTCCAAAGGCGACGTCGGCCAGGGCATGGCTGGTCTGGGCGTCCACGGCCTTCCATGACGCCCCCCTGTCCTTGCTGAGGTAAATCGAGCCGCAATCCCCGGTCAGGATATAGGTCGTCTCGGAGATCACCGCGGCGGCGAAAAGGGTGGTATCGCCAATGCCTGCGGCGGCAAAGGCCGGCAGCGGCCCCCAGGCGACCCCCAGCAGCAGGATCCACAATGCACACAACCCCGGTGTGGATTTTTTCATTCTCCCCTCCTCAAAGACACGTCCCTTGGCGGCTTGGCCCTTCGACCACGACGGACCCCCGCCCGGCCGCGGCAGGCGGCTACTTGGCGAATTTCGCGAAGCCCGCCCGGGTGAAGATCTTCTTGTTGATACCTTCATCAAAGACCGTCATGTAGCAGCCGCCGCGGAAGGGCCCGCAGTAGGTCGATCCGTGGTCCCGCCGCAGATTCACCATGACATTGCCCCAGTGGAACACAAACTTGCAGGAACCGTCCTCGTTCGAAAACGGAGCGCCGCACCAGTATTGTCCCTTCCACAACTTGCCGTTCTTGTCGTTGATGATCTTGTAGGCCGGGATATAGGTGTCCTTTTCCACCCACCCCTGGCAGGTGCCGTAGGAGTAATTGGGGCTGGTGCTCTCGGAATTGAAGACATAGACCTTGGACTTGACCCAGATGATGTTGGTGAGATGCCAGGGGGCACCCTTCCACTGCGGGTCTTCGAAACCGGCCTTCAGATCCGGGCTGCCGGCAACATTCCCGCCAACTAGGGCGTTGTCCTTGGCGATCAGCTTGTAGGGGGTGGAGGAGACATAGGGCACGAGGGCCTCCCGCTCCTCGATGAACTGGTAACGGGCCTGTTCCATGGCGCTGCGCGATCCGCCGGCCCAGTAGTCGTCCGGGCCGTTGTCCAGGCCGAAGTGCTCCTCCGTACCCGAAAGCCGGTGCGAAACCCTCCTGATCTTTCTCAGCTCCGGGGTCCAGACAAAGCGCAGTCCCTCATCCATGGGGTAGAGGGCATACAGGACCAGGGTGCCGGTACCCGCGATATTGAAGGGCTCCTTGAGGACCGAGAGCTGGATATAGTCATATTGGGACTTCTCGTGGTCCGCGGAAGCGCAGTAGTTTTCCATCAGCAGCTTCTTTTCCAGACCCGATCGCCCGACGGCAAACCAGCGCATCATCTGATGACAGTCGCCGCGGATGAAATACTCGATGAAGATCGTATTCCACATCAGCTGTGCGACCATCTTCGGGTCGGCGGGGTCTGGTTCGGGAAAGGGCAGCCCCTCGATTCCGCGGACCTTCTTAGATGTCCTCGCATCGATGATCCCGTTGTTCTCGTCCAGCCTGTACCTGCCGACGTTCGACTCCCAGTGGTCAAGCACCCCCTGGGGCCAGAACCTGCGCTTGTCGAAATCGAGCTTCCCGATCTTCATGGTCAAGTCACCGTTTTTCACCCAGGTCAGGATGAAATCCGGAACCAGCCCTTCGATCTTCTGCGCATTTTCCTTGGTGATCACATCCCCGGGGACCACATCGGCCCATGCCGGGGCCCAGAGAACACCCACCAGAATGAACGCGATAACGAAAAGCCTTGCATACCCCATAATACCCCCCTCCTGCTCAGCGATGTCCGCGACGCCCCCGCGGGCCGCGAAACGCGCCTTAACATAGTAACTACTATTATTAGTGTTCACTAATAACACAGGGGGGCCATCTGGTGCAAGCCCTTTTACAGCATGGGTTGATCTTCCCCAACCGGGAATATTAGCCTATCAGATCATTTGGTTAGAGCAGCTACGGGTCCTTTTTCAGCGGTGGCGTCGCGGGGACTATCGCGAGCAAGCCGCTTGACATTGCAACGTAAGGTAATATATACTATTGTTAATAATCATTAGTATATTGGATGTTCCCGGGCATGGTTCCATGCTGAATCAACGGCGACGGTGCGGAGCTGGGGGGCCTTCATGCAAAGAACGAAAGGGGTGCAACCGGGCAGATGCTTACCGCAGGGGATAGCAAGACGGGGGACAAGGCCGTGACGCAACGCAAAAAACGGATGAAGGGCATGGATCGCAGGAAGCAGATCCTGACAACGGCGCTGAGGGTCTTTGCCGAGGAATCTTATGGAAACGCCACCATAGCCAAAATAGCGGCGTCCGCCGGCATAACCGAGCCGACCATCTACATGCACTTCAAGAGCAAGAAGGACCTGTACCTGGCCGTGCTCAACGAGAGCTTCGCCTACATAACCGAGCAGATGAAGTCCCTGTGGGATTTCCCGGGGGATATCCTCGTCCGTTACAGCTCGGCCATCACGGAGATCAGCCATTACCTGAGCAACCGGGAATACATCAATCTCGCCCGTTTGTGGATGAGCGCGTCCACCATCAACGACCCGGATATCAATTCCATCGTGGTCCGCCTCGACCGGGATCTCATGCATTTCTTCGTGCGCGACATCAAGACCGCGGGCCACATCAACGGCCTCTCCTTCCGGTATAAACCCGAGGCCTTTGCCCGGATCATCATCAGCCTGATGAACAACACCGCCACGATGACCCTCTCGGGGGCGACGACCAGCAGGGAGGATCTGGAGGAGGTCCTGAGGCTGCTCATCGATTCCTTTGTCGCCTAGGCCCCTGATGCGCCCGGCCCGGTGGTTGCGCGGCCACCGGGGCAGTTGTCGGGGTGGAAGCGTCCCCCGCCCGGCGTTTCTGGCCTTCCCGAGGGGAATCTGCCGCCCTAGTCCTCTTCACTTACGGTCTTGGTCTTCTTAACGGGATAATGGATCGCCATGCAATCAGGGCAGACGCTGTGGCTGAAGTCGGCCTCCGTATGCTGCTTCACATAGACATCAACCTGGTCCCAATATCCCTGGCATCCGGGCCCGTCAGGGCGATGGACAGCGCGCTCTCGGCCATAGCCGCGAGC
>CAZUDI010000049.1:0-27794 GCA_964618975.1 uncultured Bacteriovoracaceae bacterium | reverse complement strand
GTCACCCCCGCCTCCAGCTGCTCCAGCACCCGGGTCGGCCGCTGCTGGGGCAGCAGCTCCAGCAGCCAGTCTATCGAAAACTCGCCCCGGAAAAGGGCCATGCAGGAAGAAAGCCGCCTATCGAGGGGGGGGAGGACCGGAAGGGACTCCATGACGGACTCCTCTCAAGATGTCGTCTCTTTCACTCATTGGGCACCCAAAGGAACGCGCATCAGTTGCACGTCGCGTGTTTTCCATCCTGAATGCATGCGCTCATGTCATGGCAGATTAAATCAATTACAGGGAATATAGCATCTCGGGTTCGGGAATAAAAGCCCCAATCGATTTACCCCTGCCGCGGCCCCGGGCAGGGGCAGCTGTGCGGAATGTGGCCCCTTCAGGCTCACGCTCTTTAAACCCGGTGCCGCCTTTTCCTGATGATCACGGTGAACATCCGCTGTGTTTGAAACGTGCCTCTCTGGACCGGGGCTGGTGATGATATACCAACACCGCGGCGTTCATTATTTCGCCAACTCAATGCGTCCGGGCCTGTTATTCAAAAATATGTTCTGATATCTATATATTACCACCGACACTCCTCCGGTACATATCTTGCTAACCCTGTAATACTCCCAGCGGAGTAATCGTAGACATAACAAGGAGGCACCTACATGAGTCGTCATGCATCACCCTGTGCACAGCCGAACATCGCCGCCAAGGACACATCAGAAGACAGCCACGCGAACCTCGCACGCAAGCTCGACAAGATGTTCTCCCCCCGGTCCATCGCCATGGTGGGGGCCTCGGACGTGCCCATCAAGTGGGGCAGCATGGTTCTGTCCTCGATCCTGGGCGGCGGCTACAAGGGTGAGGTCTACCCCGTCAACCCCAAGAAGGATATCATCCTGGGTCGCAAGGTCTATCGCAGCCTGAGCGACATCCCCGGCCAGGTCGATCTGGCGGTCTTCACCATCCCGGCCAAGTATGTCCCGGACGGATTGCGCGAATGCGTGGCCCTGGGGATCGAAGCGGCCATCATAATCTCGTCAGGCTTCAAGGAGACCGGTAACGAGGGGGCCACCCTGGAGCAGGAGCTGGTCGAGATCGCCACCCAGGGCGGTCTGGTCTTTATCGGCCCCAACACCATGGGCATCGCCTCGGCCCACGACAACATGGAGATCGTCATGGCCCTGTCCGGGGCCAAGGCCGGCGGCCTGGCCATGATCTCGCAAAGCGGCAACATGGGCCTGCAGATCATGAAATGGATCGCCGACAAACAGCTGGGGCTGAGCTTCTATGCCGGGACCGGCAACGCGGCCATGTTGAAAGCCAGCGACCTCTTGCGCTACTTCGGCAACCACGACAAGGTGAAGGCCATCTCCATGTATATCGAAGGCATCGAGGATGGACGCGCCTTCATGCAGGCCGCCACCGAAATCACCCGGCATAAACCCGTCATCGCACTGAAGACCGGGCGTTCCAAGACCGGGTCGCAGGCGGCACAGTCCCACACCGGCTCCATGGCCGGCTCCTATGCGACCTGCAAGGCCATGTTCAAGCAGACCGGGGTGACCCTGGTGCGCACACCCACCGAACTCATGAACGTCTCCGCCGCCATGACCCATCTGCCGATCCCCAAGTCCAACCGCGTGGGGATCATGACCCTGGGCGGCGGCTGGGGCGTGGTCGCCGCGGACGAGTGCGAAGACGCAGGCCTCGTGCTCCCCACCCTGTCCCCGGCGATCATCCAGGACCTCGACCAACACCTGCCGGACTTCTGGAATCGCGCCAACCCGATCGACGTGGTGGGCGAGAGGAATCCAGAGCTCTACATCCATGTGATCGAAGCCCTGTCCAAATGGGACGAGGTGGATGCGGTCATCGCCCTGGGGGTTCTGGGAACCGCCAGGTTCATTCAGGACTTCATCTCCTCCAGGGACAAGATGAGCGCCGACATCTTCAACTGGGAGCTCAAGGACGCCATCCACAAGATGAGCGTCCAGGAAGAGGCGCGCATCATCTCCAACATCGCCCGCATCCAGCAGGAGACCGGTAAACCGGTCCTGGTGGTCTCCTCCCGCAACACCGAGGGACTCGTTTGCCACAAGACCGACCAGGGGGGTGTCATCAGCATGTCGAGTCCGGAAGAGGCATGCACCATCCTGGCCTACATGGTGCAGTACGGGAATTACCTGCGTAAGTTTTCCGCCTGAAAAGGGGACGTGTGACTAAAGAGGCCATCGGCCGTACGAGAACACCAAGAGAGGTTGTGACTATGAACGACAAGGCAGACAAAATCGCAGTACAGTGCACCCAGGCCCTAGACCGGGGCGAGACCGCCCTCAATGAGTTCGAGGCCAAAAAGGTGCTGGACGCCTACGCCATCCCCGTCACACGGGAACGGCTCGTCACCAGCATGGAGGAGGCCACGGCCTTTGCCGAGGAGATCGGCTACCCGGTCGTACTCAAGGGTTCCTCCACCACCCTGACCCACAAGACCGAGCTGAACCTGGTGGAGCTGGGCATCGAGAACGCAGGCGAACTCGAGGTCGCCTATAAGGCCATCATGGCCCGCGGCCAGGATCAGCTGGACGGCATCCTCGTGCAGGAGATGATCAAGGGCAGCCGCGAACTGGTGGTCGGCCTGATCCGTGATCCGCAGTTCGGACCGTGCGTCATGTTCGGTCTGGGCGGCATCTTCACCGAGGCCCTCAAGGACGTTACCTTCCGCGTGGCACCCATCGAGACACGCGACGCCCTGGAGATGATGGATGAAATCCGGGCCAAGAAGCTGCTGGAGCCCTTCCGTGGTTCCCCAGCCGTCAACCGGGAGGTCCTGGCCCGCATCCTCGTGAACCTGGGACAGATCGGCCTGGAGGTTCCCGAGATCCGCGAGATCGACATCAATCCGCTGATCGTGCGTGGCGACACCCCGGTGGCCGTGGACAGCCTCATCGTGTTGGGCCGGCCCTGAAGAGGGCCTCCGCTCGCAGACGCCTTTCCCGCGCCGGGGGCCAAACAGGACCCCCGGCGCTGTGCATGCATCCCCCGTGTGTCCGGCGCTCAGTCCTCAGGCGATCCCGAGCTTCTTCATGCGGTAGTACAGGGTCGAACGATTGATCCCCAGGATATGGGAGGCCCCGTCGGGGCCGCCGATCTTGCCCTTGGTGATCTCCATCACGTGCAGGATATGCCGCCGTTCGAGCTCTTCGAGGGTGAGCACCGCGTCAGTCTCTCCGGCAGCCTCACCCTCGGGGGCCTTTTCCAGGGGCAGCACCAGCTCTAGCTGCCCGGGGGTTGACAGAATGGCGGCCCGTTCCATGGCATTTTTGAGCTCGCGCACATTGCCGGGCCAGGAATAGCCCTTGATGCGCTTGCGGTCCATGGCCGTAAGCGTCAGCGGACCGCGGGAATATTTACGTTCGTAATAGGCCAGAAAATGCATGGCCAGGATAACGGCATCATCCCCGCGCTCCCTCAGCGGCGGCACGAGGAGCGGCACCACGTTCAAGCGGTAGAAAAGGTCCTCCCTGAAGCAGCCCTTCTCCACCTCCTTGGCCAGGTCGCGGTTGGTGGCAGCGATAAGGCGGAAGTCCGGGTGCAGGGCCCTGGTCCCGCCCACGCGCACGAAGGAACGCTCCTGGAGGGCCCGCAGTAGCTTCACCTGAACAGAGAGCGGGATCTCGCCGACCTCATCCAGGAACAGGGTCCCCTTGTCGGCCAACTCGATGCGGCCGGGTTTCTGCCGGTCGGCCCCGGTGAAGGCCCCCTTTTCGTGACCGAAGAGCTCGCTCTCCAGGAGATTCTCGGAGATGCTGGTGAGATCCACCGTGACGAAGGGCCCGGCGTTGCGCGGGCTCATGGCGTGCACCCGGCGCGCCAGCAGCTCCTTGCCTACCCCGGTTTCCCCCAGGATGAGCACCGTGGCGTCCGAATTGGCCACCTGGTCGAATCTTTGCAGCAGCTTGCGCATACAGTCGCTGCCGGCCACAATATCCCCGTCGGCCGGCAGGATCCTGATCTCGGACTGCCGCGAGGCCGACAACGACAGCTCTTCGATCAGGCGGCAGTAGGCGCCCACACGCTCGATATAGGCGCTGATGTGACGGGAGATGCGCATCAGCAGCTTGCGGTCGAAACGGTGGAAGCCTTCGGTGATATACATGTTCTCATGGTAAAGGACACCCTTGGCCTGGCCGTTGATCTCGATGGGCAGGCAGATGATGCGCGAGGAGGAACCCTCCGGGGAATGGATGAGCAACGGCTGGTTGTTGTGGAAGACCTTTCGGATCAGGCCCAGGCTGTGCCGGAAGGTCTCGTCCTCGATATCGCTCGACATCAGGTTGTAGGCCGCGCGCATCGCAAGCGGGGCTGCCGCATCCGTATCCTGAAACCAGAACAGGGCCCCCCGTTCCGCGCCGAAGAAATGGCAGGTGGCACTCATGAGCCGGTTGAGCAGTTCGCCCTCGTCGGCACTGGGGACAAAGGCGTCCAGGATGTCGATGAAGCCGTCGAGCATAGTGTCGCCGGCCTGCTCCCCCGCCGCCTCCTGGTTTCCGGGTTTGACGAGGATCCTTAAGTCCCCGGGGAAATATTCCTCCCAGTGCCCCGACATCTCCTCCCAGGCCTGCAGGGCATAGCGCCTGGCCGGCTCACTGTGGTTGGCCTTGAGCTCGAAGCGCGCCAGTTCGATGTGCGTCTTGGCGAGTTCCAGGGGGTCGGCGGAACGCAGCAGGTCGGCCTCGCTCTTGAGCAGCAGTGCCCTTATGCTCTCCTGGTCGCCCTTCATATGCACGGCGTGCTGCGCCTGCAGGCGATAAACCGTGCCCCGCAGATTGTAATTCGACCCCTTGAGGATCCTCTCCACATCCTTCTCAACATTATAGCCCTGGGGGGGTTCACATCCCGCCTGGAGCAGCACGAAGGTCACCTCCAGGATCACCGGCCAGATATACTGCGGGCCGGTAGGCCAGGTGTAGGAGGGATACTGCTTGTCATAGCTGAACTCGTGCACCATACGCTCGACCTCCTTGAGGCGTCCCTCAAGGTAGTGGTGGTAGGCGATACCACGCTGGGCGAAATACAGGGCGCGGTCGTTCCTCTGTTCCCGGGCGTCGCGCAGGGCCGTATGCAGGTGCTGGACCGCCTCATGCTTACGCCCCATACGCAGCAGCACGTGCCCTAGCATGGCCTCATTCAGGGTGGCGATCTCGGCCTTCCCGTCCATCCTGGCCTTGCGCATGCTGACCTCCAGGATGCCGATGGCGCGGTGGAAGCGTCCCAGGATGGCCGCCGATTGCCCCAGAAAGATCGGCAGGTAGTAATTGTCCAGGTGGTTACTGCGTTGCGCGGCGGTCTCGATGGCCAGTTCGAAGGCCTCGTAGGCCTCGCGGTAGAGCCCCTGTATATAGTAGTAGAACCCCTGAAACTCCGCACTCTGAATGAGGATGTCTTCGTCGCCGAGCTCCGCGGCACCGTCCAGACCTTCCTTGAGCAGGCTCAGCGCGGCGTCCAGATCGTTGTGCAGGTAGTGAAACATCCCGATGTACATCTTGATGAGCGCCAGGGAGCGATAGTCGCCGCCCTCAACGGCCAGCCCCATGGCGGCCTTGAGGATCTGGGGGGTCTTGACGATGCCCTGACCGAGAAGGTAGCTGAGCCGCGCATACAGGAGCACGGCCTGGATATAGAGCGAGTTCAGATCGGAATCGGGCAACGCATCCGCGATACGGGCGATGATACGCTCGCTCATGGTCAGGGCCGCGCAGAGCTTGCCGGACTCGATGCACTGCATGGCGGCATGGAACTCGAACAGGGCCGCATCGAGGTGCGCGCCGGAGAGCTCCATCAGGTTGGCCTCCATATATACGCGGGCATGAGCGTCATCATGCTGCCCGATGGTGCGCAAGCGCTTCAGCAGGCGGCCGGCCTGGGTCGGGGTGTTGATGCGGGCCAGTTCGGAACGCACCTGGTCGGGCAACTCGGGGGCCAGCGACAGAATATGGCCGTCATCCTGGCGGATCCAGTCCGCGGCCGTAGCGCGCGCGATGACGTCCACGAGGGGGCCGGGAGTCAGCGGGACGAGGTTTCCCAGCAGGTCTACCGAGGCCGGGGTGCCCAGGGCCTCGAGGGCTGCGATAAATTTCCATTGTGCCTGAGAGAACTCCGGGTGCGTATTCATTGATGTCTCTCCGATCATGTTGTGCGATGCATTATCTTACGTATCGGCAAAAATGCGATGTGTCAACATATAAACAAACCCCTGTTGGTTAATTGCCATTGACCTCTCCCGGGAGCACCGGAAAAAATTTATGCCTGATTCTGTGTTGTTGAAGAACCGTATCCCCGGCACGCCATTTGCCTATATAGGCCCTATGAAGCGTATGCCCACGACGGCCACACCTTTAATGCGGCACCTTCACACGGGAAACGTCCCGGATCGCACGCCGCCCAGGGCGGCGCCTCAGGCGGCACACCCCCCGAAGGCCGTGAGTGCCTTGTCCCGGGGTCGTATGTTCCGGGGTACATCAATCATCACAGGGAGGGGAGCATAGTATGGCAGAGGACTACAGTTTCTACAGGGTTACCAAGCAGGCCCCGCTGGCATGGGTGACCCTCAACCGGCCGGAGAAATACAATGCCATGGGTCCGGCGGCCTGGAAAGAGATCATCCCCATCTTCGAGGACCTCGATCGGGACGACGCCATCCGTGCGATCATCATCGCCGCCGAGGGCAAGATCTTCTGCGCCGGCATCGACCTGATCGGCATGGCCGGTGAGATGGCGGCCGTGGCCACGGGCGACATGAGCGCCGGGGCCAGACGCGAGATCTACCGCTCCATCTTCCCCCTGCAGGCGGCCATCTCGTGTGTGGAGAAGTGCCGCAAGCCGGTCATCTGCGCCATCCACGGCAAGTGCATCGGGGCCGGGCTCGATCTGGCCTCGGCCTGCGACATCCGCCTGGCGAGTGCGGACGCCACCATCTGCCTCAAGGAGGCGGCCGTGGGCTTCGTGGCGGACGTGGGCTCCCTGCAGCGCGTGCCGCACATCGTGGGCCAGGGCCACGCCCGCGAGCTGGCCTATACCGCCAAGTTCATCGATGCGAAGCGCGCGCGTGAGATCGGGCTGGTCAACGATGTCTACCCCGACAAGGAGGCCCTGCTGCAGGCGGCCGAGGATCTGGCACGCGCGATCGCGGCCAACTCCCCCCTGGCGGTGCAGGCCAGCAAGGAGGTCCTCAACTTCTGCCGCGGCCAGTCCATCGCCGACGGGCTGGAGTACGTGGCATCCCGTAGCGCCATGATGGTGCCCTCGCAGGATCTGATGGAGGCCATGACCGCCTTCATGGAAAAGCGCACCCCCGATTTCCCCGGTAAATAAGCTCGGGGAAAAAGCCCTACCCACCGGAGAGCGGGGGCCGCAGGGAGCAGAAGGGCCACTGTCGCATGACAGCACTGTCACACGACAGTCATTGAGAATAGCAACCAGCAAGAAACCGAAAAGGAGAGTTTTATGGGCAAGCAACCATTGGAAGGCATCAAGGTTCTGGATCTGACGAATCATATCGCCGGATCCTACTGCACCAAGCTCTTTGCCGACTATGGGGCCTCGGTCATCAAGATCGAGAAACCTGGACGGGGGTGTCTGACCCGCAGCATGTACCCTTATGCGGGTGACGATCCCGATCCGGAAAAGAGCCTCTACCACCTTTACCTGAACACCAACAAAAAGAGCGTGGTCCTGAATCTCAAGAGCGTCACCGGCAAGAAAATTCTCAAGGAACTGGTAAAGGATTGCGATATCCTGGTGGAAAGCTTCTCCCCCAAGGTCAGGGAAGAACTGGGCCTGGACTTTGACGCCCTGGAGCAGATCAATCCGAAGCTCGTCATGTCGTCAATCTCCAACTTCGGTCAGACCGGCCCCTACCGCGACTACAAGGCCTCAGACCTGATCGAGTTCGCCATGGGCGGTAGAATGTCGTCCATCGGCAAGCCCGATAAGCCGCCCACTAACAAGGGCCGCGATGTCACGCTCTTCGAAACCGGCATCCAGGTCTGGCATATCACCATGGGGGCCTACATGGGCACGCGCAAGGACGGCATCGGCGACTATCTGGATTTCTCGATCATGGATACTCAGCTGGCCGGCTGCGAGCGCAACACCGTGCAGCTGCTCACCTACCAGTACACCGGCGACATCACGCAGCGCCGAGATCCCATGCCGAGGGTCGGCATCATGCCGAGAGCCCTGCGCTGCAAAGACGGTTACCTCAACATGGGTGTTGGCCCCGGCAAATTCAGCAAATTCCTCAAGCTCATCGGCCACGAGGACAAGGCCGCCGACCCGGCCAACTGGAACCTCTTCTCTTTTGACAAGGTCGAAGAGTTCAACAAGATCGTCGATGAGGCCCTGATGAAGAAGACCAAGCTCGAGTGGACCGAGCATTTCCAGGACAACGGCGTCATCTGTATCTCCATCAACAATGCCGAGGATGTCTGCAAGGACGTACACTGGGAAGAGCGCGGCTTCTTCGTCAAGCATGATCATCCCGTAGCCGGCGAGGTCCGCATGCCGCGCGGCAACATCCATCCCGACCCGGACGACTGGTGGAAGCTGAAGACTCCGGCCCCGATCCTGGGCGAGCATACCGCCGAGGTTCTGACCACGTTGGGATACAGCAAAGAAGATCTCGTGACCCTCAAGACGCAGGGTGTCATCTAACAAAGGAGAGTTACCATGCAAGTAAAATCCAAGAAGAAAAAGAATTATCCCTTGGAAGGTATCCGGGTGCTGGGCTTCACCCAATCGTGGACCGGGCCCTTTACCGGCATGCTGCTGGGCGACCTGGGCGCCGAGCATCTCAGGGTCGAACAGATCCAGTACGCCGGCGGTATGACGCGTGGAGTCATGCCCTTCCCCATGGACGATTATTATGCCAACATCAAGGACGGCGGCATCTTCCAGTACCCCGACCGCAAATGCACCGGCCCCAACGGCGAATACCACATGAACCGTTTCAGCTTCGGCAATGGCCACCTGCAGAACACCTACGGCTTCACCCTGGACTTCATGCGTCCCAAGGGCATGGAGCTCTTCAAGAAACTCATCAAGATGAGCGATATCTTCGTGGAGAACAACACCCCCACCACGGCCCCCAAACTCGGCCTGACCTGGGAGGCCCTGCATGAGATCAACCCCCAGCTGATCGTTATCCGCTCCCCAGCCTTCGGACTTACCGGCCCGCATTTCAACTGGAAGGGCTTCGGCTCCAACATCGAGGCCGGTGTCGGCCACACGCATGCCCTCAGATACTCCGACAACGAGGAAGACACGATCAGCACGCTTGAAACCTACACCATGGACAACTGCGGTTCCCATACCCTGCCCACGGCAGCCATGATGGGCCTGCTGCAGCGTGAGATCACGGGTGAAGGCGTCCTGATCGAGATCCCGCAGGCCGAAGGCGTGCTGGACGTCATGCCCGTCTACTGGATGGATTACTTCGTCAACGGCCGCATCCAGCCGGCCTGGAGCAACCGCCATCCCAGCGCGGTCCAGGGCTGCTACCCCTCCCTCGGCGACGACCCCAACATGGACTATGTCATCATCACGATCTTCAACGACGAAGAGTGGCAGGGCTTCTGCACGGCCATCGGCAATCCCAAGTGGTGCCAGGACCCCAAATTCGCCGACGCTGTCAGCAGATTGAAAAACCAGGACGAGCTCGACAAGCACATCACCGCGTGGACCAAGCAGCATGATGCCTATGCCATCATGCACCTGCTGCAGGCCCACGGCGTGCCGGCCGGCCCGCTCATGACCGAGAAGATGGTCTATGAAGACCATCATGTGCTCGACCATGACTTCTTCATCGAGGAGACCCAGCAGTGGTGCGGCACCCACAAGTACACCGGCTACACCGCAAAGATGCTGCGCACCCCGCGCAAGAACCGCGCCGATATGCCGCCTACCGGCCTGGGCCAGTACAACGAGTATGTCTTCAAGGAGATCCTGAAACTGACGGACGCCGAGTACCAGGAGCTCATCGACGAGGAATACATCGGCACCGAGATGTCATCCGGCGCCAAGCCCAGCCTCTAGTTCAGCCAGTAAAAGCGGGGAGGCCCTACGGGCCTCCCCGCTTTTTTTGCGCCCGTCCCTCAAAGGGGGGCGGGTTACCCCTGTTACCCCCCGGGAAAGTCCTCCCGTTCGACCCCTGTCGGCTTGCTTGGGCGGCACTATTTGGCCATTCGGTCTGTCAGCATGCCGACAGATGACTCGATGGGGATTGTCGAAAAAAAAATCATACGCAAAACAAGACCTTGATGAGGCCTTTCAACGGCACGCCCCCTGCTTATAAGGACAGCATGAGGCTCAACAACAAGAAAGCGTATTAATTAGAAAGGAGATTTTCATGCAGGCATGTTCATACAAGATTGACGGCTCGGTGGCTGTATTGTCCATGGATGAAGGCGAGAATCGCCTCAACCTTCCATTTCTGCAGGCGATGCTCCAGACGCTGGACGAGATCGAAAAGGATGCGGCGGTCAACGCCCTGGTGGTAACCTCGTCCCACGAAAAGATCTTTTCCAACGGGATCGATGTCAACTGGGTCATGGAACGCATGGGCGCTAAGGACAAGGCGACCCTGAAGGAATTCTACGAGACCCTCAACGTCCTCTTGAAGCGCATCCTCACCTACCCCATGCCGACCATCGCCGCCATCACGGGGCATGCCTTTGCCGGAGGGGCCATCTTCGCCTGCTGCTTCGATTTCCGTTTCATGCGTTCCGACCGGGGCTTCTTCTGCTTCCCCGAGGTGGACCTCGGCATCCCCTTCTGGCCCGGCATGGTCGCCATCGCCCAGAAGGCCATCCCCCAGTACAAGCTCGATGAGCTCTACTACCAGGGTAAGCGCATAACGGCCGCCGAGTGTGCCGAGCACCATATCGTCACCAAGGCCGCCCCCGTTGAGACCCTCCTGGAGGAGGCCGTGGGTTTCGCCAAGTCGCTCGGCAAACAGCGCGCCAACTACAACGCCATGAAAGAGCGCATGACCGCGCCCATCGTACGTATCATGGATCAGGAGGACCCTGCGGTCATCCAGGCGCTGTTGGACATGTACTGAGGCGTGGTTCTAAAAAGCGCTTCCGGCACGCGCAGCCCGTCATGGGGATGAACCCCGGGGCAAGTCCTGGACCCGCCGTAACGCCGCAAGCGGCGGGGGAATTCGACCCGAAACCGGGCACGTGCCGGAGACAGGCCCCATAAGGCGTCATGCGCGCCTTATGGGGTGGATCACAACCTACAAACGCACACGAGGAGAAAAAAATGGTCCGGAGAATCAACAAAGCCGCAGTTATCGGATCCGGCATTATGGGCGGCGGCATCGCTTCCCTGCTGGCCGGAACGGGCGTCGAGGTGCTGCTGCTCGACATCGTACCGCCGAATCTCAAAGACGAGGAGAAGGGCGACCCCAAGGCCCGCAACCGCATCGTGGATGCCGGGCTGCAGGGGGCAATGAAGGCCAAGCCGCCGCTGTTCTACTCCAAGGCGGACGCGGGGCGCATCACCACCGGCAACCTCGAGGACGATTTCAACAAGCTCGCCGAATGCGACTGGATCGTCGAGGTGGTGGTGGAAAACATCAAGATCAAGAACCAGCTCTTCAAGCGTATCGAGAAGATCCGCAAGGCGGAGACGATAGTGTCATCGAACACCTCGGGCATCCCGCTCAAGGCCATGTCCGAGGGTTGCGGCCAGACCTTCAAGGAGCATTTCCTGGGCACGCACTTCTTCAACCCGGTGCGCTACATGCACCTGCTGGAGATCATCCCCGGCGAGGAGACGCGTCCCGAGGTCCTGAACTTCATAGGCGACTTTGTCGAGCACCGGCTGGGCAAGGGCATCGTGTGGGCCAAGGACACCCCCAACTTCATCGGTAACCGCATCGGGACCTACGGCATGGGCAAAACCATTCAGGCCATGCTCGCCGACGGTCTGAGCGTGCCCCAGGTGGATGCCCTCTTCGGTCCGGCCATGGGACGTCCCAAGACCGCCTGTTTCAAAACCGCCGATCTGGTGGGGCTCGATACGGTCATCCACATCATGGAGAACATGTACGACCTGTGCACGGCGGACGAGGAGCGTGAGGTCTTCCAGGCGCCCGCTTTCGTGCTGAACATGGTGGAGAACAATCAGCTGGGCAACAAGACCAAGGGCGGCTTCTACAAGACCGACATCACACCCGAGTGGAAAAAGATCCGCAAGGTCATCGACCCGAGCACCGGTGCCTATGAGGAATTCGATAAGGCCAGCTTCGCCTGCCTGGACGAGGCCAAGAAGGCCACCAATGCCGCCGACAAGCTTAAGGCCATCCTCTACGGCGAGGACGAAGGTGCCAGATTCGCCTGGAAGGTGACGGCTGCCACCTGCATCTATGCCGCCAACCGGATCCCGGAGATCAGCGACACCATCGTGGAGATCGACAACGCCATGAAGTGGGGCTACAACTGGGAGCTGGGCCCCTTCGAGACCTGGGACGCCATTGGACTGGCCGAGGCGGCCACCAGGATGGAAAAGGACGGCTTCACGGTGCCGGCCAAGATCAAGAAGATGCTTGATAACGGCAAGACCTCGTTCTACAAGCTCGAGGACGGACAGACGTACTACTACGACTTCGCCAGCGAGGACTACAAGGCGGTCAAGGTCAGCCCCAAGGCCCTCTCGCTGTCCAGCCTGCGGGCCCAGAACAGGGTTGTCAAGTCCTCGCCCTCGGTCTCGCTCATCGACCTGGGCGACGGGGTGCTGTGCCTGGAGTTCCACTCCAAGATGAACGCCCTCAACAAGGAGATGCTGGACTTCATGACCGAGGCCGCCGCCTATGTGGAGGACAACGGCGTGGGGTTGGTGATCGGTAATCAGGCCGGTGGCATGCCGGGTGCCTTCTCGGCCGGCGCCGACCTGTCCTACATGCTGGGACTGGCCCGTGCGGGCAAGTTCGACGAGATCGATACCTTCATCAAGGGCGGCCATAAAGGGATGATGCAGCTGCGCTACTGCAATTATCCGGTGGTGGCAGCCCCCTTCGGGCTGACGCTCGGCGGCGGCTGCGAGGTGTGTCTGGCCGCCGACCGCATCGTGGCGCACACAGACCTCTTCATGGGCCTGGTCGAGGTCGGCGCGGGCCTTCTGCCCGGCGGCTGCGGCATGATGAACCTGTGGCGGCGTTATGTGGAATCCAAGCCCGAGCTTGCCAAGCTGACCGACTATGCCGGGTTCTTCATCCAGGCCTTCATGAATGTGGCCCAGGCCAAGAACTCGAATTCGGCCGCCGACGCCCGGCGTATGGGCTTCCTGCGACCGGTGGACCGCATTGTCATGAACCGCGACAACCTCATCGGCGAGGCCAAGAAAGAGGTCCTGAACTTGGTGGACGACGGCTATGCCCCACCCCTGAAGAAGAAGATCCCGGTCTTCGGCCGCGAGGCCCAGGGCATGATCCATGCGGAGATGAACAACATGCGCCTAGGCGGCTACATCCCGCCGCACATGGAATTCATCGCCAAGAAGGCCGCCTTCTGCATGTCGGGCGGTGATGTGCCCTGCGGCACCGAGGTCAGCGAGGAATACATCCAGGGTCTCGAACGTCAGGCCTTTGTCGAGCTGTGGCAGACCGAGAACACGCAGAAGATGGCCGAGCACATCATGAAGACCGGCAAACCCCTGCTGCTGTAGAGAGAAGAGGGAGGAGAGAGAACAATGAAAGATGCATATATCGTCTCATCAGTGAGGACCCCCGGTTGCCGCAGGGGCAAGGGCGCCCTGGCCCAGACCAGGCCCGAGGACCTGCTCAAGACCGCGCTGAATGCCCTCATGGAGCGCACCCCGGGCGTGGACAAGAGCGTCGTCGAGGACCTCATGATCGGCTGCGCCTTTCCCGAGGCCGAACAGGGCATCAACATCGGCCGTATCGCCGCCCAGATGTGCAAGTTTCCGGATTCCACCTGTGGGGCCACGGTCAACCGTTTCTGTTCCTCGGGGCTGGAGGCCATCGCGCTGCAGGCCATGAAGGTCAAGTGCGGTTGGGCCGACGTACTCATCGGTGGCGGGCTGGAGTCCATGAGTATCGTGCCCATGGGCGGCAACCTGCCCCGGCCGCACCCCGAGTGGGCCAAGGAGAATCCGGACGTCTACATGTCCATGGGTATCACGGCCGAAAACGTGGCCAATCGCTACAAGATCACGCGCGAGATGCAGGACGAGTTCGCCTGGCATTCCCAGATGAAGGCCGCCTACGCCCGGAAAAGCGGTCGCTTCACCGAGATCGTGCCTACCCCGGCCGCGCGCTACAGGGAAAAGGGCAATACCTGGGTCAGAGAGGCCTTCATCCAGGACTTCGACGACGGCGTGCGGGAGACCACCATGGAGGGTCTGGCCAAGCTGCGCCCGGCCTTTGCCGGCATGGGCTCGGTCACGGCCGGCAACTCCTCACAGACCACCGACGGGGCCGCGACCACGCTCATCATGAGTGAAACGGCCCTCAAGAAGTACGGGGTTGCGCCGATCGCCAAGCTGGTGTGCTACACCGTGGCGGGCTGCCGCTCGGACGAGATGGGCGTGGGCCCGGCCTATGCCATTCCCAAGCTGCTCAAGATGGTGGGGATGAAGGTGGAGGACATCAACCTCTGGGAGGTCAACGAGGCCTTTGCCTCGCAGGCGATCTACTGCCTGCAGCAGCTGGGTCTCTATGACCAAAAATACTGGGCCAGTGACAGCGACGAGCGCATCGTCAACGTCAACGGCGGGGCCATCGCGCTCGGACACCCGCTGGGATGCACCGGCGCCAAGCTCTGCGCCCAGCTCATGACCGAGATGCAGGCCCGCGGCGCCCGCTACGGCGTGGAGTCCATGTGCATCGGTGGCGGGATGGGTGCAGCGGCGCTCTTCGAGCTCTGCGCCTGATAAACAAAACCGGTCCCTGCCTCTTTCGCGGCAGGGACCGGTCAGACGATCGGGGTGCGTGCTGGCCCCCAAATTCAGCATGAAAGGATTGGACCATGAGAAGTGACAAAAAAAAGGAACCTATCGGCGCCGGTCCCGGCGGGGCCTCGATCATCGAGGGCGAAATCACCAAGCGCCTGGACCACATGTTTTTCCCGAAGTCGGTGGCGCTCATCGGGGCGTCAGACGTGCCCGGGAAATGGGGCTTCATGATCCTGACCGACATCATCGGCGGGGATTACAGCGGCATGCTCTATCCGGTCAACCCCAAGAAGGAGACCATCCTGGGTCTGCCGTGCTATGCCCGCGTGCAGGACATCCCGGACGAGGTCGATCTGGCCGTGATCTCGGTGCCGGCCAAGTTTGTGCCGGCGGCGCTGAAGGACTGTGCGGAGAAAAACATCCACGCCGCGGTGGTGGTGACCTCCGGCTTCCGTGAGGTCGGTGCCGAAGGCCGCAAGCTCGAGGATGAGATCATCACCATCGCCCGCGAGGGCGGGATCTCGTTCGTGGGCCCCAACACCATGGGCATCGTCTCCAAGCCGGGCCAGGTGGTGGCCCTGGGCGCGCCGGTGTTTCCGAGCGAGGGTGACGTGGCACTGATCTCCCAGAGCGGCAACGTGGGAATCCAGTTCATCCAGTGGTGCACGGACAAGGACGTGGGCATCAACTACTTCGCCGGCGTGGGCAACGAGGCCGTGCTCTCGGCCAAGGACTACCTGACCTATTTCGCCCAGCGCGAGGATGTCAAGACCATCGCCATGTACATGGAGGGCGTCTCCGGCGGCCGCGAATTCATGCAGACCGCGAAGAAGGTCACCCAGCAGAAACCCGTGATCGTGCTGAAATCGGGCCGCTCGGCCAAGGGTTCCCAGGCCGCCAGTTCGCATACCGGGGCCATGGCCGGCTCATACGCTACCTGCCGCTCCATGTTCCGGCAGTGCGGTGTCGTGGAGGTGGACAGCCCGGTAGAGCTGATCAACGTGTCGGCCGCCATGTCCTGCCTGCCCATCCCGCGCTCGAACCGCGTGGGCGTGGTCACCTTCGGTGGGGGCTGGGGCGTCATCACGGCCGATGCCTGCGAGCGCTCGGGCCTGGAACTGCCTAACCTGCCGCCGTCGGTCATCCAGGAGATCGACGGGCTGCTGCCGGAATTCTGGAACCGCTCCAACCCGGTCGACCTGGTAGGCGAAAGCGGGGAGAACGTCCTCAAGGTGCTCGAGGTGGTCGCCAAGTGGGAGGAGGTCGATGCCATCATCGCCCTGGGCCTGGTGGGCGTGCTCTCGCTGGTCGAGAACTTCGTGGCGTGCCAGAAAAGGATCGCCGGCACCCCGGTGAGTCTGGAGCTCAAGAGCACCCTGATCAAGGAACGCATCAAGCAGGAAAATCGGGTCTTCGCCGAGGTGGTGCGCCTGCAGAACGAGGTCAAGAAGCCCATCATCAACGTGACCCTGGGCGCCTCCGACGTCAAAACCCTGGTCAAGACCCCCTACGGGAAGGCCCTGTGCCTGACCAGCCCCGAGGAGGCCACCAATGTGCTGTCCTACATGTCCGGCTACAGCCGCTATCTGGCGTCCCTGAAGCCCGAGAAAAGGAGTGCGGCATGAAGATCCTCACCGAGGCGCTGGAACGCGGTGAAAAGACGCTCAACGAGTTCGACGCCAAGAAGGTGCTCGAATCCTACGCCATTCCGGTGACCCGCGAGATGGTGGCCCACAGCAGGGACGAGGCGCTCACATTCGCCAACGAGATCGGCTATCCGGTGGTGCTCAAGGGCTGCTCCGCCACCCTGACCCACAAGACCGAGATGAACCTCGTCATTCTGGACGTGCAGGACGAGGAAGCCCTCATGCAGGCCTACGGGGACATCGAGCAAAGGGGCGGGCTGGAGCTCGATGGCGTGCTCGTGCAGGAGATGATCTCCGGACAGCGCGAGTTCGTGGCCGGACTGATCCGTGATCCCCAGTTCGGGCCCTGCGTCATGTTCGGCCTGGGGGGGATCTTCACCGAGGCGCTCAAGGATGTCACCTTCCGCGTGGCCCCGCTGACCAAGCGTGACGCCCTGGAGATGCTCGACGAAATCCGCTCCACCTCCCTCCTGGGCACCTTCCGTGGCAAACCACCGGTCAAACGCGAGACCTTCGCCGACGTGCTCGTGAACCTGGGCCGCATCGGACTGGAGTGTGAGGAGATCGCCGAGATCGACATCAATCCGCTCATCATCCGCGACAACGGGCAGCTCCTGGCAGAACCGGTGGCCGTGGATGCGCTCATCGTGCTCCAGCACGGCTGAGCTTTGCGCGGAGACACTCGAGGGAAACCTTATTCATCCGGTTTCCCTCGAGTACCCCCCCTCACCCCCAATACATATACATCGCGTTGGTGATTGAACCAGGTTTGACTTGGCGTTAGGGTGCCTCGAAAGGTACCCCGAGGCAAGAGGGGGGGGAATCAACCCGCTGATGATCAGCAGCGGGCCTTCAGGCGACGCCGAGCTTCTTCATGCGGGCATAGAGCGTGGTACGCTTGACGCCCAGCAGCCTGGCAGCGCCGTCCGGGCCGCCGATGCGCCCGCCGGTCATCGCGAGCACACGCTGGATGTGGCGGCGTTCGAGCTCTTCGAGGGAGGGGATGGCCTCCAGGGTGTTCTGCTCCTCGCCCGAGCCCGCGTGCAGCACGGGCAGGGCCAGCTCAAGCTGTCCGGGGGCAGACAGGATGGCGGCCCGCTCCATGGTGTTCTTGAGTTCGCGCACATTCCCGGGCCAGGGATAGGCAGCGATCAGCTCACGGTCGTGCTCCGACAGCTTGAGCGACCCGCGCGAGTATTTACGCTCGTAGTAGGCCAGGAAATGCTGCGCCAGCAGGATCGTGTCCGCGCCCCGCTCACGCAGAGGGGGCACAAGGAGCGGCACCACATTCAGGCGGTAGTAGAGATCCTCGCGGAAGTTGCCCCTTTCCACCTCGGATGCCAGATCGCGGTTGGTAGCGGCCACGAGCCGAAAGTCCGCGCTGATGGTCCGCGTGCCGCCCACGCGCACAAAGGCGTGTTCCTGCAGGGCTCTCAGCAGCTTCACCTGCACGGACAGCGGGATCTCTCCCACCTCGTCGATGAACAGCGTGCCCTTGTCGGCGTGCTCCATACGGCCCAGTTTCTGCCGATCGGCCCCGGTGAAGGCCCCCTTCTCGTGCCCGAAGAGCTCGCTCTCCACCAGGTGTTCCGGGATACTCGTCAGGTCGACCGTGAGGAAGGGCCCATCTCTGCGGTTACTCATGGCATGCACCCGGCGCGCCAGCAGTTCCTTGCCCACGCCCGTCTCGCCCAGGATGATCACCGTGGCCTCCGAGGCGGCCACCTGGTCGGAGCGCTGCAGCAGCGTACGCATGCACTCGCTGCCGGCCACGATCTCGCCGTAGTCCGCCGACAGACCCTGCTCGGCCTGCCGGTTGGCGCGCACGGACATCCTCTCGATCAGGCGGCAATAGGCCCCGATCCGCTCGATATAGGCGCTCACGTGACGTGAGATGCGCATCAGGAGCTTGCGATCGAGGCTGTGGAAGCCCTCCGTGATGTAGAGGTTCTCGTGGTACAAAACGCCTGAGACCACACCGTGGATCTCGATGGGCAGACAGATGATCCGGGGCGAGGAGGCGTCCGGGTCATGAATCAGCAGGGGCTGGTTATTGCGCAACACCTTCCTGATAAAGCTCAGGTTGTGCCTGAAGAGG
Source organism: uncultured Bacteriovoracaceae bacterium (assembly GCA_964618975.1). Taxonomy (GTDB): domain Bacteria; phylum Desulfobacterota; class Desulfomonilia; order UBA1062; family UBA1062; genus CAZUDI01. The sequence continues at coordinate 9,086 of CAZUDI010000049.1, read as the reverse complement.
GCATCCTCCATCTCGCAAGGCATCAGATTGTAGGCCGCCCGCAGGTGCAGCTGGCCTGTGCTTGACTGCGGGTCCACCCAGAAGAGCCCGCCGCGCTCCGCGCCGAAGAAGTGGCAGGTGGCGCTCATGAGTCGGCCCAGCAGCTCCTCCTCGTCGGCACTGGGGACAAAGGCGTCCAGGACATCGATGAAGCCGTCCAGCATGGTCATGCCACCATACTCGACGCTCTCCGTCTCCCGGGGGTGCACGATCATCCTGAGATCGACGGGGAAGAGATTCTCCCAGTGTCCCGAGAGCCCCTCCCAGGCATGCAGGGCATAGCTCCGGGCCGTCTCGTCCTGGTTCTCCTTGATGCACAGCCGGGCCAGTTCGATGTGCGTCTTGGCCAGTTCCAGGGGATCGGCCGAGCGCAGCAGGTCGGCCTCGCTCTTGAGCAGCAGGGCTCTGATGGTCTCCCTGTCACCCTGAGTGCGCACAAGCCCCTGCGCTTGCAGGCGGTAGACCGTGCCGCGCAGATTGAGGTTCGGCCCCTTGAGGATCTTCTCCATGTCCTTGAACACATCGTACTGCGGGGGGGGCTCGAAGCCCAGCTGGATGACGACGGCGATGATCTCCAGGATGATCGGCCAGATGTACTGCGGCCCCGTGGGCCAGGAATAATGCGGAAAGTGCGTCCCGAAGTGAACGTTGCGCACCCCCTGCTCCACCTCCTTGAGCTGCCCCTCGAGATAGTGGTAGTAGATGATCCCGCGCTGGGCGAAGTACAGGGCCCGGTCATTGTTCTGCTGCGTGGCCTCGATCTGGGTCTTGTAGAGATGATGCAGGGCCTCGCTCTTGCGTCCCATGCGCATGAGTACCATGCCGAGCGTGGCCTCGTAGAGGGTGGCGCGCTCCTCCTGCCCGGCCATACGCGCCCGACGCAGATTGACATTCAATACCCCGATGGCGCGATGGAAGCGCCCCAGGATGGCCGCCGACTGCCCCAGAAATATCGGCAGATAGTGGTTGAACAGGTGATCCCGGCGCCGCTGGGAGGTCTCGATGGCCCGCTCGAAGGCCTCGTAGGCCTGGCGGTAGAGGCCCTGGATGTAATAGTAGATGCCCTCGAATTCGGCGCACTGGATGAGGATGTCCTCGTCTCCCAGGGAAGCGGCGGCCTCCAGACCCTCGCTCAGCGCCTCCAGGGCGGCGTCCAGCTCGTCGTGCAGGTAGTGGAAGGTTCCGATGTACATGCGGATGAGCACCAGCGAGCGGCGGTCACCGATAGCCGTAGCGATCTTAAGGGTCGACTCGAGCATCTGCGGGGTCCGGGGAAGGTCCTCACCCAGAAGATAGCTGAGCCGTGCGTAAAACAGCACCCCCTTGACATACAGGGGGCTCAGTTCCGCCGACAAATTCTCCCCGGTAAGACGCGCGATGACGTTGCCTGCCATGGCCATGGCCCCGTGCAGGTCGTCGTCTTCCATGAGCCGGGTGGCGGCGTCGAACTCGATCAGGGCGGCCGCGTAGGCCTGTCCGGCACGCTGGAGCAGGTTGGCCTCCAGGTGCACCAGGGAGGCGTCATCCCGCCCGATGGCCCGGAAGCGTTTGAGCAGCCGGCCTATCTGGGAGGGGGAATTGATCCTGGCCAGCCGGGCGCGCACCTCTGTCGGCAGCGTCTCCGCCAGACAGAGGATGTGGCTATCCTCCTGGGTAAGCCATCCCCGTTCCACGGCGCGCGCGATGAGATCCACCAGCGGTCCGGGGGTGAGCGGTACCAGCTGTCCCAGCAGCTCCACCGTAGCCGCCCCGCCCAGGGCCTCGAGTGCGGCCAGGAAGCGCCATTGCGCAGATGTCAGGTCTTGAGGCTTCATACGCTTTTCATGATAAATCCATCAGTTCAGTTATACTTGGCGGCTGATGCCGCCGCCACGAGGGCTGATGAACAAACCTGCCGGCCACTCCCGCCGCTGACCGCGGTCACACGGGCAAGCCGGCCGGCAGGTTCGGGTAGGGCCCTCGCTAAGGGACCACCGGGGTGTCAGCCCTGTCCGGTGAACTTCCTGAAATGCGGCTCGATGAACTTGAGCGTCTTCTCTTCCAGCCGCAGGGCATACATGAGGTACGAGAACCCCAGGGTGGCACCCGCGGCGATCAGTAAACGAGCAAGGATCTTTTTCATGTGTTCCTCCGCTGATAATTCTTCTAACGGGACTGGGCGGCCTTCTGCCCACCAAGGGCCTGTACCTGAGCCTTGCGGCGCGCGAAAACCGCCGCCCCCAGGGCTCCCATGAGCTGCGGGTCGAGAGACAGCGTCGCGATCTTGACACGCAGCAGTTTCTCCAGGGCCTGGATCAGGCCGCGATTCTTGGCGCAGCCACCGGTGACGGTGAGTTTTTCCACCATGCCCACCCGCTTGAGCATGGTAAAGCAGCGCTTGGCCACCGCCATCTGGATCCCGGCGGCGATGTCGGCCGGATTGTGCTTCTGGGCCAGCAGACTGATGACCTCGGTCTCGGCGAAGACGCTGCACTGCGAGGTGATGGGAATGACGCGCGTGGCCTTGAGCGACAGGTCGGAGAACTCGGTGATGTCGACCTCGAAGGAGCGGCTCATGGCCTCGAAGAAGCGCCCGGTGCCGGCGGCGCACTTGTCGTTCATGCCGAATTCCTTGACCGAACCGTCCGCGTCCACGCCGATGCCCTTGACATCCTGCCCGCCGATGTCCACGATGGTGTGAATCTCGGGGTCGCAGGTGAAGACACCCATGGCATGGCAGCTGATCTCGGAGATGTTCTCGTTGGCAAAGGGCACCTCGTTGCGGCCGTAGCCGGTCCCCACCAGGTAGGCGAGCTGGCTGTAGTTATTGAGGCCATCAATGCCGGCCATGGCCACATCGATGGCCTCACGGCTGGTCTCCTCGGGGTCGATCTTGGTGCGGATATTGGCCGTTCCGACGACCTCGCCGTTCTCATCCAGAATCACCGCCTTGGTGTAGGTAGAGCCCACGTCACAACCGCAGTAGTAGGTTTTACTCATAATATGCTCTCCTTACTTCTTATTATTGTTACCAGTCGTTGCTGTCGTCGAAGACCAGCAGGTCCGGCCTGAGCGGCTGGGCCTTCATGATGTTTTTCATGTAGTCGTTGATCTGGTCGCGGATACCCTGACGGGTCACCACCCGAGAGTCCATCAGCTCGTAGTCAAAGACGCACAGGTTGATACCGCGCTTGCGGCACTCGTCCCTGATCTGCCCGATGATCCCCAGGGTGCTCTTGCACCCCACGTGGGCAGGGAAAATCACCATATCGGCCTTGAAGAGCTCAACCGCCTTCCAGAGGTCGCTGAAGAAGTTCTCCATGGGTCCACGCGTATGGCGTGCCATGGGGGCCCACATCTGCTTCCTGCCCAGCGATTTCAGCATGGCCTCGTTGGAGGAGGTGTCGATGAGCTCCATGTAACCGTAGGTCTCCTCATCCATGATGATGCCCACGCCCCAGGCGCGCTCGATCCAGTTCCAGATGGAGGGATAGCAGTTGACCGGCGGATTCCACAGCAGGGCCCGATAACGCATCTCGTCAAAGGCCGGGCGGTTAGCCTTGACGTTCTCCCTGGCGATCTCGTTGATCCTCCTGAACATGTCGATGGCGTCCTGGGTGCCGGGATAGGCGTTCTGGTAGACGTAGTGCGACTGCCAGATGCAGTCACCGCACAAAGGCGCCGGATCGTGGCTCAACAGGTCGAAGGTCTCGGCCTCGAACTCCACGGCCCGGTTGTAGTTTTCGCAGATCTGGCGCAGCTTGTTCCAGTCCATGTGGCCCGAGGTATGCTCCTCCAGGAAGGCGATCATGCCCATCATGTCCTCGACAAAGACATCCATGGCCTCATCTTCCTTGAAATTATAGGGGATATCCAGGCGATAGGTCGGCAGACCGCTCAACTGCTCCAGCTTGGCGTAGGAGGTCATGCCCCCGCCGCAGGGCAGGTTGGAGGAGATCATGGCAATCCCCTTGGGCAGGGCATCGGCGACGATAGTGCCGAAGGTGCAGCGGTTCAGCCCGCAGGAATCCGGCGGCAGGCCGGCGTTTTCGGCTATATCCATATAGCGGTGGACGCCGTGCTGGTCCATCAGCGCCAGCAGACGCGCGATCAGCTCCACGATGAAGGTGTTGAGCCCCATGGCCCACACGATCTCGGGCGGCACCATGTTCTCCACGAGCACCGTGCGCTCGGGGTATTTTAATGTGTTGGTGAGCATCTGGGTGATGGCCTTGCTCGTCTTGGAGTAGGCCAGGGCCGAGGCCTCGAGCAGTCCGCCGCTGCGGCCCTCGGTGACCCGGCGGTGCTGGCCGTTGGACTTGAGCATGTCGAACATCCAGGGCTGCGTCAGCAGGGTCACCATGGTCTGCTTGGGAATGGCGGAGGCCATCTTGCTTGAATAGGACTGGTTGAGCCAGTAATACTTGTACTTGATCCATTCGTCGCGCAGGGCGGGTGGAATCATATTCGTCATCATAGACTTACTCCTTTCATGCCTGGAGGGCGGCCAGTTCCTGCTTGCCCTCGATGCTTTCGATGAAGGCCTGAACACGGGTACGCAGCTGCCCCTGACCGGTCAGCGGATATTCGCGCTCGATGCGCACCACCGGGACCCCGGCATTGCGCAGCCCGTCGACGATAGTCATCAGTTCGTAGCCCCACATGTCGCAGAACTTCATGTTCTCGACGATCACCCCGTCGACACGGTACTCCTTGACCAGGTCCAGGGCATAGTCGATGCGGTTTTTGTAACGCTCCATCATGCGCGGGCAGGCGCACTGTTCGAGGGTGTAACGGGCCAGATTCTCGTAGGGATCGCCCTCGAGGGGGATCGGCTCCAGACCCGGCAGGGAACCCCAGCAGTAGCGGTCGGCCACCACCAACCCTCCCTGCTCCTCGATCAGCTCGGTATAGGGCGGATTGTCGCAGATGGACCCCAGGATCATCAGCCGCGCACGGTGCTCGCCCACGCCCTTGCGCTTCCTGGCCTCCTTGAGGAAGGCCTTCAGGGGCTCCAGCAGCATATCCTTGGGCGCCACGCGGGCGGCCACCATGATCTTGTGGAATTCCGTGCCCGTGATCAGGGTCGGATAGGTCTTGCGCAGCTCACCGATCTCGCTAACAAGCGCATAGAACTCGTTGTGTTTCTTGATGGCCTCGCGCACGGCCTCGGGGCCGGTATAGACCTGGTATTTCTCGTTCATGACATCCCCCAGCCGCCGCAGGTCACGCGCCAGCCACTGCACGAGCGACTCGGTGATCTTGCACGGCGTGTCGAGGATATAGGTGAAAAAATCGGGTTTGTGATCATATAACCCCATGGTGTCGATGTTCTGACCAACCCGGCGGATATGGTCACAGCTGGCCGGCACCACCAGCCCCCCCAGAAAATCATACCCCTGATCGATGGCCTTCTCCAGGACGCTGCGCGAGAACGAGCAGATGAAGCTGGTCATGTAATAATCCGCCTGTTCGGTGCCCACGATACCCTGCGCCCGCAGGCGCACCGGGAACAGCTTGCCCAGTGACAGCAGGGGCTCGGGGATGAGGGAGCAGGCGTAACCGATGGGGATTCTCCCATCGGAGACGGCCTTTTCCACCAGGGCATTGAACGGATCTCCCATGAGGTCGTTAAAAGGGAATTTTTCGTCGGACTGCACCATCTTGTCTCCTTTTCCTCACTTTATTTTGTGCAGCATTTCCGGCTCCCCAGCATCCGATCTGGCCGGAAAAGCCTCTGTTTCTCCTAATCCTGTACCAGACGCGCGACGCATTCCCGCACGGCCTCGAGCGCCGCATCCTCGGGAAGGTCCAGCAGGCTCCTCTGCTCGCGGTCATATTCGCGGATCTGCGTATCCTCGGGCACCCAGCCCAGCAGGGGAATCTCCTCGGGAAGACTGAGGCTCTCGAACTCCTCGGAACCGTGAATGCGGTTCAGGATCAGCCCCACCTGATCGTAGGCCACGGCGCGGTCCGAGACCTGCTTGATGGTGCGCACCACATTGAGACCCTTGGCCGAGGCGTCCGAGACCAGGATCAGATGCGTGACCTTTTCCATCACGCGGCGGTTGACCTGCTCCACCCCGGCCTCGCCGTCGATGACCACGTAACGGAAATTGCGTGACAAGGAGGCGATCAGGTCCTTGAGAAGGTCGTTGATCTGGCAGTAACAACCATCGGACTCGGGCCGCCCGATGGCCAGAAAGGCCAGGCCGTCTTTCTCCTCGAGCGCCTCGAGCAGCTCGTATTCGAGCCGGTTGATCACCTCGCGGCGATCCTCGTGCAGCCCACCCTTGACCCTCCCGATGAGGTCGGTGCGGATGTCATCGAGGGTTCGCTCCACCTCGATCCCCAGAGACGTGGCCAGACCGACCGCCGGGTCGGCATCGATGGCCAGCACGTTCCCGTCGCCGCGTTCACAGAGCATCTTGGTGATCAGGGTGGTCAGCGAAGTCTTGCCCACGCCGCCCTTGCCGCACACCGCGATGATCATGTTCCCGTGCGGGGCCTGGCAATCGCACTGATGCCCCGCGTGGTGGTGATGGTCATCGTGATCATGCCCCTCATGGTGGTGGTGGCTGTGACCGTCGTGATGATCATGTCCCTCATGATGATGGTGCTCGTTGTGACATCCACATTGTTCACACATATGCATCTCTCCCTTCAGGCTTCACAATATCGCCCCCTGCGTGCGGCTGCAAAAGGCGCTCATGCCCGCTGCTCCTGGCGTTGATTGCGCAGGGCCCGCAGCTCCATCACCTCTTCACAGACATCGAAGTATTCGCAGCTGGCACAGTCGAGCTCCAGTTCCGTGAACATCTTGTTCATGGCCCCCATCACCTTGCTGCTCTTTTCCGCCAGGGGCTGGAGCTTTTTTACATCCTGCGGGGAAGAGGTCACGAAGATCATCTCGACCGCATCGACGAAGGCCTTCTGTCGGTACTGGCCATACAGGACACTGCCCAGGGTCCTCAGCGAGAATCCCTCCTTCAGCGCCGCATGGCTGACTCGGCTCCATTCCCGCTGGTTCTGGGGCGTAGCCCGGAGCATGTAGCCTACAAGCGCGGTCTCGAAGCGCACCAAGTCCAATTCCTGATAGCGCTCATAGAGTGTCTCTTCATTCCAGTCCCGCATCCCGACCAGTACGATCTTACCCAGGGGACGCTTGGGCTCGCCGGGCTCGTTCACATCCGGTCCGATGAGCGAGATGCGCCCGTCCGTGACCTGCGAGACATCATCGGTGCACAGAATGAAGGCCGCCGACTCGTAGCGCGGATGCCCGAGTTCCACGGCCGTGTCCTGCGCCATGACAAGATTGCCCCGCCGGCTTATCGGCCACGACTGTGCCGGATCGGCGCGAAACTCCCTGACGCTTCCGCGCACGACATGTGCATCCCTGTATTCCCTGACTTCGTCTACGAATTCGCGAAAAATCATACGGTCACCTTCCCCTGAGAGCCTTAGTGTGCCGCCCGGCCCGCGGGAGGGGGCGGCAGGCCGCCGGTCGGGGGTGACTCTGTCCTGATATCAACGCCCGCCGGCTTTGTCGTAGAAGTGAGCAAGAGATGTGCCGCAGGGCTCATATCCTAATGGCTTGTTTTGACGCTTCAAATATATACATGCACCCCTCACTGTCAGCTTATCAACACCGGGGAGATCAAATAACAACACCCCCGCAAGGGCCCGCGCACCACGAAAAGGCCCGCGCCGCCACGGCGGGGCCGATGGCGGCGCGGGCACAGGCCTTGGGGGTTGATGCCTGTAAGTAGTGATCGTTGCTAGTTCCGGGGCGAGACGCGCCCGCCACGGGAGTGCCCCTCAACACTCGGGATCAGTGCAGGCGCTCGGCCTTCATGATGTTGTCCATGAAGTGCCTCATCTGCGAGCGGATACCCTCCTGGGAGACCACGCGGGGATCCATGAGGTCATACTCGAAGATGCACAGCGGGATGTTGCGCCGACGGCACTCCTCGCGCATGATCTGGTTCAGCGCCGCGGTGTTCTTGCAGCCGATATGGCCGGCCATGACGATCATGTCCAGGTCGAAATATTCGTAGGCCTTGAACATGTCGCCGAAATAGTTCTCCATGGGGCCTCGGGTGTGACGGGCCATGGGGCCGTTCATGGTATTATGGCCCAGACCGAGCAGCATGGAGTCGGGAGAGGAGGTGTCGATCAGGGGCTGGGTGTTGTAGGTCATACTGTCGATGATGAAGGTGATCCCGTATTCGTATTCGCACCAAGTGAGGTAATCCGAGTACATGGCCGGGGCCGGATTCCACATCATGGCCCGATAACGCTCATTAGTCGCGCCGCCGACCCCGGCGGCATAGTTCTGCCGCGCCAGACGCAGCACCTTTTCCCACATGCTCGTCGTGCCCTTCTTTCCCGGCATGGCATTCATATGGAACATGTGGCTCAGGGTGGCACAGTCGCCCGGCATGGGGGACGGACGAGAGCGATTCATCTCCCAGAGCTCGAGTTCGAGCTCCACCTGGCGGTTGCGCTCCTCACAGATCTCCTTCAGACGGTCCCAGTCCATACGGCCGGGGGTATGCTCCTCCAGGAAGGCGATCATGCGTTTGATATCCTTGACAAAAAGATCCTCGGAGCGCTCATTCTTGAAATAGTGAGGCACCTCCAGGCGGTAGATGGGCAGCCCGGTCAGCTGGGCGGCGATGTCATAGCTGGTGGCCCCGCCGTCACAGGGCAGGTTGGAGGCCACGATGGCCCGGCCCCGGGGCTGGTGTCCCTTGAAGAACATGCCCAGGGTGATTTTGGGCAGGGTGCAGGTATTGGGGGGCACACCCTCGTTCTCGGCGGCATCGATATAGCGCGTCATGGCATGGCCGTCCATGATCGGACAGATGATCCCCATGAGCTCGGCATCCCAGGGATGCAGCCCCATGGCATAGAATATCTCCGGCGGCACCATGTCCTCATGTATGATTACCCGGTCCGGCTCCATAATGGTATTTGTGAGCATCTCGATCGCAAAGCCAACGGTGCTGTCAATCACCGCGGAGGTGGCCTCACGGTAGTTACCGCGGCGGTCGAAGATACAGCGG
>CAZUDI010000048.1:11356-28205 GCA_964618975.1 uncultured Bacteriovoracaceae bacterium | reverse complement strand
CAATCCTCCGGCAGGAAACTTGACAAGGCTCCGCTATGCCTGGTGAATCCTTGAGTCAGGCGCGGGCCTCACCGTCGATAGGTGTTGGTGGATCGAGGACAAACCATCCTTTTTCATTTCACAACAGATTCATTGATGTCACAGACTAATTAGCAATATGCATTCCAGCCGCCGCACAATTAAATTCATCTGTTTTATCAGCATATTCAAGGATCAAGCATGAAGGACCCGTCCAAAATCTCATGCCATTACATCAAAAGTGGTAAATTATTTCATATCTATGGGTATTCTTATTCCGTGGCACTAGATCCCCCGGCCGGGGATCATCGAAATCAGAGGAGGCAGCTATGGGCTGCAAACAGGGTCAGATCCCGGTTGTTCCTGACGCACAGCTTTTCCAGCACACTGGCACGGCAATCATTAACGTCCTGCGAATCCAGGACCATCTCGAGGGAGATCTGCTCGATACTCTTGCCCGCGGCCAGCATGAGCATAATGCGGTATTCCCGCTCCGAGAGACGGTTACGCAACCAAGCGACCTCGGCACGTCCCGTACCCCCCAGCACGGTCTCGCTTAGATATTTCCCGCCCGCCTCTATCCTTCGGATAGCCCTGACGAGCTCCTCCGAGGCACTCACCTTGGAGACGTACCCGCTGGCACCGGCCCACAAGGCGCGCACCGCATACTGCTCCTCGGGATAGGTACTCAGGACGATAAAGAGCAGTCCGGGCTGTGCGCCCTCGAGATCGCGGATGACATCCAGCCCGTGGCGGCCGGGAATGGCGATGTCCATGAGGACGTAATCAACCAAGTGGCCCTGAAGGTAATCGAGCATGCCCTGGGCATCCCCCGTTTCTCCAACCACCAGCATGTCCGGCTCCTCGGCCAGAATCTGCTTCAACCTCGCCCGCACGACGTCATGATGATCAGCAATGAATATTCTGCGTTCCATGTATGCGTCTGTCCCGGTCCTGTCTGAGAACGAGAGGAACCTCCCTTCCCACTGACAGGAATTCCGCTGTGGCCCTCACCTACAAGATCTTCTCATTTTAGTATCTAACACAGTGCAACGGACAGGAAATATCAGCGAACGGCCCGAAAGCGTGTAAGACCTCCGCCTGAACACCTGTAGGTCATATGCTGATCACGCATGGGATTGCATATGGTCATACAGTTGTACTGAGCCCTGTTATCGGACAGGCACCCATGATCCCTGCCACACATACAGGTGCCGGCCGGCAGGGTGGAAAGCCTATCGGGACTGAGGTGATAAGGCCGCTATCAGCGTGCCCCTGCCTGCGGAGTTACCAAGGACATGTTCAGGGTGCATCCCCTCGCCGGAGAGAAAAACCGTGACGCGCAGGGATCCCTGTCCGTTCGTTGCACGGCCCATTCGAGCGGCCGCGAAATCGCCGGGGGCAGGACATGCAGGCCCATGGTCGCCCCTGTATCCAACAGGCACTGTGATCGAGCACCTACTCCAGCAGGTGGTGCTTCACGGCGTAGATGGTCAGCTGGGCATTGTTCTTGACCTTGGTCTTCTCCAGGATCCGTGAGCGATAGGTACTGATGGTCTTGACACTCAGGCACAGCTCATCGGCGATCTCCTTGACCGTCTTGCCGGAGGCCAGCATGAGCATTACCTGATATTCGCGGTCCGAGAGGCGCTCGTGGGGCAGCGTACTGCCGTTCTGATCGATCTGATCCGCTAGCATCTCGGCCGTGGAGGGGCTGATATACTTGCCACCGACAGAGACCTTGCGTACGGCCTTGACGAGCTCGTCCGAGGCCGAGGCCTTGGTCAGATAGCCGCTGGCGCCGGCCCTCAAGGCCCGCACGGCGAACTGATCCTCCGGGTGCATACTGAGGATCAGAATGGCAAGCTTGGGCCGCTCCTGCTTGAGCTCCTTGATGACGTCCAGCCCGCCCCTACCAGGCATGGAGATATCCAACAGCACAACGTCGCACTCGTTGTGCCACATGAAATCCACCACCTCCTGTCCGTTGCCTGCCTCTCCGACGATCTCCATGTCCGGCTCATCGGCCAGGATCTGTTTTAGCCCCTCGCGGACGATGGGATGATCATCGGCGATGAGAATCTTCAGCATATGTACCCCTCTCTCCCGGGATTCTCTTCATCATCTTTTCAATTGTAGATTAAAACCATACCGAACGGAAGGGGGAAATCTTCCCCGCCCGGGATGGACCGGATGCATACAGCCCTGAGGATCGATTCCCGGCCCACGGGGTTTCGCCTGGCTGGCATCATCCATTTCCATCCCCACCAAAACCCCGAGGGCGGGCGGGACGCACTTGACCCGTCTTCACAGAACGTGTAAGATTAATTGATTCGCACCATTCCAAGCCGTTCCTGCGGATCTTTTATCTCATCTTACGAAAAGGAGGGTAATGTTGCATGAGCACGTTCAGCTACAACCAAGAGGCCCTGGAGCGTCTCAAAATCGAGGACACCTCGATCCTCAACCGCCTGGTGGACTTCCCCTCGGCCAGGCAGGCGCACCTCAAAAAGGAGCGCTCCAAAAGGGACAAACGCATGAGTCTGAAGGAGGCCATCGCCACCTTCGTCCAGGACGGAGACATTCTGGCCGACGGGGGCTTTTCCTATGTGAGGACCGCGCACCAGGCCTTCTTCGAAATCATGCGGCAGGGCAAGAAAGGCCTGCAGATGATCGGCGCCCCCAACACGAATCAGAGCTACATGATCAACTACCAGGCGGTGAAATACTCGCATAACTCCTATGTGGGCGTGGAGATGCGCGGCACTGATCGGAACTACTCCCGCAATCTCAAAGAGGGACGCGTCTCGATTCTCTCCGAATGGAGCCACGGGGGAGTGGCCCAGGGATTCAAGGCCGCCCAGCTCGGCGCCCCGGGACTTCTCAGCAAGCAGATGCTCGGATCCGACATCATCCGGCACAATCCTTACCTGAAAGTCATGCAAAATCCCCTGCGGGATGACCCGGACCCCGTGGTCTTCGTCCCAGCCCTCTACGTGGATGTGGCCATCATTCACGTGCACGCCGCCGACAAGTATGGCAACGCCTATATCTACGGCCCGGTGGTCAACGATTATGCCGTGGCGGCCTCGGCCCGCAAGGTGATCATCACCGCCGAGGAGATCGTGACCGAAGAGGACATACGCTACACCAGAAAGGGAACCGTGATCCCCTTCATCTATGCCGATTGCGTGGTCGAGCTCCCCTTTGGCGCCGTGCCCGGCAACATGCCCGGCTGTTATTACTGGTCGCGGCAGTGGTGGGAGAAATTCGTGCGCTATGGCGGGGTCAGTGACGCCAACACCCAGGAACTGCTCGAATACTGGATCATGGATTCCCCGGACCAGTTCGCCTTCATCGAGAAACTCGGTGGCGCACGCTGGATTGCCGAGGCCCGTCGCCAGACCAGAGCCGCCGAAAATGACAACGAGGGGGTCGATTTTGCCTATGAAGAGGTCACCAGGGACCATGACCCGGGCATCTACTTTTGATAAGCTGTGCCCCGTGCCCCTTTAGCTCTGCCAACACAGCATAAGTACAGGAGGTAAATCATGCAAGACAACGCTCCAGCTAATCCCCTGGAGGTCCTGGCCTACATCCTTTCCACCCAGATCGAGGACCATTCGGTGGTCTACGTGGGGACCGGACTGCCCATGGTGGCGGGCATCCTGGCCCGCAGGACCCACGCCCCCCATATCACCATGGTCTACGAATCCGGCGGACAGGATCCCATGGGCGGCGGTCTGCCCTGGAGTGTGGGCTGCCCCTTCACCTGGCGCAAATCCCCGGCGATCCTCGAGATGGCCTATTCCTTCGGACAGTGCGCCAACGGCTACGTGGATATCGCCTTTCTGGGCTACGCCCAGGTGGACATGTACGGCAATGTCAACACCCACCACATCGGCGACGACCTCACACACCCCAGGGTCCGGCTGACCGGATCCGGCGGCAACAACGACCTCACCTCGCTCACCGAGAACATGGTCCTCGTGGGCCTGCAGACCCCGGAAAAGTTTCCCGCACGGGTGGATTTCATCACCTCGGTGGGGCACCTCGAGGGCGGCAGTTCCCGGCAGGCGGCCGGTCTCCTGGGCAATGGTCCCGTAGCCGTCATCACGCAGTGCGCGGTCTACGACTTCGAACCCACAACCAAGCGCATGCGCATCAAGTCGCTCCACCCGGGCATGACCGTCGAGATCGCCCAGGCCTGCACCGGCTTCGAACTCCTGCTGCCCGCAGGCGAGATCCCGGTCACCCCCATGCCGGGCCCCGAGATCATCCGGGTCCTGCGCGAGGAAGTGGACCCCCGGGGGGTCTTCACCTCGCTGCCGTCGGCCTGATTCACCCCCGGGCTCCCGCAAATCCGGGGGCCCGGCCCCCCTTCTCCCCCGGGATTCCCTCCAGGATGATCGCCGTACACCGGCTATGAGTGCTGTCCATAATAACTGTCATTCTCATGGTCATATATTACAAGATATTTATTTTTTAAATTGATATTATATGTTTTATATTGTCATATTGATTGCAAATATGCCTGTTAGATTCCCCAGGCTGCCACTTTCTCGTGCGATACAGATTTTATCAGAAGGCTTTCATCATGGGGATGAACCCCGGGGCCTGAATTGAGGACCACCTCCCCCTGATCGCACTTAACCTTTGCAGGTTGACAAGTGCAAGCCTTCAGGACTAGGGATGAAGCATGGGCGTTATCACCGAGAACGTCAAAAAAATCCTGCATGAAATCCCGGATCAGGTCCAGGTGGTGGCTGCGGCCAAGACCAGGACGTTCGAGGAGATTCAGGAGGTGATCGATGCCGGCATCACCATCATCGGCGAGAACTACCTGCAGGATGCCCGCCGGGTGATGCCAGAGGTGGACGCCCGCGCTCAATGGCACTTCATCGGACACATTCAGAAAAACAAGGTGCGGCAGGTCGTACCCCTCTTCGATATGATCGAGACGGTGGATTCGATCGGGCTGGCGCAGATGATCGAGAAGCAGGCCCACGATCACGGAAAGTGCATGCCCGTGCTCATCGAGGTCAACAGTGCCCGCGAGGCACAGAAATCCGGGGTCATGCCACAAGACGTGCCCTCGCTCATACGACAGATCGGCACCCTCGAGCATCTGCGGGTGCAGGGGCTCATGACCATGGGCCCCTTTCTTGACGACCCTCAAGGCCTCAGGCCCTATTTTCACGCCACCAGATCGTTATTCGACGAACTCAAGAAAACCGCTATTCCCGGTGTTGAGATGCTGCACCTCTCCATGGGCATGAGCGAATCCTACCGCATCGCCATCGAAGAGGGCGCCACCATGATACGTATCGGCACGCTGATCTTCGGTCCGCGCCTGTAGGGGGAATCCGTCCCTCCGGGGCGCAGCAACCCGAACCACCCAGGAGACAGCCTGCATACCTCCCGATACCTGCCACTAACCATTCGATAGTCTTTTAATGGCCTGAGGGTCGAATTCCCCGCCGCTTGCGGCGGAAAGCAGGGTCATAAGCTTGCCCTGGGGTTCATGCCCCTGACAGCTTGGCACAAGCGCCCGGATACCTGCCGCGCGGTCCGGGCGCTTGTAAGCCGGGTAAGGGTCTGGTATTAATTCCATATGTCCAGAAACAAAATGATTTCCCAGGGAAGACGTCTGCTGGCCTTCTTCCTCATCAGCGGCATCACCATTGCGGTTGTCCTTCTGGCCTCATCCACTACGCAGACCTGGGAGGCCCTTGGCTTAATGGGCTGGCGTCAGATCATTATCCTGGGTCTGCTCACCGCAGTCATGTTCGTTTTCGATGCCCTGAGGACCGTGATCCTCAGCCAATCCCTGGGGCACCGTCTCGCCCTGTTGCCGGCCATGAAGATCATGTTCATTGGCCGCTTCTTCGGGGCCATCACCCCGCTACAGTCCGGCATGATGCCGGCCGAGATGTACCTGCTCAACCGCAACGGGCTGGCGCTGGGCCAGGCGATCTCCGTGGATGTCATCAAACGCATCTCCACCATGGGGGTGTTGGCCATGGGGGGGGTGCTGGTCCTCGTCCTCAACCGGGACCTCTCCTCCAACCGGGTCATGGTTTACGTTTACTATTACGTGGTTATCTTCTACCTGTTCCTGAGTGCCTGTTTTCTGTTCGTCTATCTCTTCCCTCGGCAGACCCACTGGGCCATTGACCGGGTCATGGAGCATCTGCACCGGCGCGGTGTGGTGGTGCGCCAGGAGGTGGACGACTATGTCCACGAGGTGGCCAATGATTATTCGAAGGCCCTGCAATTCTACCTGCACAAGGGGGCTCCCGGCTTCCTCCTCTCACTTCTGGTGACCATGGTTTTCATGGTCGTCCAGTTCGTTATGGCCCCGGTGATCATCCATGGTCTGGGCTTTGCCGCCTCGTTCTTCGAGGCCTTTCAGGCCCAGGTCATTCTCATGCCCATGCTCTATTTCGCCCCCACCCCGGGGGGCAGCGGCATTGCGGAAGGGGGCTTCGCCCTGTTATTCGCCGGATTCATCCCGCGGCATCTCATCGGCATCACCGTCGTGCTGTGGCGGATCTTTATCACCTTCATTGGTGTCGGCATCGGCGCGCTTCTGACCATCGGGTCCATCGATCCCAACAGGGTGCTGGGAAGGTTTTCAGGCCGGGATTAGCTCGACAGGCTGCCCGGGAGAGACCGCCAGTCTGACAGCGGCACTGGTCCGGTTCCCGGCAACCTCCACCGTCCCGGCGCTGCCGCAGAGCAGGCCCAGGCCTTCCGGCGGTATCTCGGCGAAGGTGCGCACCACGCCCCCGATCTCTGTCCCCACAACCCGCAAACGGGTCCCTTCTGTCAGCGCCCGTCCGTCGATGTTCGTGATGACGTTCCCGAAGGTGTCGATATGCACCACCTGGGGGCGGGTGATGTCCAGGATGACCGGGGAGTCCTCACGCGGACCGAGTTCCTCGAGGGTAAGGCCTTCGAAAAGCCTGACCACGAGCGGGGCAAAGAGATCCCGCCCGTGGAAGGTGGGCGTAATCGGGGTTTCCGGACGCCAGTCCACCCGTCTGACCTCATCGGCCGGATAGAGAAAGGAGAAAATCCCGTTATCCGGCCCGACGAAGAGGCTGCCCGCCTTCTTCAGGACGAGCGTACCCCGCGAGGTTCCCACGCCGGGGTCCACCACTGCGAGATGAATCGTCCCGGCCGGGAACCAGGCCGCGACCGTATGCAGCAGCCAGGCCCCCGAGAGGACCTGAAACGGGGCCAGCTCATGCGAGATATCGACGATGTGTGCCGCAGGGCAGCCCGACAGGATGACGCCCTTGACCTGGGCCACATAGGAATCGATGCGGCCGAAGTCCGAGGTGAACGTTATCACAGGCGGGGAATCCTTTCCGGACCCCCTGTCCCAGCCTTGAGTTCCGTTGTCCGGCATGCTTCTGCCCTCCCCCTTCAACCCGGCCATCTTCCGCGGCCGGCCCGTTCACGAGACAACATTAGCATATCCTCTGTCTTTGGCAAGACGGTGGTTCCGTCACCTTGCAGAGGACTCATCCCCCGTGTATCGAGGAGAGTGAATCACCTGCAACTCGGGGACGCCCCCCCGGCAGGCCCTGCCCGCCTGCGCTTAAACGCGGCCTTTGCGGCCGGCAGCAGTGACTTATGGGGCCCCACTGGGAGAATCCGGCCGTTCGCAAATCAGGGTATGTACCCCGGGACATCCCCCCTCGTCACCCCAAGCGGCGAGGGAATGCGGGCAAAAGCGAATCATGGATATGACCCCCGGGACAAGCGACCCACCATGCCGCTGCAAGCAGCGGGGAATGCGACCCTCAGGCGGTTAAACCCGCCCTTGCCTGCTGCTCGGCGATACCCTATACTGCACCGTGATGGTCATCACGGAGGAAAATTGCTTCTACCCGGATGCGGTGGTGTACTTCGATCCCGAGCAGAGGGGCTACCGCAAACGGGCAATGCGGATCGACCAGCGTATTCATGCCTGGGTGGTCGAGTCGCCCCAGGCACCGCAGCGACGGGGGACCGTCGTGCACCTGCACGGGAACGCCGAGAACATGACCTCGCACATCGTAGGCGTCCTCTTTCTCCTCGATCTGGGGTATACGCTTGTGACCTTCGATTACCGCGGTTACGGTCATACCCCCGGCCTCCCGACGCTTGCCGGCATCCAGCTGGATGCCGCGGCCGTCCTGCGGCACATCCTGGCCCGCCCGGATGAATTCGGGGAAGTGCTCTTCGGCTTCGGCCAGTCCATGGGGGCCTATACCCTGGCAAGGATCCTGCCGGACTTCCCCCTGCTCAAGGGGGCCATCCTGGAGGCCGGGCTTACCTCCTTTTACGACCTCTTCTCCCAGCACTACCCCCACATCCCCTGCACCGTGCCCCACGAAGGACTCTCGGCGCTGGACACCCTGCCGCTGAGCCCGGTGCCCAAGCTTTTCATCCACGGCACGCACGACGAGGTCGTACCCTATCACCATTCACTCGCGATGTACGCCTGTGCCCGGGAACCCAAGCTCATCGAGATCCTCGAAGGCGTTGGGCATCTGGGGGCGGAGGTCTCCCCCCTGTCTTTCCATTACCGGGATGCCATCCGCCAGTTCCTGGAAGCCTAGCCCCCACTTGTCTCCCGAAAAGGTTCCCCGAGGGGACAAATGCATCTGGAAATGCAGGTCTTCTCACGGTGGCCCCGGGGGGCCTTCCCCTAGCTGACCGAGAAGGCCGCCGGGTCCGGGATGGCCCCCTCCGGCGGCTGGACATCGATGGAGAGCTTCCCTGAGTTCACATCCACCACCACGCGTGAGCCGTCCGTGATCTCACCGGCGATGAGCATCCGGCCCAGGCGCGTCTCGAGTTCGCGCTGCAGGAAGCGCTTGAGCGGGCGAGCCCCGTACACGGGGTCGAAGCCTTCCCGGGCCACGAACTCCCGCGCAGCCTCGCTCAGGGTAAAGGATATCTCGCGCTCGGCGAGCCGCTGCTGCAGTTCCTCGGTGAGCAGACCCACGATAGTCTTGATCTCCGAAAGCGTGAGGGCCTTGAAGAGCACGATATCATCCACGCGGTTGAGGAACTCGGGCCTGAAATGAAGCCGGAGCTCGGACAGCACGCTCTCCCGGGCCTTTTCGCTGATCTGGCCCTCACTGGTCACCCCCTCCACGAGCTCCCCCGAGCCGATGTTCGAGGTCATGATGATGACCGTGTTCTTGAAGTTCACGGTGCGCCCGTGGGCGTCGGTCGCCCGCCCGTCATCGAGGATCTGCAGCAGAACGTTGAAGACATCGTGGTGGGCCTTTTCGATCTCGTCGAAGAGCACCACGGAATAGGGCTTGCGCCGGACGGCCTCGGTAAGCTGCCCCCCCTCCTCGTATCCCACATACCCCGGAGGGGAGCCGATCAGGCGGGAGACCGCATGCCGCTCCATATACTCGCTCATGTCGATCCTGACCATGTTGTCCTCGGAGTCGAAGAGGGCCGCGGCCAGGGTCTTGGCGAGCTCGGTCTTGCCCACGCCCGTGGGGCCCAGAAAGATGAAGGATCCGATGGGGCGTCGGGGGTCCTTGATCCCGGCGCGGGCCCGGATCACGGCATCGGCCACAGCCTGCACCGCCTCGTCCTGGCCCACCACGCGTCTGTGCAGGATGGCATCGAGCTTGAGCAGCTTCTCCTTCTCGCCCTCCATGAGCCGGGCAACCGGGATGCCGGTCCAGCGCGCCACGATCTCGGCGATCACGTCATCGGTGACATTCTCGTGCAGCAGTCGCTGCTCACCCTCGGTGGTCGTCTGCTCGGTCTGCTGCAGGCGCGCCTCGAGCTGCGGCAGCTTGCCATGCCTGAGTTCGGCGGCCCGGTTCAGGTCGTATTCGCGCTCGGCCTTCTCGATGGCCAGCTTGGTCTGCTCGATCTCCTCCCTCAGGGCACTCAGGGAGTGGATGGCCTCCTTCTCCTCTTCCCAGCGCGCCCTCAGGCCCAGTTCCTCTTCCTTGAGCCCGGCGAGCTCCTGGCGGAGCTCTTCGAGCCGGGCCTTGCTGGCCTTGTCCTTCTCCTTCTTGAGGGCCGCCTCCTCGATCTCGAGCTGCATGACCTTGCGGGTGACCTCGTCGAGCTCGGCGGGCATGGAGTCGATCTCGGTGCGGATCATGGCGCAGGCCTCGTCCACGAGGTCGATGGCCTTGTCCGGCAGGAAACGCTCCGTGATGTAGCGATGTGACAGGGTGGCGGCCGCCACCAGGGCGCTGTCCTGGATCTTGACCCCGTGGTGCACCTCGAAGCGTTCTCTGAGGCCGCGCAGGATCGAGATGGTATCCTCCACCGTGGGCGGGTCCACCATCACGGGCTGAAACCGGCGCTCCAGGGCCGCGTCCTTCTCGATGTGCTTGCGGTATTCGTCCAGGGTGGTGGCCCCCAGGCAGTGGAGCTCGCCCCGGGCGAGCATGGGCTTGAGCATGTTGCCCGCATCCATGGAGCCCTCGGCACGGCCCGCCCCCACGATGTTGTGGAGCTCGTCGATGAAGAGCAGGATGCGGCCCTCACTGGCCTTGATCTCGTTCAAGACCGCCTTGAGCCGTTCCTCGAACTCGCCGCGGAACTTGGCGCCGGCCACCAGGGCCCCCATGTCGAGGGCGAAGATGGTCTTGTCCTTGAGCCCCTCGGGCACGTCGCCTCGCACGATGCGTTGGGCCAGACCCTCGACAATGGCGGTCTTGCCTACGCCGGGCTCGCCGATGAGCACGGGGTTGTTCTTGGTCTTGCGCGAAAGGATGCGGATGACGCGCCGGATTTCGGCATCCCTCCCGATGACCGGATCGAGCTTGCCGAGCTGGGCCTGCGCCACCAGATCGATGCCGTACTTTTCGAGGGCCTCGTAGGCGTTCTCGGGGTTGTCGCTCGTGACGCGCTGGTTGCCGCGGATAGCGGTCAGCGCCTGTAGCAGACGTTCTTTGGTCACGTTGAACTGGGAGAGGATGCGACCGGCGGGCTGGTTTTTGCCCTCATCGATCATGGCAAAGAGCAGGTGTTCCACCGAGACATACTCGTCCTTGAGCCGCTGGGCCTCGTCCTGGGCCCTGACGAGGATCTTGTTGAGGCGCTGTGTGACATACACCTTGCCGGCCTCGGCACCGGGCCCGGAAACCTTGGGACGGCGCTCGAGCTCCCGGGTCACCTCGGCGGCAATAGAGCCCAGGGGCACGTCCATCTTGGCGAAGAGCCGCGGGACCAACCCGTCCTCCTGATCGATAAGCGCCAGCAACAAATGCTCGACATCGATCTCGACATGGCCGTAGCGCACTGCCGTGGTCTGGGCGCCGGAGAGCGCCTCCTGCGATTTCTGTGTCAGTTTGCTTGCATCCATCTGGTCTGTAACCCCCTTGACTCCCTTATCTATCTTCTCGTTTTTATTTTAGGTGCACCGGCTTCGCGTTTCAAGTACTGCGCCACCCGTGGGGTGCAATCGACAAGCAGAATCTTCCTACAGGCAGCCGTGGCAGGTCAGGCCTCAGCAACGCCCTGTGTCTTCAAACAGTTGCATATATGGTCAGGGCGCCTGCCCTCGGGGTCAATCATATGATCCTACCCGGGCAGGCCCGGGACCCCTCCAGGAGAGAGGGAATGCGAGCTAAAGCGATCAATCTTCCCTGCCGGCTTCAGGGTGAACGTTTGCAGGCACTCCCGATCGCAGAGGGGGGTGAAATCCTCACCGGAGAACGGCCGCCTGGTTTCCGGGCCATCGCGACCGCCCCGGGGGCCGAAGGTGCTGACGCGCATGCATCCAGCGGGCGCGGATACACCCAGGAAAGCCGCTATCGTGGGCATGCGCCCCAGGCAAGGCAAGCCTTTGCCCCCTCCTGGCCACCGCAAGCCGCGAGGCGACCCCCAAGGGATTAAATCAGAAGACAGGCGCGGGGTGGATTAACCCTCGTCTGCCCGGTATCCTCAGTCCTCGCTGACGATATCGAAGGCAAAACTTTCGAGGACCCTCTCCTGGGCGTCGCGCACCTCCACCCGCCAGCGGCCGACCTCAAGGGGCTGGATGCGCTTGGAGCTGTAGGTGCGCCAGCTCTTCGATCTCACCGGCAGGACCACCCGGGCACGCTCCTCGTCATTGTAGATCCACACATGACTCACCGTGGTGGGTGTTTCGGCCCCGGTGATACGCGTGAGGCAGTAGAGCTGTCCCACTTTCGCGGTGAAGGCCTCGCCAGCCCCGACGAGTTCCCGGTCCATCACCTCCAGACCGACCCCCCCGGAGGCGACCTGGACGCCCGCCTCGCCTTCCGCATGCAGGCACGTCCCCGACGCCATCCACACCAGTACCATGATGATCAGCATTCCCCTATGCCCGACTTGTCTCATATCGTCCTCCCGCAGGTTGAGTTCCTCTGGTCAGAGAATACCATGGGGGGATCTCCATGCAAGCCCCCATCTTCAATCATTGTGAATCTCATACCCTTCCTGCTGGCCGCTTCGAGACGGGGACTCTGGTCCTAGGTTTCCCTAGGATGCCCGCGCGGCGAGCGGCCTGAAATCCGCGCCGGTCGGGTTCTGGAAGACCCGCAGCCCGAACTCGGGAATGATCGCCAGGATATGGTCGAAGATATCCGCCTGCAGGGCCTCATAGTTGGCCCACACCTGATCGTTGCTGAAGACATAGATCTCGATGGGCAGACCGTGATCCGTCGGCGGCAGGTGGCGCACGAGAAAGGTCATGCTGTCGTGAATCTTGGGGTGTTCCCGCAGGTAGGCCGCGACATAGACGCGGAACACCCCGATGTTCGTGAGCCTTCTCAAGTTCAGCGGCTCGGAGAGGTCTTCCACATGGTTGGCCTGCTCCAGCTCCGGGAGGATGGTCTCCATATAGGGCTTCAGGTACGCGATGCGGCGGAAACGATCCATCATCGGCTCATCCAGGAAGGTGATGCTCGTCATGTCGATGTACACGGCCCGCTTGATCCGGCGCCCCCCGGAGCGGGTCATGCCGCTCCAGTTCTTGAAGGAATCGGAGACCATGGCATAGGCGGGGATGGTGCTGATAGTCTTGTCCCAGTTCTGCACCTTCACGGTGGTGAGCGAGATGTCAATGACATCCCCGTCCGCACCGTACTTGGGCATCTCGATCCAGTCGCCGATCTGCACCATCTGGTTGGTGGACATCTGGATGCCGGCCACAAAGCCCAGGATGGAATCCCGGAAGATCAGCATCAAAACGGCGGTCATGGCCCCCAACGAGCCCAGGAAGAAGGCCGGCGACTTGCCGATGAGGGTGGAAAGCACCGTGATGCCGACGAAGAAGGTCACGACAAGCTTGATCACCTGCATGAAGGCCTTGATGGAGCCCTTGTGGGGCAGGTCCTGGCCGCGGTAGATGTCCACCAGGGCATCCAGCAGGGCATAGAGCACGAGCAGGCCCGCCATGAGCAGGTAGATCAGCGCGATCCTCTGCGTGATGACGATCCCCGGGGCATGCAAGCGGAACACCGCCGGGGCCCCGAGATAGATGACCATGGCCGGGGCGAGGTGGGCCAGCCGGCGGAAAAAGTAATGTTCCACGAGCACATCGTCCCAGCGCGTGCGGGTCTTCTGCACCAGACGCTCCATCCCCTTGCGGAGCAGGAGCCTGGCCAGCAGATCCGCCCCATAGGCCATCACCAGCATAAGCGTCACGCCCAGCATCTCAAAAATCAAAACGGCCCACGCCTCGGCCATCCCCATCCCCACCAAGGCCCCCATAACCTTCTCCATAATCTTCCCCTTCTCTGGTTGTCAGCCAAAGGTCCGCCCTTAAGGGCGGACCTTCCATTCGATCACGGATACAGGCCCTGGCACTGCCCCGCGAGGCCGCAAGCGGCAGGCGAAGGCGACTCCTCCCAAATCAAGGGTATGACCCCCAAGGCAAGCTTTTGCCCCGCCTTGCCGCCGCAAGCGGTAAGGGAATGCGACCCGGCGTGATTGAAGTTGCTTGGCGTGTCTTGCGCAAGGCACCTGTCTTCAGTCGGCTGTCTCCTTAGAGGGCCTGCCGGATACGCCCCAGGGCCTCGCGGACATTCGCGTGGCTGTTGAAGGCACTGATACGGACATAGTCCCGCCCGCAGCGCCCGAAGCCCGCCCCCGGTGTGCAGACCACCCCGGCACGTTCGAGCAGCCGGTCAAAGAATTCCCACGAATCCATGCGGCATTCGATCCAGATGTAGGGCGAGTTCTCACCGCCCACGCACGCATAGCCGAGTTCCTGCATCGTCAGCCGGATGAGGGCCGCATTCTCCAGATAGTAGTCGACCAGCGCCCGCACCTGGGCGCGGCCCTCGTCGCCGTAGACCGCCTCGGCCGCCCGCTGGACCGGGTAGGAAACCCCGTTGAACTTGGTGGTGTGCCGGCGGTTCCACAGGGCATGCAGGGCGTGCTTCCCGCCCGCGTGGTCATACACGCAGCAGTCCCGGGGCACCACGGTGTAGGCGCAACGCGTGCCCGTGAAGCCGGCCGTCTTGGAGAAGCTGCGCGATTCGATGGCCACCTCCCTGGCCCCGGGGATCTCGAAGATGGAATGCGGCAGTGTCTCGTCCTGGATGAAGGCCTCGTAGGCGGCATCGAAGATGATAAGCGCCCGGTGTTCCCGGGCATAGTCCACCCAGGCGGCCAGCTGGGAGCGGGTGATCGTGCTCCCGGTGGGATTGTTGGGATAGCACAGATAGACGAGGTCGACTTGTCCCTGTGGCGGGTCGGGGACGAACCCGTTGGCGCGCGTGCCCTCGAGATAGACGATGCCCTGATAGCGGCCATCGGCATATTCGCCGGTACGTCCGGCCATGACGTTGGTGTCGAGGTAGACCGGGTAGACCGGATCGGGGATGGCCACGGTGATGTCCTGGGCGAAGAGTTCCTGGATGTTGCCGGTATCACATTTGGCCCCGTCGCTGATGAAGATCTCGTCGGCCGCAATTTCCGCCCCCCGGGCCTGGAAGTCGTGACAGGCCACCTTCTGACGCAGGAAGGTGTACCCCTGTTCAGGACCATAGCCACGAAAGGTGTCTTTTTCCGCCATCTCGTCCACGGCGGCATGCATGGCCCGCACGCAGGCCTGAGGCAGGGGCTGCGTCACATCCCCGATGCCGAGTTTGATGATCTTCGTCTGCGCCTGGCGCTGCTCAAAGGCCTCCACCCGCCGGGCGATCTCGGAAAACAGATAGCTGGACTGCAGCTTCAGATAGTGCTCATTGATCCTGATCATTCCTTATCCTTTCACGCGCTTTCACTCAACACCTTGATGGCCTGAGGGTCGCATCCCCCTATCCGTTGCGGCATCCAGGGTGCTCCAGGGCTTGTACCCATAATCATATCGACCGGGTCCGGCTCCACCTCACTCGGGGTCCTTGGCACCGGCATTCTCTATGCCGCCCGGGGGGACGGTTTCCGCAGTCTCAAAAGGGCATCCGCATCCATCGCACCAAGTGCTGTCGGGCCAGGCGGGACAGCCGCACTCGGAACAGGTAATAGAATCGATCCCCTGCTCGCCGGTGATGGCCCCCTGATAGGGGATGCCGCACAGCCGCTTCAGGAGCCGGATCATCTCCGCCGCGGCACCCAGGATGACGGACAGGACCACCCCGGCCACCAAGGCCGCCAGTCCCGCCACGAACCAGCCGAAGACCCCGCTGGCAGCGGCGACCCCGATGGAGACCACGATTCCCAACAGTCCCAGCACCAAGCAGGCCCGCCCCAGTACGGCGAGCTGGACCTCCCGGCCGTGGGTCTCGGCAACCGTCTTTTTCACGATGTGCGCCATAAGTTCGTCCTCATCATTCAGCCACCCACCCTCAAAGCGGTTGGCCTGCTCTTACGTAAAGGCAAGGCGGCACGCCTGCAGAAACCTATATCCCTTTGATGGCCGCCGCGACACCATGGCAGTCGGCGCTGTCTGCGAAGATGCTCTCGAAAAGCGCCGCGGCCAGATTTATGCCCTCCTCGATCCCCGGGCAGGAGTGCATGCTCACGAAACGGGAGCAGTTGTGCCACCTCACCGGCACGCGCCTGGTTATGCACGATGATGTCTGCCATGAAGCGGGCCAGTTCCTCAGCAAAGACGGCGTGTTCTCGGACGGGATGAGGTTTATACACCGGCACTGACGCCAGAGATTGGTGTCGTCAATCCTCCGCCCGAGCACCTGAAACTGCGTGGCCAAAGCGTCCATACCTGTTTCCTTGCACCAAGGTCTTTTTCGCTGAACGCTTCATACCATGTTCAGGCCCCGGGTTTCAAAGCCTTTTGGCGGGGAGAGGGGTCTGACAGGGTCTGAGGGCCTGCACGTCCGTGAAGGCCCTCACCGTCACCTCGCTCTGCGATCCGTGGCCTTGGGGGGATGGGGAAAACCCCGGGCCCTGCCGCCCCGCTGCGAGGGGCAGGGCGGGTCAAACACCCGGGGACCGACCTACTGTGGGAACGATCAGATCAGAGAAAAATGCAGATTGTCCGCAAAGTTGAGGCGCCCCTTGACATGCTGCTGCCACAGCAGATAGCGCAGGGCATCCGCATTGCCGCGTTCGGTGATCTGGGCTACCTTGCCGGAGGACCTCACGAGTCCGGCCACCTCGATGGATTCACCCTTGGGCAGCCCATCCAGCTCGATTTTCAGCCAGCGTTCGACCTTCTTGAGGGCCTTCTCGTCCCATTTCTTGGAGACCTTCTTGGGGTGCCGGAAGGGGCTTTCCTCCTCAAGGGCCGCGGCCTTTTTCCGGCCGGGTTTCTTCGGCGCCGAGGCCTTTTTCGTCACGGCCTTCTGGGGTGCAGCCTTCTTGGGTGCGGCCTTCTTGGGTGCGGCCTTCTTGGGCTCCGCCTTTACAG
>CAZUDI010000048.1:0-11256 GCA_964618975.1 uncultured Bacteriovoracaceae bacterium | reverse complement strand
GCCTTCTTGGGTGCGGCCTTCTTGGGTGCGGCCTTCTTGGGCTCCGCCTTTACAGGTGCCGCCTCACTCACCGCGGGTTTCGGCTGGGATGCCGCAGGTGCGGGTTGCGGTCTGAGCGGCGGGGCAACCGGCGCCGCTGTCTTTTTCCCGGACTGCATGTGGCGATAGACCAGGTATGCGACTACGGCGGACACAACCGGGATGATAAGCTTCCTGAATACAGATAATTTCATCTTTCCTCCCCGTACTCATTCTTGGGCATGCATTGCTGCCAGGGCCACGACAAACTTGCGGCCTTTTTCATTGATCCATCGGCATCAGAGTATAATTGCTTAATATAATATTGTCAATTACTCAGCCCTGCACAAAGGCCGCGTGATCCCGGATGCTTCACCGGCACGTACCATCGCGGTACAAGGCCACCCCCCAAGACGCGTCCCCTTCAGGGGGAGCGCTTGTGCCGGAGATCCCCCGCCCCCAGGCGCCTCATAATCGCCTCCTGCGCCACCTTCAGACCCCGGTCGAAATCCCGCCGCTCGTGGTAGCCTGCAATGCGTATCCACCGGTGCAGTTGATCCTCCGGGATCACCTCCCGACTGTCGTCCACGATGAGATTGTATTCCAGCGGCACCAGGCAGCGCCTCAGGTCCTTGAAATCGCCCTCGTTCTGGCGGTCCCAGGCGATATACTCGTAACGCTCGAGAAAGGCCGCCGGGGCAAGACCCCGGCGAACGAGGTCACTGAAAACCTCCCGCGTGCCCTCCCGGTCAACCAAGGTATAGACAAAAATGCGCGAAAAATGTTCCAGGCAGAAGGAGAGAAACCCGTACAACCCGGGACGGGCATTCCTCTCGCTGAAATTGTCGATCAGGGTACCCTCGATATCCAGGGAGATCACGCACAGGGGACTGGTGGTGACACCCTCCAGTACACCGCGCGCCTGCCGGGCAGAGGCAAAGCGCTGCTGCGGGTCAGGCTCCAGACAGCCCGCCAGAAAGGGGTGGAACGCTTGAGGGATCTCCCGGATCAGGGCCAGCTCTTCCGGTGAATTCGGCAGTTGCCCGCTGAGCATCTGACAGAGCACCACCCCTGTGGCGAACAGATCACTGGGGATGCCCGGGAGCCCGCCGGCTGCAAGCTCGGGCGCCATATAGCCCCAGCTCCCCGGCGGTGAGCCGGGCCGCAGATCGCGCGGTGAAGGCTTGAGGCTGGCCGCGATCCCGAAATCGATCAGGCGCACGGCCCCTTGGCTGTCAAAGAGGATGTTATCGGGCTTGATATCGTTGTGCACGATGCCACTGGCATGGATGGCCTCCAGGATGTCCAGCAGCGTCAGCGTGATATCGCGGGCCGTATCAGGCCTCAAAACCCCGTGGAAGGCTATGAAGTCGTGCAGTGAACCACGGGAAGCCAGTTCCTGCTCGTAGAACGTCCCGTAGGTGGGGATACTCACCCGATAGGGTTTGATCGCGCTCGCATGTTCCACTTGGCGGCCGAAGCGCTCCTCATTCACGAAATGCCAATAATTCCGATCGAAACGGCCCTGATCGCTCTCGAAGGTCTTGAGCACGACATCCTGGTGGTCCGCCAAACGCTCGGCGATGAAAATATCCGAGGAGGCCCCCCGCCAGATAAGCCCGCGGATGCGGTAGTCTTCCGCAAGCCGCTCGTCATCATGGAAGCGGATGGCGGGTGAGACGAAGGCCTGGAGCAGATCGTGCGGAACCGGCAGCCTCCCCCTGCGGGGACGCCCCACGATGGGGAGGTTGCGGCTCGGAGACCCGGGCAGCCCGTCTTCCACGTACTGCCCCATGATACCGTCCACGCGCCTGAGTATATATAGGTGCCCGAACGGTCGGTGGGGATTGTGCGACCAGGTCAGCAGGGGATTCATACCCAGGTAGCCCCCCCCTTCCAGATCCACCAGGACCACACTGCCTACCGGGTTCTCCTCGAGGAACACCGGAGGGTGCGGGTGCAGCAGCTGATATTCGATCCTGGGCCCCAGCAGGATGCGGAAGCCCCCGGACTCCACAACCACCAGGCGAAAGCGGGCCAGGAAGACAACCCGCTCCAGGTACGCCAAGAGCGTGGATACGTCCGGACGGATGCCCGTGCCGGAATAGATGCCGGCCAGATGGAGCAACCCGCTCAGTTCCCCGGGACCGAGTTCCGCGGGGAAGGGATCCTCGAGGCCCTTGTGCTTGAGGTCATGACGGGAGGGGGGGTTGATGGCCTGCCGCAGGCCGTCGGCCAGGCAGCCGGCCTGTCGGATGGCGGCTAGAAAACGCACGGTTACGTTCGCACACCATCGGCAGCACTGGGTAATCTCGGCCGTATTCAGGGAGAAGCAGGCCGCCTCATAGGCCCGTGAAAGGGGACGGGGCAACCGGTATCGAATGAGAAAATCCTTTTCCATCTGTGGATTACGAATAGGCCACCTCGATTCCTCGCATCCGCAAACGCATCGCCGGCAGGCGTGCCGCTTCGCACAAGGATATAACATCCCCGACATCGATGAAACAGCGTTTTTTTCTTAAGCTTCCACCGCGAGAAGGCCCGCCATGGGCAGGGTCCGCCTTTCCTCGTCCCTGCATTCGTGCCATAATACCCTCTATGATGAAAGATGTGTTCTTCTATGAGGCCTTTGCGGAGGAACGCTCGGCGCTTGAGAGGCATCTCCCCTCCGGCATCCGGGCCGGGTTCTGCCCGCTGACGATTCAGGAGACCGCAGACGAGGCCCCGCCCGCAGGCATCATCTCTATCCGGACGCAGTCCGCCATCCCGAGGGGTTGGCTGAGAAACCTGCGCGGCATCCTGACGCGCAGCACCGGGTACGACCATCTTGAACGCCTTTGCGCCCGGATGGAAACCGAGCTGCCCCTGGGCTACCTGCCCCTCTACTGCAGCCGCGCGGTGGCCGAGCAGGCCGCCCTGATGTGGATGGCCCTCCTGCGCAGGCTCCCCCGACAGGTGCTCAGCTTCGACACCTTCTCCCGCGACGGGCTCACCGGGGCCGAATGTGCGCGCAGGACCCTGCTGGTGGTCGGGGTGGGTAACATCGGCTCGGAAGTGGCGCGCATCGGGGAGGGGCTCGACATGCAGGTCTTTGGCGTGGATATCGCCCCTGGCCGCAGCGACATCCCCTATGTCGCCATCGAAGAGGGCCTCCGTCGCGCGCACGTGATCGTCTGCGCCATGAACCTGACCCCGGAAAACAGGGGTTACTTCGACTACCAGCGCCTGAAAAAGGCCCGCGAAGGGGCGATCTTCG
Organism: uncultured Bacteriovoracaceae bacterium; assembly: GCA_964618975.1. GTDB lineage: Bacteria > Desulfobacterota > Desulfomonilia > UBA1062 > UBA1062 > CAZUDI01. The sequence goes on along the minus strand of CAZUDI010000048.1, from coordinate 7,982 downwards.
TCAATATCGCGCGCGGGGAACTCTCGCCCGCAGATGACCTGCTGAGACTCCTCACAGAGGGACATCTCGGCGGGGTGGCCCTGGATGTATACGAACACGAAGACCTCCTGGGGGCCTGCCTGCGCAGCCAGGGGGAGTGCTCGGACGTTGTCCTGGCCGCGACGCTCAAACTTGCCGGCCAGGACAACGTGATCCTCACCCCGCACAATGCCTTCAACACCGCCGAGGCCGTCGAGAAAAAGGCCCGCCAGAGCATAAGGCAGATCGAGTCTCTGCTCACGCGCGGCGAGTTCCTCTGGCCTCTTCCCCGTCGGTCAGTTACCTGACCCAGGGGCCATCTGACGGGAGAGTCCCCCGACTGGAGAGTCTCCCGACCGGAGAGCCCCCTGGAGGGAAGCGTCAGTTTGCGCTGACGCATCAGATCCCCTGAAGCATGCCGCTTGCCACATACCCGCTCACCAGCAGGGCGTTAACCTTGTCGTAGTAGAGGATGATGCGGTTGTTCAGCTCCAGGGTTGTGTAGATCTCCAGGGGCGTCGAGAGCACACGCCGGCTCACGACATGCGTCCAGATGGCCTTGCGGCTCAGGGCCATGGCATTGAGCACATCCGGCAGGGGAAGACGGACAGCGCCGAGGCGTTTTCCCGCATCCCGGAACACCCCAGGGGCAAAGGGGGGCGCCTCGCGCCTCAGCCATCCCTTCAGGGCCTCCCAGGTCTGGCGGCTGACCTCCCGCATGAGCCCCAGGCTGGCCTCATCCAGCGCAAGACCCTGGCGCACCTCCCTCTCCCAGCGCAGGGCGATCTCATCCAGGTCCTGCTCGATGATCGTGACCAGCAGGGTGGAGAGGAAGTCGCGGTGTTCGCTCGTCGTGGTCGGAATGTCCCCGGGGCCCTCGCCCGCGGGATAGAGTCCCTTGAAGGAATCGATCATGGCCCAGGCATCCCGGTAGTGTTCCTGCAGGAGATCCAGGGCCTTGGTATTGGATGACCAGGCGAGATCGGGGAGTTCGCTGAAGGGGTAGAAGCGCGCCTCGACGGCGTCGTCACCCGGCTGCAGGTTGCCGCCAGTCATCCTCACCTCATAGGTCACGATGGCCAGCGTGCCGTAGAAGGGGTTTTCCACCGTATCCACATCCACGAGTCTGAGGATCTCGCCCTCGATCCCGGTTTCCTCCCTCAGCTCCCTCAGGGCCGCCTCCCGCATGGCCTCGCCCATCTCGGCAAACCCGATGGGTAGGCACCACATCCCGGCATAGGGCCTGTGGCCCCTTTTGACGAGCAGCACCTCCCGCGCCTCATTGATCACGATACTCGAGGCCACCGGCAGGGGGTTCTCGTAGAAAACCGTGTCGCAGCGGGCACAGTAATCACGATGGCGTCCCTCCCGGAAAACCCGGGTGACCGGGCCACCGCAATAGGTACAGAACTTTTTCTGTTTACGCATCGTTGCTCCATTCTAAGTTTTAGTCGCTCAGGGGCACCCTCCCCGCCGCTTGCTAGGAAAAGGAGGGTCCAGGGCTTGCCTTGGAGCTTATCCCCATGATGGGATCGAAACAGCGGAAGATTGCATCGTCCTTGGTGATATGTACACCACCGTGCTCCCGGGCATAGGCACAGACCGCCTCTTCGAAGTAGGACAGCGCCTGCCGGGTCTTGTGGGGGCAGTGCGGGGGGACTTCCTTGAAGAGCAGGGCGCGCTTCTGTTCCAGGTACGCGACGCAATCGTCCACCGCCTCGGGCGGAAACTCGAGCGCATTGGCATACATGATGCGTTCCACACGCCGGAAGTGGGGCCTCAGAAGCCCGGTCCCCTCCTCGGCGGAAAAGGCCTGCAGGAGCCTGCTGATGGTGGTCTCTTGGGGCCGGGGCAGGCCGATCTCCTCCAGGCAGCCGGGGATGAGTTGCACGATCTCGTCCAGGGAATGCTCGGTATGCGTGACGGCCAGGAAGCTTCCGCTCGGATGCAGGATACGGGCGATATCCGCGATGGCCCCGGGAAAGAAATACAGCGAGTAGCTCGCAATCACCAGATCAAAGCTCTCATCCTCCATGGCGCGCACGAATTCAGGAACCGCGGCCCGTAGGAACTCTCCCCGGTATCCCAGGGCCGCCACGCGCTCGAGAAAGACCTCGCGGTTCTCGGTGTCGATGAGATCCACACCGAGGATATGGGCCTCGGGGGCCAGACGCCCCCCCAGCCTCTCCGGAAAAAAGCCATAGGCACAGCCCAGATCGAGCACTTCATGCACCTGAGCCAGGTCCAGGCCCTCAAGGGCAACCTCTCGAATATCCTGATGATTGATGGAATAGCGCTGGATGAGCTGCCGCGTGTGCAGATGGTCGCGCACCCGCTCATAGGTCTGCACCAGATCATCCATCGAGTAAAGCTCATCCTCCGCCATGGCCCCTGCCCCTGTCCGCCCTTTCAGCAGCCTGTCATCATAGATGTCCTTGAACAGTCGTAAAATCAAGTCGCCTGCTGACCGTACAGCCATCCCGCCCGTCGGCGGGATGGGCACGAAACCGGTTGACATTTGGGTATTTTCATGTAACTAATAAATTTTATTGATTGTAATAACATTATTTTCAAAGGAGTAACCCTGTACAATGGATATCTATAGCCGTCTCTCGCAAAAACTCGCCATGGAGCAATCCCCGCTCCTGCCGCAGATCTGGCGCCTCATCTGTTCGGAGGAGGAGGCCGCCATCGTCGATTCTCTGCCCGGGTGCGTGGAAGAGCTGGCCGACAGGCATGCCCTTAGCAGGGAGGCAATGGCCTCCATCCTCGAGAACCTGTATCATCGCGGCGCGGTGTTCGACTATGAAAAATCCGGCCAGACCTTCTACCGCATGCCCCGCCATATCGTGCAGTTCCACGATGCCACCCTGCTCTGGCCCGAGGCCCCTCCCGAGCTGCTCGAGCTGTGGAAGACCTTCATGGACAGTGATTACCGGGAGCTGCTGAAGCTCGTCACCGCGGTCAAGCTGCCTTCCTTCATGCGGGTCATCCCCATCCAGGAGACGCTTGAGGCGACCAGTCAGGTGCTGCCCTCCGAGCACGTATACGCGATAGTGCAACAGGCCCGCAATCTGGCAGTCACGACCTGCGTCTGCAGAAAATCCCTGCAGAACTGCCAGGCCCCGCGGGAGGTCTGCCTGCAGCTCGACCGCGGGGCCGACTATGCCATCAAACGTGGCACCGGACGCAAGATCGATGCCGCAGAGGCCCTCGCCATTCTGGAGCACGCGCGTGCGGCAGGCCTCGTACACGTCACGGAGAACCGGGGCGGCAGCGTGAATGCCATCTGCAACTGCTGCCGCTGCTGCTGCGAGATGCTGCGCTATGTCTCCGACGAGCGTACCCGGGGGGTACTCGCCCCCTCGCGCTATCGGGCGGTGGTGGACGCCGGAGAGTGCACCGCCTGTGCCCTGTGCGTGGATATCTGCCCGGTCGGGGCCCTGACTGTGGATGCCTCAGCGGCGGTCGACCCCTCGCGCTGCCTGGGCTGCGGCCTGTGCGCCACAACCTGCCCCACCGGCGCCATAAGGCTGACAGAGGTCAGGGAGCAGGCCTTCATCCCCGGGCACTGATGCCTGCCGCGACTTCAGCCCCCCGGTGCCAGGCCCGCACGCTCGCCCCCGTAAAGCGGGGTACGCGTATGGGTGGTGATGATCGCATCCATCCTTTCCCAGGCCGCCTCCGGCGTACCCGTGTTCAGCACGTATTCATCCGCCAGGGCGATGGGCACGCTGGCCCCATAGGCGATCTCGCGTGCGTCCCGGGACGCAAAAGCCTGCACACTGTCGTCCGAACGCCCGCGATCAAGCATGCGCGCCTTCCTTACATGGGGCGGGGCCAGGAAGGCCAGCACCACCACCGGGGCCTCTGCCCGGATAAGCTCGATCTCGCCCCAGGAACGCATGCCCTCGAGAAACACGAACTCGCTTAACGTTGCCCGGGCGCGCGTGAGTGCCGCCCGGGTCACCCCCTGGCCGTCTGGCCCGCGAAGCAGGTCCGAGATACGCGCCATGGTGGTCGCGTCCGGGGTGAGTCCCTGCCGGAACACCTCCTGGCGGACGATATCGCCGGTGGAAAAATAAGGAAATCCCTTGGCCCGGGCGTAATCCCGGGCGATATTTTTGCCCGAAGCGGGCATGCCCACAATCACAAAGATGTGCATCCTGGATCAACCTCCCTTGCATCACAGACATATAATGCCGTGGTTTGTATCGATAAGGACACGATCTTTCAAGTATAAACTGCATGTATCCTTGACCGTCCCCCACCTCTTGAGCTATGCTGAAGCCCTTGTTATGCGCCCCGGGGCACACCCTGCGCCCTATGCCTGAGCAGACGACAGGTAAGGGCACCCCGAGGGAGCAGGGGAAATGAATGCACACACCGGAGCGTTACCGAAGGTTTTCCTGGATTACCGATGTGCGAGGCATAAAGAACGCCATCGGCGAGATGCGCGGCTGGGGTCACCCAGCGCAGCCGCTTTTTTCATCGGGCGCACCCGATAACTGCCCAACGTTCACCGCCCAGTGGTTCGTCGACGCCCTCCGCGAAAGCGTCGCCTTTCATGCGGCCAACGCCATGGAAGGCCCCCTTCAGGGGGAGCGCATCTTCGACGAGCCCCTGGTGGGCTTCGTCCGTGGCGACGACCCCCTTCTTAAGGATTTTAAGCGCCTCATCGCGCCGCAGCACTTCACCCCGCAGGAGATCCTGGCCTGGCAGGCACATAACGCTGGTGTTCCGGCACCATCGGCCCGGGACACCAGCGTGGTCTGTTTCATCCTGCCCCTGAGTGCGGCCACGATCCGCGCCAACGCCTCCCGCCATGACTGGGCCTCGGAGCGGTGGGCACAGACCCGCCTCCTCGGCGAGATCTTCAGCCAGGTTCTCGTGCGCGAGATCGTCACATTCCTCATGCAGCGAGGCATTCTGGCCGTGTCTCCCGATGTCACCCCTGTGTTCCGCAAGCAGCGCTACCCCGGTGTGGGATGGGCCTCGCCCTGGTCCCACCGTCATATGGCCTATGCCGCCGGTCTGGGAAGTTTCGGGAGGCACGCGTTCCTGATCACCGAAAAAGGGGTGGCACATCGCTGCGGCAGTTTTGTCGTCAATCTGAGACTCGATCCCACCCACAATCGGCCCGACGATCCCTACGCCCACTGCCTCCACCACCAGGGAATCCCCTGCCTGGCCTGCGCGCAGCGCTGTCCGGTAGGGGCCATTACCCCAGAGGGTCACGACAAGGAGGCCTGCGCACGCCGGGTGGCCCGATCCCTGATCCACTGCAACCGCAACTACCACATCTTCATCTACGGGTGCGGTCTGTGCGCCACCGGGGTGCCGTGCGCACAGGCCATCCCCCGACCCCTGGCCCCCTGAGGGGGGACAGGGGTATGCCCCGGTTGTTTTGTCTGCCTTAAGCCCCGCCCCTATGGATGGCATGCGCGCATTCACCTCGGGGTGGAAACAGTTAGGCCCCGGTAATTCCACTTGCCTTAAACCCCGCCAATATCTACGGTATGAACGTATTCAACATGGGGTTCTCATGGGTACGTCGTTCTGATTCTGCTTGCCTTTTTAACCCCCTGGCCCATTATGTATAGCGGAATCCGTTGGCTGACCAAGGCCGCCTTTGCTTCCGGGGCCGGCAGGAATCTTACAGGGGGGGTGATCCCATGGCACTGTACCTGGTTCAGCACGGCAAGAGCATTCCCAGGGAGATTGACCGGGAATGCGGTCTCTCGGCTGAGGGCCACTCCGAGGTCGTGCGCATGGCGGACATAGCCAGGCAGTATCGTGTGCGGCCCAAGCTCATCGAACACAGCGGCAAGAAACGCGCCCGTCAGACCGCCGAACTCCTGGCCGCGGCGCTCGAACCCGAGGGGGGCCTGCGGGAAGGCAGCGGGCTCAATCCGCTGGATGATACCGCCGCCTTTGCCAGGACGATCGACAGCCACAAGGACCTCATGGTGGTGGGGCATCTCCCTTTTCTGGAACGGCTGGTCTCCCAGCTAATCACCGGCAGCAGCTCTCCCCCGGTGTTCAAGCTGCAGAACGGCGGCATCCTCTGTCTGGACAAGGACCCGGACACGCATTCCTGGGTCATCAAATGGGCGCTCATGCCCAAGATCACCTGACACTCGCGTCATGTCACAGGTTCACGTCGGCACCTCGGGCTGGAACTACAACCACTGGGCCGGGGTGTTCTATCCGCAGGGCCATCCCAAGTCCCGGTGGCTGGAATACTATACGTCGATCTTTGCCACGGTCGAGGTCAATGCGACCTTCTACCGCAGCATGCCTTCCTCCACCCTTGCCGCGTGGTGCGCACGGAGCCCGGATGACTTTGTCTGGTCACTCAAGGCCCACCGCTTCATCACGCACATCCGGCGCCTCCAGGAGGTGGCCGAACCGGTAGACAGCCTGGTGGCGTCACTGGCCCCCTTAAGAGACAAGCTCGGCGTGGTGCTCTTCCAGCTGCCGCCCTCGCTGGTCTTCGAGGCGGCGGTGTTTTCCGCCTTCTGCCGCTGTCTACCCCGGGACTTACGCCTGTGCATCGAGGCCCGCCATAAGAGCTGGACCGGGGAGGAGGCGCTGGGGCTCATGCGCGCCCACAATATCGCCTGGTGCATATCGGATACGGCCGGCCGCTACCCCTTCCTGGTGGCGATCACGGCCGATTTCGCCTACGTCCGTCTCCATGGGTCGCAGAGCCTCTATGCCTCGGACTACAGCGAGTCGGAGCTTGTGGACTGGGCGCACAGGATCCGCTCCTGGGACCGGGAGACCTATGTCTACTTCGACAACGACTACCAGGGCTATGCCCCGCACAACGCCCTGAGGCTCCAACACCTCCTCTCCCCGGACTAAAGGAATGGATTGTCATGGCCGCTCCCGTTCCTTATTATGGAGAAGAATCCCGCAAAGGGCAGATGCATCTTCAGGCCTCCAAGCCGCAGAACCCGTCCGCATCTCCAACCCCTTAAGCGGGCGCAAAGGAGGTGGAAACGTGCACATCGAAAGCCCCGCCTTTGTCGAGGGCGGTATGATTCCTGGCACCTATACCTGCGACGCCCAAGACATCTCTCCACCACTGATCTGGGACGATCCCCCCGAGGGAACCCGGAGTCTGGCCCTGATCTGCGAAGACCCCGATGCCCCTCTGGGCACCTGGGTCCACTGGGTCTACTACAACCTTCCACCATCGTTGAGAGGCCTGCCCGCGCAGGTCGCCCCCCACGAGGGCCCGCCACCCGGGGGACGCCAGGGCCTGAATGACTTTGGCCATCTCGGCTACGGCGGCCCGTGCCCGCCCGGAGGCACCCACCGGTACTACTTCCGCATCTATGCCCTGGACACGGAAGTGAACCTGCCGTCAAAGGCTACCAGAAAGCAGCTCAACCAGGCGATGAAAGGCCACATCCTCTCCGAGGGGCAGCTCATGGGCAGATATTCCCGGTCGTGAGCCTTCCCGGAAAGCCGCCAGACCCGCCCATGCCAAGGGCCTCCTATCTCAAGACCTATAAGACAGGTGTCCTGCAGGAGAGAATCGAGCTGGCACTCGAGGCCCTGTCTTGCTGCACCCTCTGTCCACGTCGCTGCGGGGTGGATCGTCTCCACGGGGAGGAGGGCTTCTGCCGTACCGGCAGACGGGTGCGCGTGGCGAGCTGCGGGCCCCATTTCGGCGAGGAGCGGCCCCTGGTGGGCCGCGGCGGATCGGGCACCATCTTCATCAGCTCCTGCAATCTGCGGTGCAGCTTCTGCCAGAACTACGAAATCAGCCATTACAACCAGGGCGCTCTTGCCGGTCGGGAAGAGTTTGCCGACATGATGCTCAGCCTCCAGGCCCAGGGATGCCACAACATCAATTTCGTCACCCCCAGCCATGTGATCCCCCAGATTCTCGAGGCACTGCCCATGGCCATCGAGGGTGGTCTGTGTCTCCCCCTGGTATACAATACGGG
>CAZUDI010000047.1:0-31492 GCA_964618975.1 uncultured Bacteriovoracaceae bacterium | reverse complement strand
CACAATGGTCTCAAAAAACCTGTTGAGTTGAAAACTTCATTATTCGAAGTGCCCTATATTTAAAGGTTGCGATGATAGTACAAATTTAAGGCTGTAACCGACATATCCCTATGGGCATGATAATGTTCGAATTTTAAATGTTATATTGGCGGTCGTCAATTTGGATCTATAATTATCTTTTAGAAATCATTGGCGCCCATTCATGTACTGTAATCTCGCCAGAGAGTGTTTGAGTTTTTCTACTCATTTCAGTATATTTGCAAGCGATCCAAGATCGCAAAGAGCGAACAACGCTATGAGGAAACAGAAATGACCACTTTCCATCCCCACGAAGACGAAACCACTGAATTCAAGCGTGAGCTTACGGACTCGCTAGAAAAAGAGGTGGTGGCCTTCCTCAATTCTGACAAGGGCGGGGATATCTATATCGGGGTGGCTGATAACGGTACTGTTGTCGGGGTTGATAATCCTGACCGGCTACAACTGGGCATCATTGACCGCATTCGCAATAACATTCTGCCAACCACACTTGGCTTCTTTGATGTTGTGACGCAGGAGATTCAGGGCAAGGCGGTTATTCATATTATTGTAACCCGTGGAACCGAGAAACCTTACTATCTCAAGAAATTCGGGCTTTCTCCGGCAGGGGCCTATATGCGGGTGGGCACCGGCAATCAGCAGCTGACCACCGAGATGATCGACCGGCTTTATGCATCCCGCACCCGCAACTCGTTGCGGAACATTCCGTCTCCACGGGCCAAGCTGAGTTTTAACCAGCTCAAGATCTATTATGATGAGAAAGGGTTTAGCGTAAACGATGCCTTTCTGGAAAATCTTGTTCTCTATACGCCGGACGGCGAACTCAATTATGTGGCCTATCTGTTGGCGGATCAGAACAGTGTCACTATCAAGGTGGCCACATATTCCGGCACCGACAAGGTGGATCTGATTGAGAATGAGGAATATGGTTACTGCTCTCTGATCAAGGCCACCGATAAGGTTCTCGATAAGCTTGAAGTTGAAAACAAAACCTTTACCAAGATCACCGGAGCGGCCCGCCGGTTGGAAAAGCAGATGATCGACAGGACCGCTTTGCGGGAAGCCTTTATCAATGCCATTGTGCACAATGACTATACCCGCGAAGTCACGCCGCTGGTGGAGATCTATGCTGACCGTCTGTCCATCACCTCTTATGGCGGTTTGGTTCCCGGCCTTAGTCGGGAAGAATTCTTTGGCGGACGTTCGATGGTACGTAACCGTGAGCTTATGCGGATTTACCGTGATCTTGATCTGGAGGAACAGCTTGGCTCCGGCATGAACCGGATATTGAGAGAATATCCCAAAGATATTTTTAATTTCAGTGAAAACTTTCTGGAAGTCTGTTTTCCGTTTGCAACGGGGTACATGGAATCCTTGGAAACGAAAAATTCAGATGTAGATGAAATTTCGGGAAAGCGTCGGAGAAAACGTCGGAGAAAATTGTCGCGTTGATTGTTGAAAATTCCGCGATAACCATTGAGCAACTTTCGGCGCAAATCGGAGTAACCACCCGTTCGATTGAACGCAATCTGAAAAAATTGCAGACTGATGACAGGATTAGGCGGGTAGGTCCGGACAAGGGTGGTCATTGGGAAATTGTTGACGAGTAGGTTTTGTTAAAAAAGTGCTGGACAACCTGAAAAAATAGATCTATTATTACAGTATATTCGCCCCACGGGGTATTCTTGGCCAAGTCCAAGAACAAAGTTCCATTTTTCACTCGGATCTCAAACTACGATTAAAATAAAACATAACCACTAGGTTCCACTATACTGGTGTCGAATGATCCTGCCTGGAAACAAAGAAAATGATCTACATCTGTAGATTCTAACAAATCAAAATAAATTGAGAACGAATCAATAGATATTTGTATGCCTCTCTATAAAAATAGAGAGGCATATTGTAGACTGGCTCCCGCAGCTGGTTTGCATCTCCTAAAAATAAGACAAATCTAAGACATACCCGGAAAATCCTGCAAGGGACGTGGTCCCGCCTCCTGCTTGCCAACCATTTTGATCACAAAATTAGCTGGTGAGCCTGATCCCCTCTATCCAGATTGATCGTTGAGTATAACCTCAATCTGACACTATATAGCGCCGCCTTTGCGCTGCCCTTGCACTGGGCAAAATGAGGTTTTCATTTAAGAAAAATTGAGAAGGAGGACATGTCAGTGCATAAATTAATTGAGGATTTTCGATGTAACAAAACAAAGTATTTTCGTAAGCGCCATAGTAACACTGAAAGTTGGGAGCGGCAACGGAATGCCCACGTTGAGAGGTTCTTGTCGTTCTGCTCTACTAAATACAGATTGTGGCGAATCGATCAAATTGGACAAAAACATTATCAGACATATGTCCGACATCTGATAGGTGAGGGCCAGTCCAGCAACTATATCAGACAGCAATCGATAGCTCTCAAAGATTTTGCGGCTGGGGCTCACTTGCCACTGCAAATCAACCCGACCAGAGCGCATCAGCGCCGCGTACGAAAAATTGAAAAGGGGATAACCGCAGACTAATAATGCTGCGCATCCCTGCAAGGAGAGATTGGGCAGGCAATCTCTCCTTCATTTCCATCAAGAAATTTAAAGAGATGCGCAAATGAAAGGTAAAGCTACACGGATTGGCACCACCAGCAAGGCCAAGTATTTGGCCCGCTGTATCACAAATCAAAACAACATTGGTTCTGCGTCCAGCGACAAGATTAGGGCCATGCTCAACGACATGCGAGATGTCGTTGGCATCAGGGATGTGGCCTATATCAATGAGGATGTTATCAGGGATTACATTGATCATGTCAAAGATGAGTACGCCAATCAGGACATCTCACCCTCAACCGCACAGGCCCGCATATCATCACTTAACGCCGTACTGGAATACATCGGCCGGGCGGATCTCCGCCAATCCGGTCGTCAGCACGGCATAACTAGATCAATAGACCGGTCAGATAAAAGCAACACTTTTGACAATGCCCGAGCCTATATAATTTGGCTGCAAGACCGGATTGACAAAGGTGATAAAGATGCCGCCTTGATCAAGATGTCAGTTATTCTTCAAGAGGAGTTCGGTCTACGGTTACGCGAGTCCCTGGCGATCAAGATTACTGACAAAGATCCCAATTCTGACACCTTGAGAATTGGTAAATATGACCAGCCAAAAAATAACCGTGAGCGGTCTATAGATATAACCTCTGAGCGGCAACGTGATGTACTTAGGCATATCCAAAATTTCATCAAAAACGAAGGCATGCGGTCTCTTATTCCTTGCGACAAAACACTTATCCAGCATCGGCAGCTGGCCAATAGACTGCTAGACAAATTTAGGCAGGAGACGGGCCGGGTCTATCACTATCACGGCAACCGCCATGCCTATGCGCATGAGCGGTACACCAATCTCTGGGCTGCGAGAACCAGCGTCGCCATTGTCTGTCCGGCCACCTATCAGGGGGATGACTGGGCAAAATATGTCCAGCAGGCAACCGGCCTCGATCAGCAAAAAATCAAGGACCTAGCTTACGAAATCAGGATGACGGTCTCCAGCGATCTTGGCCACGCCCGCATCCAGATCACCTAGACATATCTGGGGTAAGCCATGCAATCGGTTAAAGAACCCATCCGAGTTGACTTTTCGACAGATTCAGAAATAATGACTGTCGAGGATGTTGCCTTGTACCTGAAAATGAGCCCTAGCTGGGTATATAAGCATTGGCAGGAACTTGGCGGCAGGAAGCTCGGGGGTTCGCTATTTTTTCCTAATAAGGAGCAACTCTATGAGCATATATTCGGTAAAGGGCAAGGGGTGGCGGTACGACTTCACCCTGAAGGGAAGCCGGTACACGCAAACCGGGTTCAAGACAAAAAGGGACGCGGCAAAGGCGGAAGCCGAACGAAAGGATAACCTACTGAATCCGCCACCAGTGGAGATAACCCCAACAGACATGGGCTTCTTGGATCTGGCAAATCGGAGGCTTGATCACGTCAAGGCATACAACACTGAAAAGCATTATGGCGACTATGCTTCCTTGTCAAAAAAATGGGTTAAGCAATGGGGCGAGCTGATGTGTTCGGAGATTGATAGGGATATGGTCCAGGCCTAAATTTTGAGACGATCAGCGGTATCAGCCTATACGGCCAACAAGGATTTGCGGTATCTCAGAGCCACCTTCAACTTCGGCATCAAGAGAGACTGGATCACCTGTAATCCAACTGCCAGGATTGATTTTCTGCCAGTTGATAAGACCGAAAGGTATGTGCCTCCCTTGGTTGATCTCTTGAAGGTGATCAGTGCGGCTGATCCGGACACAAAGGATTACTTGTGGGTGCTTAAGGAGATCATGGCAAGAGTCGGCGAAGTCAATCAGCTTACCTGGAGTGATGTGCATCTGGGGGAGAATTTCTCCGAGAGCTATGTGGTTCTTTATACCCGCAAGAAGAAGGGCGGTCACCGTACACCCAGGCGGGTGCCCATGACGGCCAGGGTGTATGATATCCTGAAATATCGTTACGTCAATCGCGATAAGTCGAAGCCCTGGGTCTTCTGGCATCGCTACTGGAGCCGGAACGAAGGGGCATTTGTCGAAGGGCCATTCAGAGACCGGAAACGGATTATGTCCTATCTTTGCGAGAGAGCCGGGGTGAAATATTTTCGGTTTCATGCCATCCGGCATCTGGGTGCCTCAACGCTTGACGCTGCCAATGTGAGCATTGGGTCGATTCAGCGCATTCTGGGGCACGAGAACAGAACTACAACCGAAATTTATCTGCATTCGATCGGCGAAGCTGAGCGTGAAGCGATGGATATTTTTGCGGCGGTGTGTGAGACATGCGACAAAAAGTCACATACTTTTTCACATACCAGTGGATAAAGAAAAAGTTGGGAAGTTTGTAACTCCCCGACTTTGCTGGTGGGTCATGTAGGGCTCGAACCTACGACCTCCGGATTAAGAGGCCTATCACGGGGAAAACCAGGCGCCCCTTTTGGAAGGACCCCGGGCCCCACCTCGGAAAACCAGAACTAACATTCTGAATTAATTATTTATTATTGATATTCTGCGCGGGAGGCGCTAAACTGAATATACTGCGTCCAATGTCAACATCGGGGGTCTGTCATGCAGGATCTGGAAACATATTGCCAGGAGGCGCGCCGGGGCGGGGCGAGCGCGGTGAAGGTCATCGATCCGGGCAGCGTGGTCACGGCGGCGTGGGTACGCCTCAAATGCCAGTTCGGCTGTCCGGGCTACAACAAGGGCTACTGCTGCCCGCCCTTCACCCCGACCTGGGAACAGACCAGGTCCGTGCTCGATACCTACGAGCGCGCCCTGCTGTTCCACATCCGGGTCGAACATCGGCCGCAGCGCGAACAAATCTACCGCCACTACTTTGCCATGCTGGTGGACCTGGAAGGCCGGCTATTCAAGGACGGCTACTACAAGGCCTTCGTCTTCCTGGCCGGCCCGTGCCGGCTATGCCGCACCTGCGCCAGCCTCGAGGACAAACCCTGCAACGCCATGAACCGGGCACGGCCTTCCATGGAGGGCTGCAGCATCGATGTCTTCCAGACGGCCCGCAACAACGGCTTCGCGATCGAAACCCTTAGCGAGCGCACCGCGGTGCAGAACGAGTTCTGCCTCATGCTGGTGGACTGAGCGTGCGGCCCTGCAACGGGGCCGGCCGCGGGCTCCTCGGGGAGAGGCGCCCTCAGACGAACTCGGTTGTGACCTTGACAATGTCGCCGGCGGCGATCTCCCCCGGGGCACAGGCCTCGAAGACCGCCAGGGGCGAGAGCGTGCGGCCCTCGAGGAAACGCACGCGCAAGGTGACCGAGTCGAGCACCTCCACGAAATCGAGCACCTTGAGGTCGGTACCGCGCTTCGTGATAAACGCCTCCTCGCCGATCGTCAGGTGCACCGGCCGCGCGAGGGCGAAGACATAGGCGCTCACCCGCGGCAAGGCCCCCCGTTCACAGGCAAAGACCCCACAGCCCTCGGGCAGGGTACGCGCCAGCCGCCGGGCGACATCGGCGGGATCGATATCCGCGTAAAGCTCGAACTGGGCATACTCGCTCAGAGAGGCGATGCCGAAGCTGGTGGGCGGGGTGAGCGCCAGCTTCAGGGTGGGGCTGAAGCCCTGGGTGTACACCGCGGGCAGACCCGCCCGGCGGATGGCGCGCTTGAGCAGCTCGGCAAAATCGCGGTTGCCCAGGAAACGCAGGGGCCCCTCCTTGGTGAGGCCCGCCACATAGGCCGTCGGCGTCCCCTTTTGCGGTGCGGCGAAGAGCGGCCGGGGCCGGGAGTCGGGGTGCAGGATGTTGGCGCACCGCTCGCCGCAGGCCCCGCAGCCCGTACAGGGGCCTTGGCGGCAGTCGGGTGTCTCGCGGGCGGCGCGGGCATTCTCCCTTTCGGCCAGGAGGAAGGCCTTGTCGATGCGCATGTCCACGATATCCCAGGGCAGGTCCCCCGCGGGGTCGCGCGGGGCCAGATAGGCCTCAGGGTCGATGCCCGTCTCCTCGAAGGCCTGCTCCCAGGCCTCCCACCGGAAGGTATCGCCCCACCCGTCCAGGTAGGCGCCGTGAGTAGCGGCTCGCACCACCACCTCGGCCAGCCGCCGATCGCCGCGCGAGAAGACCCCCTCGAGGAACGAGAGCGCGGGCTCCTGCCACTTGAGGGCGGTGTAGCGGTTGCGGATAGTGCGCCTCAGGTATTCCAAGATCTCCTGGTGGCGCGCCGGGGAGAGCTGCTCCTCCCACTGGAAGGGGGTGTGGCTCTTGGGCGTGAAGGCCGAGAGGCTGAGGGTGAGCCGACCCCGGAAACGCCGGGAGAGGGTGTGCGCCAGATCCACGATGGCCTCGATGTCGGCCTCCTCCTCGGTGGGCAGGCCGATCATGAAGTAGAGCTTGAGCGCCTTCCAGCCCAGCCGGGTGATCATGGCCACACTGCCGAGGAGGTCGGCCTCGGTGTTGCCCTTGTTGATCACCCGCCGTAGGCGCTCGGTGGCGGCCTCGGGTGCCAGGGTGAAGCCGGGCTTCTTCACCGCGGCGATGATGTCGGCCACGCGCGGGCTCATGCCCTCCACCCGCATGGAGGGCACCCCCACCGCGATCTCCCGCCCCGGGCAGGCCAGCGACTCCATGAGGGCGTTCAGGTAGCTCAGGTCGGTCACGGACAGCGCCAGCATGGCGACGGTGTCATACCCCGTGGCGGCAAGCCCCTGCTCGAAACAGCCGAGCACGCTTACGGCCGAACGCTCGCGGTAGGGGCGGTAGATCATGCCCGCCTGGCAGAAACGGCAGCCCCGCGTGCAGCCGCGGGCCACCTCCACTCCGAGCCGGTCGTGCACGATGGCGATATTGGGGATCACCGGGCGGCTCGGGAAGGGTCGCTGATCGAGGTCGGCCAGGATGCGGCGCCGGGCCCGGATCCCGGACCCGGGCCGGTAGACCCCCTCCAGCTGGGCCATGGCCTCGATGCGCTCCGCGCGCCCGGGCAGATCAAGGCACACCTGTGCCATCTCGGCGATGACCTCCTCGCCGTCTCCGAGCACCACCAGGTCGAAGAAGTCCATAAAGGGCGCTGGATTGGAGGTGCAGGTGCCGCCCGCGACCACGATGGGGTCGCCCACGGTGCGTCCACCGGCGTAGACAGGGATGCCGGCCAGCTCGAGCATGCGCACCACCGTCGTATAGGAGAGTTCGTAGAGCAGGGAAAAGCCCAGCAGATCGAAATCCCTGACCGGGCGGTGCTCCTCGAGTGTGGTGAGCTTGATCCCCTGGCGCTCCATGTGGGCAGCCATGTCGTGCCAGGGCGCGAAGACCCGCTGGGCCCAAACCGCGTCCATGCCGTTAAGGATCTGGTAGAGGATCTTGATGCCGGCGTGCGACATCCCGATCTCGTAGATGTCTGGAAAGGCCAGCGCCACCCGCACCCGGACCGTCTGCGGGTCCTTGAGCGCCTGGTTCATCTCGCCGCCCAGGTAGCGGCCGGGTTTTTCGATGTCAAAGAGGTCTTCGTGCGTACTCATGCGGACGGAGTGACCCCTGGGCCCGACGGGGTGAGGGGCAGCACCTGCCTGCCGGTGACGATGAGCTGATTCATATTATTGGTACGAACCCCAGGGCAAACCTTTGCCCCTCTATGCCGCCGCAAGTGACGGGGAATTAGACCCATAGCGATTAAACCTCCTTTAGCGCCACATGACCGCCAGGTCAAGGCTACCCCGATCCGGGTAAAATAGTCAATCAATTGGTGGGCATATATGGTTGATCCTTGCCAGGGCCCGCCCGGCGTGCTAAGTGGTATCTTGGGGAGAGGGCGTATGTCAGAGGAAAAGCTCACCTTGGGGCAGTATTTCAGACGCGAGCGCGAGGCCAGGGGGATCGAGCTCAAGGAGATCGAGGCCCAGACCAAGATCCCGGCCCAAGTTCTGAAGTTCCTGGAAGATGACAACGTGGAGATGCTCCCCCCGCGGGCCTTTCTGCGGGGTTTTCTGCAGGTCATCGCCAGCGAGTTCGACCTGGACGACGAGGAACTCCTCGGCCGTATGGAGGAAATGCTGGCCTCTCAGGAAAGGGGCGGGGACGACTTCCTGCCCACCCGCCATCAGAACCAGTCACTGATAGTCAAGGGCATCCTCGTTATCGTTCTGGCCGTGATCATCGCGGTGGTGGGATTCTGCATGTACAAACGCGACCCCCTTACGCGGCAGGGGGCCAGCGATCCGGCGCAGACCTATTCCCAACTGATCGTTTCTTCGGGTGATCTTCACAAATTCTAACATGTCACAGAAGGGGTTGGTATGCCTGCCAGGGCTTCCGATGTCAAACGGCTCAAGGAGTATGTTGACAAGGGCTGGGAATTCCATGTCATCGAGATGCTCCACGACCTCAAGCCGGTGGAGATCGCCGAACTCATCGAGGGCCTGGACGAGGAATCCCGCGGCAAGTTCTTTCTCCTGCTGGATGTCGATACCGCCTCCGAGGTGATCGCCGAGCTGTCCTCGGAGACGCGCGAGGACGTGCTCGATGACATATCCGACAAGGATCTCGCCCGTATCGTCGAGGACATGGACTCCGACGACGCCGCCGACCTGGTGGGCGATCTGCACGAAGACCGGGCCGAACGCGTACTGGCGGCCATGGACCCCCGGGAGTCCTCGAACCTCAAGGCCCTGCTCGGGTATCCCGAGGACACCGCCGGCGGCATCATGCAGCGCGAACTGGTCTCGGTGTCGACCAGCGCCACGGTGGATGAGGCCGTGGCCGCCATCCGGCACAAACATACCGAGATCGACGATATCCACTACGTCTATGTCGTGGACCAGGAAGGGGTGCTCGTAGGGACCGTCCCCCTGGTGCCGCTGATCCTCTCCAAACCCGAAACCAGGATCACCCAGGTGATCGATTTCGACCCCTTAAGCGTGCCCGTAGGGATGGACCAGGAGGAGGTGGCGCGGATCTTCAAGAAGTACGATGCCGTGGTCGTCCCCGTGGTGGACGATCACCAGCGGCTGCTCGGCCGTATCACCATCGACGACATCGTGGACATCATCGAGGAGGAGGCCACCGAGGATATGTTCATGCTGGCCGGGGCCGAGGAAGACCTGCTGAGTTCATCCATCCTCAAAAATGCCCTGGCCAGGAGCCCCTGGCTGCTCGTTTGCTGGATCGGCGGGGTCATCACCTCGTTTCTGATCCGCGGCTTCGAGGGCACACTCAGCCAGGTGGTGGGGCTGGCGGCCTTCATGCCCGTGATCCTCGGCATGGGGGGCAACGTGGGGGCGCAGTCCGTGGCGCTCATCGTACGGGGCATCGCCACGGGCGCGGTCTCCACCTCGCATTTTCTGGGGCTCATCGGCAAGCAGGTGGGGGTCGGCGTACTGCTGGGCGTCATCTACGGGATCATGCTGGGGGGGGTAGTCGTCATCCTCTACCCCGATCATATGCGTATGGGCCTCGTGGTGTGCATCGCCATCCTCAACTCCATGGCGCTGGCCTCCCTGCTGGGCACGGCCCTGCCCATCCTCTTCTATAAACTTGGCCGGGATCCGGCCGTGGCCTCGGCCCCCCTGGTGACCACGGGAATGGACCTCATCGGGGTATTCACCTACTTCGCCGTGGCCGTGCTGCTCCTTTTCTGAAGAACCATGCCCCGCTTCGCCTGCGAGGCCATCGTCCTGAACACCATCGACTACCTCGAGTCGGACAGGATCGTGTGTGCGCTCAGCCGCGAGAAGGGCCTGATCCATGCCATCGCCAAGGGGGCCAGGAGCAGCCGGCGGCGCTTCCCCGGAACACTCGACCCCATGAGCGAGGTGGTCCTTGAACTGTTCCACAAGCCCTCCATGGACCTGTTGCGCGTGGAGTCCGCCGAGCTCAGGGCGGCCAATCTCGGCCTGCGGGAGGATCTGGACCTCTTCGCGCATGCCTCGGTCATGCTCGAGCTGGTGATGAACCATCTCGGCCCCCTCGATCCGCACCCGGCGACCTATGCCTGCCTGCAGGCGGCGCTCTCAAGCATGCAGCCCGAGGGCCAGTGGTTTGCGCGCTGGAGCATCGGGATGCTCCAGCTCCTGGAGTCCCTGGGCTACGGGGTCGAGTTAACCGCGCTCAGACAGAAACGGGACACCCTGCCCGGCGGGGGTTTCCTTTCGCCGGAGGCGGCCATGTTCCTCGTGCGCGGGTCCGAACTCGAACCAGAGGTCCTCGTCAAGGTTTCCCTGCGCCTGCAGACCCGCCGGGAAATCGAAGCCTTCCTGCTGGGTCTGAGCAACCATGTCTCACAGAAACAGCTGAAGACAGTTGCCTTTCTGGCAAAGCTGCTTGACCTAGATATGAACCAGTGCTAGAAAACTCGCCATGGATTTCCAGACTCTGATCATGCGTCTCGAGGCCTTCTGGTCCGATTACGGCTGCCTGATCGCCCAACCCTACGATCTCGAGGTCGGCGCCGGCACCTTCAATCCCTCCACCTTCCTCAGGGCGCTGGGCCCCGACCCGTGGAAGGTGGCCTATGTTGAGCCGTCGCGCCGCCCCACGGACGGCCGCTACGGCGAAAACCCCAACCGGCTGCAGCACTACTATCAGTACCAGGTCATCCTCAAGCCCTCGCCCCTCGACGTGCAGGAGGTGTATCTGAACAGTCTGCGGCAGCTCGGCATCGATCCGCTCGAACATGACATCCGCTTCGTCGAGGACGACTGGGAGTCTCCCACCCTGGGGGCCTGGGGGCTGGGCTGGGAGGTGTGGCTGGACGGCATGGAGATCACCCAGTTCACCTACTTCCAGCAGGTGGGCGGTTTCGATCTCGACCCGGTGTGCACCGAGATCACCTATGGGCTCGAGCGCATCGCCATGTTCCTGCAGGGGGTGGACTCGGTATACGACATCACCTGGAAGGACGGCGTGACCTACGGTTATGTCCACCATGCCGGCGAGGTGCAGTGGTCGCGCTATAACTTCGAACTCGCCAACGTGCCTGCGCTGCTGGAGCTGTTCTCGCTCTACGAGAAGGAGGCCCGTATGCTCGCCGAGACGGGCGTATGCCTGCCGATCTATGACATGTGCCTGAAGTGCTCGCATATCTTCAACCTGCTGGATGCACGCAACGCCATCAGCACCACGGAGAGGCAATCCTACGTGGCCCGCGTGCGTGAGATGGCCAAGCTGGCGGCAACGCGCTACCTGGAGAGCATCACAATCAAGGACGAGGAGTAGGCATGGCACGTTCGTTGCTGGTGGAGATCGGGACCGAGGAGCTGCCGTCGGGTTTCATTCCCCCGGCGCTGGACTTCCTCGAGCGCAGGCTGACCGAACGTTTCCGGGAGATCAAGCTCGCCTTCGAGCGCATCGAGGTCTTCGGAACCCCCCGCAGACTGGCCCTCAGGGTGAGCGGCCTGGCGGACAAACTCGAAGACGTGGTGGAGACCAGGATGGGCCCGCCCAAAAACATCGCCTACGACGCCGCCGGCTCCCCCACCAAGGCGGCCCTCGGCTTCGCCAAGACCTGCGGTGTGGACATCAACGAGATCACCTTCGAAGAAACCCCCAAGGGCGCCTACCTCTGTGTCACGCGCTCTATCCCGGGCAAGAAGACCTCCGAGGTGCTCGTACCCCTGCTCAAGGATCTCATTGCCCAGATCCCCTTCGCCAAGACCATGAAGTGGTCGAACCCCGGGGTGCGTTTCGCCCGCCCCGTGCACTGGATCGTGTGCCTCTTCGGCGACGAGGTGCTGCCGTTGAGCTTTGGCAACATCTGTGCCGGAAGGACCACCCGCGGCAACCGCTTCATGGCCCGCACCCCACTCGAAATCGCATCTCCCGAGGCGTATGACGCCCTCCTTGAAGAGGGCTTCGTAATTGCGGACATCAACCGGCGTAAATCCATGATCCTGGAGGGACTGCGTCGGCACGCCTCCGAGCTCGACGCCTCCTGCGAGGACGAGGAACTCCTCGACGAGGTCGTCAACCTGCTGGAGTACCCCCACGTGATCCGCGGCACTTTCGACCAGGATTTTCTGAAACTGCCTCCGGAGGTGCTCGTGACCGTCATGAAGCACCACCAACGTTTCTTCCCGCTCTACGACACCGACGGCAAACTCAAGCCCTAT
The DNA here is from genome assembly GCA_964618975.1 of uncultured Bacteriovoracaceae bacterium. GTDB lineage: Bacteria > Desulfobacterota > Desulfomonilia > UBA1062 > UBA1062 > CAZUDI01. The sequence continues at coordinate 18,855 of CAZUDI010000047.1, read as the reverse complement.
TTCCTGGCCGTTAGCAACATCGTGCCCAAAGACGAGTCCCTCGTGCGCCGGGGTAACGAGCGCGTGCTGCGCGCCCGGCTGGACGACGCACGCTACTTCTTCACCGAGGACCTCAAGGTGCCCCTGAAAAACTATGCCGAACGCCTGCGCGACGTCATCTTCCACAAGGACCTCGGCACCTCCTTCGAAAAGGTGGAGCGCTTCACCCACAGCGCCCTCTACCTGGCGGACTATCTCGCGCCCGACAGGAAGGATAAGGTGCGCCAGGCGGCCTTCCTGTGCAAGGCCGATCTCAACAGCCTCATGGTGTGCGAGCTGCCCGAGCTCCAGGGGATCATGGGGCGGGAGTATGCCCGCCACCAGGGCATCGATGACGAGGTGGCTCAGGCGATCCACGAGCACTACCTGCCCCGCTTCGCCGAGGACGAGCTGCCCGGCGGCGTGATCGGCGATCTGGTGGGCATCGCCGACCGTATCGACACCATCTGCGGCTGCTTCGGCATCGGCATGATCCCGAGCGGCACCTCGGACCCCTACGCCCTCAGGCGCCAGACCATCGCCATCGAGAACATTCTGCTCGGCAAGGGCTACCGCATCTCCATCACCGACCTCATCGACCAGGCGCTCTCGGCGCTGGCGGACAAGATCACGCGGCCCGGAACGGAGGTGCGCGAGGATGTGCTGGCCTACTTCCGGGCCCGCTTCGTGTCGATCCTCCAGGCGCGCGATATCCCCGGGGACGTTATCGAGGCCGTGCTCCCGGGCTTCGACGATCCCGTCGACACCTTCATACGCGCCAAGGCCCTGGCGGCGGTCAAGCACGAACCGTGGTTGTCCTCCATCGGGTCGGCCGCCAAACGCGTGGAGAACATCCTCAAGAAGGTGGAGGCCTCCCTTGAGGTCAGCGAAACGCTCCTGACGGAGGGGCCCGAAATAAAGCTCCATGAGCGGCTGATCGAGGTGGAAATACCCTTCGTGCGTGCCGCGGGCAAGGGCGAGTATTCCGCGGCGTTGCGCCTGCTGGTAGGGCTCAAGGACCCCATCGACACCTTTTTCGACGAGGTGCTCGTCATGAGCGAGGACGAGGGCGTGAGGGAAAATCGCATCGCGCTGCTCAAGCGCCTGCTGACCCTGTTCAACCGCGTGGCCCGCTTCTCCGCCCTTAGCACCTGAGGAGACACAGAATGGGTTCCCGGCCCAGCGACGGCATCCGTAGACAGCCGGACGAACGCAGTCGGTGGGACATGCGGGATGCCTATTCCATTGATGTGGACCGCATCCTGCACTCGGCGGCCTATACCTCCTATACCGACAAGACCCAGGTGTTCTACCTGGTGGGTCACCAGGGCATCGCGCACCGCGTGATCCATGTGCAGCTGCTCTCGCGCATCGCCCGCACCATCGGCCGCAAGCTCGGGCTCAACGAGGACCTGATCGAGGCCATCGCCATCGGACACGACATCGGGCATCCCCCTTTCGGGCATGACGGAGAAAGCTACCTGGACACCCTCTGCCGTGATGCAGGCATCGGCCGCTTCCGCCACAACATCCAAGCCATCCAGGCCTTGGAGCGCATTGAAAGGCAGGGCCGGGGCCTGAATCTCACCCTCCAGGTGCTGGACGGCATCCTCTGCCACAACGGGGAGCTCACCGAACAGCGCGTCTCGCCCGGGGGCGACACAGGCTTCACGGGTCTGGACGTCAAGCTCAAGGTGGCCCTGGAGGGAGAAAATCCGTCGCCCATGACCCTGGAGGGCTGCCTGGTGCGCATGGCGGATACCGTGAGCTATATCGGCCGCGACATCGAGGACGCCGTCTCTCTCGGCATCATCACGCGCTCCGATCTGCCCAGAGAGGCCACCGGGGTCCTCGGCAACACCAACGGCCGGATCGTCTATACCCTGGTGGCCGATCTGATCGAGCACTCCACACCCGAGGGCATCGCCTACTCGGAAGAGGTCTTCCAGGCGCTGCAGCGTCTCAAGGTCTTCAACTACGAGCACATCTACCATCATGCCCGCGTTAAGACCGAATCCGAGAAGATCCGCACCATGTACGCCCTCGTCTTTGCACGACTTTGCGAGGACCTCCGGCAGGCCAGGACCTCCTCGCCCATCTGCCGTCGCTATCTGGATCACATGCAGAGTGCCTACACGGCCCATACCTCGCCCACCGAGGTGGTGCGGGACTTCATCGCCTCGCTGACCGACTCCGCCTTTCTGCGCCTCTTCCACGACCTGTACGTCCCCGTGATGCTCCTCTGAGCGCCGGTCGCGGGCACATCGCCCTGAGCCTCCCTTGAAATCGGGCCCAGCCGCTCCTATTGAACAATCGACAAGAAGGGCCGGTGCCGGGAGGGCGGCCCGCGACAAGCGTTGTCAGCCACAAAATAAAAGGAGGAAGGAGCTATGGCCGAACGTCATCCAGGCCCCTGGCGCCAGGGGGTTCCGAACCCGAGCCAGCATCCGAACAGACCGGCGCAGGCCTTTCATAAGGGCAGGCCCCGGATCCTTGAAGACTTCTATACCAACTTCGACCTCTGGCCACTGAGCGTGTTCGAGGAGCGTTTTCACCCCAGGATCGACATGCACGAGGACGAAAGGGCCATCCTGATCACCGCCGAATTGCCTGGAATGGAGGAACAGGAGATCGAGATCATCCTCAGCCGCGACACCCTCACTATCAAGGGCGAAAAGCGCGAGGAGTGCCAGGACCGCCAGCGGGAGACCTACTGCATGGAGCGCAGCTATGGCAGCTTTCAGCGCCTCCTGCGCCTGCCGGCGGAGGTCAATGCGGACGAAAGCTCGGCCGTCTTCCGCAACGGGGTGCTCTCCGTCACGCTGCCCAAGGTCGAGCCGGCCTCTCAGTCACCCCGCAAGATCACCATCCGGACCGGCTGAGCCGTCCCGGAGGCCCTCAGGGCAAACCGGCAGGGGGGGTGGTGTTCGCTGAAGCGAGACACAGGCACCCCCCCTCTGAGTACGTCTCCCCGAAGCGTGGCTAGTCCATGCCCCTGAAACAGCGCCGGAGGTGCTTCTCCTCCATGGGGCGGCTCAGGCAGGAAACGATGACCATGGCCAGGGTGGCCACGGGCAGGCCGATGACGATGGGGTCCACCACGGCCCAGAACGTGTTCCCGGCTAAAGAATCGACCCCGAAGAGGGTCTTGCACAAAAGCAGGGGTTTGGATTCCGCGAGGTGCATGAAAAAGAGCCAGAAGAAGCTCACCAGAAAGCCCACGCCGAAGCCGGCGATGGCACCGGCCCTGGTGATGCGCCGCGAGAAGATGCCGCCGGTGTAGATCGGCAGGAAGGCCGCGGCGCACAGGCCGAAAAAGATGGACGTCCCGCGCGCGATGATGGCGGTGCCGCCCTCGAAAAACAGCGGCAGACCCCAGGCCAGAAAGAGGCTCAGCAGGATGGCGACCAGGATGCCAGTCTGGGTGATGAACACCGGGCGGCCGCGGCCGCCCAGGGCCTTCTGGTAGAGATCGCGGCCGATGGAGGTGCCCATGGCGTGGAACTGGGACGACAGGGTGGACATGGCGGCCGAGAGCAGGGTCACCATGAAGATGGCCGTGAACCACTTGGGCATGGCCTGCTCGATATAAAGCGGGATGATATTGTCCACGTTCTTCTTGGCCGCCAGGAGGGAAATGCTGTGGAAGTCCGGGTGCCCCATGAAGTACACATTGGAGAGGGCCCCCACGATGAAGGCCACCCCGGTCATGGCCAGGATGAAAATCCCGCCCACTAGGACAGCGCGATGCAGCTCCTTATTGCTCCTGACGGTCATGAAGCGCACCACGAGCTGCGGCTGGGCCAGCACGCCGATGCCCACCCCCATTACCAGGGTGGTCACGAGCACATACCAGTACTCCGAACCCAGGGTTGGGAACGAGGTCCATCCGGTATGCCCCTTGGCGCCGAAGATCTTGACCGCCAGGGGGGCCATATCGGTGAGCTGGCGGTGGGCATCCAGCACCCCGCCGAGGCTGAAATAAGTGAACACGAGCAGGATCATCATACCGATGAACATGACCGAGCCCTGGAAGGCGTCCGCATACATGACGCCCTTGAGCCCCCCCATGATGACATAGATCGTGATGATGAGGGTCAGGAAGAAGAGCACCTGATTATAGGAAATCCCCAGCACCACGGCGAAGAAGCTGGCCCCCCCCATGAGCACCACGGCGGCGTACAGGGGCATGGCCACGAAGATGAGCAGGCCCGAGGCCCCCTGCAGGAAGAGGGAGTCAAAACGCCGACCGAGAAACTCGGGAAAGGTGTGCGCCCCCAGGTTCAAACCCATGATACGGGTGCGCTTGCCGAAGAGCACAAAGGCCAGAAAGATGCCGACGAGGATGTTGAACACGGTCAGCCACAAAAGCCCCATGCCGAACACGGCGGCGGCGCCGCCGAAGCCCACGATGGCCGAGGTGCTGATAAAGGTTGCCCCGTAGGACAGCGCCATGACATAGGGATGCACGTCGCGCCCCGCGATGAGATAGTCGGCCGCGGTCTTGGTGCCCTTGTAGCCGTAGTAACCCAGAAAGCCCACAATGAACATGTAGACGATGACGATGACCGTGGTGATCAGGGAGATATCCATCCTAGAGCCCTTCCTCGATCACCCGCTCCTCGCGGGCCCAGGCCGCCTCGTCCCTGAGTTCCCCGTTCTCGGCCTCACCCCTGTTCCAGTTCACCGCGCCGTAGACCAGGCACACCCCGGCGCTCAAGATCATGAGATAAAAGGCCAGCGCTACCCACACGTCTCCTAATCCAAACAACATACAGCAACCTCCCCATAACTTCAGTCTCTCAAGCATCGAATCTTCAAGGCGCATCTGTTAGCGTATTTATTCAAGGGGTGTCAACAGGAAATGCTTCTATTGATAGAAACGCGTTCTCGCTCCGCCCGCCCCCTCTCAGATGACATCGCCCACACGCTGGTAGTGGCGCTGCCGTACCTCGTCGGGCTGGGCCAGGAAGTCCTCGATGGACTTGAGCATGGAGGCCCGGTCGCGGTTGAGGGTGCCGCTCAGTTGCAGGTAGTTGTTGGCGTGGTCGCAGACAAGAAGCGAGCCCTCGCTGTCCAGACCGCGCACGAGCTCCCTCAGCTCGACGAGCGTGCCTTCGGGTTCCTGCGCGCGGAATTCTCCGCTCGCCATAAGCTCCCTCAGAGGGCTCAGGGGATGGATCCACAGGCGCCGGATGCGGATGAAGTCGGGCTTGACCGCACTCAACACAGTGATGGACCCTTGGACGTGCTCCTCCTGGAGCTCCCGGCCGCCCAGGCCCAGGAGCATGTAGTAGCTCAATTCGAAGCCCACCGCCTTGGCCTTCGCCCCGGCCTCGATGAGCTGTGCCTGGTGCGTGCCCTTCCTGTGCAGGGCCAGCACGGCACTGGAGCCGCTTTCCATGCCGGTATGGATGCGGTCCAGGCCCGCTTCCCGAATGCGCTCAAGCTCTTCGGCGGTCTTTTTCCACAGGCTCGAGGCCCGTCCATAGGCCGTAACGCGCCTGAGGGAGGGAAAGGCCGTCCGCAAATGGATAAGCACCTCGCAGAGGAAGTCGGCCGGCAGCACCAGAGGATTGGCGTCGCCCAGGAAGGCCGTGCGGAAACGGTCGCCATGAAGATCTTTGAGGGCATCAATGTCGCGTTTGACATCGGAGACTTCCCGGCGCGAGAACGGCACACCGTAGAGGTCGTAGATGCCGCAGAAGCGGCAGCGGTTCCAGTCGCAGCCGCGCACGACCCGCACCAGGAGGCTGGCGGCCTCGCTGGGGGGGCGGATGACCAGTTGCTCGGGCATATGCATGTTTTTACTATAGGGATTATTCGCCGGCCGGTCAAGCATGCCCCGTCCGGCAGGGAGGGAGGCCTTCTCGGAACGGTCTCAACCGGGAGTTGTTGATGGCTCGCGGGTGTGCTAAGAACACAAGGGTTATGAAGATCACCTATCAACCGATCGGCGTCATGCACTGCACGATCAAGGAGGCGGGGCAGGCCCCGCGGTTTTACAATGCATCCACCCAGCCGGGGACAATCGAGATCTATGCGCCCTATCGCGAGGGGCTCACCGGTCTCGAGCGCTGCACGCAGGTGGTGGTGCTGTTCCATTTCCACCGCTCCGAGGGCTACGCGCTCCTGCAGCGCAGCCGCCCGGAGGAGGAGCTGCGCGGGGTCTTCAGCCTCTGTTCGCCCATGCGTCCGAATGCCATCGGTATGTCGATTCTCAGGCTCGTGAAGGTGGAGCCGCCGCTGATCTATGTGGAGAACGTGGACCTGATCGACGAAACGCCGATCCTGGATATCAAGCCCTTCAAGCCGCCGGTGGACTGCAACGCCGATGAGCTTGATTCATGAATAGAAATATGCTTTTACAGCACTGATATTTTACAACTGGGGGTAGTATTGATTACCAATATGCTGCTGACCACCTTGGGCGGACTGGGGCTGTTTCTCTTTGGTATGCGCATCATGTCCGACGGCCTGCAGAAGCTCGCCGGCCCCAGGATGAGGCGTATCCTGGAAAAGCTCACCACCAACCGCGTGGTGGCCGTGCTGGCCGGCACCGCCATAACCTCAGTCATCCAGAGTTCGAGCGCCACAACGGTCATGACCGTGGGCCTGGTCAATGCAGGCCTCATGACCTTGAGCCAGGCCATCGGTGTGATCCTGGGAGCCAACATCGGCACCACGGTCACGGCCCAGATCATCGCCTTCAACCTCACGGATATTGCCCTGCCGGCCATCGGGGTGGGCGTGTTCCTGAACCTCCTCGGCCGCAGGGAGGGCACGCGTTTCCTGGGTGAGTTCATCGTGGGCTTCGGCCTGGTGTTCTACGGGCTGCTGGTGATGAAGACCGGGGTCTATCCCCTGCGGGAGGCCGCCTGGGTGAGCGACATGTTCATCCATTTCTCGCGTACCCCCATCCTGGGGGTTCTGGTGGGCGCACTCATCACCATAATCGTGCAGTCCAGCTCGGCCACCGTGGGACTGGTGATCGCACTGGCCGCCAGCGGTGTGCTGGATTTCTCCGGCGCCGCGGCCCTGGTGCTGGGTGAGAATATCGGCACCACCATCACGGCGCAGCTGGCGGCCATCGGCACCAATGTCTCGGCCAAGCGGGTGGCCGTCTCGCACTTTTTGTTCAACGCCTTCGGCGTGTTTATCATCCTGCTCATCTTCCCCTGGTTCGTCGAGCTGGTGGACTTCCTCACGCCCGGAGATCCCCTCGCCCTGCTGAACGGCACCCAGCCGAACGTCGCCCGGCACATCGCCAACTTTCACACCCTGTTCAACGTCACGAACTGCCTCGTCTTTCTTCCCATGCTCAACCTCCTCGTCAAGATTTCCACCCTGATCGTGCCGGGCGAGGTCCGGCCGCGCAAGTTCAAACTCGAACTGCTCGATCCGAGCATCTTCGAAACCATCTCGGTGGCCCTGGACGAGGCCAAACAGGAGCTCAACACCATGGGCGGCGAGGTCTACGGCATGCTCTCCGTCATGGAGCGTCCCATCCTGGACCGCGGCAATGTCGACCGGCAAGTCGACGGGGTCTTCGAGATGGAATCCTTCGTGGACGACCTGCAGAAGGAGATCAACACCTATCTCACCGAGCTCTCCCGCAAGGCCGTGACCGAGGACGAATCCAAGGAAATCTTCTCCATGATCTACATCGTCAGCAACCTGGAGAGGATCGGCGACCACTGCGAGAACATCGCCAAGCTCTGCAAACGGCGTACCGAATACGGCATCGAGTTCTCGGAAGGCGGTCGGGAAGAACTCAACCTGATCTATCACCACACCCTCATGTACCTCCAGACCATCATCGAAGCCCTCGTGGAGACGCCGGAGGATCTCATGGAAAGGGTCCGGGCCTACGAGCCGCAACTCAACGCCATGCGCCTGGAGATGCGTATCCACCACATGGAGCGCCTCCAGTCCGCCGCCTGCAGCGCCGACGCCGGACTCATCTTCGTGGACATGCTCACCAGCTTCGAGAAGATCGGCGACCACGCCTACAATATCGCCGAGTCCCTCTCGGGCATCAAATAGGAGACACCGCCATGCAGTACGACATGCCCCTTTACCGCCCGCCTTCCGAGGCGCATTCCCTTATCTTTCAGGTCACCCTGGGCTGCTCGTGGAACAAATGCCTGTTCTGTGCCATGTACAAGGGCAAGCGCTACCGCGTGCGACCCTTCGAGGAGCTCGAAAAAGACATCCTCGAGATGTCCACCTCCCACCCCCATACACGCCGGGTCTTTCTGGCCGACGGCGACGCCCTCGGGGCGGACACGCACCTGCTCGTGCGCGTGCTCGACCTGCTCAACGAGCGCTTCTGCAACCTCGAGCGGGTGGGCATCTACGCCGGGCCCACCAACCTCCTGAACAAGACCCCCACAGAACTGAGTGCGCTCAAGTCCCGCAAGCTGGACGTGCTCTACCTGGGCATCGAGACCGGCAACGACGCCCTGCTGGCAAAGGTCCGTAAAGGCGCCACGGCCGAAGAGATCATCACCGGCAGCCGCAAGGCCATCGACGCGGGGCTGCGCCTGTCCACCATCATCCTGCTCGGCCTGGGCGGGGTGGGGCTGAGCCAGGCCCATGCCAAGGATTCGGCGCGTGTGGTCAATGCCATCAACCCCCATTTCCTGGCCTGCCTGACCCTCATGCTGGGGCCCTATGCCGAGATCTACGAGCAGAAGATCATGGGCGGCGACTTCCGCATGCTCGACCAGCGCCAGAGCCTGCAGGAACTGCGCTGGTTCGTGGAGGACCTCGAGCTTAAGGGCTGTCGCTTCGGCACGGAGCACGCCTCCAACTACCTGCCCATCGGCGGCGAACTGCCGGCCGACAAACAGCGCATCCTGACGCTGATCGACGGGGCCCTGGGCAATCAAAAATCGCGCCTCCTGCGCCCCGAATGGGCGCGAGGCCTGTGATTGACATTGTCTTTAAGCATGTTATATGTCGGGGAGGGTTTCCCCGGCAGGACCTGAGGGTCCGGCCCGTGAGGACCGGGGGTATCCGGGCCCGCGGCCGTAGGGCAGCGGGCGGCATCCCGCAAGAGGTGATATGAGGTGATCAACGCGATTCGAGGCATGAATGATATCCTGCCGGCCCAGATGCCGCAGTGGCACCACGTGGAAGCGACCGCCCGGCGCATCTTCCGTCTCTACGGATTCAGCGAGCTGAGGACGCCGCTGGTGGAAAAGACGGAGCTCTTCCAGCGCGGCATGGGCCAGGATACGGATGTGGTGGAAAAGCAGATGTATACCTTCACCGACAAGGCGGGTGCGTCGGTGACCCTCAGACCCGAGGCCACCGCCTCGGTCATGCGCTGTGTGATCGAACACGGCCTGCTGGGCCGCGAGCCGGTGCTCAAGCTCTACAGCATCGGGCCCATGTTCCGCTACGAACGCCCCCAGAAGGGGCGCTACCGGCAGTTCCACCAGCTCAACGTGGAGCGCCTGGGCGAAGAGGGCCCCTTAAGCGACGCCGAAACCCTCAGCCTGGCCTACGAGCTGGCGCTGGCCTGCGGGCTGACCGGGGTGCAGCTCGAGGTCAATTCGCTCGGATGCGCCGCGTGCCGCGGTGGCTTCACGCAGGCGCTCAGGGACTTCCTGGCCGCCCGGGAGTCTCTCCTATGCGGCGACTGCCGCCGCCGCATGCAGACCAACCCCTTACGCGTGCTCGACTGCAAGGTGGAGGGCTGCCAGGCGGCCGCCAGCGGGGCCCCCGTGATCGGGGACTATCTGTGTACAGGCTGCCGCGAACACTTCGAGGGGCTGCTCCAGGGCCTGAGGGTGATGCAGGTGCCCTTCACGCCCAACCCCCGGCTCGTGCGCGGTCTGGATTACTACATGCGCACCACCTTCGAGCTCACCGCCAGCGGCCTGGGTTCGCAGAACGCCGTGGCCGGCGGCGGCCGCTACGACGGCCTCCTGGCGGCCCTGGGCGGGACGGACGTGCCCGGCATCGGCTTCGCCTTCGGGCTCGAGCGCCTCGTGATGCTGCTGGGCGAGCGTGAAAGTGCGCGCGAGGGCTGTTTTGTGGCGGTGCATGGCGCTGGGCACGTCCAGGAACAGGCCCTGGCGCTCATGAGCGAGCTGCGCCGCGGCGGGGTGCCGGTGGAGGCCGCGCTCGAAAAGAGTTTCAAGGCCCAGATGAAAAACGCCGGACGCTCGGGCTACCCGGTCTGTCTCATCCTGGGCGAGGACGAGGTGGCCTCCGGCACCCTCACGGTCAAGGATCTGCGTGACGCCACCCAGGTGAGCATCGCGCGGGAGGGGGCGGCCGGTACGCTTACGGACATGTTTGCGTGGCAAGGAGAGATGGCATGATTCCCAGGGACCTCAAGCGGACACGGTATTGCGGGGAGGCTGGCAGGGACGACTGCGGGGAGGTGGTCACCCTCATGGGGTGGGTGCAGCGCCGGCGCGACCTCGGGGGTCTTATCTTCCTGGATGTACGCGACCGGACCGGCATCTGCCAGGTGTTGTGCGACCCGGAGGCCCACCCGGAGGCCCACGGGGTGGCCCACCTGGTGCGTTCCGAGTACTGCGTGGCCGTGGAGGGCATCATCGGCCTCAGACCCCCGGAGATGCGCAATGCCGCCATGCGCACCGGTGAGGTGGAGCTCATAGCCCAGCGCGTGGTGATCCTCAACGAGGCCAAGACCCCGCCCTTTGTGGTGGAGGATGGGGTCGAGGTGAGCGACGTGCTGCGTCTCAAGTACCGCTACCTGGATCTGCGCACCCCCAGCCTCCAGAGCAAGCTCCTGCTGCGGCACCGGGCCTCGACCTGTGTCCGCCGCTACCTGGATGCCCAGGGCTTCATCGACGTGGAGACCCCGGTGCTCACCAAGAGCACCCCCGAGGGCGCCCGGGACTACCTGGTGCCGAGCCGTGTCTTTCCGGGACGCTGTTACGCCCTGCCCCAGTCGCCGCAGATCTTCAAACAGCTCCTCATGGTGGCGGGTTTCGACCGCTACTACCAGATCGTCAAGTGCTTCCGCGACGAAGACCTGCGCGCCGACCGGCAGCCCGAATTCACCCAGATCGACCTCGAGATGTCCTTCGTCACCATGGAAGAGGTGCTCGCGGTGACCGAGGGCCTGATCGCCACCCTGTTCGAGGAGACCATCGGGGTGAGCCTGCCCCGGCCCCTGCCGCGCCTGAGCTACAGCGAGGCCATGGAGCTCTACGGCACGGACCGCCCCGACACGCGCTTTAAGCTCAAGCTCCAGGACATCTCCGACCTGGTTAAGGACAGCGGCTTCAAGGTCTTCAGCCAGACCGTGGCAGAAGGCGGGGTGGTCAAGGGCTTCACGGTCAGGGCAGATTTCAGCCGCAAGGACCTCGAGGGCCTGGGAAGCTTCGTGGCGGATTTCGGCGTCCAGGGCGTGATCGCCCTCAAGCTCACGGACGAGGGCCTCAAGTCGTCCGTGGCCAAGTTCCTGAGTGAAGAGACCCAACGCGCCATCGTGGAGCGCCTGAACCTGGTGCCGGGCGAGACGGCCCTCATCGTGGCCGACAGGACCGCAAAGGCGCATGCGGCCCTGGGGGCCCTGCGCGTACACGTGGCCGAGAGACTGGGGCTCATCCCCGAGGACACATTCTCCGCCCTGTGGGTAACCGCCTTCCCACTTTTGGAGTGGAACGAGGAGGAAGGCCGCCACGTGGCCGTGCACCACCCCTTCACCGCGCCTCTGCCCGAGGACCTGCCGCTTTTGGAGAGCAACCCCGGCGAGGTGCGCTCCCAGGCCTATGACATGGTGATCAACGGCTCCGAGGTGGGCGGCGGCAGCATCCGTATCCATACGCAGGACATCCAGCAGCGGGTCTTCCAGGCCATCGGCCTGGGACATCAAGAGGCGCAGCTCAAGTTCGGATACCTGCTCGAGGCCCTCCAGTACGGGGCGCCGCCGCACGGCGGCCTGGCCTTCGGCTTCGACCGGCTGGTCATGCTCCTGGCCGGGGCGAGCTCCATCCGCGACGTGATCGCCTTCCCCAAGACGGCCAAGGCCTACTGCACCATGTCGGACGCCCCCACGGAGGTGGATGAACGCCAGCTCGCCGAGCTGGGACTGATGAGGAAACGGTGACGCCATGAGGAAGGTCGGGCTGTGGTTGGTGATGCTCAGTATCTTGACCCTGGCGGGGTGTGCCTGGACACGCAGCGCGGGTTCCGGGCCTGAGACGGAGGCGCCTTCTACGGATGCGGTGCTCCGTGCGCCCGCCGATGAATCCGTAACACAGGCGCTTCCGGCCAAGGCCGCCTTCGACCCTCAGGCCCGGCAGATCATGCAGGAGGCCTCTCTCATCATAGGACGGCTGATCTCCATGTCAGGCTACGAGTACGCCCCGCGGGAGTTCTTCTGGCTCCTGATGGGCTACCAGGAGATGCAGAACGCCTACATGGAGCAAGACCTGCCGCTTATGCAGCGACTCTTCCGGGAGTTTGCCGGCCGGGCCGAGACGGCCCGACATATGACGGCCCAGGGCAAGCAGAGCCGCCTCGAGGAGCTCGGCAAGGAGGTGGCCATCAAACGCGACGAGATCCGCAAGCAGGGACAGAGCGAGCTCCTGGAGATCTTTCCGGCCATCTATGTGGTCAAGAACGGTGACACCCTGCCCAGCATCGCAGCCCGGCACGACATCTACAACGACTCCTTCATGTGGCCGCTGATCTACAAGGCCAACCGGGACCAGATCAAGGACCCCAAGCTGATCTACGAGGGTCAGGACCTCAAGATTCCGCGTGACATGACCATGGAGGAGCTCATCGAGGCCCGCCGCGAGGCCGGCGCGCCCGCCCCCGAAACGCTTCCCAAGGACGCCTTTATCCCCAGGAGGAAATAGGATCATGGCGAAGTGGGACGATCACAAGCGCATCTTCTACTATACCCCGGGCAAGAACTATGCCTCGGGGATCAACGACATCGAGCAGGGAAACTACTACCGCTCCATCTTCAACTACGACGAGGTGCCCAAGATCGATTTCGATCTCAGGCTCATCCCCATCCAGCCTGCGGACGAGATCTTTATCACCGACACCACCTTCCGGGACGGCCAGCAGTCCATGGCGCCCTTCAGCGTGGAGCAGATCGAGACCCTCTTCGACTATCTGCACCGCATCGGCGGGAGGTCGGGCCTGATCAGGGCCTGCGAGTTCTTCCTCTACACCCGCAAGGATAAGCTGGCCGTGGAGCGCTGTCTGGCCAAGGACTACGCCTTCCCGCGGGTGACGGGCTGGATCCGCGCGCATGCCGATGACCTGAAGCTCGTCAAGGACATGGGCATCCATGAAACCGGCATCCTGACCTCGGTCTCGGACTATCATATCTTCCTCAAACTGAACTCGGACCGCCGGCGGGTCATGCAGAGCTACCTGTCCATCGTGCGCGCGGCCCTCGAACTGGGGATCACCCCCCGCTGCCACTTCGAAGACGTCACCCGCGCCGACATCTACGGCTTCTGCGTGCCGTTTGCCCGCGAGCTCATGCAGCTGCGGGAGGACTCGGGGCTCGAAGTCAAGATCCGCCTGTGCGATACCATGGGCTACGGCGTGAGCTTTCCGGGCGCGGCCCTGCCGCGGGCGGTGGACAAGCTCGTGCGGGCCATGATCGACGACGCCGGCGTGCCGGGCCACCTGCTGGAGTGGCACGGCCACAATGATTTCCACAAGGGCCAGGTCAATGCTGCGGCGGCCTGGCTCTATGGCTGCAGCGGGGCCAACTGCGCCGTCTTCGGCTTCGGCGAGCGCACCGGCAACACCCCGCTGGAGGCCATGGTGATCGAGTACCTCTCCCTGCGCGGCCACGACGAGTCTATCGATACGCGGGCCATCACCGAGATGGCCCGCTATGTCAACGCCGAGATGAACTACGACATCCCGCCCAACTACCCCCTGGTAGGCGAGAACTTCAACGTCACGCGCGCCGGCATCCACGCCGACGGGCTCGTGAAGAACGAGGAGATCTACAACATCTTCAATACGGAAAAGCTCCTGGGCCGCCCGATCGAGATCGCCATCACCGACAAGTCGGGCAAGGCCGGGATCGCCCACTGGATCAACCGGCACTACGCGCTGTCCGGGGACGAGGAGGTGGACAAGCGCCACCCCGGGGTGGGCAAGATCTCCCAGGCCATTACGCGCGAGTACGAGGAAGGTCGCACCACCTCCATGTCCGACGAGGAGCTGCAGAAGCTTACCCAACGCTTCGTGCCGCAGATCTTCCTTTCCGGCTTCGACCTCATCAAGTTCGAGGCCCGCGAGTACGCCAGCCAGCTCATCGACCAGCTGCTGGCCAAGGAGGAGATGCGGGCCATGGACGCCTCCCGGCAGGAGGCCGTTCTCACCGAGTTCATCAAGGAATACCCGTTCATCCAGTTCGCCTACGTGACCGACATGAACGGCATCAAGGTCACGCAGAACATCACCCAACCCGAGTTCCGCGGCCATTTCCGCCACAAGATGCAGGCGCACGAGGACTGCGCCGATCGCGAATGGTTCATCAACACCATCGAGGACGGTCGGCTGCATGTGAGCGGGATCGCCACCTCGCGCATCACCGGGGCCCTGATCATCACCGTCTCCGCCCCCATCATGGACGTAAACGACGACATGGTGGGGGTCCTCGGCCTGGATATCCGCTTCGAGGACGTGGTCAAGGCCATCCAGAGCGTGTACGAGTCGCGAGGCATGCGCATGAGCTCGCGGGAACTTCAGAAGTACCAGAAGCTCCTCTGGGAGGAGCTGCACAACCGACACTAACTATCGAGGGGTATAGCACATGACACAGACACCAGGGACCAAAATCGAATACACCGGCGGGAAGCTGGTCGTTCCCGACGACCCCATCATCCCCTACATCGAGGGCGACGGCGTGGGTCCCGATATCTGGCACGCCTGCCAGACGGTGTTGGACGCCGCCGTAGCCAAGGCCTACGGCGGAAAGCGGCGCATCGTGTGGAAGGAGGTCTTTGCCGGCGAAAAGGCCCACGCCGCCTGCGGCACCTACCTGCCCGACGAAACCGTCGCCCAGCTCAAAGAGTATATCGTCGGCATCAAGGGCCCGCTGACGACCCCCGTGGGCGGTGGCATCCGCAGCCTGAACGTGACCCTGAGACAGGTGCTCGACCTCTTCGCCTGCGTGCGCCCCGTGCGCTACTACAAGGGCACCCCCTCGCCCGTCAAACGCCCCGAACTGGTGGACATCACCGTCTTCCGCGAGAACACCGAGGACGTCTATTCCGGCATCGAGTGGAAGGAGGGCTCGAAAGAGGCCCGCCAGGTGATCGACTATCTCAATGGCACTCTCAACACCTCCATCCGCACCGACTCGGGCATCGGCATCAAGCCCATCTCGGCCACCGGCACCCGGCGCCTGGTGCGCATGGCCATCGAGTACGCCATCGCCCACAACAAACGCGTCGTGACCCTCGTGCACAAGGGCAACATCATGAAGTACACCGAGGGCGCCTTCCGCGACTGGGGCTATGCCCTGGCCAAAGAGGAGTTCCGCGAAGAGATCGTCACCGAGGACGAGCTGTGGCAGGACTTCGGCGGCCGGCTTCCCGCCGGCAAGATCCTGATCAACGACCGCATCGCCGACTCCATGTTCCAGCAGGCCCTGCTCCGTCCGGACGAATACGACGTGCTGGCCGTGCCCAACCTCATCGGCGACTTCATCTCGGACGCCCTGGCCGCCCAGGTGGGCGGGCTGGGCATCGCCCCGGGCGCCAACATCGGCATCCCCACGGCCGTGTTCGAGGCCACCCACGGCACGGCCCCCAAGTACGCCGGCCAGGACAAGGTCAACCCGGGCTCGGTGATCCTCTCGGGGGCCATGATGCTCGACTACCTGGGCTGGGGGGAGGCCGCCTCCCGCGTGAGGTCCGGCCTGGAGCAGGCCATCCTGGACAAGCAGGTCACCTACGACCTGGAGCGCCAGATGGCAGGCGCCACCCTGCTCAAGTGCTCGGAGTTCGGCCGGGCCATCGTGGAGCGCCTGTAGCGGACGCCCTCACGGCCGTGGCTACCGGGCGGTTGGAGAAAGGACCCGACAGGGGGATATCAGGCCCGCGGGCGTCCGGACGGATTGATACATAGCCGTGATTGCTTTTATTACGCCCGCGCATAGGCATGCAGAGTTTATGGTGCTCACAAAAGGAGAGCCCGGCCACAGGTTCCTTCCCCTGGCCGGGCCCATACTGATCTTCCACGAATCTTCCTGCCTCACTGCTGGTACTCGTATGCCCCCATGTCCACGGCAGAGCCGCTGATGCGAGGCCTGCCGGCGAGGTCTGTGGTTATCCCTGAAGGCACCGCACCGCTGTCTCCCGCATCGATGCAGGGGCTGTCTTCCCGCAGGGTAAGATAGCCTTCGCTTAAATGATCGTCATCGAGCAGGGGGTCACTGCCGATATTGCCGTCACCGGCATAACCGCCCTGGATGCAGCTATAGGTGATTGTAGTAGAGGAAGCAGTGAGGAAACCATCACGATAATCATAGATCTGTGAACCGCTTGATGCTGTATCTCCCCATAAGATGGAGTTACGTATAGTGGGATTTGAGTTATCAAAATTGTAAACTCCTCCACCACCGGAAGAGGCAGAATTTCCGGAAAAGGTGCAGTTGGTTGCGCTCGGACTGGAAAATAAGTTAAACATCCCGCCGCCTTGATCGGCGGTATTCCCGGAAAAGGTGCAGTTGGTTGCGTTCGGACTGGAAAATAAGTTAAACATCCCGCCGCCTTGATCGGCGGTATTCCCGAAAAAGGTGCAGCCGGTCACGCTCGGACTGGAGCTGCCATTGTTCATCCCGCCGCCTTGATCGGCGGTATTCCCGAAAAAGGTGCAGCCGGTCACGCTCGGACTGGATACATAATTATACATCCCACCCCCGGCACTATCGGCAGAATTTCCGGAAAAGGTGCAGCCGGTCACGCTCGGACTGGAATTCTCGTTATACATCCCACCGCCGATCCAAGATGTGGCATTCCCGGAGAAGGTGCAGTTGGTCACGCTCGGACTGGAAGAATAGTTTAACATCCCACCGCCATGGGCCTGATTATCCGGGGAATCATCATTTCCGGCGGTGATGGTGAACCCGTCCAGGGTGGCATCGGTTGCCCCGGTGACGACATGGTAGCAGTTGTCCGAGTAATCCTCATTCCTTCCAATATCCCCGGAGAGGATGGTTACGTTCGTCTCCCAGTCCCGTGCCTGCCGGCAGGTTTCCTTGCCGGTAAAACCACCGTACACGGCTACGTTCGCTATCAGGGTGAAGGTGTCGCTGCGGTCGTTTCCGGGCGTATACGTCCCGGCCGCCACCCAGATCTCGCAGTCGAAGGGATCCTCCATGGCATCCTGAAGCGATGCATATGCCCTTGCCCAGCTCGTCCCGTCCCCTCCTACGGCGGCATCCTTATCCACAAAGACGACGCTCACCACGGTGAGTTCGGCAGGATCCGAGATGACGCTTCCTTCCGTGCTCGTCACCGTGCATCTGAAGCTTGCAGTACCCGTTTCGGCCCATGCGATGGAGTAGGATGCAGCTGTAGCCCCGCTTACCAGGCCCCAAGTCGCGCCGCTATCATCCGAGCGCTCCCACTGGTAGCTCAGGTCTTTCCCGATCGCCGTGACCGTGAAAACCGCCTCCGCATCCACGGGAACCGTCTGGTCACCCGGCTGGAAGGTGATAACGGGCGTGGAAATTTCCTCACCGGCCCCCGTCGCGAACCCGCCGCCGCCACCCCCGCCGCCACAGCCCGCAAAGAGCGTGATGCTGGAAAAAACCACCACGAATCCCAAGATCCTCGACGCCCCGACTCTCTTCATCGACCCTACCCCCCTTGTAATCGAATGGCTTCAATTAACGGTCCAACTGTTTTCTTTTGACGCCTTCGGGTTTTCGTATGAAGCATGGTCCGGTGCACGAGGAGGGAACCCTTCGATAGGTCAAGCAACAAAAATGCCACACGTCAATCGACATGAAATCAGTACGTTAATAATGGTTCTCCAGAACGATCACCCTGACATATGGTAATATTTTTCCTGCTTTGGGGAAGTTTTGTGCTCCATTATGGTGCCACCAACAATGATAGATCGGTCATGAATATTTAACCTCTGACCTTAAAGGGTTAAATGATAGGTAGCTATACCTTATGATCAATACAGAAAGATTGAGTATTCCTGCGATATATCTGTAGGTTCAAATAGCCGATGCTTGCTACACACGGCTTACACGCGCGCTTTGTGCATTGAACCTTTGCTGACTTGCTGAATATTATACAATATCAAGATGGTGCCGGAGGCGGGAATCGAACCCGCACGAGGGCAAGCCTCTTCGGATTTTGAGTCCGTAAATCGGGAAATTAGGCGGGGTCATAAGGCCCCGCTTTTTTTATATTTCCGAGAGATATTAAAAACTTGCCCGGCGGCTTGTATGTCATTTTATAGCGTCGTATGCTGGGCTGTTGTGGGCTCGTGGTTACATTTCCAGCTACAAGGCTTGAGTCAACGTTTTAAAAAAAATCAGCTAAAAAGGTAAGGTTTTCCCCTCTGGTGCAACTACATAGGCAAAGCAGAAAAAAATTGAAGCCCGACCTAAGGTTTTGCCTGCTTTTGCAACTACACATACAAAACAGTGGAGGATCACCAATGGGCGCAAGTAAAAATCAACGACGGTTGTTGCAGCTCCCCGAAGCATCTGTTTATCTTGG
Organism: uncultured Bacteriovoracaceae bacterium; assembly: GCA_964618975.1. GTDB lineage: Bacteria > Desulfobacterota > Desulfomonilia > UBA1062 > UBA1062 > CAZUDI01. The sequence continues at coordinate 112 of CAZUDI010000047.1, read as the reverse complement.
CCGGCCCGTCGAAGCCGTACGCCGGTTGATCTGGAGTGGCCGCCTGCCATATCTCCAAGATCAGCCCCGTGGTAAGATTTACATCGATCGCGACGATCTGGACCGGTACATC
>CAZUDI010000046.1:0-31685 GCA_964618975.1 uncultured Bacteriovoracaceae bacterium | reverse complement strand
TCCTCCACGGTGGAGGCGTTCTGCTGGGTGGTGGAATCGATCTGGGCCACGGCCCGGTTCAACTCGTCCACCCCGTTGGCCTGCTCGGCCGACGAGGCGGCGATCTCCTCCATGGTCTGCGAGAGGTCGTCGATGTGGGCCGTAATCTGGGTCAGGCTCTCGCCCGACTTCTTCACCATATCGTCGCCGGCGGCGATCTTGTTGACCGTGTCCTCGATCAGGTCCCTGATCTGGCGCGCCGCGTCCCCGGAACGCTGCGCCAGGGCGCGTACCTCCTCGGCCACCACGGCGAAGCCCTTGCCGTGCTCCCCGGCCCGGGCGGCCTCGACTGCGGCGTTGAGTGCCAGCAGGTTGGTCTGGAAGGCCACCTCGTTGACGGTGGAGATAATGTCGCCGATCTTCTTCGAGGCCTGCGAGATGCCTTCCATGGCCCGCATCAGGTCCTCGGAGGCCATAGCCGAGTTGTTGGTCATATCCACCATCACGCGCGCCTTCTCGCGCCCGTCGGAGGCATTGGCGGCGTTCTGTTTGATGGCCGAGGTCATCTCCTCGATGGTGGCCGCCACCTCCTCGATGGCCGAGGCCTGCTCCTGCGTGGCCTGGGAGAGGCCCTGCGCCCCGGACGAGACCTCCTGCGTGGCCGCGTCCACCTGCAGCGAGGTGGCCTTGACCTTGGCGATCACCTCCTCCAGGTTTTCCATGAAGACGTTGAACCAGTGTGCCAGATCCCCCATCTCGTCGTGTGTCAGCACCGGCAGGCGCACCGACAGGTCGGCCTCGCCCTGGGCGATCTCCTCCATCTTGGCGGCGATCTCGCTGGCCTTGTTGGCGATCCCGCGCGACATGAGGATGGATATGATCACCACGAGCACCGCCACCACGAGCAGGAAGACGTACATCTGGGTCTTGAGCGTGCCGACCTTGGCGAAGACCTCGTCCGCCGGCACCGCCCCCCACATGATCCAGTCGAGGTCCTGATTGTAGACCAGGTAGCCGATCTTGCGCGACCCGTCATAGGTATACTCGTAGTAGCCCTGTCTCTGGTTCACCGCGTCGCGCACAAAGTCAAAACTTTTATAGGGCGTCATGCTGTTGATATACTCGGGGTTGGGATGTGCCACGCACAGCCCCTTGGAGTTCATGACAACCAGGTAGCCGGTCTCGAAGTAGCGCTCCTTGCTGGCCTGTTTGACCAGGTCCTGCTTGAGGTTCTTGGTGAGCTGCTCGCGGATGACGTCCAGATTGCCGGAGATGGCCTCGTAGCGCGTCTGCGCCATCTGATTGAAGGCCTCCACCTTGGCCTTCATGTATTCGTTGGACTGCTCCTGCAGCAGCGTCGTGCTGCGGCTGCCCACGTAGACATTGGCGATGATCAGCGGCACGATGCCGATCACCAGCGCCATCAGGGTCAGCCGCGCCTGCAGTTTCCACTGGATCTTCATAAATCACCCCGGTAATGATTTACATGGCATAGGCTTGGGAAAAGGCCATACGTTCTATGCTGTGCACGTCCAGAATGAGAGAGACCCTGCCGTTGCCAAGAATGGTGGCACCTGAGGTGCCCTCGATCTTCCTGAAGTTCCTGTCTATACTCTTTATCACCGCCTGGGTCTGACCCAGCACATCGTCCACCAGAATGCCGAAGCGGTTCTCGGCGCTCTGCAGGATCACCACCAGGGCCTGGGTAGGGTCGGTCTTGGTGCTGGGGATATGGAAGAGCTCATAGAGCCTCACCAGGGGGATGTAGTCCCCCCGGATGTCCACGAGTTCACCCTTGCCCTCCACCGTCTTCACCTCGCTCCGTCCGGGCCTGACCGATTTATCGATCACGGAGAGCGGGATGGTGAGCACCTCGGAGCCGACCTGGACCATCATGCCGTCGATGATCGCGAGCGTCAGGGGCAGCTTCACCCGGAAGGTGGAACCTTTGCCGACCTCGGAGATGACCTCGACCGAGCCCCTCAGCTCAGTGATATTCTTCTTGACGACGTCCATGCCGACGCCCCGGCCGGAGAGTTCGGTCACCTTGTCGGCCGTGGAGAGACCGGGGGAGAACAGGAAATCGAAGACCTCCTTGTCGGAGTATGTCCGTTCGGGGCTCGCCAGGCCGCGCTCGATGGCCTTGGCCAGAACCTTTTCCCGATCGATCCCCTGGCCGTCGTCGGAGATCTCGATGAAGATGTAGCCTTCCTGCTGGTAGGCCTTGAGCCAGATGATCCCGCTCTCGGGCTTGCCATTCGCGAGGCGCTGCTGCGGGACTTCGATGCCGTGATCGATGGAATTCCTGATCATGTGCTTGAGGGGATCGCCGATCTGTTCGATCACGTTCTTGTCGAGTTCGGTTTCGGTACCGCTCATGTGAAGCTCGATCTTCTTGCCCTGCTCGAAGGCCAGATCGCGGACCACCCGCCGGAAGCGGTTGAAGGTCCCCTCCACCGGAACCATGCGCACCCGCATCACCTGTTCCTGGAGATCGCGCGAGATCCGCTCCAGCGATGCCGAGGCATTCTGCAGCGCCCGGGAGTGCTGGTCGTCCTCGACCTCCGAGGCGAGCTGGGCCTGCCGGGCCACGCTGATGACCATTTCGCCCACCAGGTTGACCAGCTTGTCGAGCTTGTCGGTATCGACCCTGATGGTGGTCGACTTTGTGATCTTGCGGCTGTCACTCTGCTCCTTGGCCACCTTCTCGATGGCCTCGAGAGACACCTTGCCCTTCTCCACCAGGGTCTGTCCGGTGGTCTTGTGCTCCTTGAGCACCTCCACCACGTCCTCGTCCGTGACGATCCCGCGCTCCACGAGGATTTCGCCGATAGGCTTGTCGGCCAGGGAGAGGTCGACCCCCTCCCGGTACTGCTGGGATATGTCCTCAATGAGGATTTCATTTTCATCCAGAACGAAGATAAAGATGTTCTGGATGTCGGAGGTTGGTCTTTCGGTGCTGAGAATAACCTCCCACCAGGTGTAGCAGAGGGGAGGGGTGAGGGTATAGAATTCCGGGACGCCCTCGGGGTGGGCATGCACCTTCAGGATCTCGCCGGTCTCGGACAGCTCCCGAATGAGGAGTAGTGGATCCTGTCCCGTAGCAAAGATGTCGGGCCGGAACTTCATGGAGATGGACAGGATGTGGCGCTCACTGGCCGGCAGGGGGGATGCCTTCTGCCGTGCGGGAGTATCCTCCTCCGTTTTGATCGTTCCGGTGAAGCGCTTGAGGGTCCTGATAACGGACTCGATCTCGTCGGCTTGCACCTCTTCTCCGGAGACAGAAGAGGAAATCATGCGCTTGAGGATGTCCGCGGCATTGAGCAGGTTGGAAATGAGGGTCTTGGTGATGCGCAGGTCATTGTTGCGGATGCGGTCCAGAATGTTTTCAATGGTATGGGTAAAATTGCTGACCTGCTCCAGCCCTACCAGCCCGGCGGAACCCTTGATGGTGTGCGCTGCCCGGAAGACGCGGTTGATGGTTTCCGTGTCGGCATTTTCCTCCTCGAGTCGGATAAGCCCGGATTCGAGTTCGCGCAGCTCTTCCTCGCTTTCTTCAAGAAACACCTGTAGCAGTTCTTCCTCAACCATGGCTTACCTCAGAAACTTTTTCGTGACATAGATTAACTGTTCTGGCTTGAAGGGTTTGACCAGCCACCCCGAAGCACCCGCCGCTTTGCCTTTGAGCTTCATATCCTCCTGGGACTCGGTGGTAAGAACTAGGATCGGGGTGTATTTGAAGGGGGTTTTCTTTACCTCCTTGATGAAGGTGATCCCGTCCATGACCGGCATGTTGATGTCACTGATGATCATCCCGATCTGTTTGCCCTCTTTCCTGGCCAGGTTCAGCTTATCGAGCCCATCCTGGCCATTGGTGGCGTTGAGGGTCTCGAAACCGGCCTCCTTCAGGGTGAAATTTACCGAGGCCCTCAGGGTGGCCGAGTCGTCGACAACCAGGATGTACTTCTTCATCAAACAACCTCCCTGAATACGAGATCGAAGCCGGACAGCGCGAGGGCCTCTTTCACGGGTGGGCTGACGGACGCAAAGCGCACCGAACCGCCCTGAACGAAACTCTTCCATATGGCATACAGAAGTTGCAGTCCTGAGGTGTCAATCTCGGTGACACCCGCGAGATCGAGGACAATCTCCTGCGACACCTCTTCCAGGATCGACTCCAGCTGGGAATGGATACCCTCGATGGCAGAGACCACCATCTGTCCTGAAAGTACAATTGCCCCGCTCCCGTCACGTGTGATCTCCATGGCGCCTACCTCAGGGAAATGGGAAAGAGCTTGTCGAGTTTGATGGACTTGAAGATGTTGTAGATGTTCTCGTGGATACCCTTGATTTCAAAAGCAACGCGTTGCTTGTCGAGCTCCTTGTAGAATATCAGTATCTTGCCAATACCCGATGAGCCGATGCTCGGTACCTGCGAAAGATTCATGACCACCTTCTTGGGATTCAACTTGATCACCTTTGCGAGTTCGGTCCTGAGCTTCTCGGCCGCCTCGGTATCAACAGAACCGGAGATCCTGATCAGGAATGCATCGGGTTGTTGTTTGGTTGTAATCTCCATCTCCATCCTCCCATGTTTATGGCTTCTCCACAGGCGCTTTAGTGTCCCGGCATATTGATCGGAATATGCCGGATATTTCTTTATTGCCGTGTGAATTATTCCCCAAAGGGTTTCCGCGTATATTCGCAATGGCCCGCATCACTTCTAGAAGAGGGTAAGCCTGTCTTCGGGGTCGGATGGTGTGCCATGTTGTATCATGGAGGCGATATGGGGGTGGGCCAGGCGGTACAGAAGCTCATCGAACTCCGGCACCGGGGGAGGTGCCTCGAGCGCACCCCTCTCCGTGGCGGTTTCACCCCCCAGATCTATGGCATACCGCTTGAGTTCGACCGAGATCTCCGTGCAGGTTTCAAGCACCAGACTGATTCCCCTGAGTTCGTGCAGGAATTGATCGACCAGCGACATACAGCGGTCGGTGTAGGCATCGATGCCCCGGGCGGCCTGCAACAGATGCGACTGCATCTCCTGAAGGTGGTGCAGCGCATGATCCCTGATGAATACCGCCTTGTGGTAAAGCTCGCCGGTGGAATGCTCCCGGCTGGTATACAGACCGGCCAACATTTCCAGTCGGCCGAGGAAGTCCTGCAGGGGGAAGCCGGGTCCTGCGGTCATGCCCGCGGACGAGGATGCAACGGTCTGCCGCAGGTTGTCCTGCAGAGCTCTTAGGAGCCCGGAGGTCGATGCACTGGCCTCCCCCAGGTGCGACAGGCGCTCGGGTATATCCTCCAGAGATCCGCAGGTGTCCCTGATAATGAGGGAGAAGGTCGACATGTGCCCGGGGGCATACAGGAGAAATTCGCTCAGGTGATCCTTGTCTTCCTTGACCCGGGCAAGGATCATCTGGATCGTGCCCATCTCCTGCTCGATTTCCTCGTGTTCAGCTTCCGTGACCGAGACCACGGTCTTCAGGAGGGAATCGGATCGATGCAGGATCTCGGCCTGGAAGGAGCAGGTATCCCCTTCCTCGAGGGGCAGAACCTCTTCCTGCAGGATGCGGGCGATGGCCGCCAGTCCCTGGAAGATGGTCTCGAGATCCTGACCGACGATGTCATGGAGTTGCAGGCGGGTCATGATGCGGGCGATCGGGGCCTTGGTGGCAGCCGAGCGGTTGATGAGATCCATAAAGATCTCCGTGATCGACTCCAGGGAGGCAACCAGAGACGGCACGCCGGTCTGGCGGTATGCCTGCATGGCATGGAGAAGTTCACCTTCGGTCCTGTGCATTTCATCGAGGCCGGCCATCAGACGGCCAAGCGAGCCGAGGAGACTCTGCGCCTGCGGATTTTGCTGAGCATCCAAGTCCGCAGGGGCACAGACGGACGCCAGGTGCGCCTGCAGGGCGGAAAGCAGCGCCTGTGTGCGTGCATCCTGCTGCTGGGCCTCCTCAAGGTAGGTCAGTCCCTGGTGCAGGCCCTCCTCGATCGTGTGCATGATGACGTCGATCATGCCGGAACGTCCCAGCGAGTCCATTGTCTGGCGGGCGTGGTCATAGGTCTTCTGGATGACCCGGTTAATGGATGGAAGTACCACACCGAGCTTGCGGCAGGTCCGGTCGAGATTGGTGCGGAAGATGTCCAGGTTCTCATCGATCATCTGAAGGCGGGCCTGATCGAGGGGAAGTACGGGTGTCTCAGGGACGTGAGCGACCGACCCTTTCTGATTTCCGGATGATTTCTCATGCAGCATATTCACCTCAGTGCCCACCCTGATGTTCTCGGTAACGGCAGGGGATTACTTTAGGCGCAAGAAGGCCGCGAACCGGCGGATATGCCAGGTGATAACGCAATGATTATTATGATATTATTATAATTCAAGCATGGGAATGCGCTCCAGAAAACGCTATGGATCCCCAATGCATGCCGCAAACAGCGGTGGATTTTACCCGTAGCGTACCAAGGGCATGGCCCCCGGGAAGGGCCCTGGCTCCCTTGCCGCCGCAAGCGGTAAGGGAATCCGACCCTCAGACCAATCAGGGGTAGGAATCCCAGGGCAAGCTTAGGCCCCCCCGTTGCCGCCGCAAGCGGTAAGGGAATCCGACCCTCAGACCATATAATATTTCCCCCGATTATTCCCGCTGACTCAGGGATGGCAGCAGGGGGGTGTCCCCTGGGAAGTGCCTCGAGTATTTCCAGTGAAGCGAAGGGCGTACGCCCCTGAAACCTTCCTTGACAGGCGGTTCAATGAGAGATATCACTTCACGGATAGTAATGCCTGGATGAGGCCTTCGATCCCGAGCCCCTGGCGGGGATAAGACCTGTATCCACATTGAGGCCAGCAGGGAGACTCTATGCTATGCGTTCTGGAGCTGTGAAGACGCATCCATTAAGTATCATCGTTACGGGCCTGTCCGGATCCGGAAAATCCTCCGTTCTCAAGATCATCGAGGACGCCGGATATTTCTGCATGGACAACATCCCCATCGATCTGCTTATGCAGCTTATAGAATTATATGATTTTGCATCGTTGAATATTTCCAACAAGATCTGTATCGGCATGGACGTACGGGCCGGGGCGCTGTCCTTTGCCGAGAAGGCCCCCTGGGCCTTTTCCCTGCTGCGGGGCATGATCGGGGATTTCCGCCTGATCTTCATCGAGGCCAACCGCGAAACCTTGCTGAACCGCTTCAAGGAGACCAGACGCCGCCACCCCCTGAGCGAACTCTATCCCAATCTGCTGGAAGCCATCGATGCGGAGTGCACCATCATGGAGCCGGTCAGAAACCTGGCCGATCTGGTCGTCAACACCTCGGATATGAACGTGCATGAACTGCATGCCAAGATCACCGAACTGCTCTCGAGCGAGGAAACTTCGCGCAAGATGCACATCGAGGTCCGTTCCTTCGGTTTCAAGAACGGGCTCCCCCTGGATGCCGATATCGTCATGGATGTCCGGTTCCTCCCCAATCCGTATTTCGTGGAGGCCCTGAAGGACAAGACCGGCTCGGATGCAGAGGTGAAGGATTTCCTCAGAGGACACGACAGCTATCGGCAATTCGTTACGGCCTTACGGGAGTTGATCGTCTTCGTCCTGCCCCTGTATCAGAAGGAAGGTCGGGCATATCTGAATATCGCGTTGGGATGCACCGGGGGTAAGCACCGTTCGGTCGCGGTGGCCGAAGAGATCAGAGACGCCGTACAGGAGGCCGGATTCATCTGTAAACTGATACACCGGGACAATCGCTGAGGAGGGAGGTAATCGTGGTCGGGATCGTAGTGGTTGCGCACGGCAGGCTTGCTCAGTCCTTTGCTGAGACAGCGGAGATGATCGTCGGTAAGGTGGAAGGCTTCAGGGCGTGTTCCTTCTGTCAGGGGAATAATGTCGAGAAACTCAGGGGGGTGCTGAAAACATCCATCAAGGAGGTGAACGACGGCGATGGCGTGATCATTCTTACGGACATGTTCGGAGGGACGCCTTCGAACATCGCACTCTCCTTCCTGGAGGACTCGCAGATCGAGGTCATAACCGGTGTCAATCTCCCCATGGTGATCGCCGCCCTGACCAAGCGTGAGGGGAAGCACATCGAAGAACTTGCGGAGGTGCTCAAAGAGAGCGGCTGCAGCAATATATATATCGCATCCGAGATACTGGCGACGAATGTGAGGAAATAATGAATATCGTCCTGGCCCGGGTAGATGACCGCTTCATCCATGGACAGATACTCGAGTCGTGGATACCCCATCTCAATGCCCGCGGCGTGATCGTGGCCAATGACGATCTGGCCCGGGACCAGTTCCAGAAGACCATCATGTCCCTTGCCATTCCCGACCGTATCACCCTGCGGGTGGTGTCCGTCAAAGAGTCGATCGGCTTGAAGGAAGAGCGTGAGTTCCTTAACAAGCCCACCCTGCTCATCGTTTCCTCGATTAAGGACGCCTTTCGCATCTTCGATTCCGGCCTCTGCTTCAAACGACTGAACATCGGCAACATGCGGACCTGTGACGGTTCCATGCAGATCTCCTATTCCGTATGGATCGATCGTGAAGACCAGGAACTCCTCAAACGCTTCCTGATGATCGGGGTTCAGGTAAATCTCCAATCCGTTCCCCGGGAACGGGATATCGATATCCGGTCGATCATCGATATGGTGAACCCGTGAACATGGCCCTGGCGACCTCCGTCATCCTGGCCGGAATACTCTGGATCGACAGGGTCTTTGCCTTCCAGTTCATGCTGAGCCGACCAATCGTGCTCGCACCCCTGCTCGGGGCACTGACGGGCAACCTCGCTGTCGGCCTCATCATCGGGGCCTCCATCGAACTGCTCTGGCTGAATGCACCCCCGGTGGGGGCCTATCTCCCCTATGACGATACCTTCAGCGCCGCCGTGGCGGTGCCGGTGGGCGTGTGTAGCCTGGCGGTCCTGGGCGATGAAGCCAGTGCCTGCGGGTTTGCGCTGGCCCTAAGCCTGCCCACGGCGCTCATCGGCCGCTCCCTGGATATGCACCTCAGAAGGCGTAACGAGACGCTGATCGTCTGCGAAGGGTCCCAAAGCGGTGCCTCGATCAGACGGGCCATGGCCACGGCCCTCGCGCGGGCCCTCGCAGAAGCGATCCTGGCGATCGGCGCCTGTGTAGGCCTGTTGTGCCTGGCGGTCTCTTTCCTGGCCCCTCTGCTGCCTGTCGGTGCACGTACCGCCCTGTCGTACCTTCCCTTCGTGTGTATCATCACCGGACTGGCCGGGCTGTACCGCCGCGAAGGCCCGGTGGTGACGCATCTGATCACCTTTCTCCTCGGCGTGTCCCTGATCCTTGTTGTGACATGGTGCCTGTGATCATCAGCAGCGCGCAGCTTTCCGACCTGCCGAAGATCCTGGAGATCGAGCAGGCCTCATTTCCCTTTCCCTGGGATCGCGCCACGCTGGCGGCGACCTTGAGCGACAAGTACTGTCTGAACCTCGTGGCAATCAGGGATGGTGTACTTATTGGGTATTGCTTTGCCCATCAGATGAAGGCTATGATACATGTTCTGAACCTGGCGGTGCGCACACAGTGGAGGAGGTCGGGGATCGCGCGCGAACTCATGAACGCTGTCATCAGGTGGGCCGAAGAGCACGGCAAGGAGGCCGTCTTCCTCGAGGTGCGCCGGAGCAACTTGGCGGCACAGTCCCTGTACCAGTCCCTGACCTTCAGGACCGTATGCACCTGGCATGGCTATTATTCCGATATCAATGAGGATGCCCACATCATGCTCAAGACGCTTCAACCGGGCCACTGAACCATGCGCCATATCCCACTCGAGGCACCCCACTGGCCGGGAGGTTCATGAAAGATATCAGCGCCACTATCATGGAACAGAATCCGGTCGCACCCGGGACCTTCCTGCTCGACCTTCAGGTCGAGGATTTCGGACCCTGGCGGCCGGGTCAGTTCGTCATGCTGCGGGTGGGCCCGAGCGATGACCCCTTTCTGAGGAGACCCCTGGCTGTGATGGGGTGCGCCCGGGGGCTGCTCAGACTGCTCTATCAGGTACGGGGGAGGGGGACGGCCATGCTCTCGCACCTGCCTGTCGGAGCCGTCCTCTCGGTCCTCGGACCGCTGGGACATGGTTTCGATGATCCCCCTGACGGGCGTGAGGCGGTCCTCGTGGCCGGTGGAACGGGGCTCCCCCCCCTGGTGGCCCTGTTCGGGCGTCTCAAGCAGAGCCATCTGATCATCGGGGTCAAGAGCGCAGATTGCATCCCGCAGCTGGGTGAGCTGAACGCATCCTCAGTGGTGTATGCCACCGAAGACGGCTCGCGCGGCTTTCACGGGCTGGCCACCGAGGCCCTCGAGGAACGGCTCGCGCGTTTCCCGGACTGCGGGACGATCTATGCCTGCGGGCCCCTGCCCATGCTCAAGCGCATTGCCGCCATCGCCTTCGAGCGGGGAAGCGCCTGCCAGGTCTGTCTGGAGGAGCGCATGGGTTGCGGATTCGGAGTGTGTTCCGGCTGTGTGGTGCCAACCCGCGACGGGAATCGCCGCGTCTGCCGGGAAGGTCCGGCCTTCAACGCCAGCGACATCCTCTGGAAGGAGCTCTGACCCATGCAGACCGCCGTGCATCTTGCCCGTGGACTGGAGCTCAAGAATCCGGTCATGAATGCCTCGGGTACCTTTGCCTACGGCGAGGAGTTCGCCGAGCTCTTCGATCTCGAGAGGCTGGGCGGCATCCTCACCAAAGGGCTTTCGCTGGCACCCAAGGTGGGTAATCCCACCCCCAGGGTCGTGGAGGCATCCTCCGGGCTCATAAACTCCATCGGCCTCGAAAATATCGGGGTGGAGGCCTTTGTGCGCGACAAACTGCCGCTGCTGGCGCGATATGAGACCCCTGTGATCGTGAATTTTTTCGGCGCCAGCGTTGAGGACTATGTGCAGACGGCCCGCCGGCTGGATGAGGCCGCCATAGCGGCCCTGGAGATGAATGTCTCATGCCCCAACGTGCGCCAGGGGGGCATCGAGTTCGGTCGTGATCCGGATATCCTCGCCGCCCTGATCGCCCGTGTGCGCGCGGTGACGAATAAACCGCTGATCGTGAAACTCTCGCCCCTGGTCACCGATCTGGGGCGTATGGCCCTCGCCGCCCAGGAAGCTGGCGCGGATGCGCTGACCTGCATCAACACCATTCCGGCCATGGCCATCGATGAGGAACGCCGCTGCCCCGTGCTCGGCAATATCACGGGTGGGCTGTCCGGCCCGGCCATCAAGCCCATCGCCTTGCGGATGGTCTACGAGGTCTATCGGGCGGTCAGTATTCCCATCATCGCCTCCGGGGGCATCAGCACCGCCGCGGATGTCATCCAGTTCCTGCTCGCCGGTGCCACGGCCGTCCAGATCGGCAGTGCCTCCTTGAGGGAACCGCTGTGTTTCACCCCCATCATCGAGGGGGTGCGGACCTACCTCACCCGACACGCCATCGAGGACTTGAATCTACTCATCGGTGCCGCGCACCTGTCCTGAGACAGATGCCCGTGCGCCTTGCCTGCTCAGGTTTTCCGCCTTATCTTTGAAAAAGGGAAGCGTGCGTGCCGGGTCGCAGGGGGCCCTAAGGGCGTTGGCTTGTGGTCTGCGCCAGCGTGAGCCCGTGCTGGTTGTATTGACCGGGCATCCGGATTGACATCGAGCCGCTTCATGCCGGGGAATCATGGGCATGAACCCCCGGGCAGGTCCTGTACCCCCACCTCTATGCAACAAAGGCTAAGGGAATTCGAACCATAGCGATTAAGGCAGCGGCCGCGCTCTTGGAGGCGTGACCGGTATGGGTTGCAGGGCAGAGGAGCAGGACCAGAGGGGAGGCCAGAGCATGCTGGGGGCCCTCGGCAAGACCGCGCCCTTGACGGTCTTCGCCTGCGGTTTGTGTTGCGGCATCCTGGTGCAGGGACGCCATCTTCCCGGCGCACTCTTCGCGCTCACCATGCTGGCCCTGCTACTCTCCCGCCAGCGTCTTGCGCACGCCGCCTGTGGGGTGCTCCTGGGTATTATGAGCGTTCTCTGGACCCCGGTGTGGTCCGACTTTTCCCGGGAGAGTGCAACGTTGAGCGGAAACGTGGTCGATGTGGGCTTTGTGGGGGGCGTCTTCCGTGTGCTGCTCAATGAGGTCAGGCTCGATGAAAAGCCAGTTGCAGGACGAACGCGGCTGAGCGTGTATAAAAACGTATCCAGCCTACGCCCGGGTCAGCGTGTCCGCACCCCGGCGAAGATCCGGCCTGCGCGCGCCCTGGGCAATGCCGGAGAGTTCGACTACCGACGTCATCTCCTGGGACAGGGGATCACCATGCAGGCCTCGGTGAAGGATTTCCTGGAGATGCACATAAGCGGTCCCCAAAGAGGGCCTTCCATGAAGCACCGTCTTGGCCAGGCCCTCTCCGGGCTGGCCCGCCCGGAGGCCGAGGTGCTCAAGGCCCTGCTCACCGGCGACCGTTCGGGGCTTGTGCCATCACTCAGGGACCGTTTCACGGCCCTGGGGGTCGCACACCTGCTGGCCATCTCCGGGCTGCACATGGGACTCGTCATCCTCCTGGGGACGATGGCGGCCTTCAGCCTGCTGCGTGTGATCCCCCCTATCGCCGCCCGCCTCGACACCCCCCGGATGGCCCGCTGTGCGGGGCTGGTAGGCGCTATAGTTTTCGCCTGGTTTGTGGGGCCCTCCATCCCCACGCTACGGGCCCTCATCATGGCCGCGGTGATCCTGGGGGCGTTGTTCTTTTCGCGCCGCGTGCATCTGGCGAGTTCGCTGTCACTTGCGGCCATCGTGATCCTGATGCTTTGGCCCCTGAGCATCTTCCAGCCGGGCTTTCTGCTTTCCTTTGCCGCGGTGACGGGGATCATCGGTGTCCTTCCCCGGGTGCAAGGCCAGCCCGGTTGGCTTCAGTTCATGGTGATTACCGTCGTGGCCACCGGGTTCACCCTGCCGATCTCGGCCTATTTCTTCGGGTTCGTCTCCCCGGTGGGAATCCTGGCGAACCTCGTCTGCGTGCCGCTCTTCAGTCTGTACATCATGCCGCTGGGGCTGACGGGCCTGATCCTGTATCCGCTGTCACCCCCCCTGGCCGACTTGCTCTTTTCGCTGACACTGCCCGGACTCACGCTCATCCTGCGTGCCAGCGAGGTCTGCGGACTGCTGGTGCCCGTGCCCCGGCCCCCGATCGTCCTGGTATTTCTTTGCTATGGGTTGCTGATTCTTGCCCTGGCCCCGCTCAAATTACCGTCTGAGAGGCGCCTTCTGCGGCAGGTCGTGCTGGGTGCCGGGTGTGTTCTCCTGGCCGTGCTCCCGATCATCCAGCATTATCGACACACACATGCCCCCTTGTGCTTCGATTTTATCAGCGTGGGGCAGGGCGACAGCACCCTGGTGACCAAGGGGCCCCTGGCCATCCTCATCGATGCGGGCGGCTCTTTTTCCGGATTTGATACCGGTAGGTACGTGGTCGCTCCGCACCTGCTCAGGCGGGGGGTGACACACCTCGACCTGGTGATTATCACCCATTCCCATCCCGATCACATCGGCGGCATGCCCTTCATCCTCGAGCGTTTCGACGTGGACGAGGTCTGGACCAACCTGATCGATACGCGCACCTACGAGTTCGAAAGGGTACTTCAGGTTACTAAATCGAAATCCATGCCTGTACGCTGTGTCAGCCTGGGGGATACCCTTGCACTCAATGACCTGAATATCGAGGTTTTTAACCCCCAGAGGAGACTGGCCTCGCCGCGCAAGGGGATGGACCTGAATTTGCATTCTGTGGTGGTGCGTATAGGAGACCGGGACATGCAGGGACTCTTCATGGGTGATGCGGATGCCTTCGGCGAGATTTCGATCTGCCACACCGGGCGCGATTTGAGGGCCGGGGTGCTCAAGGTGGCCCACCATGGCTCGGAGAGCTCTTGCCAGGATATCTTCCTGGAAAAGGTGCGTCCGCTCCTGGCCGTGATCCACTGCGGCTATTGCAACCGTTACGGTGTCCCGGGGGCGGGCACGTTGAATCGATTACACAGGCATGGTATTGAGGTTTTCAGAACCGATCTGCACGGTGAGGTGTGCGTGAGACGTATCCCGGGAGGGCTGGCTGTTAAGTGTAGGGAAAATCGTGCCGATGAGATATCTGATGTATATCTTAAAGATGATGCACCAAGGGAAAACGGGGTTTTGGATGCGGATGAACGATAGAGGCTACTCTCTGCTCGAACTGTTGATTGTGCTGGTTATCGTCGGGGTGCTGGCCGCTGCCGCGGTACCGGGCATGGGCAAATGGATCGCCAAGCGGGAGCTCGATGGTGCCGCCAGGTCCATGCTCTCCCAGTTCCAACAGGCCCGCAGCGAGGCCATTCAGCGCAACCAGAGCGTGAGCATCACCATCGACACGGGCAACGACACCTATTCCTTCAGCCCGGCCTTTATGCCGACACAGTCCGTGCCCGACCACCTCTCCCTGACGGAAACCTTCACGGGCACACCGGGGTTCAACAGTCGCGGAGCCGCCCTCGACCAGGGGAGCGTCGCCATCGTCAGCTCCCGGCTGCCTACGACGGGTACGCCGCCGCATAACACCCGAACGATCACCATTTCACTCGGAGGGAGTGTCAGCATAACGCCATGAAGAGCTTATCTGCTATGGGTCATATTCCCCGCCACGGGCGGCGGCAAGGAGGGGCACGAGCTTGCCCTGAGATTCATACCCATGATTTGAACCTGTCCGATTCCCGGGGGTTGACCCTGGTCGAGCTCATGGTGGTGCTGGTCCTTTCGCTGCTGCTTTCGGCCACGGTCTACCTGGCCTACCAGGTGCAGCACCGCTCGAGCCTGGTGCAGCATCAGGTGACCTCGATCCAGCAGGATATCCGGGCCGCCATGGATATCATCGCCAAGGATATCCGCAATGCGGGCTACGATACCAACCCTTCCTCGAGTTCGGTGCTGGCGATCGTCACCTCGTCCAGCGGTGCCAGCTCACTGACGGTGCAGAACATGGGCGGGTCGGCCGCCTATACCCTCTCCGGGACGGACCTCCTGCGAGACGGTCAGATCATGGTCAGCAATGTCACCAGCCTGGGGTTCACCTATACCAGCGGCACCAGCAACGACATTACGGGGGCCATCGTGCCCTCTCAGGTACGCTACATCATGGTGAACATCACCATCGCCCGGCCCGACCCCGACAACCCCGGCACGACGATCGACCGCACCCTCACCCGACGGGTCAGATTGCGCAATCAAGGGTTATAGAGCATGCAGATGAAAAACGGGATGCCCATTAAAGACGATAAGAAATCAGAGCCGGAGCTGCGCACACGCGATGAGAGGGGCTTCACCCTGATCGAACTGGTGGTGGCGATCCTCATCTTCACCATCGGGATCATGGGGATGCTTAAACTGCAGTCACAGGTGATTCAGGCCAACAGCTTCAGCAACAGCATGACCGCGGCGCTGACCACGGCCGAAGACCGCCTCGAGTATCTTTCCGGACTGGGACTGACCAGCTCCTCGCTCGGTCTCGGGACACATACCGACCCGGCCACCACCGGTCTCACGTGGACGGTGACCACCACAGGCGTGCCCGACACCCGGCGCGTGGATGTCCAGGTGTCCTGGCAGGAAAAATCCCTCTCGCACAGTGTCACCCTCACCTTCATCAAGGGCAATTCTTGAAATTGAGGTCAGAAGAGGTAAAGTCATGCAGACAGAGCGCAAAAAATACACTCTCCTAGCGGATGAGAGCGGCATGGTACTCGTCATCGTGCTGCTCGTCATCATGGCGACCATCGTCCTGGGCGTCTCGGTCATGCGCTCCTCCACCATCGAGAACAAGGTCATCGGCAATGTAAAACAGTACAAGGAAGATTTCTATATCGCCGACAGCGGCATCGACTATGCCCTGGAAGACTTCATCGCCGCTACCACCACCCTCGGCATTACCGTCAACACCACCGGCGGCTACACCTATCCCCAGTCCGAAATGCCCGAGATCATCTCCGGCCTCGACTTGAGGATGTACCTCTCCGGTATGCGGAACCCCCCCGTGGGGAAGGGCTACAGCGTGGACGACTTTCGGGCCCGCTATTACCGTCTGCGTTCCACCAAGGGCGAGGTCGACATCGAGGCCGGTTCCTGGAAGGCCTTCCCGCGCATGAACTAGAAAAGGAGTATGGTTATGCTGAGAACCATATTAAGCTTCGGTCTGATCGTGGCGCTTGCGGTCCTGGCGCCGGCGGCGTGGGCCGACGACACGGAGATCTTCGGGGCGGGACTCATCGATATCGAGCCCAATATCCTTATTATCTTCGACAATTCAGGGAGTATGGACGGCACGGTGGAGGTGCCCGTGGTCGACTACGATCCCGCCCAGACCTACTCCGGCTCCTACAGCAACTCGCGTGTCTACTATTCCACCTTCGGTTTATTATGGTTCTCCTTCGAGAACATCGGGTCGGACGGCATCGTCCAGTCCAGCGAGATCGCGTGCGACTCCGCGCGCGAGGCCCTCAACACCTTCGGGTACTGGACCGGGCATATCTATACGACGGGCAGTCACAACTGCAGCAGCTGGGCGTCAACCAGGATGCTGAGGATGGGCAACTACCGCAACTATCTTTCCAGCGTGGGCAGCGGCTACCGCAGGAAGATCGATATCGCTAAGGATGTCGTCAAGGACATCATCGACACCACCCCGGGGGTGCGCTTCGGCCTGATGGCCTTCAATGAGGAAGAGGGCGGGCATCTCAGGGCGGCCATCAAGACGCGCACCACGGCCACGGAGAGAAATGAGCTCAAGAACAAGGTGGATGGACTGTCGGCAGACACCTGGACCCCTCTGGCCGAGACCCTGGCCGAGGCCGGGCTCTACTACGCGCGCCAGTCCTCCTGGTTCAACGCGGGCGTTGACTACGGCAATCTGGTGGACCAGGACGGCGACGGCGCGGCCGACGAATATGCCATCCAGTGGCGCTGCCAGAAGAACTATATCGTCCTCATGACCGACGGGGCCTCCACCGAGGACCGCAGCGCCTACCTTTCGGGGGGTACCTATATCGGCGGCAAGATCATCGGGGACTACGACAACGACGTGGACGCCAGCGACTCCACCAAGCACGACAGCGAGTATTACTGGATCGACGATTCCTATGTACAACACTCCTACTCGAGTTCCGGCAGCGACTACCTGGACGACGTGGCGGCCTTCCTCTATACCGAGGACCTGCTGCCCGGGAGCCTCTACGACTCGGGCGGGATCTCTTTCGACGACCCCAGCGACACCCGTTTTCAGAAGCAGAACATCGTGACCTACACCGTAGGCTTCGACGAGGACAACAAGCTCCTGAACGAGACCGCCGACGCCGATCACGGGCAGGGCGATTATTTCACCACCAGGGACAATATCAGCCTGACCGAGATCTTCCAGAACATCATGGCCAGCATCCAGCAGTCGAGCGCCGAGTTCGTCGCCCCTGTGGTGCCGGTGAACCGCATCAACCGCACCTATGCCGACAACGGCCTGTACCTGGGCATCTTCTCCACCGACGGCACCGGGGTGTGGAAGGGCAACCTCAAGAAGTTCGGCCTCTCCGATGATGGAGAGATCCTCGACCGCCACGGCAATGCGGCAACCGGCTCCAGCGGCTACATCGTGGATGGGGCGCACTCGTGCTGGGGCACCGAGGTGGTGGGCACCGAGGGCATGACCGTCAGCAAGGGCGGTGCCGGTGCGGTACTGCTGAGCGACATCACGCGAACCTTCCTGACCGACTACACGGATACGGCCACCAACCTGACCAGCCTGGAGGCCTTCTCCAAGACCAACACCCACATCACGGCCTCTGACCTGAATGCGGCCGATGCCACGGAAAAGGACGACCTGATCGACTTCGCCCGCGCCGAAGGCATCTATG
Organism: uncultured Bacteriovoracaceae bacterium; assembly: GCA_964618975.1. GTDB lineage: Bacteria > Desulfobacterota > Desulfomonilia > UBA1062 > UBA1062 > CAZUDI01. The sequence continues at coordinate 13,773 of CAZUDI010000046.1, read as the reverse complement.
CCCCCACCGCCACAGGCGAGACCGATGAGCCCCGCACCTGGATTCTGGGCGACATCCTCCACTCGCGGCCCGCGATCCTCTATGATTTCAACAACAACCGCAACGTTATCTTCGTGGGTGCCAACGATGGCTTCCTGCACTGCTTCGTGGACTACGACCAGGGCAGCGATGACCTGAATGACGATCAGGTGGAAGAGGCCTGGGCCTTCATCCCCTGGGAACTCCTCGCCGTTCTCCCGTCCCTGCCGCCCGGAGACGGGGTGCACGACTACTTCGTCGACGGCACGCCCGTGGTCTACGAGCCCACGAGCGGCACCGACCATGTGACCGTGGGCCTGCGCCGCGGCGGCAATCGGTACTACACCCTGGATGTGAGCACCTATACCTCCCCCACCTTTGCCTGGGAGATCGCCCCGACCCTCCTGGGTACGGACTCTAGCACCGGGAATCCGCTGCTGGGACAGTCCTGGTGCACCCCGCGCTTCCGCAAGCTCCGGCAGAACGCCACCGATTACACGGGGCTGAATGTGCTGTTGCTCACCGGCGGCTATGACGAGAACCAGGACCAGAACGACCCCGGCAGCAGCGACAATGCCGGGCAGGCGGTCTACGCGGTCAGCGCCGCGAATGGCACCCTGTATTCCGGGCTCAATTTCAACAAGAACAACTATACCAACCTGGTCTACTGCATGGTGGACCTGACCTCGTTCGATGACGATGACGACGGCTTCGAGGACACCATCTATGCCGGCTCGCTGGGCGGGGATCTCTTCACCTTCGACGACCGCGACGAGAACGGCACCTGGCAGGCGCGGCGTCTCTTCCAGGCCGTCAACAGCGGCACCGACCAGCTGCGCAAGTTCTTCAACGCCCCCTCCATCGTGCAGGAGATCGGCCCGATAGAGTATGTCTATATCGGCACGGGTGACCGCGAAGACCCCACGCGCACGACGGTGGTCAACCAGTTCTATGCCGTCAAGAACACCTGGCCCGCGACCTGGAGCGATGCCACGAACACGATCCTGAGCAGCAGCCTGGTGGATTTGACCTCCGATACCCTGCAGGATTCCAGCGCCAGCACCGCCGCCAAGGCGGCGGTCACGGCGGCGCTCGACACCGGGGCCGGATGGCGCATCGACATGGAACACAGCGGCGAGAAGGTGGTCTCCTCGCCAGTGGTCTTCGACAAGGTCGTCTACTTCACCACCTTTACGCCCTCGGCCGTCTCCGGGTCGGGTGACAAGTGCTCCTCCAACACCGCCTCCGGCACGGCCCGGCTCTACGCCATGGACTACAAGACCGGGGTCTCGGTTGTGGACTGGGACAACGACGATACGCTCGAGAAGAGCGACCGCTCCGTGGTCATCGGCGGCGGCATCCCCTCGGAGCCGGTGGTCGTGGTCACGGAAAGCGGCGTACAGCTGATGATCGGTACCCAGGGCGGCGTCAAGACGATCGACCTGGAGTATGACAATGATTTCTGTCGCTACTACTGGAGGGAACTGTAGCCATGAAAAGCTGCCCCATGCACAATATCCGTCTGAGGAACCGGGTCTGTTTGACTATCATGCTCCTGGTTCTGGGCTGTGTCGTATACCCGCCCGCCGTACAAGCCGACGACATCGCCGCCCTGCTCGCGGCCGAGGGGAATGCCGCCAATCTCTGTGGCAGGGTCATGCTCTACGAGCCGGAAAGGGGCCGCCTGGTCATCCAGGAGCAGGAGATCCGTCTGGTGGATCACGTTGTGGGTTCCAGGACCTATCGAACCCACATCATGAACCGCGACGGCCAAATCCTGGGGCGTGAGGTGCTAGTCAGGGGTGCCTACCTGCTGGTGAAGGGGCAGGCAGTCTATGATCAAAGCGCATGCACGGAGATGCTCCTGGCCCGCGAGATATATCTGCTGCCGGGAAGGGTGGCGCCTGAGGATCAGGAAACAGACGTTCGCTTCACAAACCCGCCCGAGCCCTGGTAATGTAGTCAGGCAGCAAGGCAATGTCGTATAACTATAGGGGGTGAGCTGCCAGTGAGCGGCTTTTCCCCCTTCGGTCTTATCTTTCGATCAGCCTCAGGGTGGCCCCCTCGTCCGTGATCTCGATGTCCATCTCGATGATCTGCTTGCGTTTGAGGTTGTCCAGCAGATCCTCGAGGGTGCCGCGCATCCTTAAAACATGACCGATGGAGTGCCCCCGGATCTCTCGGATAGTCAACCATTCAACCCCCTCCATAGCGGTGAGGGTATCCACAATCGCGCGGTAGGTGCCGTAGTCCCGCAGGTTCTCTATGTCGAGCCGACGGGTCATGACCACCGGGCTGGTGCTCAGCAGGGAGTAGATGATCCTTGCACGCAACTGTTCCAGCATATCTCCAGCCATGAGGGTGTTCATTACCTCCAGCTGGAAATCCCCTCGGTGCGAGAGGGACCACGTGGCAAGCTGAGTTCTGGATGGCACATCCATCAGATGGAGCTCGGCCACGCAACCATGGAGGGTCTCCTCGAGCGGTGTATAGCCGATACTACCGGTGACGAGGAGACTGGCCCCCAGGTTTTCGGCCATGGTAAAGAGATCTGGTTCGCCGAGGATTGTCCTCTTCGGGCGTGCAGGGACAAGGATCACGTTCTCCCCCCAGCGGTCCAGTAATCCGGCCAGGGTGGCCTCGAAGGGGGAGTAGGCCGGTTTGGCCCTCTGGGTCCACCATTCATAGGATTCATCGGCCCCAGGGCCGAAGGTGGATACCATGAGCACGATCCTCGGCCGCAGTTCCCGGGGTATGTCCAGGGTACGTGAACGCAACCATTCGTGCAGATGGTCCCCTGCGATCTTCAGCTCCACCGTGAGATCGAGTACCTCGTAATGCCGTGAGCGCGAGGTGATCTGATACTGGGTGATGTCCTGCAGGCCGCGGGATCTCAAGAAATCCGGAAATGTCTGCCCCAAGGCGTACAAGGCACTCGCGGACACGTTCTCAAGCGCCAGGGTGAAGAGTCCCTTGCGAAAGGAATCATCCAGCGCCGTCTGTTCCGCACGGGCGAGATTCTCCTGTTCCACGGCCCCAATACCGTGAACGCTTATGACCGTCTCGCAAAAGACGATTGAGGGTACTCCGAGAAATACGGCCAGCCAGAAAAGGATGCGGCGGACAGGGTTCATCCGGAGAGGAAATCTTTGAGTTTGGAGTTTACTTCTGCTGGCTCGATCTTGGCAATGGCATGTTTATAGATCAAGATCGGCTTTTCGGTCTGGAACAGGATGCAGAAGGGATCAAAGCTCTTAACAAAACCCTCCATCTTCATGCTGTCCGTCAGGAGGGTGATTATAATAGGAACCCTTTCCTTTCTCGCCTGATTGAGAAATTGGTCCTGAACATTGAAAACAACTTTTCCCATAACAAACTCCTACTCAGATTTTATGCGAGCGTCTCTTCATATCTCTTCTTGTTATATTAATCAAGAAACACTTTTGATCAAGTTTTTTTTGTGCTAGATGTTCGCCATGCTGGCATAACGCGCGGGATGTAAGCATCTTTGTTCAGATATATCATGACTATGAATCCCAGGGCAAGCCCTGGAACCTCCATGTCGCCGCAAGGAGTAAGGGTGTTCGACCCACAGCGATTTTAGAAATGCCGGAGGAATGAGTGTGAATTCCGTAGACGAAATAGGGGCCAGGGAACGTATTACGGAATTGGTCCGCAGCATCAATTACCACAATCACCGCTACTATGTGCTCGATTCTCCCGAGATTTCGGACGGAGAGTACGATATGCTGCTGCGGAGACTCCAGGAGCTTGAAGCGGCCTTTCCCCACCTCGTTCCTCCAGATTCCCCCTCCCGGCGCGTTGGCGCCCCAGCGCTGGAGAACTTCCCCCCCATGCGGCACCGCATCCCCCTGCTCAGCCTTGACAATGCCATGAACGCCGAGGAACTCCAGGCCTTTCACCTGCGAGTCAGGCGCTGGCTGGCAACCGATGAGGAACTCGCCTTTTGCTGTGAGCCCAAGTTTGATGGTCTGGCGGTTGAACTCGTCTATCAGGATGGGATTCTGGTAAGGGGGGGCACGCGCGGCGACGGATTCACGGGTGAGGAGGTCACCCGGAACCTGCAGACCATCCCGAGCATACCCCTGAGGCTGCACATACCGAACCCGCCACCTCTGCTCGAGGCACGCGGCGAGGTAATCATGAGCAGAGGCGCCTTCGAACAGCTGAACCGGGAGCGGTCCCGACAGGGCGAGGGTCTGTTTGCCAACCCGCGCAACGCCGCCGCCGGTTCACTGCGGCAGCTCGACTCCCGGATCACGGCCAGGCGTGCCCTGGAATTCTACGCCTATGGCGTCTCCGAACCACTCGCCCTCGGCGTTGATTCCCAGTACGCGGTACTTGAATACCTCAGCGCGCTTGGATTCAAGATCAATCCGGACCGGCAGCTCTGTACCGACTTCCATCAGGTGAGCGCCTTCATCGAACACATGCAGTCCCGGCGCGAGGAGTTGCCCTACGAGATCGACGGGGTAGTGATCAAACTGGACCGTGTGAACCTACAGGAGCGCCTCGGCGTCAAGGCCCGAGCACCCCGCTGGGTGGTGGCGTACAAGTTTCCTCCTACCCAGGCCACCACCCAGCTGCGAGATATTATGATCCAGGTGGGCCGTACCGGTGTTCTTACGCCGGTGGCCGTGCTTGAGCCCGTCGTCGTGGGAGGGGCAAGGGTGAGCAGGGCCACCCTGCACAACGAGGACGAAATCCGGCGCAAGGACCTGCGCGTCGGTGACACCGTGATCGTCCAGCGCGCCGGGGATGTCATTCCCGAGGTGGTCGCGCCGGTACTCAGCCGCAGGAACGGATCGGAAGGTGTCTTTTCAATGCCGGAGATCTGCCCGGTGTGCGGGTCTCCCGCGGTGAGGGAAGGGGTCGTTAGACGGTGCATCAATATGTCGTGCCCTTCCATCGTGAAGGAGGGGATCTTCCACTTTGCATCCAAGGAGGCCATGAACATCGACGGTCTGGGGCGACGCACGATCGACAGGATGGTGGAAAACGCCCTGGTGAAAAATGTGGCCGATCTCTATGGCCTGCACCTGGATGATCTGATGCGTCTCGAGGGGTTCGCCGAGCTCTCGGCCACCAACCTGCTGGAGGCCATCGCCATCAGCAGGAACGCCACCCTCGCGCGTTTTGTCTTTGCCCTGGGCATCCCTCACGTGGGAAGCGTGGCGGCCCGGGCCCTGGCTGAGCATGCCGGGTCGCTCGCGTCCCTGATGGAGAGCACACAGGAGGATCTGCTCTCCGTCGCGGGCATCGGCCCGCAGATCGCCGCCTCGATCGTCGAATTCTTCGCCAACACGCAGAACCGCAAGGTGATCGAGGAACTGCTGGCCTATGGCGTCCGCCTCGAGGCGCCCCAGATCACAGACGATAAGACTGCGCCCCTTGCGGGCAAGCGCCTGTGCTTCACCGGAAAACTCGCCACCTGGGGGCGCAATCAGGCGCGCGCCCTGGTCGAGACGCTCGGCGCGCAGGTGGTCGATTCAGTGAGCTCCGGACTCGATTACCTCGTGGTCGGCTCCGACCCGGGTTCCAAGCTGGACAAGGCTCGCTCCCTGGGTGTCCCGGTGCTGACGGAGGATGAATTCCAGCAGCTTATCCGGGCCCCGAGGCCTTGAGGATCGTGCATGCCAGGGTGCCGCGGAAAGGAGATGCGCATATGAAGGCCGTACTGCTCATGGTTCACGGACGGGTGCAGGGGGTCTGGTTTCGTGCCGGCACCCAGGAAATGGCCGTATCCCTCGGTGTCAGTGGCTGGGTCAGAAACACCTCCCAGGGTAATGTCGAGGTTTGGGCACAGGGCATGGATGCGGATGTTGACCGGCTCATTGCCTGGTGTCATCACGGCCCCGCCGGGGCACGGGTCGATCAGGTCGAAATCAAGCCCCGCATCCCGGACTCAAACGTGCAGGGTTTCGGCATCCGCTACCGCTGATCCTTCGGGGCGTTTGAGGCTCGCCGCCCGCCAGGCTAGTGTTTGTCCTCTTCCTCCTCCAGCGTTTGCTCTTCTTGCGGCGAATGCGCTTCGACGTCGATGATGGGCGCATCATTGGTCGCGATGATATGCGTCTTATGAAAGGTGACCCTGCCTGGAATAAACAGATTCAGCAAGAAACCCACGATGGACATAATCAAGGCTGCAAAGAAGGCCGTCCAGAAGCCGTCAACGAAGAATCCCGTGACGAGCTGTGAGGCGAAGAGGAGTAAAACCGCGTTGATAACAAAGGTGAAGAGACCCAGGGTCAGGATGTTGAGCGGAAGGGTCAGCAGGATCACGATCGGTCGCAGGAAGGCATTCAGAAGCCCTATCACCAGGGCCGCGATGAAAAGCGTCACACCACTCTCGATGATGATCCCGTCAAGGGTCCAGGCGGCGACGGCGAGGGCGGCCGCCGAGACCGACCATTTCAACAGAAATCCTTGCACACCTTTCACGATCCAGATCCCTTCATAGTAGATTACTATATTACCCACCCGGGAGTTAATGGCAAGAAGTACTTGATTGTCCTCACATCGGGTCCTCCTCTGTCCCGGCACCGAATCGCTACGGCCGGATTCCCTCACCACGGGCGGCGAAAAGGAGGGTTCAGGGCCGGCACTGGGGAACATCAGCCCTGATTCCCCCTGAATATTCACCCTTGCATACCCTCGGACTTTGGTATATGGAGTTTGCGCTCCTTGCTCCGATAGGGGCTACAAATCCAGAAGGAGGAATGCATGAGTTTGTACGAACTGATGTTCATTCTGAATCCCGATCTCGGGGATGAAGAACGAGAAAGGTTTCTCAGTCGCTTTCAGGCCCTCATCGAAAAAAACAAGGGTGAGGTTCTCAAGATTGAGGATCGCGGAATCAGAACGCTGACCTACAAGATCCAGAAGAAATCCAAGGGAAGGTATTTCCTCACCTATCTCGAAGGTCCCGGCACCATGATATCCGAAATCGAACGCAATCTGCGCATCGATGAGAATGTCATGAGATTCGTCATCATCAATCTGGACGAACAACAGATCACGCGTGATGATATCTGTCAGGTCGAGCAACCCGTCACAGAAGAGGCCGGCCAAGATCAGACAACAGAGGAGGTGCCTCATGGCCATGCAGAGCAGTAGACCGCCAAGAAGCCAATCCAATCCACGTTACCGTCCGTATTACAAGCGCAAGACCTGCAGATTCTGTGAAGACAAGAAGCTGAAGATCGATTACAAGGAGCCCAACCTTTTGAGAGATTTCATCTCGGACCGCGGAAAGATCCTGCCGCGACGTATCACAGGCACCTGTGCGCGGCATCAGAAGGTGCTGGCCCTTGAAATCAAGAGGGCGCGCATCATGGCACTCCTGCCGTTCACCGTACACGACTGATCATATGCCCCGTGAGGAACAAGGCACAAAGACCCTCTGGGTATTCACAGGGGTCTTTCTTTTTATGGGGGTGCTGATAGTCGTGATGCCTCCCCAAGCCTTCCCGTTGGCCGTGTGCCTTCCGGGGGCATACGGCATCTGGTCGCAGAGGGTCAAGGGACGTAGCGCGGCCCTGGCCCTTCTACCGGGCGTACTGATCCTGGTGCCGGTTTTGCGCTTCGGGGGGCTGATGTATCTGGGCCTGCTCGGATGCGGGATGCTTATGGTGGCCATGCTCAAGTCCCACAAGGTTGGCCGTGCCGTGTGCATCCCGGCCGGGCTGCTCTGCGGACTGCTTCTCGTCAGCATGCTGGCACTGGCCTCCACGCGCGGAATCGGGGCCCAGGAGCTCATTGGGCAGTGGGTGACCACGATCATGGACCAGGTCTCGGCCCTATATGCCACACTGCTGGAACCGTCCGAAATGCTGGATTTCAAGGTGAACCGGCCGGCCATCGAGGCGCGCATCGTTGAGCTTTTCCCGGCCATCATGGCCTCGAGCTTTGTCTTTCTCCTGTGGTTCAACCTGCTCATTGTAGCGTCCACGAGAAAAGACCTCGTCCTGAGGACCTGGAAATGCCCCGAATGGGTTGTGGGCGCCTTCATCCTGAGCGCCATCGCCACCATCGTGCCGACCCCCGGGATCAAGGCCTTCGGGCTGAATGCCCTGATCATAATTTCACACGCCTACTTCTTTCAGGGGCTCGCCATTGTGGCCTCCTATTTCCAGGCCCGGGCATGGGGCCGGATCTTCCGGTGGGTTATTTACCTGTTGATCTTGTCCCAGATATATATAATGATGATCGTTACAGGCCTGGGCCTGTTCGACACCTGGTTTGACTTCAGGAATAGGATACGCAACACAAAAGGAGACGATTTATGAAGGTTGTTCTGCTGGAGAGTATCGAAGGTCTCGGGACCGTGGGACAGGAGGTGAAAGTCAAAAGCGGTTATGCCCGGAACTTCCTTATTCCCAAGGGAAAGGCTGTCGAGGCCACCGACGAGACCATCAAGGCCTTCCGGGACAGGATCAAGGCCCGCATCAGGTCGGATGTCAAGAACAAGGAACATGCCCTGAAATTCGCACAGGAACTCGGCGCCATCACACTGAAATTCGAGATGAAAACCGGACAGGAAGGCAAGCTGTTCGGATCGATCACCAGCTCACACATCTTTGATGCCCTCACAGAGAAGGGCTTCGAGGTGGACAGGAAGAAGATCCTCCTCACCGAACCTATCCGCCATGTGGGGACACATGAGGTCTCCATCCGCCTCTACCCCGAGGTGAACGCCACCGTGAATATCGAGGTGAATCCGCTGGCCGAGGCCTAGTTCGTGGAGAGCTTAACCGGGACCCTCCCGCACAACAAAGAGGCCGAAGAATACATCCTGGGAGGGATTCTCATGGAGAATTCCTCCCTGGACCTCATTACCGAGATCATTTCCCCCGAGGACTTCTATTCCGAACGGCACCGCATCCTCTACGAGGAGATGCTCATCCTGCGCGACAGGGGCATCCCCATCGACCTGGTATCTCTGCCGGATGCCATCGAATCACGGGGGAAGCTGGATAAGGCAGGCGGCGTCAGTTACATCGCCCGCATCGGGGAACGCATACCCACGACCGCCAATATCGAGCACTATGCCCGCATCCTGCGGGAAAAATCCATCCTGCGCGCCCTCATCACCGGGGCCGGGGATATCATCAAGACCGCCCGGGGGCCGATGAACGATGTCGGCTCGGCCCTGGACAGCGCGGAACAGATCATCTTCAACATCAACCGTGAGATGAAGAATGTCCGTAGCGGTCTGATCAAGCTCGGGAGCATCCTGCCGGATGTCTATCACAACCTGAGCCGTCTCTCCCAGGGCGAGATCGTGCAGGGCGCCGTGCCCACCCCATACCCGGACCTCAACGAGATCCTCATGGGCGGACTACACGCCACGGATCTCATCATCGTCGCCGCCCGACCCGCCATGGGCAAGACCTCGCTGGCCATGAATATCGCCGGATACGTGGCTATCACCGAAAAGATCCCGGTGGTGGTCTTCTCCCTGGAGATGGGACGCGATCAGCTGGCGCTGCGCATGCTGGCCTCCGAGGCCCAGATCAACCAGACCAAGGTACGCACGGCCATGCTGAAACGGGAGGAGTGGAGCGTCCTGGTAGACGCCATGAATCTCATCTCGGAAGCCCCACTCTACATCGACGACACGGCGGGCATCTCGCCCATGGAGATCCGCTCGAAGCTCAGGCGACTGGCCTCTCGCGAGGATATTGGCCTCGTGGTGATCGATTACCTACAACTCATGACCGCCAACGGCCGCAACGATTCGCGCGAGCAGGAAATCTCGGATATCTCCCGCACCATGAAGGCCATTGCCAAGGAATTCAATGTCCCGGTGATTGCCCTGAGCCAGCTCAATCGGCGGGTCGAGCAGCGCGGAGACAACAAGCGCCCCCAAATGTCGGATCTCAGGGAGTCCGGTGCCATCGAGCAGGATGCGGACATCATCTGCTTCATTTACCGCGACGAGGTGTACAATCCCGATACCCCCCACAAGGGCCTGGCCGAGGTCATTATCGCCAAACACCGCAACGGCCCTACCGATACTGTAAAGCTCACCTGGATCCCGGAGCTCACAAAGTTCGAATCCTTTTCCAACCGCTGAAGCCACCCATCCGACGAACACTCCCCTGTATCCCCGAGTAGACTCGGAGGGTGCCAAGATCGCGGAGCGGCCTTCGCTTCAGGGCAATCTCACGGTGACTAGATGCGTTTCCTGCGGATCGGGTAGTGGTATTCCATGTGGATATCATCCATGAGGTAGGAATTCTGTTTCTCGATCACGGTGCGGATGCGCTGCAGGGAGCGCGCCTCGATCTGCCGTACCCGCTCCCTGGTGACCCCGATGGAAGAGGCGATATCCTTCAGGGTGGCGGGTGGGTCGGAGAAGAAGCGCTTGCGGATGATGTATACCTCGCGGTTGGTGAGGATAGGGGGATTGGAATTGAGCAACTCCTGCAGGCAATGCTGGCGTTCCTTGCCGGCATAGGTATCCTCAGGGTCGGGGGTCTCGGAGAGGAGATGATCCATGAGCCGGTCTTCATACTCGTCATCATGGGACAGGCTGCAGTCCAGCGAAACGAGATTCTTGGAGTGGGTCAGCCGCCCGGTGTGAACCTGGTAGCTCTTGTGTATGAAGTTCCTTATGTAGGCCTTGATCCACCAGATCGCATAGCAGATATAGCGTACCCCCCGTTCGGGGTCATAGCGCGTCAGGGCCTTGACCAGACCCATGTTGCCTTCCTGGATGATTTCCAATGGCCCGTATCCCAGATGAAAGTACGACTGGCTGAGCTTGACGACAAACCGCAGATTCGAGGTTATGATCCGCTGCCCCGCCGCGATATCCCCCTGCTTGTATCTACGGGCAAGCGCAAATTCCTCTTCGGGGTTAAGCAGGGGAAACTCTCTGATCCTGCGGGTGTACGCCTCAAGATCCGAAGACGAATACATACTCCCCATAGACCCTCCTTTTTCAGGCGGCTAAGCTTCACCCTATAACCCATATCTTGCACAGCGTCAACAGGCAATTTCCGCAGAGATCACTCGAATGGATATTGCGATGGCTTTACAATGTATTACGAGGGAATGTCAAAGATGCTGGCGGTTCTTATGTTTCACAATAATGAGAGCTCATTCATTGTCTCCGCCCTATCGATGCCTAAGAAAACACTTTTCTATCGTGGCAAAAATGCTCACATGCTGTATTTAATCGAAAGGGTCGCATATCCGTCCGCCTGGACAATATCGGGGACGGGGCTTGAATTGGGGTTCATACCCTTATTTCCGTCGGGTGCTTATCTTTCGGGGTTGGCGCCTTGAATTGTCGCACAAAAAAGGGGGAGGCTAGGGCCGAGGATGTCTTCTTTTCCACCCCGCAACGTACAGGACGAGTAGTGTTATCACACCGATGAGGAGGAGGATGGTTGCCTGGCGTGCATAACGATGGACGAGATCCATATTGTTGCCCACGGCATAGCCGATAACGGCCAGGATGCTCACCCAGATGCCGGCGCCCAAGGCGGTGTAGAGGGAGAACTTGATCAGGTTCATGCGGGAGAGTCCGGCCGGGAAAGAGATGTACTGGCGGATGCCGGGAAGCAGCCTGCCGGTGAAGGTGCCGATCTCTCCGTGATTGAGGAAGAAGGTGTCTACCTTGCGAAATCGCTCTTCGGGCAGGAAGAGGTATCTCCCGTAACGCACGAGCAGCGGCCGGCCGAGGAAATAGGCGACGGCGTAATTAAACAGGGCCCCCAGCAGGGATCCCAGGACGCCACAGGTCACCACGGCCCAGAGGTGCATCTCCCCCTGTGAGACGAGATATCCGGCCGGAGGGATCACCACCTCGCTCGGAAAGGGAAAGAAGGAACTCTCGAGGAACATGAGCGCGATGATACCCGGATAGCCGAAGCGCGCGATGGTCTCCACCAGCCAGATGATCAACGCATCCATAGCGTGCATATTATATTATCGAATTTGGGATTGCAATCTTTCGATGATACCTTTAGACTCAGACACAGAATGGAAGATGACATCAACTCTATCAGGATGGTACCACACTGAGATGGACGCGGATTCGTTTCAACTCAGGATAGAGACCCTGTCATACGGAGGAAGGGGTGTAGGGAGGCACGAAGACGGTCGCGTAGTCTTTGTACCCCGAGTCATTCCCGGCGAACTCGTTCGCGTAGCGCCACTCAAATACCACCGTGCATACATCGAGGCCGAGACCCTGGAGGTCATCGAGCCCTCGCCAGAGCGTGTTGCGCCCGTCTGTGAGCACTTTGCCGTCTGCGGCGGCTGCGACTGGCAGCACCTGCCATATGCGCTTCAACTGGAATGGAAGCAGAGGATCCTGTTGCAGGAGGTGGAGAAACTCTGCGCGGTGAGACCGGACGACATCCCGGCACCCGTCGGGGTGGATGAAGCCTACGCCTACCGCAGTCATGCCCGTATACAATGCCGTTACGATCCCACGCTCAAGTCGGGATTTTTCATGAAGAAATCGCGCGATATCGTCGCTTTTGAGGCCTGCCCGATCCTCAATCCGCGTATCCAGGAAACCCTGGATCACCTGCGCTCCATTCTCGGGCGCCAGCGTATGTACGGACTCTATTCGCTCGAGATCCATGCCCCCTCCGACGATATCCTCGTGCTCGGACGCTGCCGGGGTACCATGCGGGACGGGGACCTGAAGGCCATGAACACAATCTTCAGGGAACTCTCCATCAGTGGGCTCTCCTTCGTCATGCTCGGGCCCCCGCGCCGCGACTATGTCCTCGGCCAGCGCGCCTGTCGCTATGAGGTCACCAGCAGAGGTATCACCTCCCATCTTACCAGCGGTCTGGGGGGATTCATTCAGGCCAATCTCAAGATCAACGATGCCATGGTCGGCCATGTCATGAACCTCGTTGAGGGCTCTGCGCGTATACTCGAACTCTACAGCGGGTGCGGCAATTTCAGCATCCCCATTGCGCCGGTGGCAGGCGAGGTGACCGCCATCGAGCGTGACGGGCGCCTGGTCACCCAGGGGCGGATGAATTGCAAACGCAACCGGGCCGCAAATGTGCGCTTTCTGCGCATGGAGGCCCTGAAGGCCGTGCAATCCATCCTCAATGAATCGGTGCACTTCGACACCGTTCTGCTCGATCCCCCCCGGGAAGGTGCCAAGGAGATCATGCAGGACCTGCCGCGCATCGAGGCCGAGCGCATCGTGTATGTCTCCTGCAATCCGACCACCCTGGCGCGTGATCTAAAACCCCTCCTGGCTGCGGGATATACACTGGCCAGTCTCAGGCTGTTTGACATGTTTCCCCAGACCTACCATATCGAGTGCATCGCCGACCTGAAGCGGTAAAAAATTACCACAAGCCCGGCCGGAACGGGAAATATATTTCCCTTGCACTGCCAATTCACAGGATTAATAATTCGTATAAACGGCAGGTTATATATTTGCCCGATTTTTGCATATAAATGGTTATATCATGTACATAGAGGAGGTTCTATGGGCACGCAAAGGGTTATCGGATATATCCTCGCCGGGCTGATCGCATTCATCTTTTCCTCCGGCTTCCTGGGCTTCTGCATGGGCCCCAGCTACACCCCCTGCACCATCGAGTTCATCGATCCGGTCGACGGGACGGTGTTGCCGGCGGGCACCGAGCAGGTGACCATTCACGGCCGCATCATCGCCGGTGACAAGCAGCCTTCGCTGCTGAAGGCCGACAACCAGATCGTCCCCTTCGACGCGGCGACGGGTGA
>CAZUDI010000045.1:0-33132 GCA_964618975.1 uncultured Bacteriovoracaceae bacterium | reverse complement strand
AGCATTATTATTCAATCAATTGCTATCCCTTAATGGTGTTTGGGCAACAGCCCGTAAAGTTTTGACCCCCACATTCCCCTGACACCTTCCCTGCCCACATTCCCCAAGGTCGCCATTCTCGAAAAGGACTACCCGGAGCCCCCTGCGTGGGCGTCATCCCGGACGGCACCATGCAGTTCAGGCTGCCTGCCTGAAGACACACCATGACGGGCTTTCCCGACCGGGAACCGCAGGGATGCCCCGGATATTAGCGCTTGACTTTCGCGTGTCTTCTGACCACTCTTGAGGCTGGCCCTTGCACGAACATCCCGGCCTTGAAGGCGCGGGGAGACAGACTACGGGAGTGCACCATGGGGTGAGAGACAGGATCCGACGCCTGACCGGCGAGGAGAAACCGGTACAGGTTCCCGCGGAGCGCCAAGCACGCCTCGATGAGCTGCGCCGGCGGATCGAGGCCGTCATGGACCGCCGGCCAGCGGTCCCGACCCCAGCCCGGCCACTGCCGGGGCCTTTGCAGGCCTTGGAGGACCTCGTCTGTGGAGAGGACGTCCGCAATGAGGCGGGAAGGTGTTACTGCGTGCGCACCCGGCACGCAGAGACCAGCGCCCACGGCCGGCACCTGATCCGGGATCTCGCGGGGCTGGATATGGCCACGGTCTCTCTTCTGGCGGGCGACGCCCGTCTCGCCGTCTTGAGCGCGCGCGACGCACTGTTCCTCGATACCGAGACCACCGGCCTGGCCGGCGGAAGCGGTACCCTGGCCTTCATGGTAGGCCTGGGGTGGTTTGAGGGGCAGGACTTCGTCACCGTACAGCTCTTCGCCCGGGATTTCTCCGAGGAGCCCGCCCTTCTGGACCAGGTCCACACCCTGGCCCAGGGCAGGCGTTTCCTCGTCACCTTCAACGGCCGGGCCTTCGATGTCAATCTCCTGGCTTCCCGCTTCATCCTCAACCGCAGGCCCGATCCCTTGAGCGACCTGCCCCATCTCGACCTGCTGCCTCCGAGCCGCCGCCTGAGCGGACAAAGGCTCGAAAACTGTCGTCTCGTCACCCTGGAGGAGCACCTCCTTGGACTTAAACGCACGGGCGATGTCCCGGGGCAGCTGATCCCGCAGCGCTACTTCGCCTGGCTCAGGCATCGGGACGCGCGGCTCGTGGCCGACATCTTCGAGCACAACCGCCTGGATATCGTGTCCATGGCCGCGTTGGTCAGCCACTTGAGCGCCATCATGCAGGGCCACCCGCAGGCCCACCCCGTAGACCTGCTTGCGGCCGCCAAGCTTCACCACGACCGGGGCAACCTCCCGCAGGCCAGGCTCTTGTGCGAGTATCTCCTGGCGGGCAACCCCCTGGCGAACACAGAGGCCTGCGCCCTGCTTTCCCTGATCCACAAGCGCGAGGGCAACTGGGAGCTGGCCGTGCCCCTGTGGGAAGCGCTGCTCGCCTCCGACCCGCATGATCTTCTGGCCGTCGAGGAACTGGCCAAGGTCTTGGAGCACCGACTGCACGATTACGAGCGTGCCCGGGTGCTCGTGACACAGGCCCTGCCGCATGCCCCCGCAGACCGCCAGGCCGGCCTCAGGCACCGCCTCAAACGCCTTAGTGCCCGTTGCGAACGCAAACAAAGTCCCGGCGTCTGAGGCGCATGCCCGCAACCAAGCCCGCAGCGGGCCCCTGTGAGCGGCATTTCTTGTCCCCCTGAACAATCCGCTTGCCTTTAATGACTTTTTAATACATGGGATCTTCTGAGAAATATCTAACATACCAACAAGGTGCGGGGTGTGAGGATGGATCAGGTCAATCCGTGTTTGCTCTGTGGAGCCTGCTGTGCCTATTACCGCGTCTCCTTCTACTGGGCCGAGGCCGACGATGCCACCCCCGGCGGTGTACCCGCAGCCATGACCGCCAGACTCGGTAGCGCGAGGCGGGTCATGATCGGGACCAACCGTCTGCCCACCCGCTGCCTGGCCCTCACGGGCGAAATAGGCGGACCGGTCGCCTGTACGATCTATGCACAGCGCCCCTCGACCTGCCGGGATTTCGAGCCCTCCTGGATCAACGGCGAGCCCAACGCTCACTGCGACAAGGCCCGGCGGCACTGGGGGCTTCCGCCCCTGGAACCGGACGCATGGGGATCCCCCGATCCCCTGCCGCATGCGGCCTGACGCTGCTGCGGGGTTTGATCCTCCCGGTACCCATTCCGCAGCAGATGTGCTAGGGACGGTCCCATGGACGAAGGGATCCGGCACCGCATCTATCAGTGCACCAACCAGGACTGCGGGCTGCGCTTCCCGGCTTGCGTGCGGGAAACGCCGCTGACGGCCTGTCCGCGCTGCCGCTCGGCCATTTTCACGGCGGCCGGGCCTTATGCCGAGCACCCCGCGCTCAGGCCTGACTCCGCCCGGCAGAGACCGGAGATCGAGGCGCTGCTGGACAACGTCCGCAGCCTCTTCAACGTGGGCTCCATGTTCCGGACCGCCGACGGCGCCGGATTGAGGCATCTGCACCTGTGCGGCATCACCCCCACGCCGGACAACCCGCGCCTGCACAAGACCGCCCTGGGGGCGCAGGCGGTGGTGGCCTGGAGCCACCATCCTGACGGGCTTAAGCTCGCAGAAAACCTCCGATCGCACGGACGGCGCCTGTGGGCGCTCGAAGGCGGCCCCTTAAGCGAGCCGCTGTCCCTGGCGCCTTTAGCCGAAGAGCCCATCGTGCTGGTGATCGGCAACGAGGTCTGTGGCGTGGATCCGGGCATCCTCGAGCTGTGCGAGCGGATCTTCTGCATCCCCATGCAGGGACGCAAGACCTCCCTGAATGCAGCCGTGGCCTTCGGGATCGCGGTCTATACGCTGCGGTCTTTGGGTAAGGGGGCCTAAAAAGCTGGCATGCCCGCCGCGGTAACCGTCACCTCCGAGGGAAGTCCTGGGGATGAACCCCAGGGCAAGCCCTCGACCCTGCTTGCCACCGCAAACGGCGGGGAATTTGACCCTCTGTCCACTAAGACTCTTGTCCGGGGGAAGGGGGACGATCGATGGTCTCTTGGGGAAGAGCAACCCCTCCGGGCGCCTCGGTCTGGAGAACGGCGCGGACCGCCTGGCCGAGCTCCTCGAAAAGATAGGGCTTCTTCAAGAAGGCGCCCACGCCCAGGTCCAGCGCCTCCTGGATATGGATGCTCTCGGAATAGCCGCTGACGAGAAGGGCCTTCTGGCAGGGGTCGAGGCGACGGGCCTGCCGGAAGGTTTCCAGTCCATCCATGCCGGGATCCATAACCATATCGAGCACGAGCAGGTCGACAGGTCTTTTATGGAGATACTCCAGGGCCTCCTCTCCGCTGGATACACAGTCAACATTGTATGCGAGCCGGCGGAGCATATCGGAGCCGATCTCCCGCTGCAGGGCCACATCATCGACGATCAGGATGCGCTCCCCGTCTCCGCGGCAGCCCTGCCGGCCCTGGCAGAGATCAACCTGTACCGTGGACATTTGCGTAACCGGGAAATAGAGTGTGAAGGTCGTCCCCTGCCCCCTGGCACTGTCGCACTCGATGAATCCGCCATGATCGCGCACCGTGTTCCACACCACGGCCATGCCGAGCCCGGAACCGCTGCGTCCCATGACCTTGCGCGTAAAAAACGGTTCGAAGATGCGCTCCAGATCCTGCGAGGCGATTCCTACGCCCGTATCGGACACCATCAGGATGACATATCTTCCCGGGGGCACCTTGCCGCCCTCGGCACCGTTTCTGCAAACAGCGGTAGACACGCAGATCGTTCCGCCATCGGGCATGGCCTCGGCGGCATTGATGATCAGATTCATCAGCATCTGCATCAGCTGGACACCACTTCCCCGGATTGCCGGCAGGCCCTCCTCCAGTTGCTCCATGAGCCTGACTGCGGGGTGATGCCGCATGAGGGCCTGAAACTCGAGGCTTTCCAGATATTCCTGCACAATGCGGTTAATCTCCACACCCTCCTTGGTCGCGCCCCCCCGCCGGGCCAGCGTCAGCAGGTCCTGAACGACGGCGGCCGCCTTCTGACCGGATTTCTGGACCGCCTCGATGCGCGGCCTCAGAGGGCTGTGCTCGGGAAGATCCATGAGCAGCAGTTCCGGGTAGCCGATGATGCCTGCCAGGATGTTGTTCAGGTCGTGAGCCACCCCTCCGGCCAGCAGCCCGATGGCCTCCATCTTCTGAGCCTGGGCGAGCTGGCCGCGCAGACGCGACTGTTCTTCCTCGGCCCGCAGGCGCTCCTCGATCTCCGCTACCAGACGCTCGTTGGCCTGATGCAGCTCTGCGGTTCGGGTCTGAACCCTCTCTTCGAGTTCCTCTCCCGCCCGGCGCAGGGCCTCCTCTGTTCCGCGGAGTTCGCCGACGGCCTGCTGGAGATCCTGGTTGCTTTCCACCAGCCGGAGCTGGGCCTGGCTGCGCAGTGCTTCGGTCAGGCCCGCATAGGCCGAGACCACGACAAAGGATGCCACGAAGCGGAACTCAAACGTCGTGGTGTAGGTCGCCAGATTCTCAAAAAACGAGCCTACTAAGAAGAAGACAATACAGGCCGCACAGTAAAAACCTACCGCCCCCAGGCCCTGACGCACGCCCATGAGGGAAAAGGCCAGCAGGGGAAAGGCGTAGCCCCAAAGGTAGCCGGTTCCTTCCGTGCCGCCGCTGATGAGGCAGAAAAAGAGGAGGCTCCCGGAGAAGGCTACCGCGAACAGGCTCGCGGCCGACTGGTTGCCGCTGTATCTGAAATAGCACAGGTTGAGGAAAAAGACCGCCGCCCAGGCCAGGTCGAACACACACACGTAGAGATGCTGGCCGCTCAGGTATACCACAGCCCCGAAGACGAGCAAGGCGCCGATCGCGATGAGGCTGATAACCTGCAGCATGATTTCCCGGCTGATGTTTTCGGAGGCTACCCCGCAGACTGCCCGCTGCTGGGAGTTACCACCGTAGAACCAACGGAACGACTCTCGTAGTTGCCTCATAGCTTACGCCACTCTCGTGTTCGGTTGTACCGGGTGTTAGGGTTGCATCGACACATAGGGGGAAAAGCATAAGCCGTCAACCCCTGCCGGTTGGGTAACCGCACACATTATGTTTCACGCTGCACCAGAAACATGCTATGATTCAGGACCATGGACGAAGACGCACTGCAGGACGGCTCACCTCCGACCGTATCGGAGGCCTCCGGCTCTCCGGAAAAGCCGGCAAACCCGCCCGAGGATCTCGATCCCTCACAGGTGCGCATGAACCGCTGGTTTCTGGCGGGCGGCCTGGTGCTCATCGCCCTGGCCTTCTTCAGTATCATCCGGGTCTTCGTGGTCCCGATCATCCTGGCCGCCACCTTCACCACCCTGCTCTATCCCTGCTATCGCCGCATACTCGCACGGCTGGGGTCGCGCAGGGGAATAAGCGCCTTCATCTGCTGCCTCCTGTTTCTCCTGGGCCTGCTCATTCCGGTCTCCCTCATGACCCACCTGCTGGCCGGTCAGGCCATCGATCTGTACACCACGGCCGAGCCCAAGGTGCGGGCGATCATTCAGAAGGGAGACCAGGGTGCGCTTGGACGCATCCGGGACTCACGCCTGGGCCAGATGCTCAGCATCGACCAGATCGACTGGCTGAGCGTCCTCCAGGAGGGGCTGAAGGCCACCGGCAAGCTCGTCACCAAGGTGATCGACAAGACCTCCCGCGGGGTCTTCGAACTCGTCACCACCGTGCTCATCACCCTCTTTACGATGTTCTACTTCTTCCGCGACGGGCCCGCGATGGTCCAGCGGATCGCCTACCTCTCCCCCCTGAACCGGGAATACGAGGGCGAACTCTTCTCCCGCTTCGTGCTCATCTCCCGCGCGACGGTCAAGGGCACGCTCCTGATCGGTATCACCCAGGGCGGTCTCGGCGGTCTCACCTTCATGCTCTGCGGCATCCATACCTGGATGCTCTGGGGGGCCGTGATGATGATCCTCTCCATCATCCCCCTGGTCGGCGCCTGGGTGGTCATGGTGCCCGCGGCGATCATCGAGCTCATCCTCGGCAATGTCTGGCAGGCGATCGTGATCCTCACGGTCTCCAC
This sequence comes from uncultured Bacteriovoracaceae bacterium, assembly GCA_964618975.1. GTDB lineage: Bacteria > Desulfobacterota > Desulfomonilia > UBA1062 > UBA1062 > CAZUDI01. The sequence continues at coordinate 27,059 of CAZUDI010000045.1, read as the reverse complement.
CGTGGTCATCTCCAACATCGACAATCTCATGCGCCCGGCCCTTGTAGGCCGGGATGCCCGCATGCACGACCTGCTCATCTTCTTCTCGACCCTGGGCGGCATTGCCGTCTTCGGCATCATGGGCTTCATCATCGGCCCGGTCATCGCCGCGCTCTTCGTCACCCTGCTGGACATCTACGGCCGCGAATTCAGTCGGGAACTCTCCTCCCCCCGGACCAGGCCCGATCCCTGAGCGGGAACCCTGCGTCTGTGTTGTGCCGCTGCGAGCGGAGACAGCCCTCGTGACCTTCATCTCCGTGCGTCTACGCTGTGCTTAAAAAAGCTTGACAACCCGCCCGATCCGAAGGAATCAGGGGGATGAGTACTCGGGCAAACTTGTGCCCCATAGCGATTAAGGATCCGTCAGGGACGGCACCCTGTCGGCAGGCCGTACGCGGGCGGGGAAGAGACACCTCCTGCTGGGGAGAGAGTCTCATGCTCCCTCACAACCGGCCGATACAAAAGGTACCATGGTCAGGGCATCAACGGCCTCGCCCCGGTCGACATCACCCGGCAGCCACCCCGCAAAGGGGGGGCGCCGGAAACTAAAGGAGCGTGTATGTTTACCATTACGGAAAAGGCAACCGAGATGATTGGCGAGTTCTTCAAGACGCGCGCGGGCATCACCCCCGTGAGAATCGTCGTAAACGAAGGCACGTGAGCGGGCCCCAGCCTGGGGCTGGCTCTGGATGAGCCACAAGACCACGACGAGATCTTCGAGGAAGGTGACTTCACCTTCATCATCCACCGCAATCTGCTGGAGATGGCCCACCCCATCACCGTCGACTTCGTTTCCGACAAGCAGGGCTCCGGTTTCGTGATTCGATCGGCCATGCCCAAACCAGAGACATGCGGGGGCTGTTCCGGCTGCTAGACTCCGCTTGTCGTTCCCGGCGGCCCTCGCCCAACGGGGCAAAGGCCGCCCTGCGCACCCCCTCCGGGATCAGTGGGTAGCCATCATTTATCCCGTTTCCGGCTGGAACCGTAACCCGGGTGCCTCCCTGAATCAATAGCCGGAGCACAGGCTTCTGGCCCTCCTCCCCCGGGGAAGGAGGGCCAGAATTCACCTCTGTGCAGCAGAAACCCCCGGGGACACCTTCTTGCCCTTTCCTTGATATCCGCCCAGATGTTTCTGCTTAGAGATACGATTCCCCTTGACAAAGGGACGTATTTGTCGTTGAGTGCGGTGCATGATCAACCGGTGGTGGCATACAGGTACTTAAAAAGGGGCAACTTCTCAGGCAACTCTGAGCAAGGCGGCCCCCGGGCCGCCTTTTTTCGTATGCGCACCCATGAGGGATACGACATCATGGAAAAAAAGATTCTCTTGGGAAACGAGGCCATCGCCTATGGCCTGCTCGCTGGCGGGGCGAGCGTGATTACCTCCTATCCGGGCACCCCGGCCTCCGAGATCGCGGAAACCTGCATGCAGCTCGCGCACAAGCACCCGGGCGTGCATGTGGAGTGGTCCATCAACGAGAAGACCGCCTTTGAGATCGCCTATACCAATTCCATCGCCGGCCGGCGCTCGGCCGTGGCCATGAAGCAGGTGGGGCTGAACGTGGCCTCCGACCCGGTGATCAGTGCGGCCTACATGGGGTGCACCGGTGGCATGGTGATCGTGGTGGCCGACGACCCGGGGCCCCATTCCTCCCAGACCGAGCAGGACACCCGCCTGTTTGCGCACTTCGCCAAGCTGCCCGTACTCGACCCGGGCAGCCCCCGGGAGGCGCTGGCGATGACGGGCACGGCCTTCGCGATCTCGGAGAAATACCGCACCCCGGTGATCCTGCGGCCCACCACCCGGGTGTGCCATGCCCGCCAGAATATCACCCTTCCCGTCATCGAGCCGCAGAAACGCACGGCGTGTTTCTCAAAAGACCCTGCACGCTGGGCCGCCACCCCGGGACCGCGCCTGTTGCTGCACCACGAGCTCAATCAGAGGATCGTGGCCCTCTCCCAGGATGAGCTGGCCCTGCCGCAGCTGATCCACGGCAACCGGGAGGCGCGCCGGGCCGTGGTCGCCTCGGGCGTGGCCTGCGCCTATGTCATTGACCTGCTCGATAGCCAGGAGCGCTGGCAGGGCCTCGCCCTCTACAAGGTGAGGCTGCCCTACCCCTCCTGCCGGGAGGCCCTGGACGGCATTGCGACCGCCCACGAACGGGTCCTCGTCATCGAGGAGACCGAGCCGGTGATCGAACTCCAGTTCACCGACCGCCGCAACATTTCCGGACGGATCGACGGGACCATCCCCGGGGCGGGCGAGCTGAATCCGGAGGTCGTATCACGGGCGCTGGACGCCCTCACGGGTCAGACACCGCGCGAGACGGCACCCTCCTACCCGGACAAACGACCCTCGCTGTGCCCGGGATGCGCGCACCGCAGTGCCTTCTATGCCATCAAGAAGGCCCTGCCAGGCGGTATCTACCCCTCGGACATCGGGTGCTACACCCTGGGGCTCAACCTGGGCGGGGTGGATACCTGCCTGTGCATGGGGGCGGCCATCAGCCAGGCCGCGGGCTTCTATCACGCCTTCAGGGACCGGGACGACCCGCCGCCCATCGTCGCCACCATCGGCGATTCAACCTTTTTCCATGCCGGCATCCCGCCCACGATCAATGCCCGCGTCACGGGCGCCCGCTTCGTGCTCGTGATCCTCGACAACGCCAGCACCGCCATGACCGGCCACCAGCCCACCCCGGCCACCGGAGGGCTGACCAGCGACACCCAGGGGGAGACCCTCGCGCTGGAACAGGTCCTGGCCGGCTGCGGCATCCGGCATATCGCGGTGCAGGACCCCAACGACATCCCGGCCTTCAGCGAGACCCTCAAAGCCGCACACGCCTTCACACGTAGCGAGGGTCTGGCCGCCGTGATCGCCCGCGCGGCGTGCGTGCGCCGCACCGACAGGCACTCGCGCAGGGCCTTCACCATGCAGGTCACGGAGGCCTGCACCGGGTGCGGCTCCTGTGTGCGGGAATTCGAGTGCCCGGCCCTCGTCCTGGAAGAGGGGCGCGTGCGCATCGAGGCCAGCCTGTGCAGCGCCTGCGGGGTCTGCGTGCATGTCTGCCCGCTCCAGGCCATCGAGGCCCGGGAGGTGCATCCATGACCATTGATAAGGCGACCCGGCAGATCTTCATGGTGGGCAGCGGTGGCCAGGGTCTGCTCGTCCTGGCCAGGGCCCTGGCCGAGGCCGCCCTGCGCGCCGGGGTGGACGTCATCGCCTCGGAGACGCACGGTATGGCCATGCGCGGCGGGACCGTGACCGCCAGCCTCAAGTGCGGCCCCTTTGCCAGCCCGCTGATCCCCTCTGGCGCGGCCGACCTGCTCATCGGGCTCGACGAGACCGAGGCGGGCAAGTTCCTCCACATGCTCAGCCCCCGGGGGGTAATAGTCACAAACTCCCGGTGCCCCGAAAGCGGCACGCACACGATCGATGCCACGGGCCTGGCGCTCGCGCACGGCATGCCGCAGGCGGCCAACATGATTATGCTCGGGCGCGTGCTCCGGCTCATGGGCTGCACCCTGGAGGAATCCCGGGGCATCGGGGACAGCGTTTCGCCCGAAAGATTCCGCGCCCTCAACCTTTGCGCCCTGGAGCTGGGATATGCTCATGCAACCTGAGGGCCGCGCACACAAGGGGCACCCCGAAGAATATACGACCACATCCCGCCGTGCGTGGCGGAGAAAACCTCTTCAAACACTTGCGTAAAGGAGTACGCCATGACCACCTCATTCATGCCCGCCTTCACCACCCAGGCCGAGCTCGAGGCGCTGCAGCTCACGGGGCTTCAGTGGACCGTGAAGCATGCCTACGAGGGCTCCCCCTTCTACCGCGCACGCTTCGACGCCGCCGGGGTGCACCCGCAGGATATCCGCACCCTCGAGGATCTTGAGCGTCTGCCATTCACCACGGCCCAGGATCTGCAGGAGGGTTATCCGTGGCCGCTCATCGCCGTGCCGCTGACTGACATCGTGCGCATGCATGCCTCCTCCGGCACCACCGGGAAACGCAAGGTGCTCGTCTACACGCAGAAGGACATCGCCGACTGGACGCACATGTTTGCCCGCTGCTACGAGATGGCCGGCCTCACCCGCGACGACCGCATCCAGATCAGCGTGGGTTACGGGGTCTGGACCGCGGGTGCCGGCTTTCAGCTCGGCTGCGAAAGGTTCGGCGCCCTGGCCGTACCCGTGGGCCCCGGCAACATCGACATGCAGCTGCAGTTCCTCATAGACTTTCAGCCCACCGTGCTGTGCGCCACGGCCTCCATGGCCCTGCTCCTGGCCGAGGAGATCGAGGCCCGCGGACTTAAAAGCCGCATCAGCCTCAGGAAGGTCATCATGGGCGCCGAGCGCGCCAGCGACGCCATGCGCGCCAAGGTCAAAGACCTCCTGGGGCTGGAGGATATCTTCGACATCCCCGGACTCACCGAGCTCTACGGGCCCGGCACCGGCCTCGACTGCCCGCACCACTCAGGCATCCACTACTGGGCCGACTACTACATCATGGAGCTGCTCGACCCCGAAACCCTTAAGCCCGTCGCCGACGGCCAGATCGGGGAGATGGTGTACACCACCCTGCGCAAGGAGGGCGCGCCGCTCATCCGCTACCGCTCCCGCGATCTCACCCGCATCATGGCCGGCGAGTGTCCCTGCGGCTCGTCCCTGCCGCGCCACGACCGCATCATGGGGCGTTCGGATGACATGTTCATCCTCAAGGGCGTGAATGTCTACCCCAGCCACATCGAGGAGATCATCTCGCGGCAGAGGGGGCTTGGCAGTGAGTACCAGATCCACCTCACCCGCACCGCCGACGGCAAGGACGACATGGCCCTCATCCTGGAACGCGCCAAGGGGGGGCAGCCCGCGGGCGACGAGGAGCTCGGACGCCAGATCGCCAGGGAAATCCGCGACGGTCTGCTCGTGCGCAGCCGCATCGAGATCGTCGACTACCAGTCCCTGCCCCGCTCCGAGCGCAAGTCGAAACGCGTCTTCGACGAGCGCGACTGATCTCCTGGGGGGATCGGGCAAAGAGGGGCATTCCGGGGAGGCCCCTCTACGCTAGGAGTCTTCATCGTCAGGGGCGCCGCAAGGGGGTTCTCACTTCCTGTGGGCCTGCAGATAGTTGCGCTCATAATCCCCGAAGCTGCCCCCCAGGGAGGCGATCAGCAGCTCGACCGCCAGTTCGGCAGTGGTATTGCGGATGTCGAGCAGGGGATTGACCTCGATCACGTCAATGGAGTCCACCACCCCCTCCTCACCGAGCGTCTTCATGACATAGGAGATCTCGCGGTAGCTCATACCGCCCCGGGAGATGATCCCCGTACCGGGGGCGATGAGCGGGTCGAGGACATCCACATCCAAACTCACGTGGACCATGTCCGTATGGGCGGAGACGATGCGCAGGGCCTCGTCGAGTACCCTGACAATGCCCTGGCGCTCGATGTCCATCAGGGTAAAATAGCGCACGCCGAGCTCGCTCAGGAGGGTCTTCTCTCCGCGGTCTATGTCATTGATTCCGATCATGCAGATGTCCTGCGGCTGGATCTTGGGTCTGAAGCCGGCGCAGCCCACGAGCTCCTCGGGACCATAGCCCAGGGAGATGGCCACGGTCATGCCGTGGATATTCCCGCTGGGACTCGTCTCGGGGGTGTTCGCATCGGGATGGTAGTCGAGCCAGAGCAGCCCCGGGCGGCGCGCCCTTTTCGCCACCCCGGCAATGCTGCCGATGGAGGCGCTGTGGTCCCCGCCCAGGATCACGGGGATACACCCCTCCTCCAGGGCGGCATGTACGAGCGCCGCGAGCCTTTCCGAGACCTCGGCGATGGCCCTCAGACACCCGTCGCCACCCCCCGCGTTGCGATACAAAGACTCCGTGGCCGTAACATCGCCGTGATCCCTGCACGCGATGCCATTATAGTTGAGCGCGCCTATGAGGTTGGCATAGCGGATGGCGGTAGGCCCCATGTCCACCCCCAGCCTCCTGGCCCCCAGATCGAGAGGCACCCCGAAGATTCTGACATCCCTGTGCATACAGCTCCTTTCGGCATTCATACCACAAAAGACGAGCGGCGACCACTGCGCCAGGGAAGGATCCCCCTTTCGTGAACACGCCCGTCATGATCGGGAACTAGCCGCTCATAAATCATGGGGATGACCCCCTGGGCCAGCCCTGGACCCCCTCGACGCCGCCAGTAGCAAGGGAATGCGGCCCTCAGCGAATCAGGGGTATAAACCCCAGGGCAAGCTTATGAACCTCCTGGCCGCCGCAAGCGGCGGGGAATTTGACCCGCGGGCCATTAAATTGTTGCATGTAATCTGACCCCGCTCATCACATCACTCAGGCCGCGGGCCCTGCCCTTTCGGCCCTCCCGAGACAGGGTGCGCCCACCGGAAGGACGGCGTCAGACATAATACGATTGCATTATGCCCTCTATTAAGATATTTGATTCATTGCCGATAATACAGTGAAGGAGTATGCATGGCCGGAGGACGCAGCTTAAACAGTGACACGACGAAACTAATCCGCTGGTTCTCCCTGATACTCTCGATCGCCTTCGTCCCCGGGGCGATACCGGCCTGGCTCCTCATGGCCTCCCACAAGGCCTTGGATAACTCCAAGCTGCCCTACACCCCCCTGGTGATGCTCGCGACCATCTGCATTCTGACGGGTGCGGCCTGCTGAGCCCACCGTTAGGACCTTGCGCGCAGCGCCCCCGACAACCATCATCAACTGGACGTCACTCCCTGTGCACAGCGGGGGGTATCACCTGCCAAGGCAACTCGGTGTCTGAACGATTCCCCGGGACACATCGTCCGAGTCTCCTGCGCACGTATTCCCACAGAGCACCCCCTTCCCGCAAAGGGGCCATGATATCGGTATTGACCTGTCTATCAAAATAGATGATAATTGTTTCTCAAAATTCAAAGAGGTGCAACGCACATGGTACAGAAGCTCAAGAAGATCTGGTTGGACGGTGAATTGATCGACTGGGACGACGCCAACGTCCATATCCTGACCCACAGCCTCCACTACGGCGTTGCCGCCTTCGAGGGTGTCCGGTGCTACCGCTGCGAGGATGGGAGCTCGGCCATCTTCAGACACAGCGACCACACCCGCAGGCTCTTCGATTCGGCCAAAATCTATCTCATGGAGGTGCCCTACAGCCAGGACGCCATCATGGAGGCCACCAAGGAGACGCTCAAGGCCAACGGCCTCCGGGAAGCCTACATCCGGCCCCTCGTCTTCATCGGCGATGGGGTCATGGGTGTGCACCCGTCCACCAACCCCATCCGCGTGGCCATCATCTGCTGGGAGTGGGGCGCCTATCTCGGTGACGACGGGCTCTCCAAGGGTATCCGGGTCAAGACCTCCTCATTCACTCGCCATCACCCCAACATCATGCTCACCAAGGCCAAGGTGAGCGGCAATTATGCCAACTCCATCCTCTCCAAGCGCGAGGTGACTCTGGCCGGCTATGACGAGGCCCTCATGCTCGATCCGCTGGGCTATGTGGCCGAAGGCAGCGGAGAGAATATCTTCTTCGTGAAAGACAACACCCTCTTCACCCCCCCGCTGACCTCCGTGCTGCCGGGCATCACGCGCGCCACCATCATCACCCTGGCGCGCGACATGGGCTATACCGTCAGGGAGGAACTCTTCACCCGGGACTCCCTCTATATCGCCGAAGAGGTCTTCTTCACCGGCACAGCGGCCGAGGTAACCCCCATCCGGGAGCTCGACAACCGCACCATCGGTGAGGGCCAACCGGGACCGGTGACCATGAGGCTGCAGGAGGCCTTCTTCGACGTGGTCAAGGGGAAAAATTCCACCTACGGCCACTGGCTCGATATCGTCGGCTAGGCCCTCTGCGCGGCCAGCACCCCCGTCACCTTCAGGGGTGCTGTCCCCGGATCCTCTCGAGGAGGGCTTCATCGGGTTGCCCGGTCATGGACCCCAGCCTGACCCGGGGCTTGATGAGTTCGCCATGGAAATCGGACCCGGCGCTCACCAGCAGACCAAGACGGCGCGCCGTGCGCTCGAGGGTGCGGGCTATGGCGGCATCGTGGTGTGAGCTGAAGGCCTCCAGGCCTTCCAACCCCGCCTCCCCGAGTTCGGCCAGCACCCCGTATTCCAGCCCCCCGGGATGGGCCAGCACGGGCACCCCCATGCCCCTGAAGCGCGCGAGGGTCTCCACCAACCCGGGAAGACGGGCACACAGGGACTCACCCAGCGGGCCCATCAGGTAGTCCTGGTAGAAGTGCAGGTAGGGAGAATCGGCCCTGTCGCCTTTCAGATACGGCTGCAGACGCGAGTCTGCGGCGTTGCGCCTCAGGAGCGCCCGCAGCAGGGAGACCCCGGTGGGCACGGAACGCCCCCAGTCCGCGACATCAGTGCGTTCGATATCGAAACCCAGGGCTTGAAACTCCTTCAGCACAGAGGTGATCTCGTCCCAGAGAGCGCGGCAGCAGGTATCGAGGAAGGCCTCGAGCTCCCCGTCATCGGGGTCAAACCCGTAAAGCAGCAGGTGCTGCTCGCGGCCCAGGTGGCGCGTCGAGATCTCCACCCCGACGAGCAGCTCGGGGGACGTTCCACCCACCTCCTGGCGGCAGGCACGGATGTCCATATGATCGGTGAAGGCCAGCGAGGTAATCCCCAGGCCGTGCGCCTTTGTGAGAATCTCCTGCGGCGCGTACTGCCCGTCACTGGAGCATTGCGTATGGACGTGGAGGTCAACCATCATGAAGTCCTCAAGCAGGCTACCATACCTGCCGATGAAATGGTAGTGAGGAAACAACAATGAAAAAGGATAAGTATGTAATCGATCAGATCGGTCCGCATGAGTCGTGGCGGGTCTTCCGCATTATGGCGGAGCTGGTGGACGGCATCGAAACCCTCTCCAACCTCTCGCCTGCGGTCACCATCTTCGGCTCCGCCCGCGCCAGGCCTGCCGACAGGTACTATCGCATGGCCGAAGAGCTGGCATCCCTGCTGGTACACGATGGTTTCAGCGTCATCACGGGCGGCGGCCCGGGCATCATGGAGGCCGCCAACAAGGGCGCCCGCGAGGCCGGCGGCACCTCGGTGGGGCTCAATATCGAGCTGCCCTTTGAGCAGCAGCTCAATCCCTACACCAACATCCACCTCAATTTCCGCTACTTCTTCGTGCGCAAGGTCATGTTCCTCAAGTATGCCATGAGTTACGTGATCTTCCCCGGCGGGTTCGGCACCATGGACGAACTCTTCGAGGCCCTGACCCTCATCCAGACCGACAAGATGCTGCCCTTCCCCGTCATCATGGTGGGGTCAGATTTCTGGTCCGGGCTCATCGCCTGGATGAAGGAGCAGATGCTCGCCGAAAACCGCATCACCCCCGAGGACCTGGCCATCTTCACCGTGGTGGATTCCATCGAGGAGGTCGCCGGCATCATCAAAAACTGGGTCTTCAAACACTTCACCCAAGGGGCCTAGCGGGCAAGCTCGCCGGCGCGCCGGCAGGCGGCCCAGACGGCCTCCATCAGCGCCGACCGGACCCCTGCACTCTCCAGCACCTGCAGCCCTTCGATGGTCGTCCCTGCGGGAGAGGTGACCATGTCCTTGAGCTCACCCGGATGGCGGCCGGTCTCGAGCACCATGTGCGCGGCCCCTTTCATGGTCGCCGCGGCGAGTTTGATCGCCATAGCACGGGGCAGTCCCGCCCGGACGCCCCCGTCGGACAGCGCCTCGAGCATCAGAAAACAGAAGGCCGGGCCTGAGCCCGACAGGCCGGTGACCGCGTCCATGAGCTCCTCGGGGACCTCCAGACACAGGCCCAGGGCCGCAAAGATGGCCTGCGCCTTTTCCACATCCTCCCGGGTGCACGAAGGCGCCGCCGCCAGGGCCGAGGCCCCCTCCTGCACCAGGGCCGGGGTATTGGGCATGACCCGGATCACGCGGGACCCCCCCCCCAACCCCTCCTGCAATCCCGCCAGGGTCACCCCGGCGGCGATACTGATGATAAGGCGGCCGGCGGCGTAGTCCCTGATCTCGCCCAGAACGGCCTTGACCGTGCCCGGCTTGACGGCCAGCACCACGATGGGGACCTGCTCCAGCAGTTCCCGGTGCGAATCAGTGCTCCGCACCCTGAGCGTGCGGGTGATGTATTCCGCCCGCTCAGGATTCACCTCATAGATCAGGATATCCTCGGGCTTGTAGAGTCCCCGATTGATCACCCCGGTGATAATGGCCTGCGCCATATTCCCCGCACCGATAAAGCCGACCGGCACCATACGGACCTCCTCCGTGAATTAATAAGGAAAGGTGACACATTCCCGGGGCATCCGTCAACATCGAGAAGCACCGATCTCCCGGAGGGTGCCCTCCCCAGGGCCGGGCGTTCATCCAAGGCAACGAGACCCTAAACTTCTCTCAGGATTCATCCGATAGTCTCAACATGGACCATCACGAGCAGAGGATCACTGGCGTATTCTTCGAGGAAACCACCATCAACCTGGGCACCGGTCATACCCAGAAGAGCGAGCGCGTGAAGAACTTCTGCCGGGCGGACCAGCTCGACAACGAGAGGATCAAGCTCGCCTACCTGGGCCTGGAAGGTCTCCCCACGGGGATCGTCATTGAACTGCCCATCGACGAGTTCCTCAAGCGCTTTACCCTGGAGCCCAATTTCAAGATCAAGAACGAAAACGAGCGGGTGGTTGACAAGCACTGCGCCCTGGCCGAAAAGCACCGCGCCCGCAAAGAGTTCAATTCCGCCGAGTGGGAGTACAGCAAGGCCCTCAAGATCGATCAGGAGAACCTGCGGGCGAACTTCGGTATCGGGACGCTGTACATGGAGATGGGTGAGCCCGGCAAGGCCAAGGAGGTCTTCAAAAAGCTCACCCAGATCGATGCCATCTTCGAGGAAGAGAACAAACACCTCTTCAATGAGTTCGGCATCGAGCTGCGCAAGGCCAACATGCACGACGAGGCCTTGAGCAACTACATGAAGGCCCTCGAAATCTCCCCCAACGACGAGAACCTCTACTTCAACATCGCCCGGCTCTACTATGACGCCACGGACTACAGCCAAGCCCTCGACTGGATCAACCGCGCCCTGAAGATCAATGCCCATTTCCGCGAGGCCAAAAATTTCGCACAGCTTCTTGAGCAGCTCCTGCTCGAAAAGGATCCCAATCCCGTCAGACGCCCGCCGGCCGACGAGGCACCCCGCCGCCGGTAAGGCTGACGCCTGCAGGCAAGGCCTCCCGTGTGGGGCCGCCCCCTACTCCGGCGGTATCCCCCTAGTTTCCGGAGAAGACACTGGATACACTCTTGCTCTTACACAGACGGTGGAACACCCTGAAGGTGCTCGCCCTGGTTGCATCCAGGGAAGCGCTGTTGTCAATCACGATGCTCGCATGCCGCCGCTTCTCCTCTATGGGCATCTGCGCGTCGATACGCGCCCTGGCCGCGGCCTCCGCGAGCCCATCGCGTTCCATGAGCCGCCTGAGCTGGATCTCCGGCGGCACATAGACTAGGATCACCTCGGAGAAGGCCCTCTCCATCCCGGCCTCGATGAGCAGCGGCACATCCATGATCGCGAGGGCCTCCGGCCTGTCCCGCTCGATGAGCGAGAGTTGCCGCCCCATCTCCCCGAAGACCTCGGGGTGTACGATACCATTGAGGACCTCCTTGGCGTCCTTGTCGGCAAAGACGATGTCGCCCAGGCGTTCCCGGTTGATCTCCCCGTCAGGACGCAGGATGCGCTCGCCGAAGTGCTCCACGATCCTCTGCCATGCAGGCAGCCCCTTTCTCACCACCGCGTGGGCGATCAGATCGGCATCGATGATCTGCGCACCGCATTCGGCCAGAAAACGGGCCACCGTGGACTTGCCCGTCGCTATACCGCCCGTAAGCCCGGCAACAACCACGATCTTCCTCCTATGACTGCGATATTTCTCCCGGCTTCTTCTGCGTCCCGGCGGTACGAATGGAAGAGGGCCGCATGGCATGCGGTGCACAGCCGCACCGCGTTGATGGACTCCTTTCCCAGGCCCGCCGCCCGGGCCTGGCCAGTGGCGATCTTCCACAGGTCGGGGAAAAACAGCCCGTCAGATACCGGGGCCCGGTTCCATCCCAGGGCCCGCGCGACCTCCCCGTGCACGGCATAGCAGCAGGGGCCAATTGCCGGCCCGAACCAGACACGGATATCCACCGCACCGAGGGCGCGCATGCGGGAGATCGCCTTGGTCACGATACCCTGCGAGAGCCCCCTCCAGCCAGCATGTACGGCCGCCGTCACACTCCCGCCCGCGTCCCACGCCAGCATGGGGACGCAATCGGCCGTGCGGACGCTGAGCACCGCATCCCCCCCGCGGGATATGATACCGTCCGCCTCGGGGATCTCACCCTCGCGGAGGTCGTCCGCCAGCACGATACGGTCGGAATGGACCTGGTTCAGACAAAACACCTCGCCTTCGCCCGAGATCTCTCTCAGCATCGTGCATACCTCCGGGGGACTGGCCCCGCTTACGGCCGAGAAGGCTCTGGTACAGAATATACCTCCCATATCTTAAATCGCCATGTGTCGAATTCCCTTACCGCTTGCGGCGTCGAGGGGGTTCAAGGCCTAACCTGGGGTTCATACCCATGCTTGATTTATACCCTGGATCTGCCCTCCATGACAAGCCGTATCCCGACGAATATCCCCACGCCGTTGAAATGCAAAGCCCCCGGACAAGTCCAGCCGGAACACCGCCCCCTTCGTGGCCGTCGCGCCTCGACTCCACCCCCATAACAGGCGTATTTTCCGAACATTCTTCCCGAGCTATTGCCGCTTGACAAAGAAGAGGCGGGTATGTAAATACTATCCCCCTAGTACAGATCATAGGGGAATTGTATGAAGAGGACATATCAGCCACACAATAAGAAAAGGAAACGCACACATGGATTCCTGGTTCGGATGCGCACCGCGGGCGGCCGCAAGGTGATCGCCAGGAGGAGGGCCAAGGGGCGCAAGAATCTAGCCGTATAATGACGGATGAAACGTTTCCCAAGCGTGATCGGCTCCGAAAAAGACGGGATTTTAAACGGGTAGAGAACAGCAAGACAGCGAGGCTGGTAACCAGACACCTCATCATTCTGATTGCCCCCAATGCCACCGAGCATGCGCGCATTGGTATTACCGCAAGCAGGAAAACGGGAAAGGCGGTTCAGAGGAACAGAATCAAGCGGCTCTTGCGGGAGATGTACAGAAAGAATAAAGGGCTCTTCCGGCCCGGTTACGATTATGTCCTGATAGTCAGGCCACGGGAAACCGCGGCAGGCCTGTCCGATTACAGTCAGGAGATATCAGGAGCTCTGAAATCACATCCATGGTAAAAAGGATATTGATCGCTCTTATCAGATTCTACCAGCGGGCCATCTCCCCCTCCCTCCCCACGAGTTGCAGATTCTATCCGAGTTGCTCCGAATATGCCATAGAGGCGATTTCCACCTATGGTCTCCCCCGGGGTATCGTGAAGGCCACCTTCCGTGTGATGAAATGCAATCCTCTGCACCCGGGCGGATATGATCCTGTGTAATCCACCGAGGAGATAGTTTCTTATGGAAAAACGCACCCTATTGGCTATTGTCGTGTCCATCGCCATCCTCTTGCTGTGGGACTTCTTCCTCATTCAGCCCCGCGTTGAAAAGGATGCAACCGTAGCGACCCAGGAGGCCGCCGAGCCCCCTGCGACACAGAAACAGGAGCTGGCATCGATCGATATTCCCACCCTCCTGGCGACTCCTCAGGCCGCAGGCACGGATGAAACGGTTGTGATCGAAACCCCCCTGTACCGCGCGGTATGGGCTTCAGAGGGTGGTCGTCTGGTCTCCCTGAAGCTCACGGGATTCAGGGAAACCATGGATCCCGGGGCGGACATCGTGGAGATGATCACCTCCCCCCTGCCCACGATTACCATGAGCGGCGGATTCAGCGATGCCGGCATCCGCTATCGCCCTTCCCACACAGGCACCGTCATGGTGGAGCAGGAAAGGCTCGCTGTGAGCTTTCAGGCGCAGGTGGCCGAGGGAATTATCCTCACCAAGACCTTCACGATCGACCCGGCCAGCTACACCATCGCCTATCAGACCCAGGTGGCCAATCAGACCCCCAACCCGGCCAGTCTCCAGATGGCGTTGCTCCTGGATAACACCTATCCCCTGGACGACAAGGGCTCACGCTACACCTTTGCCGGTCCGGTGCTGCTCAACGGCAAGCACCTGGAGGAATTCAAGCTCTCCAAGGTGAAAAAGCCCGGGGTGTATCGTGACTTTACGGGCGAGATCAAATGGTTCGGATTCGAGGACAAATATTTTCTCAAGGTCATGATCCCCATGGAGCCGCCCCAGGAGACCTCGCTGACCATCAAACGCCGCGACGCCGAACACATCGATCTCCACTATGCCGTCCCCACGACGGTCATCGAACCAGACACGGTCGTAACGACGCCTTACCTCCTCTACATCGGGCCCAAGGAACTCAAGACCCTCCAGGCCTCCGGTTACGGTCTGAAACGGGCCCTTGATTTCGGCTTCTTCGATCTCATCGCCAAGCCCATGCTCATGGCCATGAACTGGATCTACTCCTATACCCGCAGCTATGGCTGGTCCATCATCATCCTCACCTTCTTCATCAAGCTGCTGCTCTACCCCCTGAGCCTGAAGAGCTTCACCTCCATGAAGGGGCTGCAGAAGATCCAGCCGCTGATGAAGGAGCTGCAGGAAAAATACAAGGACGACAAGCAGCGTCTCAATCAGGAATTGATGAAGCTCTACTCCGAGCACAAGATCAACCCCATGGGCGGATGTCTTCCCATGCTGCTCCAAATCCCCATTCTCTTCGCCCTCTACCGCGTGTTTCTCTCGGCCATCGAGCTCAGGCACACGCCGTTTTACATTATGGGAACCTGGTTGCCCGACCTCTCGGCCAAGGATCCCTATTTCATCACCCCCATCCTCATGGGGTTGTCCCAGTTCGTAATGCAGAAGATGACCCCCACGGCCGGAGATCCGACCCAGCAAAAGATGATGCTGTTAATGCCCGTTGTCTTTACCTTCCTGTTCCTCAGTTTTCCCTCCGGGCTTGTCCTTTACTGGCTGATCAGCAATACCCTGTCCATTCTACAGCAGGCCTACATCAACAGGACACACAGTTAACGAAACAGGAGAGCAAATCATGGAATACAAGGAGTTCGAGGGAAAATCCGTTGACGAGGCCATTGTGATCGCCATGAAGACCCTCAGGGCAAGCTTCGAGGATCTCGATATCCAGATCATCTCGGAAGGATCCAAGGGCCTCTTCGGCCTCGTCGGAACCAAAACCGCCAAGATTCTTGCGAAACCCATCCAGGACACCCCCCCGGCCAAACCCGAACCCCCGCAAAGGCAGCACCACACCCGGACCGCGCCCCCCGCCGAGATGGATGCAGCGGCCGAAGAGGCGCCGGTCGTCACCGCCGCCAGCCAGGAGGTCCTCGAGAAGGCCCGGGAGACCACGGCCGAGATTCTCAGGCGCATGCGTCTGCCGACCGATATCCGCCTGCTCGCCGATCAGACCCTCGAGATCGTCGGTGACGGATCGGGGCTCATCATCGGAAAGAGGGGACAGACCCTGGACGCCCTGCAATTCATCGTCAACCGCATCGTGAACAAGAACCGGGAGGTGCCTTCCTATGTCACCCTGGATACCGAGGGCTACCGCGATCGCCACATGAAGCACCTGCGCTCCATGGCCGTCAAGATGGGACAGAAGGCCAAGCGCACCGGGCAATCCGTCTCCCTGGAGCGCATGAATCCTCATGACCGGCGTATCGTACACCTCGCCCTGAAAAACGACACCCGCATCAACACCAAGAGCGTAGGCGAGGGGGTGTATAAAAAGGTCGTCATCGTCCCGCGAAAGGCATAGGAACCCTGAAGGATACCATCTACGCCGAATCCACCCCGCACGGATACGGCGGCATCAGCGTCATCCGTATCAGCGGGCCCCAGACCGCGGCTATCCTCGAGATCCTCACGGGATCAGGCGCATGGCCCGCCCACACCCAGCACCCCGTGCGTATCCGCGATGCGGCGGGAGCGGACCTGGATTACGCCATGGCCGTTTATCACCC
This sequence comes from uncultured Bacteriovoracaceae bacterium, assembly GCA_964618975.1. Classification (GTDB taxonomy): domain Bacteria; phylum Desulfobacterota; class Desulfomonilia; order UBA1062; family UBA1062; genus CAZUDI01. Next base: position 10,880 of record CAZUDI010000045.1, on the reverse strand, counting down.
CCACCCCCACTCGTATACGGGGGAGGACCTGTGCGAGATCAGCTGCCATGGCAACCCGCTGGTCGTCTCCCAGATCATGGAGGCCATTCGGGCCACCCGCCTGGCAGCGAGTGCCGGCCGGGGAGAATTCACGCGCCGGGCCTACCTGGCCGGCAAACTCGACCTGGCCCAGGCCGAGGCGGTGGGGGCCCTCATCGAGGCCCGCTCTCTCACGGGGTTAGACATGGCGCGTTCCCTCCTGAAGGGGGGGCTCTCGGGACAGATCGTTCCCCTGTGTGAGGGGCTAATAAATCTCCTGGCCCAAATCGAGTCCTCCTTCCTCAACGAGGATGCCGCCTGTGAAGGGGACCAGCTCCTGGAGGAGCTCTCTCCGATCATGCAGCAACTGGAACAGATGGCGGGCGAAACCTCCCGGGCCGCGACGCTCTATCAGGGGATCAGGACCGTCATCGCGGGGCTGCCCAACGCCGGCAAGTCTTCCCTGCTCAACGCGATTCTGGGATACCCTCGGGCCATCGTGCACGAGGAGGCGGGCACCACCCGGGACATCATCCGCGAACACCTCCTCATCAAGGGGAAAGACTTCATCGTGCACGACACGGCCGGGATCAAGGAGCACGCCAGTGGAGCGGAAAGGATCGGCATCGAGCGCACCCTCGAAAACCTCTCCCGGGCTGATCTCGTGCTGTATGTGGTGGATGCCGTCAATGGGATAAAGCCGCACGAATTGCAATGGCTCGACCCGGGCAGGAAGACCATTGTGGTCCTCAACAAGATCGACCTCATAGCTGAAATGCCCGCAGTCGTGCCCGGGTATCCCAACGTACACATAAGTGCCAGATACAGCCGCGGCCTGGATGATCTCTTTGAGCACATGGCGGGCGCATACGCCGGGGAGACACCGCAGGTATTCCTGGAGCGTCACATCGGCCTGCTCGAACAGGCCCTCGATCGGCTGCAGCATGCCCGCCGGTCCATAGAGGAGGGCCTGACCCCGGACGTCCTGGCCATCGATCTCCAGGAGGCCCTGCATTACCTGGGTGAGATCACCGGTAAGGGCGTTCATAAGGACATCCTCGACCAGGTGTTCACCAGGTTCTGTGTGGGTAAATAATGGACGCCCGCCTGCTATGCTGGATGAGCGAGGTTCGCCGCTACAACCGCACCCTGCACCTGATGGGCTCGCAGATGCTCACAGACCTCGAGGCGGATGTCACGGCGTGCTGCGAGGTCGTCTGTCACATCCATGAACCGGTGATTGCGGATCTGGGTTCAGGTTCCGGGCTCCCCGCCATCCCGCTGGGCATAATGCACCCTCAAACCCACGTATACCTGATCGAACGCAGCGATAAAAAGTGCCAGTTCCTTAAGCATGTACTCGACATGCTCGCCCTCGACAATCTGGAACTGATCCAAGCCGATCCCCTTGTGCGCCCCATTGAACCCTTTGCGGCGGTCATCGCCCGCGCCTTCTCCCCCCGCAACCAACTCGTGAGCGTTCTGGGGAAGATACTCGTACCGGGGGGGCGCTTCTATGACCTGGGAACCCGGGCCGGAGCCGCCTTGCCCGGAAAGGCCTTCACGCACCAGGAGACCTATGCCTCCCGGTGCCCGGGAACGGCGCTGTCTCTGGTAAAGTACGTTTTCAGCCCTCAGTGATCGGGATCTTGCGGGTGACGGACTGCTCGCTCTTGGGGAGGAACACCTCGAGCACGCCATTCTCACACCGGGCGTCGATCTTGTCGCTCTCGACGATCTCCGGGATGGTGAAGGAGCGTTTGAAAGTGCCATACTGCCGTTCGATGATGTGATAGCTCTCGTTGCGGTCCTCATGTGCAAAACGCTTCTTGCCGCTGATGCTGAGCACACCGTTACTGATATCGAGGTGCACGTCCTCGCGGTTCACCCCCGGAATCTCGGCCTTGAGCGTGATGCTCGTGTCGTCCTCATAGATGTCCACATGGGGGACCCACTCCCCGGCCGTGTTGTAGGCCGAACGGTCCTGGAGGCTCTCCTCGAATACACGGTTCATCTTCTCCTGCAGGTACATGATGTCTCTGAAGGGATATCTCTTGACTACTGACATTGCACGTTTACCTCTTGATCAGTCTACCATGAGCTCCACTTGCCCCTCAAGGCCCTTTTTCAGCTTGCCCTTCACGGCGTTCTCCACCTGGCGTACGCGCTCCTTGGAGATGTTGAAGCGCCGGCCCAGATCCTCAAGGGTGGCCGGGTTTTCCGCCATGAGACGCTCCCGTGCAATGACCTGCTCCCGCTCGGAGAGGACACTCATGGCCGTTTCAATCTGCGCTTTCACGTTGCGGGTGCGCTGCTGCTCGATGACTTGATCCTCGGGGTTTTCACGGGTGTCCTCGAGGAAGTCCAGGAAGCTCGCCTCACCCCCCTCGGTCATGGGGCTGTTCAGGGACTGGTCGCGGTGGGTGAGGCGCGTGATGATCTCCTCCACCTGCTGGGGTTTGGCGTCCAGGCGGGCCGACAGGGCCTGGGAACGCTCGGAGATATCGCCATCGAGCACCTCCGCCTCGGCCGTCAGCCGGTTCAGCCCATAGAAAAGCCGCTTCTGGAGTTTGGTCGTACCCAGCTTCACCTGTGAGAAGAAGCGCATGATGTAGTCGTGGATCATGGCCTTGATCCACCAGATGGCGTAGGTCATGAGCCGGTATCCCTTGTGGGGGTCGAATTTCTTGACCGCGATCATCAATCCGATGGTCCCTTCCTGAACGATATCCTCCAGCGGCAGGCCGTATCCGCTGTATTCCATGGCGATACGCACGACGTTGCGCAGGTTGGAGGTGATCAGGGTCTGGGCCGCATCCCGGTCATTCTCCTCTCTCAGACGCAGGGCCAGCTCGAATTCCTGCTCCTTGCTCAGGATGGGAAAGACCTCAAACCTCCTGATCAACTCAGAAGTTGCACTGTGTTGAACAGCTGGAAGACTCATATGCGATATAACCTCCATTCATTTTTCCCCTGCCTGGGGTTAAGTATCGGATTCCTTGATCCGATATTTTAGATGTAAAAAATCATTGAAGGGTTCAGGTTTCCCGTGTATGACCATACATCTTGGAGGATGAAACTGAGAACGAATATAAGGCGATATGCCCTCATCCTGGCAGTGTTTCTTCTCAGCGCCTGCGCGCACCACGCCCAGATGCCATCCTCATTGCCCCTTCCGGAACCGGCCCCACCCAGTTCACAGCAGCCATCGGATATCCCGTCGCAGACCCAGGAGGTCCCGGTCGCCGAGCCCGGTGAAACGCTGCTGACGGAGCCCCCGCCAGCGGCAGAACCCCTAAGCAACTCCATCCCCATTGAGATGACCCCCCAGGTGCAGCACTGGGTGACACGCTATGCACAGACCAACCGAAGTTACTTCCTCAGAACCCTCTCCCATTTCGATCAGGTACGGCCCCAGATGGAGGCCATCTTCGAACAGCACGGCCTGCCCGCCGATCTCGTCTACCTGTGCCTCATCGAAAGCGGCGGCACCAATCACGCCGTCTCGCGGGCGGGGGCCACGGGCCCCTGGCAGTTCATGCCCGGAACCGCCCGCCGCTATGGTCTGACGGTGAACCGCTGGGTCGACGAAAGACGGGACCTCGAAAAATCGACCACCGCGGCGGCATGCTACCTCGCCCATCTGTATACCATCTTCGACGACTGGCTGCTGGCCTGCGCCGCCTACAACGCCGGCGAAGGGACCATCAAACGCATCCGGCGCCGCTACCCCGAGGTGCAATCATTCTGGGACATTTCCACCAAGATGCCCATCAAGCGCGAAACGCTGGCCTATGTCCCCAAATTCCTCGCCGCGCTGGCTGTCGGTACCCACCGCGAACGCTACGGCATGCCCCAACCCAACGAGCACCCGCGCGGGATTGCCTGCGACGTGATCACTGTCAACTCATTCACCTATCTGGACGAGATTGCCGCCGTGACCGGCAGGTCCCTCAAGGTGCTCCAACGGCTCAATCCCGAGCTCATTCAGGCCTGCACGCCCCCCACCTGCAGCGCCTACGCGCTCAAGGTCCCGGCCGGAACCGGCGAGAAGGCCGAGCGCTACCTGGCAAGCCTCACCGACACCCCCATCCGCTACATCACCCACAGCATCCAGCCAGGCGACACCCTCTACGATCTTTCCCGCAAGCACAACACCTCGGTGGCCAAGATCGCCGAGACCAACCGCATGCCGCCGCAGGCCATCCTCGGCCTCGGCCGGATGCTCGTCATCCCGGTGGATACCGAGAAGAGCATCCACCGCAGCAAGCATACCTACGTGGTGGCCAAGGGCGACAACCTCAAGGGCATCGCACTGGCACACGGCGTGGCCCTGCAGGACCTCATCGAGGTGAACCGCATCAGGAATGCGAACATGATCATCCCCGAAACGGTCCTGCTCCTCCCGCCCCGGAGGGACGTGGAGGCCTCGGCCAGGCCTATCAGATACTGCGTAAAGAAGGGCGACACCATCTGGGGGATCTCGCGACAGTTCTCGGTCTCGACCCACGATGTCATCCGCTGGAACCGACTGAGTACGGCCGAGAGCATCTTCCCCGGCGACCATCTGACCATCTATCAGTGATCACGGGCGTCAGCCGCATCGATCCTTATTCTGCCGCCGTCCATACAGAGGTATGCCGCACCGATGACCCCCGCCAGATCGGGCAGGTTCGAGGCCACCACCCCCTGGGGCGGGAGGAGGTATTCCCTCTGTCCCAAAAGTTCCGCCAGCCGAAGAAGCGCCTGCGGCAGAAACAGGGATGCGGATCCGGAAAGCCCTCCCCCCAGCACGATCAGCTGCGGATTGAGGATGAGCACATAGGTGTACAGGGCCAGCGCCAGGTGTCCGGCAAAGGCCTCGAGGGCCCTGCGGGCCCTGTCGTCAGAGGCGGCCATGCCGCATACCTGGTGGGCGGAATCGATATCCAGGCCTTGGGCACGCGCCAGGTGCACAAGCGCCGTAGCCGAGCAGAAGGTCTCGATACACCCCCAGTTCCCGCAGCCGCAGCGGTATGTTGAACCCCGGGCAGCCTGGGGCAGGTGTCCCCACTCGCAGCCGAAGCCCCGTGCCCCCCTGAAAACCGCCTCATCGAACACCACCCCGCAGCCCACGCCCGTGCCGAGGGTCAGCACGAGATAGGACGACGCCGCCCTGGCCCGGCCGATCCATCCCTCGGCCAGGGCAGCGCCCACGGCATCGTTGTCGAGGCTCACCTCTAGACCGGTGGCCTCGGCCACCAGGGATCCCAGGGGGATTTCCCCCCACCCGCGCAGGTTCACCGGATGGAGCAGCACCCCATGGTGTCGGTCCACCTGTCCCGGGCAGACGATCCCCGCGCGGGAAACCTGCGGATATGCCTGGTGGAGTTCACTGACGATACGGATAAGCTGGTCAAGGAGCGCGGGCCCGTCATTGCGGTCATACACCCGTTCTGCCCGGCTGACGACAACCCCTCCGGCGGCATCCACCACCCCGGCCCGCACGTTCGTGGCGCCGAGGTCGAGGCCGATCACCATATGAGGACATCCATGCCCGAGGCGGACAGAAAGCGCGCGATATCCTGATCCACGGCCCGCTTGAGGATGAGGACCTGCCCCACGCGGAGCGCATCCAGGTCTATCTCGGTGCGGCCGGATGCCACCTGGATCTTCACGGGGGGGCCCTGAAAATCGACCCCCACCGCCTTGAGCACCTCCCCCAGCTCACGCTCCCTGGTATTCAGTATGGTGAGGCCCTTTCTGGCGATAAAGCTCTGCATATTCTTCTCCGGCATCTTGTCCGCCAGAACGGTCCGCCCCACCAGGATCGGCGCCGTATAGGCGATCTGCATGACCTCGGAGGCGACCAGCTCGATGTGCCGGTCCTGCTCGTAGGCCACGCCCAGCCGATCGAAGAGCTGCGGGTAGGAACGATCGAGTATCTTCACATAATCCGTGCGGGGTTCCTCCAGGTTGGCCTCTAGTCCGCCCATCTCGATCAGGTCGATGCCGAAGCGGGAGGCATAGTCCCGGATGGGCGCAGGCGTGCGGCTTTCATCCTCCGACAGCACGTTGATCACGAACACGTTGCGCCGGGAAAAGTCTTTGTAGACAATCCATTTGCCCGAAAAGCGAACCTTTTCCTCCTCGCCCACCAGCAACGGGCCGGCGTCGGTGTTGATGGAAAAGTACCCCGATACGCTCAGGACCTTGTTCATCATCCCCTCCAGGTCGCCCCCGGAATCCTTGATGATGCTGCAGGAAGGAAAGGCCTCCTCCACCAGGGCCTTGACCTCGGGTGAGATCTGGTCGTTGAGATCCAGGATGATGCGCCGGCCCGTATCGAGCTCCATGACGGGCATCTCCTGGGTATCGATGGAGATGCTGCTGCCCCCGCTCACGGGCAGGAAAAAGGTGCCCTGATCCTTCTGGCTGCCCCCCATCCTCGACAGCGCCGGCAGGAGGGTGTTGCGCACGAGGCGCGAAACCTGCCCGGCCTGCCCCGGGGCAGCGGACGCCGCCTCCGGGGGAACCGGTCCGGGGACAACCCCGGCCGGGTAAAGCGTGGCCCTCTCCGGTCGTTCCTCGGGCGCGGCCGCCCGTTCCGGCGTGACGGCCGGCGGGGCGGCCGGCGCTTCTGCCGGCGGCTGAGGGGGGGCAGGCGACTCCACCTTCAGCGGGGTGGCGGCCCTGTCCTCGGAAGGGATTTCTGGCGTCCCGGCCGGAGGCGCCGCCTCGCGCACACGCGCGGCCTTATTATTGGTCAGCGTGGCGGGCATCCTGACGGCCTGGCCCGGCACGACATGGTCGAGGTTCTCGATTTCGGGGTTGAGTTTCTTGATGAGCGCCAGGTATTCGTTGAAAATCAGGTCGTCCGGCAGCCCGTAGACCTCCCTGAGCACCTTGGCCAGGTGCTCGCCGCGCTTGAGGATGTAGCGTTCCTCGGAGCTCGGCTGCACCCGGGCTTCCTGAGGGGCGGCCTCCTCGAGCCGGGGGATGACCACCCGCTGCCCTGCGCGGATGTAGTCGAGATCGTGGATGTTGGGGTTGAGTTCCCTGAATCTGCGGTAGAGGGCCGGCAGCTCTTCGGGCCGGGCACGGTATTCGTGCAGGAAGATCTTCCAGAGCGTGTCGTCCTTCTGCACGGTGTAGGAGACGGACTTGAGGTCCGCCGTGCGCCGGGCACGCTTCACCAGGGTGATATCCTGCGCCATCACTCCCGCCGTCCAGAGGCCCACCATCACCAGCACGAGCGCAAACAACCTCCTCATCAGTACACCTCCTTCAGGAGCAACTCGTCCGAAGAACGCTCCTGGGAAAGCGGCAGGGTGCCATCCTTGAAACATTCGAAGCGCACCTCCCGGGAGGACGGCGTCGCGAGTTGGCCCGTCTGGGTATCGATGCGGGCAAAGACGATCCCCACCGGCACGGGGAAGTCCATCACCGGCAGGTCCCGGTGCGCCTCCTGCATGAAATCCACGAAGATGGGGCTGGCCGCCCGGCTGCCGGTCTCGTTCTCACCCAGGGGCAGCATGTTGTCGTAACCCACCCAGACCCCGCAGAGGATCGCGGGGGAATATCCGATGAACCATGCGTCGCGGTTGTCGTCACTCGTGCCGGTCTTGCCGGCCATGGGTCGCTTGAGGGCGCGCACCCTCCAGCCGGTGCCGTTCTGCACGACGTCCGCGAGCATATTGGTGGTGATGTAGGCGGTCTGTTCGGAGATGATGCGCTCCTCTGCGGCCTGCGGGCGCCCCTCGAGCACCTGATTGCCCCGCACCGTGTAGATGGGGCCCACATTCTCCTGGTTGATGAACTGCACGATCTCGGGCTCGAAACGCCTCCCATAGGTGGCGAACCCCGCGTACGCCCGGGCGAGGTCATAGGGGCTCACCGACCCCGAACCCAGGGCCAGGGAGAGGTCCCGCGGCAGGTCGTCCCCGAAACCGAAACGCTTCAGGTAGTTAAGCGTGTACCCGATGCCGATCTTCTTGAGGATCTTGATCGTGACGACATTGCGGGAGAGGACCAGCCCGGTTCGCAGTGAGGTGGGGCCGTAGAAGCGGTCCTCGTAATTCTTGGGTTTCCAGGCCTCTTCGTCCTCCTCTTCCTGATAGGTCATGGGCGTGTCGAAGATGATCGTGGCCGGGGTGAGCCCCTTGTCGATGGCCGCGGCATAGATGAAGGGCTTGATGGCCGAGCCGCTCTGCCGGCGGGCCGAAACGGCCCGGTTGAACTGGCTGCGGGAGTAGTCCACCCCGCCCACCAGGGCCGTGACACAGGATTGATCGAGATTGAAGGCCACCAGCGCGGCCTGCACCCCGGGTTCCTGGGCCAGCACGAGCCCGTCGGCGGTCTGACAGGTCCTGACCAGGTCGCCGGGCTTCAGCTCGACGGCCGGGTCATAGCCGCCCTTGGGATTGATCCAGGCATAGGCCTCGGGGCCGAGTTCGCGCGTCGTATCGCCCATGTACACCTTCAGCGGCGCACTCTGCCGCACCTCGGCCCAGTAGAGCTGGTAGGCCTCCAGCCCCTTCCACGCCAGCTGGTTGGCCTGGAAGGCCAGCAGCTGCTGTTTCTTCGTCTCGCTGAGGCCGCGCTCGGGACCCCGGTAGACCCCCTGCCGCAGCTCGAGATCGATCGTTCCCCGGCCCACGGCGGCGATAGCGGCGTCCTGCAGCTGGGGGGAGATGCTCGTCTGGATACTGATGCCCTTGTCGAAGATCGTCTCCCCGAAACGCTGGGCGACCTGGGTTCTCACATAGTCCGTCACATACGGATAGCGGGTGAACTTGGCCACGGACTCGCCCGTGATCCGCAGGGGTTCCTGGAAGGCGTCGGCGGCCTCGGTCTCGGAGATGAAGCCCTCCTGCGTCATACGCGTGAGCACATACCATTGCCGACGTTTGGCCGCCGGGAGGTCGTTGAGGGGCGAATAGCGGGCCGGAGCCGGGGCCAGCCCGGCGATAAGGGAGGCCTCGGCCAGATTCAGCTCGCGGCATTCCTTGCCAAAATACCTGAGACTGGCCGCGCCCACGCCGTAGGCCCCGCTGCCGAGATAGATCCGCCCGAGGTAGAGGTTGAGGATCTCCTCCTTGGAGAGTGCCTTCTCGATACGCAACGCCAGCACGATCTCCCTGATCTTGCGGGGGATGGTCTTCTTGCGCGTGAGCAGATAGGAGCGCACCACCTGCTGGGTAATGGTGGAGGCCCCCTGCACATACGAGGCCGCGCGGATATCGGTGATCAGCGCCGAGAAGATCCGCCGCAGATCGAGCCCGGCGTGGGTGTAGAAGGTCGCATCCTCGGCGGCGACAAAGGCCTGCTTGATGAGGTCGGGGATGGCCTCCTTGGGCAGCACGATCATGCCCTGCGGGGGATAGTAGGCGATCACGCTGCCGTCGGAAGCGATCACCCGGCTGAGCCGGGTGGCCTCTATCCCCTTGAGCTCCTGGGCCGAGGGCAGCCCCCGGAAGATATTCCAATAGGCCCACGCCGCAACCACGAGACAGATAACGAAGAGGGCGCCAAGCATGATCTTCAGCCATTTCATAATTGCCTGCATCATTATCAATATATCATATTTATGCAAGGATAAATCCTTGAGCGCCAGGGGGTCTGCCGGGGGGTGCCGGCTGGGCCGACACGAGGCTCATCGCAAGCCGCCCGCAGCGCTGCGGGCGGGCGGCCTTGTCCGGGCAGGGTCCTGGGGAGTCCTTTCAAGGTGGGGCCGCAAGCGCGCTTCACCACTGGACGAGCCTCAAGGGGATATGGTATTGGAGCAGGCAGTATCGTATGGGAGGACGACATGCAGAGGGACTACATACCGCAGGAAATCGAACCACGATGGCAGCAACGCTGGCAGGAGCTCAACCTGTTCAAGGTGGATGTCGACCACAAAAGGCCCAAATACTACCTGCTGGAGATGTTTCCCTACCCGTCCGGCCGCATCCACATGGGCCACGTGCGCAACTACACCATCGGCGACGTGGTGGCCCGCTACAAGCGCATGCAGGGCTTCAACGTGTTGCACCCCATGGGCTGGGATGCCTTCGGCATGCCGGCGGAGAACGCCGCCATCAAGGGCGGCATCCACCCCAAGACGTGGACCTACGACAACATCGCCTATATGAAGACCCAGCTCAAACGCATGGGCTTCAGCTACGACTGGGAGCGCGAGTTCGCCACCTGTGACCCCACCTACTACCGCTGGGAGCAGCTCTTCTTCATCCGCATGTTCGAGAAGGGGCTCGTCTACCGCGACCGCTGTTTCCTGAACTGGTGCGACACCTGCAGGACCGTGCTGGCCAACGAGCAGGTGGAAGCGGGCGCGTGCTGGCGCTGCGGAACCCAGGTGATCCTCAAGGAGCACGATCAGTGGTTCTTCAAGATCACCGCCTATGCCCAGGAGCTCCTGGACGACATCGAGAAGCTCCGTGAGGGCTGGCCCGAACGCGTCCTGACCATGCAGCGCAACTGGATCGGCCGCAGCACCGGGACCCTGATCCGTTTCGCCATTGAGGACTCCGACCAGGAGATCGAGGTCTTCACCACCCGGCCCGACACCCTGCATGGGGCCACCTTCATGAGCCTGGCCGCGGAACACCCCCTCACCCGGACCCTGCCTAAGGACACGGGCCAGGAGGAGGCCGTTGAGGCCTTTGTCGACAAGACCCTCAAGGTGGACACCTTCACCCGCACCTCCGAGCTCTATGAGAAGGAGGGCGTCTTCACCGGCCGCTACTGCATCAACCCGCTCACCGGCTACCGCATGCCCATCTATGTGGCCAACTTCGTGCTCTACGACTATGGCACCGGCGCGGTCATGGCGGTCCCCGCCCATGACCAGCGCGACTTCGAGTTCGCCCGCAAGTACGACC
>CAZUDI010000044.1:11194-33696 GCA_964618975.1 uncultured Bacteriovoracaceae bacterium | reverse complement strand
GCACCTCACGCTCCACGAAATCACCGACCTCCAGAATGGCGGTGAGCGTCTCCAGAAACCCGGCGATGTCCTTGCCCATGCCGAGACGATGGTCATAGGTCCATTCGAGATTGGCCTTGTGCGTCTGCGGATCGATGGCGGGAAGGCCGAAATAGCTCGTATGCTCCCCCTGAAACCAGGTGATCTTTCGCGGCAAGATCGACAAGGAGGTCGGTGCGATAACCCTGGCCTTGATCCATGCGACTTTCGTACACTTCAGAAGCAGCCAGGTGAGTGCGGGCGGCAGCGCGGCAATCTGCTTGAGCATCCTGATACCCGGCACCTCGTCCTCCGGCAGGTTGACCGCCTCCCATACCTTGCGTGAGAGACTCGCCACCGTCTTCCGCTCCACCTCGCGAAAGACCACCGGACAGGTCTGCTGCGGGTCGCCATCCACCTCACGCAAGATCATGAGCGAGATGTCGATCGTCTCGCTCTCCCAGCTTCCGCCCCAGGGCAGGCCGGAGGTGTAGCCGCTGAAACGCCGGAAGGGCTTGCGCCCGTCTCCATCCACGTGATCACAGGCCAGGGCGATGGCGCGCATCATGACGGCGGAGAAGCGGAGCTTCTCCTCGGGTACCCTCCCGCGGTTGCACGCCGCGAGCACCTCCATAATACGCGAAAAATCCGTTTCCTGGACGCAGATCCGTTGGCGATAGACCTGTTCGTTCATGTTCTGGTAGAGCAAGCGGTCGATACGTGAATTATAGGCCTTCTTTCCCAGTCCCACCTGTCCCTCTCGCCCCGGCGTCACACGGACCTGCCCGGTCGCCGGTCAGCCTGACGTCAAATTCTCGCAGGCCCAAGCTCGTCCCAGTCCCGTTGTCGCCGACCCGTGTGCGTGATCAAAAAATCCGGATCCACCAAGAAAGGCCCCTCAGACGCAGGGCTCGACGCCCTCCGGAACCTTGAGCCGGGTCTTTACCTGGAGGATCTTGCCGCTCACCGGATCGCGGGGGATGGCGTCCACGACCTCGCCCACAAATTGCATCCGGCCGGCATAGCCCTCGCGCTCGGCGGTCTCCTCCATCATGCGTTCCAGGTCTGAGGGACAAAGCCCCCCCCTTTTCGACGGCACCACCCGGAAGACGAACCGGTCGCGCTCGATTTGCTCCACCTGGAATTCTTCGATGCCCCGGTTGTTCTGAATCGTGACCAGAAAGAGGTACGGGTGCACGGGGTCATAGCCCCCACCGGGCCTGGAGATCCACAGGATCTCTTCGGTACGCCCCTCGACCGAGGCGATCAGCGGCAGGCTGTTGCCGCAGGTGCAGCCATAGTCCGCCAGTTGTACCCGGTCCTGGAGCTCATAGCGGATCATGGGCTGGGAGAAGGTATAGAGGTTCGTGACCAGCACTCGATTCCCGGTCACCCCCGGGGGGACCGGCCGGTAGTTCTCATCCACCACCTCATAGATGATCAGGTCAGAATTGATGTGCATGCCCCGGTGGGCCTCGCACTCGCGTGCCAGGATGATGCTCTCACAGGCCCCGTAGGTATTGATGATATCCCGGCCGAAGGCCTTGCGGCTGAGTTCCCGGGTGCGTTCATCCAGGGGCTCGCTGAATGAGACGATCGCGCTGCGCGGATCGTCGAAGCCCAGCTTGAGCCTGCCCGCGAGCTGTTCACGGGCGAGGGTGGCGATCGAGGTGGAATAGGCCTGGAGGATATGCGGCTGGAATGCGTTCAGTTCCTCGCACAGCTTGTCGATCGGCATGAAGACGGAATAGAAATAGTTAGCCATGATGGGGTTGTCCGGATTGGTGGAGATGCGTTTGGAACAGATGAAGCTGGCCGAGTGGCCGTCCACGATCATCACGTTGGCCACCCGCAGGCGCTGTGTGAAGGCGAATTTTATCAGCGAGAACCAGTTGGCGGCATAGCGGTTGCCGCGCGCCATGGCCGCGGCGAAGGCATAGTCGAACTCCCGCCAGTGGTAGGCCATGATGCCCTTCTCCCCCGAGGTTCCCGAGGAATTCAGGATGACGAAATCATCCTTGAAGGGCATGGCGGCATTGCTGCGGTCGGCGAGAAAGGCCTGCAGATCCTCGAGTTTCAGGCGTGGATCGGTGACAAACTCATCATAATGTGACATCATGTCTCGCTTCTGGATGACCGGAAGGTCCTGCAGACGGCAGCTTGTGATATCGATGCCCCGGTACAGTTCGCGGTAGAAGGGTGCGTGTGTCACCGCATGCGCCAGGATTCGACGCAGCTTGTGCTCCTGCATGCGTGAAAGTTCCTGAGGGGTAAGCCTCTGGTTGTGCTCCAGTTCCTTCTTCAGCCGGAAGATGTTCCTGAGTTCGGTCACATCACGTTTGATTACACCGGCCACAACAAACGGGTCATACTTCATTGAGGTCCCCCCATCATACGGATATCAAGCAAGTTGGATGCCATGGGGACAGATATATAACACACTAAATTAACAGGTTAAATACCCCCAGGCATCTCTTAAGCCTCCCTGTTGCCGGAAAGTCTTTTCCGTCAAGTGAAAATCATTTCACATCTCCATCCTCGATGATCATGGGAATAACTCTCACGACAAGCATTGCTCTGCTTACCCCCCAGCTGCATAAAATTCGACCCCGAGAGATTAAATCTTCGATTCCATTAGACAAACCACATATCTTTCTGGTTTGATAGACAAACATATGCGCATCCGTATCTTCACTGTACTCTGTATTGCTATCCTCGCCGCCATGCTGGGTCTGGGCATCGTGGTGCCCATCCTGCCGCTGTATGCCCGTGACATGGGGGCCTCCGGCACCATGCTGGGGCTCATCTTCTCCAGCTTCGCCGTCACGCTGGCGCTGGCCAACCCGATCATGGGCCGTCTGGCCGACCGTATCGGCTACAAGCCCGTGCTCACCCTGGGCCTGGCCCTGCACGTCCCCGTGGCCCTGGCCTACATCGTCGCGGCGACCCCCCTGCACCTGATCCTGATCCGCCTCATCGAGGGTGTCCTCTCGGCCATGGTCCAGACGGTGGCCATGGCCTATGTGGGGGCGATCGCCCCCGAAGGACGCGAGGGCTCCTCCATGGGCATCTTCAGCACCTTTCTCTTCCTGGGTTTCGGCCTGGGCCCCCTGATGGGCGGCTGGCTCACCGAGGCCTACGGGTTCACGGCTCCCTTCGGTTCCATGGCCCTGCTGCTGGGGGTCGCAGCCATGCTGGCCCTGACGCTCCTACCCGCTAAGGTCATTGCAGCGCCGGCCCGTTCGCCGGGCGGCCACGAAGGGCACCCCCTTAAGGCCATGCTGCGCTCGAACCTGATGAAGGGGCTGTTGCTCTTCGCCCTGATCATCGCCGTTGGCGAGAGCGGGCTGTTCACCTTCCTGCCCGTGCTCACCGCGCGCGAGGGTATCACCACGGCCCAGATCGGCGTCCTCGTCTCCGTAATCATGCTCGGGGCGGGCGTACTGCAGACCCCCTTCGGCTTTCTGGCCAACCGCTGGAACAAGGTCTATCTGATCATGGCCGGCATGCTCATGATCGCCTTCCTGCTGGCACTCATCCCCTGGTGCAGTGCCTTCTGGATGTTTTTCACCGGCAGCCTCTTCGGCGGCATCGGGGCCGCCGTCGCCAACCCGGCCGCCACGGCGCTGGTGATCAAGGGCTCCCGGGACTTTGGCCTCGGTCTGTCGATGGGCCTCTATAACATGTTCTTCGGGGCCGGCATGGTCGTGGGCCCGGTCGTCTCGGGCATCATCATGGACCTGGGCGGTCTCGACCAGGTCTTCTATGTCACGGCCGTGATGTACCTGCTCGGCACGGCCGTGATCTATGGCTACACCCGCGACGTCCGGGATATCTGAGGGCTGCCCTTGCCTCTGGGGGGCTGTCTGTGCACATCCCCTCCAGACGCCGGCGATCAGATTTCCTCCAGGTCGCGCACAAGGTCATCGATCTGGTCCTGCGAGATCGCGGCCAGGGCGAAGTCCGAAGGGGTAAAGCCCGCCTGCGTCCGGGAGGTGAGCACGCAGGTCTCCACCACACGTGCGATCTCTTTTTGGAGAATCCTCGCCAGACCCTCCATCGTGGCAGGGCCGAAGTGGTTGGCGCTGTAGCCCACCTCCATGACCAGTCGCGCCCCCAGCACCTTGCAGGAGATATCGATCAGGTGCGATCTGGGGTTGTCCGCATGGGAGGCCTGAATCTCCAGGTCGTCGACGAGCTCGATCTCCGAAGAAGGACCGACAGCGTCAAGCTGACCCAGATAATTGAACAATACCTGGGAGGGGCTGCGGGGCACAGCGGGCTCCGGCTGCAGATACCGCAACACGCCGTAGTTGAACCCCTTGTCAGGAATCGAGCGCAGGGTCTCCTTGACATAGCGGACCTGGTCGGCGATGTCGGCGTGCCGGCCGGCCTCCAGCGCCACCGGGAAGATGGCCGTGAACCAGCCCACGGTGCGGGAGAGATCGGCCCCGTCCAGCACCTCTTCGCGCCCGTGCGCCTCCAGGTCGAAAACCACCAGCCCCTGCCCGCCCCACCTGGCCAGGGCCCGCATGAGCCCGGTGACCAGCAGGTCGTTCACCTCGGTATGCAAGGCGGCATGCGCCTCGTAAAGCAGGCACCCGGTCGTCTCCTGCGAAAGCGCGGTGCGCACCACCCGCAGGGAGGCGGCGTTATTGGGCCCGCGGTCGAAATCACAGGTCAGCTTCGGCGGGTTGACATCCAGGAAATCCCGCCACCAGGCGGCCTCGCGGCCGAGGTCCGGGAGCCGGGCATAGTCCTGCAGCGCCTGCGCCCACTCCAGATAGGTGGTGGTCTCTTCCGGCAGACGCACCTGCCCGCCTTCGAGGACACAGGTGTAGGCGCTGAAGAGGTCCTCGAGCAGGATGCGCCACGAGACCCCGTCGATCACGAGGTGGTGGGCCGCCAGGACGAGATAATCGACCGTCTGTGTCTGCGAGTGCAGGAGTGCGCAGGCGAACACCGGGCCATACGCGAGATCGAAGCCGGCCTGGAGCTCGTTGGCTATACGCTCGAGCTCCGGGCCAGAGGCGATCGTGCGTTCCCGGAACAGGGGTTCGGCAGCCTGGGCGGGGCAGGATTGGTGGCCGTCTTCGAAACACAGCCGCAGGGCATCATGGTGGGCTGCCACGGCGGTCAGGGCCCTGATAAGGGCCGGCGCATCGATGCACTGCCGCACGCGCAGGACGAGTGCCTGGTTGAAGTGATGCGCGTCTGTAGGCTGCAGGTCAAAGAACCAGCACTGGATGGGCGTCAGCGGTGCAGGGCCTGCGGCCTGTACCGGGAGACGGCGTACGCCGTCTCCCTTCACCGCCACCCGGGCAATGCGGGCCACGGTCTGGTGCTCGAAGATATCTCGTGGCTTCATCATGACGCCCTGTTTCTTGAGCCGGCCGGCCACCTGGATGCAGATGATGGAATCGCCCCCCAAGTCGAAGAAATTGTCGTGGCGCCCCACCCGCCCGACGGAAAGCACCTCCTCCCAGACCGCGGCGATGAGGCTCTCCATCTGGCCTGCGGGAGGGGTGTATTCCGTCATGCGCTGCGGGAGGGACCCTCCCGGGTCGGGCAGGGAGGCCCGGTCGACCTTGCCGTTGGGGGTCAGGGGAATGGCCTCCAGCCGGATAAAGATGCCGGGTACCATGTACTCCGGCAGCCTATCCCTGAGGCCGGCCCGCAGGTCATCCATTTCCATGCCGTCCCCGCCGACATAGTAGGCCACGAGCACCCGGCTGCCCGAGGGCAGGCGGCGCACGTCGCAGACGCAGTCCCGGATCCCGCCTGACTCCCTGAGCCAGGCCTCGATCTCGCCCAGCTCAATGCGGAAGCCCCTGAGCTTGATCTGCTGGTCGATCCGCCCCAGGTACTCGACCGCCCCGTCCGGGCGCCATCGGCCCAGGTCGCCGGTGCGGTAGAGCACCTCCCCTGGGGCGACGGGCAGCGGCACGAAGGCCCGGGCGGTCTTCTCGGGGTCGTTGAGGTAGCCCGTGGCCAGGCCATCGCCGCCCACCCAGATCTCGCCGGTCACCCCCACGGGTACCGGCCTGTGCCAGCGGTCGAGGATATACACCGTGGAATTGGCCAGCGGGTATCCGATGGGCAAACTCGTGGCCTCGGCGTCGATGGTGTCCACCGGGTACCAGGTGGAAAAGGTGGTGTTCTCGGTGGGCCCGTAGCCGTTGGCCAGCACCCCGGGACCTACCACCCCCAGGGCCCGGCGCATATGAGACACCGAAACGGTCTCCCCGCCCACGAGCAGCCGTCTGAAGGCGGCGAGTCCGTCGGGCCGCTGGTCGACGAGCTGGTTGAAGAGCACCACGGTCATGAAGGCGATACTCACATGCTTCTCCCGGAGCAGATCGGCCAGCGCCTCGGGGGAGAGTACCTCGTCGCGGCTCGCCAGCACCAGGGTGCCCCCGTTGAGCAGCGGCCCCCAGAACTCCAGGGTGGCGGCATCGAAGGCAAAGGTGGCGATCTGCACAAAGCGGTCCTCGGGGGTGATGGCGGCATAATTGGTGTTCTTCACCAACCGCACCACCCCACGATGAGGCACCACCACACCCTTGGGCCTCCCGGTGGAACCGGAGGTGTAAATCACGTAGGCTGGATCATCCGCAGTGCCCTGCTGCCCCTCTGCGCCTTTCCCCTCCATCAGATCCTCTCCGCGGAGTTCATCCAGGCACAATACACCGCCTGCGCCCTCGGGCAGCCGGTCTTTGAGGGCCTCGTGCACGATGACCACCGGGGCGCGCGTCTCTTCCAGCATATAGGCAATGCGGGCCGGTGGATAGTCGGGTTCCAGGGGGACATAGGCGCCGCCGGTCTTGAGGACCCCCAGGACGCTCGCGAGCATGTCGAACGATCGCTCCACCATAACGCCCACAAAGTCACCCCGCCCCACCCCGCGCGCCCTCAGGGCCTTGGCGATGCACTCGGCACGGGCATTCAGCTCGCCGTAACTCATGATCGCCTGCCCGAAGACCAGGGCGGTCTTGTGGGGAACAGACCGCACCTGTTCCTCGAAGAGCTCCGGGATCGTGCGCTCGCGGGGATAATCCCGCCGGGTATCGTTGAAACCTGCCAGCAGACGGTGCCGCTCACAGGGTGTCAGGACATCCAGATCCCGGAGCCTTATGGAGCTATCCAGCAGTACCTGGGAGATGAGCCGCTGGAGGTGCCCACCCAGGCGTTCGATGGTCCGCGCGTCAAAGCGCCGCCTGGCATACTGGACCCGCAGTTCCAGGCACGCGCCCGGCACGGCCACCAGGGTGAGGTCGAAGCTGCTCACCTCCCAGGTATGCACGTCGCTGACCGTAAAGTCCGCTCCGGGCACTGCCCTGCCAGGCGTGAAGGGGTAGTTCTCCATCACCACGATGCTGTCGAAAAGATTCCTGTCGTGCGGCAGGTCGCTGCAGGCCCTGATATCGGGCAGGAAGGAGTACTCGAACTCCCGAATGGCCTGGGACTGCCGCTGCACCTCCTCCAGCAGATCCGCAAAGGTCAGCTCAGGGCCCAGCTGCACCCTCAGGGGCAGGGTGTTGATGAAGACGCCGATCATGTCCTCGGCCCCGGGCAGATCGGCGGGCCGGCCGGAGGAGGTCACCCCGAAGACCACGTCGTCGCTGTTGCCGTAGCACGCGAGCAGCAGCGCCCACAGGGCCTGAACGACGGTCCCCAGGGTGCAGCGCCGCTCGCGGGCGAGCCGCTCCAAACCTCTGGTCTCTGCGGGAGAGAGCGCCAGAAGGTGCTCGGCCACCCCGCCCGGTTTATCAGGCCCCGGATGCTTTTCCTGCGGGGCCCTTTCCGAGTATGCCAATCCGGCGATCGCCTCGCCGGCGGGCAGGGCGGTAGGGGTTTCAAAGCCCGCCAAGCGGGCGCGCCAGAAGGACTGCGCCCTCTGCTGATCCTGCCTCTTGAGCCAGACGATATAGTCGCGGTAGGGACGCCGCTGGGGGCGGGGCAGCTCACCGCCTCCGGCGGCGGCCAGGTAGAAGGCGAACAGGTCGCCCAGCACATGCGCGATGCACCATCCGTCCGCAATGATGTGGTGGCGGCTCCACACCAGGTGGTGACGATCCTCGGCGAGCCTCAGAAGGCTCAACCTCTGAAGCGGGCCCTCCTCGAGATCGAAGGGCCGCTCACGGTCCCGGGCATGGAAATCGGCAATCGCTCTCCTTTGCGCCTGAGGCTCGAGGTGCGTCAGATCGTGGAGGGCGAACTCGGTCGGGAGCTCTTTTAGCACGATCTGGAGCGGACCGCTGGCCCTGTCCCAGCGGAAGACGGTCCGGAATATGGGCGTAACCTTTACCAGATGGTTCCAGGCCCTTTCAAGGGCCACCCTCTCGAGCGGACCGTCCACGGTGAAGCCCAGCTGCTCGAAGTACACCGCGCCGTCCTCCGCGCTGACCGCATGGAAGAGCATGCCCTTCTGAATGGGCGCCAGGGGATAGATATCCTCGGTGTTCTCCTTGGTCACATACGACATGACTGTCCTCCTCATCAGGCCGACCCCTTACCACACATGGTCCGGGCCTCTCTCCAAGCGTCACCGCAACACACGGATGCGCCCGGCAGATCCCCCAGCGCCGCACCTGCATCGCGCCCGGTGGGGCGCCACTTACTTCTATCGGCATGAGAAAAAGGGTGTCAGACAGGGTGTGCCTTCAGGAGGGTGCGAAGATCGTATTCGTCCACCCGCAACACAATCATTCCAGGAAAATCGCTGTGCCGGCCCCTGGCCTGATACGTTGGACAACCCGGCCCCGTGATTAAAACATAAACCGAACGGGGCCGGCAGTCCGGCCGCAGCACAGGTATCCCTGCGCTTTGCCGGGGTCAGCGGCATATCGCATACCCCCCATGGGGGGAATCATCACTGTGTCTCCGGCAAGGCCCCCGGAGTCTCATCCCCGGGGACCTTGCCGCACATGCTTTACGGCAGGGGATCGAGGCTGTCCTGCCAGTCGTCCACGCCTGCGGTCCAGCTGTCGCTGGTCAACGTGGCGCTACCATCCGCGCCGAATAAAACGTCAACAAAGTTCCCCAGGGACAGCTCGCCGGAGATCCAGGTGCCATCGGGGATGTCGTTTTCGGCATCGTCGTCGCGGCGCACCGCATCCAGCAGATCAATAAGGATAAGCGGATCGGTGATGTTCAGGCTGGTGGAGCCGTCCAGGAGGAAGGCACCCGGGGAGTCCACCAGCACCATCGAGCCGAAGCCGGGCACGTTCACCCGGCCGTTGAGCGCCAGATAAGTGCCCCCCACGGGCAGGGGAGCTCCGCCGGGCAGGGTCACGCTGCCCGAAAGCACCATCTGGCCGTACTTCATGCTGGCAAACTCATAGAGTCCGTCACCATCGGTCCCGCCGCCGATGGCAAAGGCACCGTCCAGGGTGTAGAGACGCGTATCGGGGGTGTCATCCTCCTTGGTGTTGAACCCGGCCTGAGCCAGGACGTCATCCAGGGGCACCAGGTAGAGGTTCAGCTGCTGCTGGCCGTCGATCGTGTAGGCGATGTTCCAGGTATCGCCCGCATCGGCCCCGTAGGCCACCTCGAAGCCCGCATCATAGGCGGCCCCCAGGGTGCTGTGGGCCTCCATGGACACGTCCGCGACGATCACCACGCCGCCTGTATTATCCGGAGTGAGCGCTCCATCTATGAGAGCCTCGAAGTCACACATCCCGTCCGCACCAGTGTATTCCCGGCCGGACAGTCGTTCGTTGCTGTAGGCGGTCTGGCTGAAATCGACCTTCAGAAGCAGTCTAATTGGGCCCGATACAATGTATCCGGAGTTGCCACTGGGCTGAATGCCGAGTTCCATGTTGGTCTCCAGGCGGGCGGTCATGATAGTGGCGCCATCTGTGTCCGTCTCCGTGTATTCAAAGGTCTGAGGCCTGAAGAAGGCGATGGTTCCCTTGCAGACAGGCAGGCCCACATTCTCGAGCAGTGTCTCGATAATTCTGTCCTGAAACGAGGTGCCCGGATCAAAATTTTCCGGATCATCGGCAAAATCATCCGCATAGACCTCGTATCCGAGTTCGCCGAAGAGGCCGTAGAGGTGGTCGAACATAACGTTGTAGAGCATCTCATCGTCGTCGCTGACGTCATCGGAGGTGTTGGCCTGCATGTAGCCGATGCCCGCATGGGCCGCGTAGAGAAGCTCCGAGGATTGGATTGAGGTGAGATCGGCCATCTCCACCACCGCCACGCTGCAGGTGTCGCTGACCCAGGTAGCGCCGTCCGAGACGGCGAGTTCGAAGGTCAGCTCGCAGGCCTCCTCCGGGGCCGTGAAGCTCACCCGGGAGGCGTCTGCCGGGTCGGGCACGAGGTCCACAACCACCTCCTCGCTGTCCGTCCGCGTCCATACATAGGTGAGGGCATCACCGTCGGGGTCGGAAGAGCCCGCCCCGTTGAGACACACGGTTCCCGCGCCCACGCTCACGCTCTGATCCAACCCGGCATCGGCCAGAGGCGGGGCGTTGGCGATGGTGACCTCGGGAGAGGTTACGGCTTCACCCTGATCCTGCCCGTCGCTGGGCACCACGGTGAAGTACCAGACCTGGCCTTTGGCGGCCTCCCCGGCCGGGATGGTGCTCTGGTTGTCAAAGGCGGCCTGCGGCTGCGCCGCCCCACCATCCGTACGGGCATACCAGGTAATCAGCGTACCATTCTCGGCATCGCCGTCGGCGTCGCTGAAGTCGTAGGTCGCATTTAGGGCATCACTCGAGGTGGGGCTCGCTGGTGTTATCAGGGCATTGCTGGCCACAGGGGCCTGGTTCGCACCACCTTCCGAAGAGACAGGTGCAATACCGCCTCCGCCGCCACCCCCGCCACCGCAGGCGCCGAGGAAGAAGCTACAAAGCACGGCAAACAAAAAAATCTGTCTTTTCATGAGAGACCACCTCCCGAATAGTGTCTTAATGAGTGAATACTGCAAACCTTATGCCTATTCAAACATTCGATTATCCTTGTGATTTTTTGCGACCAAGGAAATTGTTTTCCCCTGCCCCCCCGATTCTGGGCAAACTTTTGCCGTCTTCTCTGATGCCGGTTAGCCTGCGAGGAAAATGCCCGCGCCTGGAAGGGCGCTGTCCCCCCGGTGTTCCCTGCCTCGGCAGTCCAGGACATGGTGCTGTGCATAGTTTGTGCTATAAAGACATATCCAGGCATACACTCAAGGGGGGTTAGCGCATGTCGCAGACGGGCAGGATGAACCAGATCGATTTCACCTTCTTCGCCCTGGGGCAGTCAGGGCTGGTCTCACTGCATTTCAATACCTGCGTGGATGCGCAGCGCATGCGGCAGGCCTGCCGGGGGCTACTGAATATCTATCCTCGCCTGAGGGCGCTGGTCGAACCCACACTGCTTTCCTACCGCTTCCGAATCCTCGACCCGCAGGATGCACGCCTGGAGACCCTGTTTCAGGATTCCTTTCGCCTGATCGAAAACCTGGAGTACGGATCAGAGGCCTACCGCAAGCATCGCCGCGCCCTCTACAACGAGGCCTTCGCGCCGGAATTCTCTCTGCCGGTGCGCTTCCATTACCTGCCGGGCAAGAATACCTCCACGCTGCTCTTCCTGGTCAATCACATGGTACTGGACGGCATGTCGGCCTGGCACATGTTCAACTCGCTCATGGCCATCCTCAACGGCCAGCACCCTGCCCCACTGGCGTTGGACAGCCCCAGCCTGCTGCCGGCCCTCCTGGAGGACAGGCCCTCCCGGCTCCCGGACCAGCTGCTCCGCTCGCTGGCGCGTCACTTCAGAAATGCGCGCCGTCTGCGCCAGGAGAAGATCATCCCCCTGACCGCTCGCCCGGCAACCTTTCTGGGGCCGTCCGACATCCACCAGCATACCCTGGGCCCGGATATCGCCACCTTGAACGCCAGGGCCAAACAGTTCGGCTGCAGCATCACGGTCCTCCTGCTGGCCGCCCTGGGAATGACGGCCGCCCGCGGACCGGGACGGGACGCCGGTGATGTCATCGGCATCCCGATGCAGGTGGACCTCAGGCCCTTCTTCCCCGGCAATCCGCCGGTGTTCGGCAATTACCTCATCGCACCTATGATCCGCATCCCGCGTCCTCTCTGGGACGAGCCGCGCGCCATGATCGAAGAGATCGCCCGCCAGCTCGCCGGACACCTCTCCGCGGTCGCCCACAAGGATATCGCCTTGCCGGTACTCCTGGAAGGCCTCGGCAACTTCATCATCGGCCGCAAACGCTTCTCCCGGGTCCTGGGGCGGGTAAAATCCCGGGGGGTCAACACCAAGACCTGTTTCTTTTCCAACATGGGCAATGCCGACACACTCAACACACATGGCGATACGGTGCGTGTCCGCGAGATCCTCACCACCACCAAATCCGACGGGCTGCTCTTCATCTTCAACAGTCTGGGAGGGCTGATCACGGTGGCCTTCACCTACCCGGAGGCGGAATATACCCCGGAAGAGATCCACGCCCTGGTGGACGCATACGAGGCCTCACTCGCAACCCTGCTGGAGCTCTGAGCCCCCGGATAGATCCTCCGTCTCTCTCGGGAGGCGCATCAGGGGCATGCATCCCAGGGCAAGCCCCGGACCCACTCTTTCGCCGCAAGCAGCGAGGATTTCGACCCTCAGGCCATTAAATGGGGGAACCCGTCAGGGGGGATGAAGAACCGCGGTGCAAACCCCTCCCTGGCGTCGCAAAGAGAAAGGTTAAGCACCAGCGCTTAACACCCCGGGACATTCGCCCGCGCAAGGCACCATCACTGAATCCCTGAGCCGGGGCATCAGCCCCGGTGCAGTCGCCCGGGTCTTCCCCATCCCGAGCCGACGCAAATTTTGATATGCGCCTGCTCAGGGGGTCAGCACGGTCACCAGCCAGGTCTTGGCCTCATTGCCGGAACCCCAGTCCGTGGCGACGACTGTGATGGAGTGGAGACCGATTTGGGCGGTGGTCGGCTGATACACATACGTCTTGCCGCTAGCCACCGAGGTGTTGTCCAGATACCACTTCACCGTGGAATTCACCGGGAGGGTGACCACCTGAAAGGTCAGCGTGTCACCGGCATCGAGCGCCGCCACCGCGCCCGAGGGCGACGACCAGAGAATGCACCCGTTCAGTACGAGGGCCGCCAGACACACCGCAGCCCAAAGGGACCATCTTTTCATAAAAACCTCCTCACCATTCTTATTACGCGCCCCTCTTGGACAGGGCGCAGTTTTAAACACTCTGGGTCAGATTCCCCGCAGCTTGCGGCAACAGGCTCAACCCGAGCTCATTCCCTGATCTTCCCGACAATCAGAGTATGACCTGCGCAAACAGCACCCCGAATGAGAGTAACCCCGCGGAGTAGGCGCACCGACGAACGGGAAGCCTACTCCGCCTCGAGCACCTCGATCACCCACTGGTGATACTGGGTGCCGATATTGAGCCCGTTGGGATTGAACTCCTGCACCACGAGCTTGTGGGTGCCGATATCGCCTGTATCGGGAGCATAGGTGAAACTCAGCATGTCCGTGCCCACCTGGACTCCGTCCAGGAACCACAGCAGGCTGGACGTGGTAGGAAACAGATCGACGCTGAACACGACCGCCTCCCCGGCATCGATCTCGACTGCGGAAGAAACGGGCGAGAAGTTATAGAGACACCCCCAGACCGACAACATGACCAGAAAAACCACGACCATTAATTTCTTCATACAACCACCCCTTTCCCCTACAGTTTTGTATGAATCATAATGTGGATGAACCCTGCCGGGACAAGCCCCGGAGACCTCCGCATACCACTCGTGCAAAGAGAATCTTCACAAAAATTGATCGAGCCTATCGCGCCGGAAATCCATCTCCGGTCATGGTGACTGGGCTGATCTCTCGTTACGGTGTCCGCTCTGGATGCATGCTCCCCACCGTACTTCTGGAAAAAAACTCATTTCAAAGAGGCGGCCTTCTGCAGCAGCAGATAGGCCACCTCGCTGTACTTGACCTGGTTGTGCGGCAGGGCCCCGTCATATCCCCGCAGTGCCGGGCCGTCGTCTGCGGCGCTTTGGTAGTGCCGGAAGCGCAACGGCTGCATGCGCGACTCGTCACGGTCCTCTTCGGAAAAATTCTCGTTCATGAGATAGACCAGCGCCAGGTTCTCGGAGACGCGGAACATGCCGCTCGCGTACCCCGGCAGGGCCCCGTTGTGCCCTTCCACCACCAGCCCTTCTCTCCCGAGGAACCCTCCCTTCCTGATGCCGCTTCCCTCCAGCAGGCCCCAATCGACGCCTAAGAGCGCCTCTCTCCCGCCCCCCCAGGGCGAGTTCCAGTAGCGCCCGCCCATAAGCAAGCGCGCCCAGCCCAGGCCGTACCCGCAGACCACGACCAGTCCCGGGTCTTCGTCGGCGGGCGGGTATGTCTCGATCTCCAGGGTGTGCATCGCACTGACGCTCTGGGGCGCCAGAATGCGCACCGGCACGGGACGGCCGTCCGCTAAACACCGCCGCCGTCCCATGGAATCGCGGGCGTATCCCTGTCCCTGGTTCAGGTGGACGATGAAGAAGTCCGCCAGATCTTTCGCCGTACCCAGCATCTGCCCCGCCGCCCCCCCGGCATTGTAGAGGATGCCGATGGTCAGGTTCCTCACCGGCGGGTTCTGGGGCACAAGGAGCGGCTCGCCCGTCTTTCCGGACACCCCCGCCCGGATGAAGCGCTTCTCGATATAGCCCTGGGCCTTGTTGCGGTTGTGGGGCACGTCCGCCCAGGTGAAAACGGTATGCCTCAGGCCGAGCGGATCCAGGATATGAGTCTGCACCTGATCCTTCCAGGTCAGGCGCTCAGGTGCGGGCTGCCCCCGGTTGATCACCTCTTCGATGATGAACCCCAGCACCAGGTAGCCCACGTTCGAATAGCAGAAGCGCTCCCCCGGACGGTAATAGGCCCTGACTCCGGGGTGGGCCGCATCCATGTGGGCCCAGGCCTCCTCCCGGGCGAGGTAGGCCTTAAGCTCTTCGAGGTCCCGGAACACGCCGAACTCCATGCGGCCCACATCCTCGTACTGCGTGAAAAACTCCGCCGGGGTGGCCGCCAGGCCCGAACGGTGGCCCAGCAGATACCGTACGGTGATCGGGGTATCTCCCTCGATCCCGGGGTTCGTGACGGGAAATCCGAGATAGGCCCCGACATCCTCATCGAGATCCAGGCGTCCCTGCTCGGCAAGTTGCATTACGGCGCTGGCTGTGAAAATCTTGGTGAGCGAGCCGATCGGGAACACGGTATCCTCATCCGCCGCGATCTTCGGCAGCAGGGCCATGGCATGCCCGTAGGTGGCACTCCAGGCCAGCTCCCAGACCCCGCTTACGGCATCACGCCTGAGGATGCAGGCCGAGAGCGCGGGGATATTGTAGCGCTCCAGCGTCTTCTCGACGCGGGCGTCGAAGGGACTGTTCAGGGCCTGTAGCGCCTGCGATGCCGGGTGCGTTCCCGCCGCCAGGCACGCCACGACCAGCATCAGCAGGAGGGCTCCGACGGTCCCCAGCCACAGGGCGCTCCGGCGCCGCTTCACTCGCTGGCGCATCTTTCTTTCAGGCATACGCCTAGCCAATGGCCCCTCCCGATGCGTCATCCGGCGCCGGCAGGCACACAAAGCTCAGGACCAGGCCTGAGTTCTTACGGCTGCCCACCTCGAAGGTGTATCCCTCAGGGCAGCCCTCGGCCAGGGCCTTGACGAGCTCACCGACAAAACTTTCCCGCACCGGGTCCCAGCGCAGCCGGGCATCCCGAAAATCGATGAAGCGGCGCACCTGGGGGAAGAAGGCCTTGAACCCGGCTTCCTTGGCGGAAAAGAGGCTTAAAAATCGTATCTTTTGCTCCGCGGGCAGCACCTCTTCCACCCAGCTCAGCTCCTCCGGCGTGCAGACGAGGCCATACGTGTCGGGAGACACCTCGGCGCTCAGGTCCTCAAGGTCGATCCCGACTCCCCGGCTCAGGGGGCTGGGGCACACCGCGCTGGCGGCGATCCCTTTACAATGCGTGATCGTGCCCACATATCCCGCCGGCCAGCGGGGTGACCCGTCTGGCTCCCGGAGCACCGGCGGCGGCGGGTCCATGCCGGCTAGTCGGAGCGCCTCGGCCGCGGCATGACGGCCGAGCACGAACTCCCGGCGCCGTTTCTCGCTGGCACGTGCGCTCAGGAGACGGCCCTCCTGCGGCGAGAGCGCCCGGAGGTGTACCCGCGTCATCACCGCAAAGCCGATGTAGTCAGGAAAGGGGTTCTCTAGCCTCAGCACGTCCTCCTCAGTGTCTCGACGATGATATCCGCCATCTCACGCAGGTGGGTATGAATGATGAAATGCCCGCCGGGGAGCATGTGATGCGCAAAATTGCCGGCGGTGTGTTGCCCCCAAAGGCAGATATCGTCTTCTGTCACGAAGTCGTCGTCCCGGCCGCCGATGGCGGTTATGGGACAGGCCAGCCTCCCGTGGGGTACGTAGCGATAGGTCTCATAGGCCCTAAAATCGCTCCTCAGGATGGGCAGGACGATCTCGAGCATCTCCTCGTTGGCGAGGATTTCGCGGGGTGTTCCGCCCATGGCCGCGATCTTGGCGACAAAGGCGGCCTGCGGGAGGTCGTGGACGATCTCCTCGCGCCGGGGCACCTGCGGGGCCCGCACGCCGGAGACGAAGAGGTGTTGGACCGCATCCCCGAGCAGATGCGCCAGTTCATAGGCGATGAGCCCGCCAAGGGAATGCCCGAAGAACACCGCTGACCTTATATGCAGGAGCTCGTCCAGGCCCGTTTGGGCCTCTTGCACCATGGCACCCACGTCCTGAGGCAGATCCTCGCAGAAACGCCGTCCCCGTCCGGGCAGCTCGAGGGCATAAACCCCCACCCCCTCCGGAACCATTCCCGCCAGAGGACCAAAAACCTGGCCCGTGCCCCCCGAATAGGGAAAGCAGAAGATGCGCATGTTGCTTTGCCCATTTCCGCTGATCCTGATCCATGATGCTGACATATGCCCTCCTGTCTCGTGATGCTGATCCCTAATCCTTGTCCCTTAATCTAATCGCTCAAAGGTCATATCCCCTACGTCTGCGACCTCAAACCGGGTTCCCACGGGAAGCATCCCCATAATCACTCCGGAAGAGGTCGGGGGATCGGTGCTGGCCCTGCAGCCTCTCAACGGCCAGGAACATCCCTTGGTCTTTGCCACCTCCTCAACCATTGCCTACAAGCCGCAGCAGTGTCTTGCGGCTCAGCAGACGGCTGAGCAGGATATTGAAGCGCTGCGCCGCGCCGTGGGTCGAGTTCAGCCTTCCCCGGCGCGCGTCGGCCACGGCGCGGGCCACGACATCGGCCGGATCGGCGGCGCCTTTAGGCACCGTCTTTTTTCCACCGGAGATGACACCGAAGAATTCGGTATCCACGGCCCCGGGGGAGACGGTCATCACATGGATGCCGCGAGGCTCGAGCTCCCGCTTGAGGGCATGGGAGAAATTCAGCACGAAGGACTTGCTCGCCCCGTAGACCGCGCCTCCCGGAAGAGGCATGAAGGCGTTGACCGAGGCCACCTGATAGATCTGGGCGCCGTTATCCATCCGCGGCAGGCACAGGTGGGTCAGCGCCACCAGGGCCTTGACGTTCACGTCGATCATGTGCAGGTGCTCTTCAAGTCCGACCTCGCTGAAAAGGGCGTCCCTGCCGTAGCCGGCCGCATTGACGAGCACCCGCACCCTGGGGGCCTCGCTTTCCAGCCGCTTTCCCAGGCGCTCCAGGTCGGAGGCCTGCGCGAGGTCCATGGGGATGACGATCCCCTTTGCCTTTTGCAGTTGATTCTTCGTCGTCTCCAGGCCTTCGCTGCGCCTGGCGCACAGCCAGATCTCATCCAGATTGTATTCCAGCTCGAGCCTGAGCGCAAAGGCCCGACCCAGACCGGAAGAGGCCCCGGTCACGATCGCAATCTCTTTCATGGTCACCGTCCCTTCTTTGTGTTCCCCGTATGTCAGTGATTCAAGCCTCTGGTCCCGGCAGGAAGCCCACCGCGGCACCATAGTCGATCAGACGCGCGAAATAGTGCTGGTCAAGCCTGGGCCATTCGAAGCCCAGCGCCTCCAGGAACTGGCCCGCCAGGCAGCAGTCGTTGATCACCCGGGAGCGGGGCCCGCCGTCTCCGGCCAGGTACGGCAGAACCCGATCCAGGGCCTCCCCGGCCGGGCCGTCGATGCGGGAGGCCGCCTCGAGGAATTCCTCCGCCGTAAGGTTCTGGATCGCGTAGCCGTGCTGCCGGAAGGCCTCCGCGAGCTGCTCCAGGCTGACAAGGTGCGGGTGGAAGACATGCAGGGTGCGCTGAGCGGTCTCGGGCAGCAGCATGAGCTCCACCACGGCCCGGCGGCAGGCATCCACCGGGGTGAGGTCCATCCGGGAGGCCCCGTTTTCGCCGTCGGGGACCACGCCCGTGGCCACCATGGCCCTCAGCAGGGCGTAGAAGGCGTTCGTGTCGATCGAACGCTGGAAGCGACCCGTCTCGTAGGCGGCCGTAAGGTTGCCCACGCGGTAGATGGTGGCCGCCAATCCTTCCTCCATGGCGGCGCGCACCAGGCCTTCGGCCGTGAACTTGCTGCGTGCGTAGACATTCGCGAGCCGCTGTCCCCGATCGTAGTCCATCTCGGTGAAGAAGACCTGCGCCATCCCGGGCACGCTCTCACCGATCACGCTCAGGGTGGAGATGTAGTGGAAGCGGTGGCACTGTCCCTGGTGGGCGAGTTCAAGGAGCCGGGCCGTCCCCTTCACGTTGACGTTGTCGAAGTGCGCATAGGTTCCGAAATGCCGCACGTCCGCCGCGGCATGCAGGATCGTATCCGCCTCCAGGACGAGCCTGCGGTCGTCGTCGCCAAGCCCCAGTCCGTCGACTCCGATATCTGCCGGTACGGCACGCACGCGGCTATCATCGAGGTCCCTTTCCGGGAAGGCAAAGGCATAGGCCTCTTGCAGCCGCGTCCTAGCCCGGGCCTGCGTCTCGGCCCTAACCGTGCAGACAATCTCGGCCCCGGTGCGGTCGAGGAGCTCGCCGAGCAGATGCGAACCCAGGTAGCCCGTGGCCCCGGTCAGGAGGATACGCTGCGGGGCCTCCCTGAGGGTGCCCAGGGAGATGTCGTATTCGATCACGCGCGGCTGCTCCACCCCGGTGAGCTCTGCTACATAAGTCTGCCCGGTGCGCTGCCTGACCAGCTCGGCCAGCTCGGCCACGCTCTGGTAATCGAAGAAATCCTGGACCGTCAGCGGCATGGTCAGCTTCAGCTGGCCCAGGATCTTCATGATCAGCAGCGAGTGGCCGCCGAGGTCGAAGAAGTTGTCGGTGACGCCCACGCGCTCGAGCGAGAGCACCTCGGCCCAGACCCGGGCAAT
The DNA here is from genome assembly GCA_964618975.1 of uncultured Bacteriovoracaceae bacterium. GTDB lineage: Bacteria > Desulfobacterota > Desulfomonilia > UBA1062 > UBA1062 > CAZUDI01. Next base: position 14,313 of record CAZUDI010000044.1, on the reverse strand, counting down.
GGCCTCCTCCTGCGCGTCGCGCGGGGCCACGTACTCGCGGCTCATCCCGCCGGAGGTCACCTCGGGCAGCGCCAAACGGTCAATCTTGCCGCTCGTGTTCAGCGGCAGCGCCTCCAGGTGCGCAAATCGCGACGGAATCATGTAGTCCGGCAGCTTCTCCCCCAGGTTCGCCCGCAGACCGGACACCTCCAGCTCGGCCGGCCCCACGTAGTACGCCGCCAGATACCGGTCGCCCCCCGCGTCCACCCGGTCCACCACCACGCACTCCTCGACACCCTCACACCCCGACAGCACCGCCTCGATCTCCCCCAGCTCGATCCGGAATCCCCGAATCTTCACCTGGTGGTCCAGCCGCCCCAAAAACTCAACGTTCCCGTCCGGCAACCAGCGCGCCAAATCCCCGCTGCGGTACATCCGTTTCCCCTCATGAAACACGTCCGCCACAAAACTCGCCTTAGTGCGCTCGGGATTGTTCAGATACTCTAGCGCCAGCCCGTCCCCCGCTATGTACAGCTCTCCCGGTACGCCCACAGGCACCGGGTTGCGGTCCCGGTCCAGGATGTAGATGCGCGTGTTCGCCAGCGGCGACCCGATCGGCACCCCCACTCCCCCGGGCAAAGCCCCACAGCGCACCTCGTACCCCGTCGAGTCCACGCTGCTCTCCGTCACCCCGTACACGTTCGTCCAGCACACCTCCCGACCACACTCGCCCTCAAAAAACCGCTCCAAAAGCGCCACCGGCAGCGCCTCTCCCCCAATGATCACGTGCCGGAGACGCAAACCCTCCGCCTCCGCCAGACCCCCGGCCACCAAAAGCTCCCACAACGACGGCGTCCCGTCCATCACCTCGATGCCCTGCTCCAGCACGTACGGTATCAGCTCCCCCATGTCCCGCTTCATGCTCCCCGGCACCGGGTAAAGCGCATGACCCCACAAAAGCGCCCCGAATATCTGCTGCACCGAGGCATCAAAACTGTACGACGCCAGCAGCGCCACCCGCAACGGCCCCGCATAGTAACCGTACAGCCGGTCGTACAGCGCGTGCACCAAATTCACCACCCCACGGTGCGGCACCAGCGTCCCCTTGGGTCGCCCCGTCGAGCCCGACGTGTATATCGCATACACCGCATCCAGCGCCTGGTTCACCCGCGCAGGGTTCGTCTCCGCACAACCGGTAAGCTCCCCCGCCCGGTCCAGACACACCACCGCCACATCTCCCGGCAACCGCGACAAAAACTCCTCCACCGTCACCACCACCGGCGTCCCCGAATCGGATACAATGTACTCCACCCGCGCCGCCGGATAGTCCGCGTCGATCGGCAGATACGCCCCGCCCGCCTTCACGATCCCCATGATCGCGATAATGCTCTCCACCGGTCGGCCCACCATCATCCCCACCAGCACCCCCGGCCCAACCCCATATCCCCGCAGCCGGTGCGCCAGCGCGTTGGCGCGCGCGTTCAGCTCCCCATAACTCAGACCCGCCTCCCCATACACCACCGCAGGAAAGCCCGCCTGCCGCTCCACCACCGCCTCGAACAGCTCCACCACCGTCGCTTCCCGCGGGTACTCCCGCGCCGTCGCGTTGAAGCCCTCCACCACCTGCCGGTACTCGTCCTCACCCACCATCCGGTACGCGGACAGCCGCGCCCCAGGCTCAGAGAGCACCTCCCGCAGCAGGTTCACCAGGTACCCACCCAAGCGCGCCATCGTGCCCGCCTCAAACAGGTCCCGGTTGTATTCCAGCACAAACTCCACCCGCTCGCCCAGATCCACCCCAAACACCGTCAGGTCAAACTTCGTCGTGACGTGCTCCGCCTCCACGCCCCCAAAGCCCCCCGCCAGCTCCATGATCCGGCTCGCGTCCTGCATCGCAAACATCACACTGAACAACGGCGTCCGGCTCGTATCGCGGGCCGGCTTCAATATATCGATCAGCTGATCAAACGGATAATCCTGGTGCGCGTACGCCTCCACACACGTCGCCTTCACCCGCCGAAGCACCTCCGTAAACCTCGGGTCGCCCCCCAGATCGCTCCGCAGCGCCAGCGTGTTCACAAAAAACCCGATCAATCCCTCCAGATCCGGATGATTCCGCCCCGCTATCGGCGAACCCACCGTCACGTCCGTCTGCCCCGTCAACCGGTACAGCCACACGTCCAGCGCCGACAAAAGCACCATGAACAGCGTCGCATCCTGCCCCCGCGCCAGCTCCTTCAGGGCCGCACTCTCGTCCGCGCCCAAACCAACACGACAGCTCGCCCCGTTCGTCGTCAGCACCGCCGGCCGCCCATGGTCCGCCGGCAACTCCACGTACGCCGTCTCACCCCCCAAACGACTCAGCCAGTACTCCTCCTGCTCCCGCAGCGCGCCCCCCTCCAACAGCGCGTTCTGCCACGCCGCATAATCCCGGTACTGCACCCGCAGCTCCGGCAGCTCCGGCTCCTTTCCACCGGAGTACGCCGCATACGCCTTGAGCACCTCCTCCAGCAACACCTCCATCGACCACCCGTCCGAAATGATGTGGTGCATCGTGAATACCACCAGGTGCCGCAAATCCCCTACCCGGTACAGCCGCAGCCGGTACAATGGCCCCGTCTCCAGATCAAAGGGCGCAAGCGCCTCTTCCACCACCAGATCCGCCGCCGGCCGGCCGCCCAGATCCTCCACCTCCAGCTCGATCCCGACCACAGGCCCAATCACCTGCACCGGCTCCCCGTCCACACTCGTAAACCGCGTCCGCAAACTCTCGTGACGGGACACCACCAGTCCCAGCGCCCGCTCCAGCGCCCGCAGATCCAGCTCCCCCTTAAGCTCAAAGGCACTCGGCATGTTGTACGCCACCTGCCCCGGCACCATCTGCTCCAAAAACCACAACCGCTGCTGCGCATGCGACAACGCATAGTGCTCCCGCTTACCCAAAACCTCAATCGGCGGCAGGGATGGACCGTCCTCTCTTATGAACTCCCTGAGCGAGGCGATCGTGGGGGCCTCGAAGAAGGCCTTCAGCGGCACCTGGTACTCGAGCTCCTTCTTCATGCGCGCCACCACCTGGGTGGCCTTGAGCGAGTGGCCGCCGAGGTCGAAGAAGTTGTCGGTGACGCCCACGCGCTCGAGCG
>CAZUDI010000044.1:0-11094 GCA_964618975.1 uncultured Bacteriovoracaceae bacterium | reverse complement strand
AGAGCACCTCGGCCCAGATCCGGGCAATGGCCTCCTCCTGCGCATCGCGCGGGGCGACATACTCACGGGTCATCAACTCGCGACTGGCCTCCGGGGCGGGCAGAGCCGCCCGGTCGATCTTGCCGTTGGGCGTGAGCGGCAGGCCCTCCAGGCGCACATAGCGCGACGGGATCATATAGTCCGGCAGATTGGCGCTGAGGTGCTCGCGGAACTGCGCCGGGGGGATATCCTCCCCGGCCACATAGTAGGCCACCAGGTACTTGTTGCCCTCGTCGTCGTCACGGTCGGCCACCACCACGTCGGCAAGGTCCTCCAGGGCCGAGAGGCGTGTCTCGATCTCGCCCAGCTCGATGCGGTTGCCGCGGATCTTGACCTGGTAATCCACCCGCCCGTGGAACTCGAGGTTGCCGTCCGGCAACCAGCGCCCCAGGTCGCCGGTCTTGTAGATATAGGGGCACTTTTCAGGCGAGAAGGGGTTGGGGATGAAGCGCTCCCGGGTCTTTTCCGGCGCCTGCCAATACCCCCGGGCGAGGTCGTCCCCGCTCAGGTAGATTTCACCGATCACCCCGCGCGGCACCAGGTTCAGCGTCTTGTCGAGGATGTAGGCCCGCGTGTTTCCGATGGGCCTCCCGATCAGGGGCGCAAAATCGATCTCCCGGGGTATGCGGTAGTTGGTGGAATAGGTGGTGTCCTCGGTAGGTCCGTAAAGGTTGCGGATGAGGCCGACATCGAGCTTGGCGTAGGCCTCCTGGACGAGCTCGAGCTTGAGCGGCTCCCCGGCCAGGTTGATGGCCTTGAGCGTGTGCGGCTTGCGCGCCACGTTCAACAGGTGCCTGAGCGCCGAGGGCACGGTGTTGACCATGGTGGCGCTGTGGTGCTCGAGGTAGTCGTCGATATCCAGCGACGAGCGCAGGATGATCACCTTGGTCCCGGTGATGAGCGGAAGCAGGAACTCGTAGACCGACAGGTCGAAGCACATGGAGGTGGAGGCGATCATCTCGGCATATTCCTCGCGCGCAAACTCCTCCAGGCACCAGGAAAGAAAGGCACTCACATTGCGGTGCTCGATCATAACCCCCTTGGGAAGCCCGGTGGAACCGGAGGTGTAGATCAGGTGCGAAAGGTTTGCCGGGCCGGCCAGGGGCGATGGGTTGCCGTTGGGAGACTGCGCGATGCGCTCCCAATCGCGGTCGATGACCACCGTATGCTCCGGGAGCCGGGAGATCTTGTCCAGGAGGGCCTCCTGCGTGATCAGCACGGGGCTGGTGGAATCCTCCAGCATGTACTCGAGCCGCGAGGTGGGATACTCGGGGTCCATGGGGACATAGGCCCCGCCCGCCTTCTGAATGCCCAGGATCCCCACGAGCATATCGAAGGAGCGCTCCACCATGAGGCCGATCTTGTCGTCGGGACCGACCCCCATGGCCCTCAGGGTATGTGCCAGTGCGTTGGCGCGCGCGTTGAGTTCGCCATAGGTGAGATATCGATCACAGAATTCGACGGCAATGTCCTCGGGGGTCATGGCGGCCTGGGCCTCGAACATCTGGTAGGGGCACACATCGCGGGGGTAGTCCGCATCGGTGTCGTTCAGCTCAGAGAGGAGTTCGGCACGTTCGGCGGGGCCGATGATGTCCACCTCCTCCGCCTTTGCCTCGGGTGTATCCACGAGGGCCTTCAGGACCAGCGGCAGGTGGTCCATCAAGCGTTGCATGCTCTCCTGGTCGTAGAGGTCCGTGGCATAATAGAGGCTCACGTCCGTCTCTTCACCAGGGGTGATGATGAGGGTGAGGTCGAAGCTCGTGACCTCTTCAGTGCTCGACCCCAGCAGTTTCAGGCCCTCGAGACCCATCTGGCTCAAGTCCACCGGGTAGTTTTCGTACACGAAGAGACTGGTGAAGAGCGGGGCGGTGGGCGGCAGGGCGCTGGCGGCCTTGACCTCGGGCAGAAAGGCGTAGCCGAACTCCTGAATCTTGAGCGACTGGGCCTGCAGGTCCTGCAGGATCTCCTTCAAAGAGGCCTGGCGATCAAAACGCACCCTCACGGGCAGGCTGTTGATGAACAGGCCGATCATCTCGTCGGCGCCGATCAATTCGGTGGGCCTCCCGGAGATGGTCACCCCGAAGACCACGTCCTCCTGCTGGCTGTAGCGGTTCAGCAGGATCGCCCACGCCGCCTGCAGCAGGGTGCTGGGAGTGACCCGCAGACGGCGCGCCGTCTCCTGCAGGGCCGCTGTCATCTCGCGGTCCAGGACGTGTGCATGCCGGGCCACGGCGAACCCTAAGCGGTCTTTGGGTTGGCGGTCGACCGGAATGACCACCGGGGCCTCGAAATCCCCCAGCAAAGACTCCCAGTAGCTTTGCGCCGCCTGAGCGTCGGTCTGCCTGAGGTGGCTGATATAGTTTTTATACGGCGGCCGTTTGATGTTTGGCAGGCTGCCTCCCTGCACCAGGCTAATATAACAGAGGAAAAAATCGCTCATCATCAGCGCGAGGCACCATCCGTCCATGAGGATGTGGTGATACGACCAGACGAAGTGATAGCGCATCCCAGGCAGGACGAAGATGTTGAGCCGCATCAGAGGGCCGCGGGCCAGGTCGAAGCGCTTGAGCTTGTCCTCCACCAGGAAGTCCTCGATCGAGCCTTGGGCCAGGGCTTCTTCCTCACTGCTCAGGTCATGCACCGCGAATTCCTGCGGCCGCGATGAAAGTACCACCTGGACGGGTTCGTTGACCCCTTCCCAGCGGAAGATGGTCCGGAAAACCGGGTGGCTCTGCGCCAGGTGATCCCAGGCCTGCTCAATGGCCCCGAGGTCCAGCTGCCCCTCGATGGTGAAGCTGTTACGCTCGCAGTAGGCCGGAGAAGACGGATCATAGAGGGAGTGAAACAGCATCCCCTTCTGCATGGGAGAGAGGGGATAGATGTCTTCAATCTTCCTTTTGCCCTGGCTGGGTGCCATGTTGCCGCTCCTTTCCTCTAGAGGTTCTCCACGTCGTCGATCAGGTCATCGAGCTGATCCTGAGAGATATCGGTCAGTTTGAAATCCGAGGGCGTGTAGCCTTCCCGCTCGGTGGTGATACACCGGGAAATGACCGCCAGAAGCTCGCCCTTGAGGTTGTGGGCGAATTCTTCGATTGTGGCCCGGTGATGCCGGTTGCGGCTGAAGCCCACATCGATATGCAGCTGTCCTTTTTCCACCTTGCAATTTATGTCGATGAGATGCGTTCGGCAGTTGCCTTCGTCGGCCGGGGCAAAGTTGAGCTCGTCAGTCAGCTCGAAGCTCCCCTCAAGACCGGCCTCACCGATCTGCCCCAGATAATTGAACAGCACCTCGCCGTGTGAGACCGGGACCACCTCAGAGCCGGAGAGATACCGGAGCATCCCGTAGTGCACACCCTTGAAGGGGATGGACGCACGGGTTTCCTTGACCTGCCTGATCTGCTCGTCCAGATCCATCCTGCCCCCCAGATCGATCACTACCGGGTAGAGCGAGGTGAACCAACCCACCGTACGCGAGACATCGAGATGCTCCATGATCTCCTCGCGGCCATGGCCCTCGAGATCGAACTGCACGCAGGGCTCATGGGTCCAGGAGGACAGCGCCCGGGCCAGGGCGGTGAGCAGCAGGTCACTGACCTCGGTATGGTAGGCGGTATGTGCCTCCCGGAGCAGATCCCCGGTCGGCCCCGTCTCGAGCGACACCCGCACGAGCGCATGGGAAGCCATGTCGTTTGCGCCCTCATCAAGCTCCACGGGGATCCGTCCCGCAGGCCGCGAGAGCAGTTCCTTCCACCAGCGGGCCTCGCCCTGCACCTCAGTGCTCTGGGCATAGCGCACGAGATCTTCAGCCCACTGCTTGAACGAAGTGGTCTTGGGTGGCAAAGCGACATCCTGCCCCCCTTTAAGGGCCACATAGACGTTCAGGAGGTCTTCCATGATGATGCGCCAGGATACCCCGTCCACCACCAGATGGTGTCCCGTCAGCACGAGATAGGAGGCACTCCCCAACGAGTAGAGCCCGGCGCTAAAGACGCGGCCCTGCCCGATATCCAACCCGCGCTGGAGGGCGTCGAGGCACTCTTCCAGCTCCGAGTGGCTCGCCACGGTTTTCGCATCGAACATGACCGCGCCCTCCGGCGCCAGACATTCCTGGCTGTCGGGCCCAAACCGCAGCCGCAACGCGTCGTGATGATTGATCACGGCCAGGAGCGCCTCGCGCAGGGTACCCGTCTCGAGGGGCACGGCACACCGAAAAACGAGCGTCTGATTGAAGTGGTTGAGGTTGCTCAGCCCCAGCTCAAAAAACCAGCGCTGAATCGGGGTGAGCGGTGCCTGACCGGTGACGGCGCCCTGGGGTGCCGTCACCCCCCGGCGCAGGTTGACCACACCGGCCAGTTCGGAGATGGTCTGATGCTCGAAGATGTCCCGGGGCCTGATCTCGAGCCCCTGCTTCTTGAGCCGGCCCACGACCTGCAGGCTGATGATGGAATCGCCTCCCAGATCGAAAAAATTGTCATGGATGCCCACCTGGGGCACCCCGAGCACGTCCTGCCAGATCGAGGCGATGAGCAGTTCGGCCTCTTCGGCCGGGGCGACAAATTCAGGTGCCGCCTCCGAGTGGGTGCTCAGCATCTCGCACAGCGCATTGCGGTCGAGCTTGCCGTTGGCCGTCATGGGAAAGATGTCCAGATGGATGAAGGCCGCGGGGATCATATAGTTGGGCAGGGATTCACTTAGATAGGCCCGCAGCTGGCCCTCTACCACCTGCGTGGCCGCGACATAGAAGGCCACCAGCCGGACGGCCCCCTGGGCATCCCGACTGCCCAGCACCACGCACTCGTCAATAGCCGCATAGGCACAGAGGACGGCCTCGATCTCGCCGATCTCCACCCGGTATCCGCGAATCTCCACCTGAAAATCCTGGCGCCCCAGAAAATCGATGCTCCCGTCCGGGTTCCAGCGCGCCAAATCGCCGGTGGCATACATCCTTCTTCCCCCGCCGGGAGTGAAAGGATCGGGGAGGAACACCTCGGCCGTCTTCTCCGACTGTCCCAGATAGCCGGAACCCACCTGGGCGCCACCCACATGAATCTGCCCGACCACCCCCACAGGCACCGGCCTCAGAAAGGGATCGAGGATGTAGATCTGCACATTGCCGATGGGTCCGCCGATGGGCGGGCTGCCGCAGGCATTGTCCCAGGCACTCACGTCGCCCGCCGTCACGAGCACCGTGGTCTCGGTGGGACCATAACAATTCATCACCATGAAATCGTGCCGGCCGGGTACGGCACTCAGACGGTCGCCCCCGGTGAAGAACGTCTTCAGGGCCAGTCCATCATGGTGCTGGGCCAGGAAGACCTCGGCAAACTTGGTAGGCACGAAGCTGCGGGTGATGGCGTTTGCGCGCATCCAGTCCGCGAGATCCTCCGGGGTCATCTCGTCCAGCCCACTCTCCAGCGGCACCACGCAGGCACCCGTCAGCAGATAGGGCCAGATTTCCCAGATACTGGCGTCAAAGGCCACCCCGGCCAGATGGGAAGCCCGGTCCTCCGGATCCACGGCAAAGCGCCGCACATGCCATAAGCACATGTTGCTGACATTCCCATGTCCGATCTGCACGCCCTTGGGGCGCCCGGTGGAACCCGAGGTGTAAATCACATAGGCCAAGGAGTCGGCCCCGCTACCGGGCTCCAGGGGGGCAGCGTCCTCCTGCCAGATATCGCTGTCCGGCTCATCGAGCGCCAGCACCTCGATATCCTGTGCCGGGGCATCCATGCCCCTCACACTCAGGAGCACCCGCGCCCCGCAATCCTCCAGCATTAAACGTATGCGCTCGTAGGGATAGTGAGGGTCGATGGGCACGAAAGCCCCTCCCGCCTTGAGGACCGCAAGCTGCGCCATGATATATTCGGGCGAACGCGGCAGGAGGATGCCCACGCGCACCCCGGAAGCCACACCCCGACGCATGAGTGCCCGCGCCAGGCGGTTGGTGCGGCTCTCCAGTTCGGCATAGGAAAGCTCCTCTCCCCGGAACACGATGGCGGGTCGCCGGGCATGCCGGGCGGCGGTGCGGCTGAAGAGCACGTCGAGGCGCCGTTCTTCGGGCAGCTCCATGCCGGTGTCGTTGAAGGCCTTAAGCACCCGCTGGCGCTCGGGTTCGTCGAGCATCTCCAGTTCCTTCAGCGACCGGTCAGGGGTACCCGCGAGCAGGTCACGCACCAGGTTGAGAAGGTGATCGAGCATGCCCCCGGCCGTCTGGCGTTCGAAGAGCTCCTGCGAGTACTGCAGCCGGATGCGCAGGCCCTCCCCGGGCTCCACCACCACCGCCAGCGGGAAGCTGGTCGTCTCGGTGGTACGCACATCCGCGACCCCGAAATCCCCCTGCGCCCCGCGCATAAAGGCGTCCAGGGGATAGTTCTCAAACACCATGATACTGTCGAAAAGACTCTGGCTGGCGGGCACCTGGCTGCAGGCCTTGACCTCGGGCAGAAAGGCGTACTCGAATTCACGGATCTTGAGCGATGAGGCCTGCACCGACTGCAGCAGTTCCCGTACACTCATCTCCGGTGCAAGTTTCACCCGCAGGGGCAGGGTGTTGATGAAAAGCCCCACCATCTCCTCGGCCCCCTTCAGGTCGGCCGGTCGGCCCGAGGAGGTATTGCCGAAGACCACATCCATGGTATGCCCATATTTCGAGAGCAGCAGCGCCCAGAGGCCCTGCAGTACGGTGTTGGGCGTGACCCGTTCCGCACGCGCCAGCTCAGAGAGCGCATCACTCTCGGCCGACGTGAGCTGAGAGCAGACCTCCGCGACCCTCCGGACCTCGACACTCAAGTCCTTGCAGTCCACTGGCAACGGTGTGGGCGAGCTGAAATCCCCCAGATACTCCGTCCAGAAGCGCTTGGCGGCCTCCTTGTCCTGTTTCAGGAACCAGGCGATGTAATCCTTGTAGGGCCTGCGGGTTGTTCGGAGCGGCTCATCGCCAGCGAGAAGCGCCATATAGGCCGTGAAGAGATCCTTCAGGACGATCGAGATGCACCAGCCGTCCACGATGAGGTGATGGCGGCTCCAGACAAAGTAATGCCGCCTCTCATCCAGCCTGATCAGGGTCAGCCGGGTGAGCGGTCCCTGCTCGAGATCGAAGGGTTGGCTGCGATCGTCCTGCAGGAAGCTGGTGACAGCCGCATCCTGGTCCTCGCGTCCTGCGAAATCGAGCACCTCAAGCAGCACGGGGTAGTCTTTCAGCACGATCTGGAGGGGTTCCTTGACCTTGGACCATTTGAAGACGGTCCTGAAAACCGGCGTTTGGGCAATGACATGCTCCCACGCCCGCTGGAAGGTCTCCACATCGAGATCGCCGTTAATGGCGAATCCGAGCTGTTCGAAATATGCTGTCGAACCGTCGTCGTAGAGGGAGTGAAACAACATGCCCTTCTGCAGCGGTGACAACGGATAGATATCCTGCGTATTCTCCTTGGTGACAACCGTCATCCGGCCCTCCTACTCGTCGTACAGATCTTCCAGCTCCTCCTGCGTCATCTCAATGAGGTCGAAATCCGACGGGGTGATATCGAAGCTCGCCGGATCGAGGCAGTGCCGGATTACCTGATCGAGATCCTCCTGGAACATGTCCACCAGGGCCTGCAGGCCCTCCCGGCGGAAATGGTTCCGGCTGTAGACAAAGCTGATCCGGAACCTCCCATCGACCACGGCGCTGAGCACATCGATCAGATGAGCCCTGAGGTTGCGTGCATCGATCAGGCCCGGCACGTTGGCCTCCATACTGGCGATCAATCCATGGGCATCCATGCGTGCGATCTGTCCCATATAATTAAAGCCGATACCGATATTGATCGGCAGATTATAGTGTCCATTCAAATATTTAAGTATCCCATAGTGGAACCCCTTTGCCGGGAGGCCGTGGAGCTTCTCCTTCACATACTTGACCTGCCCGGAAAGTTCGGCCAGACGGGTTGCATCCAGCACCACGGGAAATATCGTAGTGAACCATCCCACTGTGCGCGAGAGGTCCAGATCCGGGATCAGGTCCTCCCGGCCGTGGCCTTCCATCTCGATGGCCAAAACCTCGACACCGCGCCAGCGGTTAACGGCCCGCATCAGGGCCGCCACCAACAGATCGCTCACCTCGGTATTGTAGGCCCGATGAGCATCTCTGAGGAGCTGGGCGGTCTTGTTCTCATCCAGGTTCAGCGTGATCATGTCGGAGGAGGCCACATCGTTGGGTCCGCTATCCTGATCCGTCTCCAGGGCCGCCAACCCTTCGGCCAGCTCCGCCTCCCAGTAGGCCGCTTCACGGGCCACCTTGTCATTTTCGGCATAGTCCTTCAGGCGCTGCGCCCACTCCTTGTACGAGGTGGTCTTGGCCGGCAGCCGGATCTCGGAACCGCTGAGACAGGCGGCATAGCCGCCGAAGAGGTCTTCCAGGAGGATACGCCAGGACATCCCATCCACAACCAGGTGATGGGCGCTGAGCACCAGAAAGTCCCGGGACCCCAGGCGGAAGAGGCCCGCCCCGAACACCGGACCCTCTGTGATGTTGAAGGAGGCCTGCAGCGACTGGATGCGCTCACCAAGCTCGGTCGCATCTCTGACCTCCCCCTGGTCGAAGGGGAACTCAACCCCCGGGGGTGAAAACTCCTGTGCCCCCTCCCGGATGCGCAGCCGCAGCGCATCGTGGTGATTGATGAGGGCTTGCAGCGATTGCCTTAAGCCGTCGGCCTCCAGGGGGATGGCGGTCTCGAACATCAGCGCCTGGTTGAAATGGTGAACATTCTTAAGCCCGAGGTCGAAGAACCAGCGCTGGATGGGTGTCAGCGGTGCGGAGCCGCTCACCGGGGACTGATCTATCCTGACGGAAGCGCACTCGTTCACCATCAGGCTCAGGGAGGCAAGGCTGTCCTGTTCGAAGATGTCGCGCGGCCTGACATCGTACCCGCGCGCCTTCATGCGCGACACCACCTGGAGGCTCATAATCGAATCCCCGCCCAAGTCAAAGAAATTGTCATTGATGCCCACCCGATCGAGACCGAGAACCTCCTGCCAGACCTCGGCCAGGGCGGCCTCGAGGACATTACGCGGGGGAACGTACTCCCGTTCGGCTTCAGACCTGGTCCCTTCCACCTGCGGCAGGGCCCCCCGGTCGACCTTGCCGTTGGGTGTCAGCGGCAGGCCATCCAGATACATGAACCGCGACGGCACCATGTAATCCGGGAGGGTCTCCCGCAGATGCGCCCGCAATGTATCGAGGGGCAACTCGCTGTCGGCCACGTAGTATCCCACCAGGAACTTGCGTCCCGCGGCATCTTCCCGGTCCATCACCACGCAGTCATGTACCTGGATATGGCTCGCCAGCACAGCCTCAATCTCGCCCAGTTCGATGCGGAAACCGCGGATCTTGATCTGATGATCGCTTCTGCCGAGATACTCGAGGGTGCCGTCCGCCAGCCAGCGCCCGATATCGCCGGAGCGGTAGATCCGCGCGTCCTTCAGAAAGGGATCCACCCCGAAGACGCGGGCGGTGGCCTCGGGTTTATTCAGGTATCCGCGCGCCACCCCGGGGCTCGATATACAGATCTCGCCGGGCACACCGATGGGGACCAGCCGCATGTGTCGGTCGAGGATCCGGATGCGGGTATTGGCGATGGGCCGCCCGATGGAAACCTGGGTGCAGTCTTGAGGCAGCTCGCTGAAGGCATGCACACTGCAGCCCACCACGGTCTCGGCCGGACCGTACTCGTTGTAGATGGTAAGCCCGGGATAGCGTGCGAGCATGGAACGGGAGACCGCGGCCGATAAGGCCTCGCCCCCGAGGATGAGCCGGTTCAGACGCTCCCCCTTCCTCAGACCGCTGGCAGCGAGGCTGTCGGCTATCTCCAGGTGGGCCGGCGTGAGCTTGGCGATATCGCAGTCGCTCTCGAGCACCTGCTGCACCAAGGCGGTGGGGTCCAGCCCGGACGGCAATATCAGAATGCTCTGCCCCGCTATCAAGGGACAGAACAGCGAGGTCACGGTCAGATCAAAGGTCATGGAGGTATACAGGGGAAAGGTACAGCCGTCCCTGATCCCGTAGGCCTCGACCGCCCAGGAAAGATAATTCACCAGCCCGCGGTGCTCGATCTCGATCCCCTTGGGATTGCCCGTGGAACCCGAGGTGTAGATGATGTAGACCAGATCACCGGCGTGCGTGACACGTTCGGGACGACTCTCGGGGAAGCCTGCGATTTCACCCCAATCCCGGTCGAGACAGATGACGACGCCCGTCCCGGCGGGCAGCCGGTCGAGAACACCCTCCTGAGCCAGGATCATTCCCGCCCCGCAGTCCTGAACCAGGTACTCGATCCGGGGCCGGGGATACTCACAGTCCAGAGGCACATAGGTGCCACCGGCCTTGATGACCCCCAGGACGCCCACGACCATCTCGATCGAGCGCTCCATGAAAATCCCTACTGTGGCACCGGGACCGATGCCCTGGGCCCTGAGATAGTGGGCCAGCCGGTTGGCTCGGGCTTCGAGCTCGGCATAGCTCAGCTGTGTCCCCCCGCTCACGAGTGCGGTGTGCTGAGGATACCTGTCCACCGCGGCTTCGATGAAATCCTGCAGACAGGCCTCCTGCGGATAATCCCGGCCAGTGGCATTGAAGGTTGTAAGCAGGAGGGTCTTTTCCGCTTCCCCGAGGATTTCCAGGTCGCCCACCGGGGCCTGGCTGCGGTCCAGGATCTCGCCCACCAGCGTCCGGATATGCCCCAGGATCCGCTCGGCCGTGCGCTCATCGAATTTGCAGGCGTTATACGAAAGCCTGAAGCTCAACTCGTCTCCGGGCAGGGCCACGAGGGTGAGGTCAAAGTTGGTAATCTCGCGCTGGCTGAAGTGGGAGAAACGCATGTCGGACCCGACGGCAAAGCCCGCCGGGTCGAGGGGGTAGTTCTCGAAGACGAGCAGCGTCTCGAACAGGGGCAGACCCACGGTCCGGCCGGTGACGGCCACGCGGACCGGCGCCTGCGCCTTGCCGAGCTTCAGCCCACGTTCGGCGCCCGCGGCCTCCACTGCCGCCTTCAGCGCGTCGGCTGTCCAGTCGGC
>CAZUDI010000043.1:0-33752 GCA_964618975.1 uncultured Bacteriovoracaceae bacterium | reverse complement strand
AAGTACGTCCTGATCAGCGCGATAAGGTTGTCGGTCGCGATCTTGGTGCCGGGAAAGCGCATGTTGAGGTTGGCCCCGTTCGTGACCAGGGATAAGGGCAGCTTGGTCACGGAGTTCATCACCGCCGTGGGCCCCTGGCGCGACGTGCCGTTGGTGGGCGTAATGCCGTTGCCGAGCACGTCGCCGGCGGCCCGCCCGTCCGGGGTGGCTCCGGTAAACGATCCCATGGCGATATGGAAGCCCACCGAGAAGATGCCCGGCCAGAAGGCCCCGCCGCGGAAATTCTTATGAGGTGCAAGGACCGCGCAGAAGTGCTCCATGACGCGCGCGGCCATGGCGTCCACCGCGTCGTGGTCGTTGCCGAACTTGGGCAGGCGCGTCAGGAAATAGCGGCGCTTATCCTCGGCGTCGAGCCAGTCGGTCGCCATCCAGCCGGCGAGCTCGGCCATGCTGCAGTGCTCCTCTTCAAAGACCGCCTTTAGAATCGCATACAGGCTGTCCACCACATTGGCGAACCCCATGAACTGCACCCCGGTGGAGTTGTACACGGCGCCGCCGCGGGTGACGTCCAGCCCTTTCGCGAGGGTGCCGTCGATCATGGCCGAGGCCAGAGGCGACGGGACGAGCTCGGCGATGGCCTGGTCGAGGGCCTGCATACCCCGGACCACCTGGCCGATAAAGTGTCTGACTTGGGCATCATAGGCCTGCCAGACGTCCTCGAAGCCCGTGAAGCCGGCCGGGTCCCCGGTCTCAAGCCCGGAAAGGTAGCCGAAGATGTTGTCGATCCCCCTGCTCAAGGCCAGCTCGAGGCATTTGATGCCGTTGAACTGGACCGCGAAGGTGGAGCCGAAGGTCTTGCCCTGGGCGTTGGGCTCCAGGCAGCCGACCACGCCGTAGTCGCGGGCATCCTCCAGGGCATGTCCGGCCGTCACCAGCGAGGGTACGATCACCTCGTCGTTGAAGAAATGCATGAGCACCCCACCACGGGCATACTCGGCCGCCCGGCGGATGAAGTCTGGCGGGCTCCCGGCGCAGAGCCGCACCCCGAAATTGGGCTGCACGGTGCGCACGTCGGCATAGGCGTCCAGGCCGATGAAGCTGAGGGCATTGGTGGCGTCCCGGCCGTCCATCCCCATGCCGCCCACGGTCACATTCTGGGTGGTCTTGCCCTCGGTGCCCTCGCCGCCGGGGATGAAGGCCTCCTCCAGCACGTTCCAGATCTCGTTGGTCTTGATGAAAAGGAGGGCGAGCAGTTCGCGGGCCTCCTTCGGCGTGAGGCGGCCAGCCTCCAGATCCGCCTTGTACCAGGGCCAGAGGACCTGGTCGATGCGTCCGAGCGAGATGGAGTTGCCGCCGGACTCGATCTGGGAGGCGAGATGCATGAAGTAGAGGGCCTGGACGGCCTCGGGGAAGGTACGGGCTGGGTGCTCGGGGACGCGGCGGCAGACGCGCGCGATTCCTTCAAGCTCGTCGGCGCGCGCTCGATGGGGCTCTTGGGCCGCCAGGGCCTCGGCCAGATCGGCATAGCGGTGGGCAAAGGTGATAACGGCCTTGAGCGAGCGGATGACCGCGCTGAAAAAGGCGCCCTTCTGCCCCGAGCGCTCCTCCGGGGCCAGACCTTCGAGCCTTTGCGCGGACTCCTGGATAATGCCGGTCAGGCCCTGTCGGAGCACCCGGGTATGGTTCATGGTGAAATGGCCGATGCCGTAGGTGATCTCGAGCATCATGGTGAAGATGTACTTGTCCATATCCTCGGTCACGTCCTCAGGCAAGATCTCGTTCAAGCGCTCCTCCACCGTGCGGCCCTGCCAGAAGGGCAGGATCTCCTCCTTGAGCTCGCGCTTTTCCTCGGCCGTGATGAGGGCCCGCTGGAGGGTCCGCGTGTCGAAGCCTTCCAGATCACCCTCGATCCAGCGGGCCTTGTTTTCCGGAAACAGGGGGGCGCCCTTGAGCTTGCCCGTACGGCACCCGACGACAAGCTCATCCTCGCGAATGATGACGGATGTGTTCCTCAGGATATGCTCCAAGGCCAGGCTCATACGCGTAAGCGGGTCCTGATCCCAGTGCTTGCGCATGGCCTGGGTCAGGAAACGCGCCCGCTCGATGCAGACCTCCTGGGGGGCGTTGATGATCCTCCATTTCAGGCGTTCGACCCGGCTTTCCAGGACCGGCTGGGTGGCACGTTTAAGGGTCTTCATAGGCACCTCCGATTTGGGTCAGGCCTTGATATCCATATGGTTGACCAGGATGGCATCCCGTGCAGCCCGTGGCAGGAAACGGTTGAGGCCCAGGAAGAAACTGCTCATGAAGTCCACCTGGTTGTGAAGCCTGGGCCGCGGCGACTTGACGACCCGGACGATCCTCTGGGCGGCCTGCACCGGCGTGGGCGCGGTCTTGATGAGCACCTCGTCGCGCTCGATGAAACGCCGCGCCCGCTCGCGGTAGGCAGAGCCCTCGGGTGGCAGCTGGTGGATCTTGGCCGCAAACGACGTCGAGACCTGGGCCGGCTCGATGATGGCCACTCTTATCCCGAACGGCTCCACCTCCAAGCGCAGCGAGAGCATCAGGCCCTCGATGGCGAACTTGCTGGCGGTATAGATGGACTCGAAGGGAAACGGGATCTGCCCCACGAGCGAGGACATGGCGATGAGCTTCCCCACGCGGCGCTCCCGCAGGGTCGGCAGGAAGGCCTGAAAGATGGCGGCGGCCCCGATGACATTGATCTCCAGACATGTAAGCGCCCGCTCCAGATCGACCTCCTCGAAGGGTCCGAAGAAGCCGATCCCGACATTGGAGAGCACCGTATCGACCCGCTCGTATTTCTGCAGCACCGCGTCCCGGAAGGCGCTCACCCCCGGCCGGTCAGTGATATCGAGCGGCATGAACAAATGATCCCCCGCAAGCTCCTGCTTGAGGGCCTCGATGCCGGCGGCGTCCACATCGAAGCCAGCGATCAGGTCGCCTCCCGCCGCGAGCATCCGGGCGACCTCTTTTCCCATCCCATCCGCACATCCGGTAATGACGATGACCTCTGGCATAGCAACCTCCTTTATGACATGGGGCGGGCGGTCTGCTCCCGATACCACCGGCCCATCTGCTGCATGGAGTCACGGAAATCCGGGTAGAGGAACGTATAGCCGGCCTTGACCAGCTTGGTGTTGTCGACCACGTAGTCGTCATAGAGGTAACGCACGGCGTCGTATTCGAGGTCGGGGATCCTGCCCTTGCGCGCCGACACATAGCCATCGATGCGGGCGACGGCCTTCACGAGCCACAGCGGTAGTTTCAGCCTGGCGGGTCTGGTGCCGAAGGCCCGGGCCGCCAGGGTCAGGGCCTCTTCGATGCTCGGGTAGTAGCTCTCTGAAAGATTGTAGGCCTGTCCGACGGCCTCCTCCAAGTGCGAGAGGTGATCGACCGCAGCGGCCACATCCTCGGCACGGATGTTCGAGAGCCGCTGGCGGCCGTTGCCCGGGATGGCGGTAAGGGATGTCGGACGCGAGAAGGCCTTTCCCGCCCCGTCGTTGCAGCGCGGGCCGTACACGGTGCAGGGCCGCGTAATGACGGCCGGCAGGCCCTCCTTCATCCAGCGCCAGACGACATCCTCGCCGTCGCGCTTGCTGCGGCCGTAGTTGTCTTGCGGCGCGCGTTGGGAATCTTCGGTGAAGGGTGTCCCGCGATAGGCCCCATAGACACTGGTCGAGCCGACATGGATATAGCGCTTGACACCCCTGGCCAGCGCCAGGGCGGTGAGGTGGTCCACGCCCAGCACATTGGTGGGGTACAGCTGTTCATAGGGGGTGGAAAAGTTGCAGATGGCGCCCAGATGGAAGACCCGGTCCACCTCGCCCTCGAAGAGGGCCGGCAGGGTCTCGGGCCTGGTTACGTCGGCCGGCACGTATTCCACGCCGAGCTTATCAAAAAACGAGGTATCCCGACGCGGCCGGGAAGTAGCCCTTACCCGGCACCCCTTTTTAACCAGGTACTCGACCAGATGGCTGCCCATGAAGCCGGCCGCCCCCGTGACCAGTGTTGTCCCGGAAAACTCCATGCACCTTCCCCCCTTTTCATGATCATGGGCCTGAACCCCGGGGCAGGCCCTGAAACCCCCTTCACGCCACAGGCGTCAGGGGAATGCGATCCTCAGGCCAATCACGGGTATGAGCCCCGGGGCAAGTCCTGGCCCCTGCTTGCCGCCGCCAGCGGCGTGGAATTTGACCCTCAGGCCATCAGAACATATCATAAAGCCCCACCTTGAGGCCTTCGTCGCTGCTCTCGCCGATGGCGTCTCGTACCCGATAGAGCCATTTGAGGAACAGCTCATTGAACTCGAGCCCCAGCTCGGCTATCTGGCGGACATAAAACCCCTGCCTGTCCCATCTGGGGATGTGCCTCTGCCGGCGCTGACGCTGGTCCTCGTGGAAGGCGATCTGCTCGTCGATGATCCGCAGGGCGTCCTGGCGCTCACCGAACCCGAAAAAGATGAAGCGCATCAGGAAGGGGTCGCGCAGCAGCATCTGCCTCTCGGGGGAGGCGGACAGCCAGTGCCTGAAATCCTCCCGGCCCTTGTCCGTCAGGGAATAGAGCTTCTTGTGCGGCGCACCCACATCCGAAGGCACCACCTCGCTGAGGGTGATCAGACCGGCATCGACGAGGGATTTCAGCGTGGTATAGATCTGCCCGTAATTGACGGTCCACATGTAACCGAAGTTCTTCTCTATATGGTTCTTGATCTGGTAGCCGTACATGTCGCCGTAGTGCAGCAGGCCCATGATGGCATATTTGACCGACATACGTCCCCCGTCATCGCATTGCACTGCATGTCGTGGCAGCGTATATGGAACGCGCCAATGTTTTTATTATATATGTTGATTGTATATAGTCAAGCCTCGTATCGCAAAATTTTTTCGTCGAGGCAATCAGACACACCCGATGGGCGTCTTCTTGGATCGAAAGCATCCTCAACCGTGTCTTGGTCCATGAAAAACACAAGGGCATCACCCCCCCTGTTTGATTCCTGCCACAGACATTCTGACATGGCCTCTCCTGCCTAAGTCACGCCGGCCGGGCGCCATGGCGCACCTCGCCCTTGCGATATGCCCTGACGTGATGCTGCGGACGGGATGGCAGTGCATGACCAGGAATCGCCGTCTCAAGGACGCATGGATCCCGCCTTACGCGCCCACAATGCGCAGAGAAGCGGACCCCTCCGGGGCGGTAAGGACGACCCTTCAGATGGTCGGCGCGAAGGCGGCCCTCTGAAGGGTTGCCAGGGGTCCATAGGGGTCCTTCCCCACCGATATCGGGACCCTTCGCCTGAGCATATCCCCCGGATGGTCCGCCCCATCTAGTCGACGGTGCGGGCGAGCTGCAGGATCTCGAGGGGGAGCTCGACGCCGATCCGGGAGGCGGCCTCCAGATCCACCTGGATGTTCAGATCGTCCTGAAAGAGCACCGGCAGGTCTGCGGGGCGGCAGCCCTCCTGGACGACCTTGAGGGCCTGCTTGCCGGCCAGCCCGCCCACGGTGGTGAAATCGGCCGACACGTAGATGATGCCCCCCTTGTGGGCCCCGCTGATGAAGGCCACACTCGGGATTTTGTGGCGCTCGAGCACCTCGACCAGCTCGATGGCGGCCTGGAAGTCACGCACGGCATAGTAGGTGTCGACCGGGACGGCGAAGGTATCGACGCCCTGGGCGATGAGCTCTTCGGCCGCCTCTCTCGGGCTGGCGGTCTTCTTGACCTGCCGGCTGAGCACCCTGAGCCCCAGCTGGGGGGCCTTGGCCGTGATGTCCTGGATAAAGGCCAGGGCGTTGTCCTCGTCGCTGTGGATCATCCCGATGGTGTGCATCCTCGGGAAGGCCAGCCGGGAGATCTTGAGCACCGTGAGGGGATCCATGTAGTTGCTCGACCCGGTGTACCCGGGCCCTGCCTTTTGAAGCGTCTCACAGCCCACCGCCAAAGGGTTGAATACCGAAGAGAACACCACCGGAATACCGGCCTTGATGAACTTCTCTTTTGCATACTTGGTCGCCGGCGTCCCCATGGTGATGACGAGATCGGGATGAAGTTTGACGATCCGATCCGCCTGCTTTCTGATCTGTGAGAGGAGGCTGAGCTTTTCCCACAGGTTCGGGTCCGTATCCGCATCGATGACCGTGCGGTTGATGGTGAGGTTCTCCCCCGCGACCAGACCCCCCTGCTCGAGCTCCGCCAGGATGCCGTCGTAGGACTCCTGGAACACGGAGATATCCGCCACCTGCAGCACCTCGATACGGGTGGGGGGTGCCGCATGGCAGGTCAGCGCCACCAGACTCCATACGCAAATCATCCACATGATCTTTCTCATAATATCTCCTTTAGTCAAAATATACCTGTCTTATCGTTATGAAGAGGTCATTTGATAAATCCCCCCATGCAGCCCTCCCCCCAGGGCAGTCCTTGGACCCTCCTGATCGTCGCAAAGGGTAATCGAAGGCGCCCCCGAGCTGGAAAAAGTTGACTTGAGAGGCTCAATAAATGTATTATGAACTACTTGAGGAGGCAGTATGCCCCAAATATTATGCATAAACCGTTGAATGGGACGGCATTGCGAAAAAGGCCCGCCATGCGGGCAAGCGGCCGTGGGAGGGCCCTGAAGATTTGGAAAGGACATAGCGAACGGCTTTTGCCGATCTCGCAAGGGCCATGGATGGGTCTGCGGCGGGTAGAGGCCTGAATGCACCTGATATGTACCGCACCACTACACCACGATATAAGCAAGCGGTGGTTGGACAGCCGCACAACGATGAGGAGGGTATATGGCCAAAGGCTACATGGGCAAGGTCCTTTTCGTGGATCTGACAAAAGGGGACTTCAAGGAAGAGATCATCCCGGACAAGGTGTACGAACACTACCTCTCCGGTCAGGGACTCGGAGCTTATATCCTGTACAACCGCATTAAGACCGGGGCCGATCCGCTGGGCCCCGACAATATCCTGGGTTTCATGTCGGGACTGCTCACCGGAACCGGCAGCCTGTTTTCCGGCCGCTGGACCGTAGTGGGCAAATCGCCGCTCACCGGGGGCTGGGGCGACGCCAATTGCGGCGGCCAGTTCGCACCGTCCATCAAACGCTGCGGCTATGACGGCATCTTCTTCAGCGGCATCAGCTCCCGGCCGGTCTACCTGCTCATCGACAACGAGACGATCGAGCTCAAGGACGCCACCGGGCTGTGGGGCAGGGATGCGGTCGAGGCCGAGGAATTCCTCATGCACACCCATGGCGATAATGCGCGCGTGGCCTGCATCGGTCCGGCCGGGGAAAACCTTTCTCTCATTTCCGGGATCTGCAATGATCGCGGTCGCATTGCCGCCCGCTCGGGATTGGGCGCGGTGATGGGCTCCAAGCGTCTCAAGGCCGTGGTCCTGAAGGGCAACAGACGTATCCCGATCCACAACCATGAGGAAATCAAACGCCTGAGCCAGAAATGCAACCGCTGGGTGCAGTTCGACATCCCCAAGTGGCCGGGGGTCGTGAATGCCTATCTGGGCGCCGGCATGGGGCTCATACCCACCCAGATGGCCGTAGACGGCTTCCTCTACAAGGTCATGAACCGACTATGGGGCACCCCCAGCATGAACCAGACCTCGATCGGCATGGGTGATTCGCCGATCAAGAACTGGAAGGGCAGCAACGTGGACTTCGGTATGGCCAAATCCAAGACCGTGAACGCCGATGTCTTCACCCGGTGCGAAACCATAAAATACCACTGCTACTCCTGCCCTCTGGGCTGCGGCGGGATCTGCTCGCTGAGCGGCAAATATTCCGAAACCCACAAGCCCGAATATGAGACCGTGCTGGCCCTGGGCGGCCTGCTCATGAATGAAGACGCCGAGAGCATCTTTTACCTGAATGAGGAGCTCAATCGTGCCGGCATGGACAGCATCTCGGCCGGCGGCACCGTGGCCTTCGCCATCGAATGCTACGAGAACGGCATCCTCACACCTGAAGACACCGGCGGGCTGGAGCTTACCTGGGGCAACACCCAGGCCATTGTGGCCCTGATCCACAAGATGATCGAGCGCGAGGGCATCGGCGACCTGCTGGCCGACGGATCCAAGATCGCCGCCCGGAAGATCGGCAAGGGTGCGGAGGCCTATGCCATCCAGGCCGGGGGTCAGGAACCGGCCATGCATGACGGCCGCGCCGACCCCGGGTTCGGACTGCACTACTCGGTGGAGCCCACCCCGGGTCGTCATACCATCGGCGCCTTGCTGTATTATGAAATGTTCCAGCTCTGGAAAAGGGTCACGGGCCTGCCCAAGATCAAACTGCTCTACATGAAGGACGAAAAGTATAGAGCGGATGAGGGGAAGACCGTGCAGGCCGCGGCCTGCAGCAAATACATGAACGTCGTCAACGCCTGTGGCCTGTGCCTGTTCGGGGTCTTTCTGGGCATCAACCGGGCCCCGACCTTTGACTGGCTCAACGCCGCGACGGGCTGGAATAAAACCCCCAACGAATACATGGACATCGGTGAGCGCATCCAGACCACCAAACAGGCCTTCAATGTCAAGCACGGGATCGAGCCCAAACAGTTCAGGCTTCACGACCGGGCACTGGGCATCCCGCCTTTGAAGGAGGGCGCCAACAAGGGGCGTACCGTGCCGATCGAAAAACTCATGCATGACTACTGGGCACAGTTTGGCTGGGACCCGCAGACCGGCAAGCCCACCGCGGCCTCCCTCAAACGCCTGGGCATTAAATCTTAGGAGACTCATATGTCATACGCCATTACCGAAATCTGCACCGGCTGCGGTGCCTGCGTACGCGTCTGCCCGGTGCAGGCCATCAGCGGTGAAAAGAAAATGCCCCACTCCATCGACCCAAAGCGGTGCATCGACTGCGGCGCCTGCGGCCGCATCTGCCCCAAGGGCGCCGTTACAGACAGCCTCGGAAAGGCCTGCAGCACCATCAAGCGCTCCGCCTGGCCCAAGCCCCAGATCGACCACAAGAGGTGCATGTCCTGCAATATCTGCATCGACGCCTGCCCGGCGGCCTGCCTGGCCCTCTCCGGCGCATCCGGCAAAGACCCCCATGGCCACCCCTACCTGGCCAACGAGAAGGCCTGCCTGGCCTGCGGCTTCTGCGCCACCGAATGCCCGGTGACGGCCATCACCATGGTATCCCCCCCGGCGCCGGCGGAGAAACCCGCTCCCGCCCCCTCGGCGCCGGTGTCATAATAATGAATAACATATCGAATAAATAATGGATAAGGAGGACGTATTTGACATGATGCCTTTCAGGAAACCCCTGCTCAGAACACTCAAGACCACCATGGCCTGTTCGATGTATCTGCTTCCCCCGCAGGAAAGTGCACTGTTACAGGGCGCCGGGAGTGTCAAGAAGCTTCCCGCGCTGATCAGGGCCCAGGGGATTCACAAACCGCTGATCGTCACCGACCCCATGCTGATGGAAATCAAGCTGCTGGATGGCCTCTTGGCCGCCTGCGAGGCCCTTGGCCTGCCCTATGCGGTCTATGACGGCGTGCAGCCGAACCCCTCGATCGAAAACATCGAGGATGCCTATGGGCTGTACCTGAAAAACGGCTGCGACGCCGTGGTGGGCTTCGGCGGCGGCTCCTCCATGGACTGCGCCAAGGTCGTGGCCGGACGCGTCGTACGGCCCCATCTGAGCACGGAGAGACTGGGAGGATACTTCAAGGTCATGCTTCCTTTTCCCAAGAAGCTGCCACGCATCTTCGCCGTGCCGACCACCGCCGGCACCGGCGCCGAGACCACCAGCGCCGCGGTGGTTACCGACCCTGAGAAAAACACCAAATACACGGTGAACGACTTCCTGCTCCACCCGCACTTCATCGTGCTCGACCCCGAGCTGACCCTCGGACTGCCACCCTTCTTCACGGCCATCACCGCCATGGACGCGCTCTCGCATTCCGTCGAGGGCTACATCGGTGGGGCGCACTGCAGGGTCACCGACATCTATTCGGAGTCGGCCATCAGGATGATCTTCGAGAATGTCGCCAAGGTGGTCCAAGACGGCAGCGATATCGCGGCACGCTCGCAGATGCTCCTGGCCTCGTACTACGCCGGCATCGTCCTCAACCGCGCCCTGACGGGCTATGTCCACCCCTTCGCCCACAAGATCGGCGGCATGTACCACCTGCCGCACGGACGGGTGATCGGCGCGGTCCTGCCCCTGGTCTTCGAGTTCTACGGCACCACGGTCCACAGGCGTCTGGCCAAGCTGGCGGACGTCATCAATGTGACCACCCCCGATATGCCGGAAGCCCGCAAGGCGGCGGCCTTCATCGAGGCCGTGCGCGGCTTCAACCGCACCTACGGCATAGGAGAAACCATTCCGGAGCTCCGTGAGGAGGACTTCGGCGAGATCGCGCAGTCGATCCACCGGGAATGCATCCCCTATCCCGTACCCAAGATCATGGACGACAACGATATCTTCAGGCTGCTGCGGGCCCTCAGGGGTTGACCTCCGGCATTCCCTGCCCCACCGCACCGCAGGCGACCAGGGAATACGCCCCGGGGAAAACGGGGAGAGCGAAAGATTCTGGGGGGACTGGTTTCGACAGTCGCGAAAAAATACCGCCGGTCAAGACCAGTCCCTCTCTCCAGCCGCCCCGGGTGGCGCCTTGCGGTCCCCCTCCGGCGAGCCGCAAGACAGCTGGAACGTCCCTGAAAGAGCCGACCCCCTGTCCCCAAGACCGCAACCGTCCCGCACCTTTCCCGAAGGGGCGCGCGGGCATCGGACAGCTTCAGACACCGGCATGCATCACGGGTGTCAAACCCGCAGCAGGCTCCGCCCCCGGAGGCCGCAGAAATACCCCTTGACGGACAGGCAGCCTGCCGTTTGTTATGACCCTTAGCCGGCCCTCTGCTTTCGGCAGACATTACCTGTATGTGTTCCGTCTGATTCTTCCCCGCTGCGAGATGCGGACACCCTCTGGCGCAGGCCCCTCTCAGCAAATTGTCCGCCCACCTTTGCGTCGCGGCCTGTGGCGCTTATCATTAGAAAACAAAGACAGTGGTCCGAAAAGGCCACCGGGGACCTTAAGCGGGAATCACGGACACGGGAAGGTGATGTATGTATGCCGAAAACGCCAC
The DNA here is from genome assembly GCA_964618975.1 of uncultured Bacteriovoracaceae bacterium. Classification (GTDB taxonomy): domain Bacteria; phylum Desulfobacterota; class Desulfomonilia; order UBA1062; family UBA1062; genus CAZUDI01. Next base: position 22,632 of record CAZUDI010000043.1, on the reverse strand, counting down.
ATCCAGCGCACTGATGGAGAACATTCGCAACCTCTTCCTTTCCCAGCCCCTGGCAGTGCTGTCCACGCATGCCGGCGGCCAGCCCTACTGCAACCTGGTGGCCTTCGTCGCCACCGATGATCTAAAAAGGGTCTGCTTCGCCACCACGCGGGCCACCCGCAAATTCGACAACCTGGAGCGCGACGCGCGCGTCTCCATGCTCATCGACAACCGCAGCAACCAGGAGGCCGACTTCCAGGAGGCCATGGCCGTGACCCTGACCGGCCGGGCTTCTCCCCTGACCGGCCAGGCCCGTGCGGAGATGCTGCCGCTCTACCTGAGAAAGCACCCCTCCCTGGAGGCCTTTGCCACGGCGCCCACCTGCGCCCTGGTGGGGGTGACGCCTATGCGCTACTTCTTGGTAAGCCGCTTCCAGCAGGTCATGGTGCTCAAGATGGAGCCCTGAGAGGAGGGCTCTTGATCATAGGCATGGAATTCCGGGGCAGGGTAAGGGCCACCAGTTCATTTCTTCAGGCCGTCAAACCCCTGGACGCAGGCCTTATAGAGCCCTTAGAGGCACCTGCCGGTCCCCCGCCTTCTATCCCTCTGGACCTCGAGGCCGGGTCCAGGTGGGCCTGAGCCTTCCCGCCTCACTCCCGCAGGCACTCGCGGGCGATGACCAGCCGCTGGATCTCCGAGGTGCCCTCGTAGATTGTGGTGGCCCGGGCATCGCGGAAGAGGCGCTCCACCTTGAAGTCCTTGGTGTAGCCGTAGCCGCCGTGGATCTGCAGGGCAAGGTAGGCCCCCCGGTTGGCGGCCTCCGAGGAAAAGAGCTTCGCCATGGAGGCCTCCCGGGTGAAGGGGAGCCCCCTCTCCTTCTTGCGGGCCGCCGACAGCCCGAGGAGGTGCGCCGCCTCGATGTCGGTGGCCATGTCGGCGATCATCCACTGGATGGCCTGGAAGGAGCCGATAGGGCGGCCGAATTGCCGGCGCTCCCTGGCATAGCGGAGGGCCTCGTCCAGGCAGGCCCGCGCTATGCCGAGGGCCTGCGAGGCGATGCCGATGCGGCCGCTGTCGAGCGCGCTCATGGCGACCTTGAACCCCAGGCCCGGCCGGCCGATGAGGTTCGCCTGCGGCAGACGGCAGTCCTCGAAAATGAGCTCCACCGTGTTGGAGGCGCGCAGCCCCATCTTGTCCTCCCGCGCCCCCACCGCGAGCCCCGGCGTGCCCTTCTCCACGATGAAGGCCGAAAGCCCCCGGTTGCCCTTCTCCGGGTCGGTGCGGGCGATGAGATTGATCACATCCGCATACTCCCCGTGGGTGATGAAGACCTTGGTGCCGTTGAGGAGGTAGTGATCCCCCTTGTCTTCGGCCTTAAGCTGCAGGCTGCCCGGGTCCGAGCCGGCACCCGGCTCGGTCAGGGCGAAGCAGCCCAGCTTTTCGCCCCGGGCGAGCGGCTCGAGGTGGCGCCTCTTCTGGGCCTCGTCCCCGAACTTCAGCAGGGGCTCGGTGGAAAGGTTGGCCACCGACATGGTCACCGCCGTGGAGGCGCAGGCGTAGGCGATCTCCTGCAGCGCCAGGCAGTAGCTCACCGCCCCCGCCCCGGCGCCGCCGTACTCGGGAGGGACCATCATGCCCAGGAGCCCGAGCTGCCCCATCTTCCTGACCACCTCGATAGGGAAAATCTCCTCCCTGTCCCTGTGGGCAGCCAGGGGCTCCAGTTCCCGGCGGGCGAAGTCCCGTGCCATGAGTCTCACCATTTCCTGTTCCGCGCTGATGGTATCGGGCATAAGGCACCTCAGGGTACGTAGATGACCACCAGGAGCTCCGTCCTTTCCCGGGTGGGATTGCTGAGCTTGTGGTGGAGGGCGGAGTCGAAGTGGATGCTCGCGCCCGGCTCGAGGGTGGTGCAGTTCTGGCCGACCTGGATCTTAAGCCCCCCCTCAAGGACATAGATGAACTCCTCGCCCTCGTGGTGATACTCGACGCCCTGGTGGTCGGTGAGGGGGTCGATGGTCACACGGTAGGCTCGCAGGTGCCGCTCCCCGCCCGGGCGGGTCAGTGGGGCATAGGCATAGGCCGCCACGCGCTTTTTGTGGCTCCGGGTGCGCCTCTGGGAGGCGGCCTTCTCCCGGGGGGCCTGCAGCTGCTCGATATCCACCTTGAAGGCCCGGCCGAGCTGGAGCACCAAGGCCACGGGCGGGGCGATCTTCCCCGCTTCCACGCTCTCGATCAGCTCGGCGGGGTAGCCCGTGTCGCGGGCGAGATCGTCCAGGCCGAGGCCCTTTTCCTCCCGCAGGCCGCGGATCCTGGCACCGAAGGTTTGGTCCTGTCTTCTGCTCACACATCCCTCCTCTCAAACGCCGGGGCATGCAGGCTCCCGGCAAGGTCAGGTATACATTATATCACACTCATGGCTGCATTTATCACAGGTGTTTCATAATCGAGACCCCTGACAGTTCCTTACGCATCCGTTTCCCGTGCCCGCCTCTTGCGATTGCCGGCGGTGTGCAGGTGGGGGCCATTGTCTCGAAAAGCATGTTTCTCCTTGCTCAGAAAGAATTTAATCGCCATGGTTCGAATTCCCCGCCGCTTGCGGCGGCAAGGAGGGTCCAGGGCTTGCCCTGGGGTTCATACCCGTAATCCACGTTCAATCTTCGATCCTATGCTAATTTAATACCACTCTTTGACGTAGCGATCCCTTATTAAAGCTGAACAAAGCGCTTAATGTCATCTATTCACCACTTCACCCTTTAGTTTGTAACACCTTTTTGGTATTGATATAATTATTAAGAAGCAGCAGAGTGATCAACATTAAGGCACTGTGTTTTATATGATTTCTGATGATAAACACGGAGGTTCATCAGCATGTTGAGTGTATCTGAGATAAGCCGTGGAGTCTCTCAAGTCATCGACTTTCTGCCCGACGCCACCTTTGCCATCGATGAAGCCGGTCGGGTCATTTTCTGGAACCAGGCCATGGAAGAGCTTACCGGCATTACTTCCGGAGAGATGCTCGACGGGGCTGATTATGCCTATGCCCTGCCGTTCTATAACAAGCGGCGCCCCATGCTCGTTGACCTGGTCCTTAATCCCCATGTATCGATGGTGGCAGATAATTATACGGCCTTCACCCGTTGCGGCGACACCATCTATGCCGAGGGTATGGCCTTACCTGCAGATCGGCTTCTCTGGGGCAAGGCCGGACCGATCCGTGATGAGTCCGGCCAGGTCGTCGGCGCCATCGAATCCCTCCGGGACATTACGAATATGAAACGCTTGCAGCGTACACATCAGGATGCCCTGACGGCGCTGGAACAACTCGCAAACTTCCTGCCCGATCCCACCTTCGCCGTCGACCGCGAGGGAAGGATCATCCTGTGGAACAAGGCTATAGAAAGGATTTCTGGCAAAGATTCCCAAAACATGCTCGGGAAGGCCAACCATGAGTATTCCATACCCCTCTATGGCTACCGCCGACGCGCAATGGTGGATTACATCCTTCACCCCGAACTCCTGGTGCAGGGAGACCATCCTTATGAACATTGCGATGACGGAAGCCTCGTTTTTGAAGGCGAAATCCATTCCCAGCTCACCGGCAGGAAAAGGTGGATTATCTCCCATGCGAGCCCCATCCATGACTCCATGGGAACAAAAGTCGGCGCCATTCAGACCCTGATGGACATAACAGAACGCAGGCAGATAGAGCAGGCCCTGCAGGCGAGCGAAGAGCGCTACCACACCCTCTTTGAAAACGCCACGGAGGGTATCTTTCGGACAACACCTGAGGGCCGGTTTCTGAGCGTGAACCCTTCCCTGGCCCGGATGGGCGGTTATGCTTCACCTGGGGAAATGATCGCCTCTGTGCATGACATCGGTCAAGAGCTCTACGAAAACCCGCAAGACCGTTGCGCCATGATGGAGATGCTGACCGAGCACGACATGGCCGAAGGATTCGAGTTCTCCCTGCTGCGCGTCGATAAAAGCCGGATATGGATCTCCATGAATATCCATACGGTCCGAGATGAGCAGGGTAATCCCCTATACTATGAAGGGACCTGCGTGGACATCACCGAGCGCAAGCAGGCCGAGGAGCGCCTCAGGGAGTCGGAACACCACCTGAAGCAGTTCATCGACTTTCTGCCTGACCCCACCCTGGCCATTGGTCTGGACGGTGAGGTCCTGATCTGGAACAGGGCCATGGAGGACATGACCGGCGTCAAGGCATCCGATATCATCGGGCAGACTGATTATGCGTATGCCCTCCCTTTTTACGGCAGGGAAACGCCCATCCTGGTCGATCTCTGTCTGAAACCGGATAAAGAGGCTGCAAAGCAGTACACCATTATCCACAGAGAAGAGAACCTGCTCATCGCCGAGGCCGAGGTGATGGGCAGGATGTTCCTCTGGGGTAAGGCAAGCCGGATATTCAACAGCCGGGGAGAACTCATCGGCGCCATCGAGACCATTCGCGACATCACTGATCGCAAACGGGTGGAACAGGCCTTGAAAGAGAGCGAAGAGAAGTTTCGCCTCCTGTTTGAAGCCTCTGCGGATGGCAACCTTATTCTGGAGGACGGCCGGTGTATCGACTGCAACGCGGCGGCCCTCAGTATATCCGGCTGTCCGGACAAGTCACTGCTGGTGGGCGTACGCCCCGAGAACCTTTCCCCCGCGATCCAGCCTGATGGGAGGCCTTCCGGAGAAAAGGCCCGGGCGATGGCGGACGCCGCCTTGCGCACAGGCTTTCACCGGTTCGAGTGGCTCCTCAGGCGTTTCGACGGCACCCTAACCCACATCGATATCATGCTGACGGCCATGATCGTGCAGGACAAGAAGCTCCTGTTCTCCTCATGGAGGGACATCTCACACCGCAAGCGGGCCGAAGAGCGGCTGCGCGCCAGCGAGGAGCGCTACCGTCTGGTGGCGGAGAATATCCACGATATCATTTCACTCTATGATCTTGATTTCAATTACACCTATGTGAGCCCCTCGGTCGTACGCATCGCGGGGTACCAGCCACGGGAGATGCTCGGGAAGCCGGTCATGGCGCTCATCGATGAGGCGTCGCAAAAAAAGATGCAGGACATCCTGTCCCAGATCAGGGAACTGGTGGACGCGCATGACCCCTCCCTGCCCTCCCGGTCATGGACCGTGGAACTCAAGCGCATCATCAAGGGTGGCGTAATGTGGACCGAGTCCAAAATCAGCCTTTTCCTGGACGATCAGGGGCAACCGTTAGGGATTCTCAGCGTCACCCGCAACATCGACGAGCGCAAACGGTCCGAAGAACAGATGCTCTTCTTCCAGGAACAGCTGCAGCACTCCCAGAAGCTCGAGGCCATCGGTACCTTGGCGGGCGGTATCGCCCATGATTTCAACAATATCCTCTCGGTTATCGTCGGCTTCTCCGAGCTTGTCCGGGACAATCATCCAGCAGATAGGCGCACGCATGAGATGATTGGGACGGTGCTCAAGGCTAGTGAGCGCGCCAAGGACCTGGTCAATCAGATTCTCACTTTCAGCCGGCAGGTCAAGGTTGAGATGAAGCCGCTTAATGCACACCTCATTGTCAAGGAAGTGGTCAAACTTTTGCGATCCATGATTCCCTCCACCATTGATATCATCCAGAATATTGATCCTTACTCGGGCGCCATTCTGGCCGATCCGACACAGTTGCACCAGGTGGTCATGAATCTGTGCACCAATGCCTACCAGGCTATGCAGGACACGGGCGGCACCTTGTCTGTGGACCTGCAGGCCGTAACCCTGGATGATGACATCACCTGCAAGCACCCCGAACTGCATGCCGGGGACTATGTCAGGCTGGGCGTCAAAGATACCGGGTGCGGCATGGAGGAGGCCACCATGCAGCGCTGTTTCGAGCCCTTTTTCACCACCAAGGAAAAGGGCATGGGGACCGGGCTCGGGCTGGCCATCATCCACGGGATCGTGAAAGATATCGGCGGTGCCATCATCCTGTCAAGCACCCCGGGGATCGGCAGCACCTTTGAGGTGTTCTTCCCTCGCTTCGGCATCGATGTATCCGAGGACCTGAGCGCAGAAGAGGATATTCCCATGGGCAATGGGCAATGCATCCTCCTCGTGGATGATGAACCCGATATCGTGGCCTACGGCACGGTCATGCTCCAACAGATCGGCTATACCGTCCAGGGGTATTCGTCGAGCCATGATGCCCTTGAAGCCTTCCGCCACGATCCCCAGATCGTCGACCTGGTAATCACAGACCAGACCATGCCTGGCCTGCGGGGGGATCAGCTGGCCGAGGCGATGCTCACGATCAGACCCTCGCTCCCGATTGTCATCATGACAGGATACAGCACGCTCATTGACCACAAAGGCGCACTGTGTCTGGGAATCAAGGAACTGATCAACAAACCGTTTTCACGCATGGCCATGGCACGGGTGATTCAAAAGGCCCTGTCGGTCACCGGTGGCCTTTGAGATCAACTATCTATAATCTTTATTGGAATATGTTACGCTCTGCACTAGAACATGATATAAGGTGTCATTAATACAATATATTATAATTGAGGAGTGCGGATTGGATTCGGATATACTGGTAATAGATGATGATCGGTCAATATGCGCCACCTTTCGGGCGATTTTAGATTCTGAAGGATATCAAGTTCATACCGCCGACAATTACGATGCAGCACTCAATTTGATCGGCACCACGCATTTCAATCTCATCTTCACCGACATCATCCTAGGACGGCATTCGGGCATCGAGATCCTCAAAGAGATCAAATTGCGGGGGCTCAGCACGCCGGTGATCATGGTCACCGGGGAACCCACCATCGCCACCGCCGCCGATTCCGTCCGGTTAGGTGCCTTCGATTATCTGCCCAAACCTCTCCATAAGGAAACCCTCGTCCGGGTGACCAAGCATGCCCTCCAGCATAAGGCCCTGCTGGATGAAAAGGCCATCATTGCTATGGAGATGGAGCGCTATCGCGCCCACCTGGATGCTGTATTCATGAGCGTCGAGGAGGCCATCATTTCCGTGGATAACCACATGCACCTCCTGCACTACAACAACGCCTTCGCCGCCATCTGTCCGCTCCCGACCGGTTACCTGCTCGGGGAAAATCCCACAGCCTGGATCCGGGGCTGCGAACACAAGTGCTGGAGCGCCCTGCAGAACGCTCTGGAATCGAAGTCGTCCGTCTATGAATACCGCATCGAATGCGGGCATCTGAAACGGCCCCAGCAGGTGGTCATGGTCAACATCTCACCCCTGAAGGACCGCGAGGAGAACCACTTGGGCGCCGTCATGGCCATCAGGGACATCACCCGGCTCACGCGCCTGGAAAAGGAGCTGCAGGGAAGGAACCAGTTCTGGAACATGACAGGAACAAGTAAAAAGATGCAGGATGTCTATGCCTTGATTGACAATGTCAAGGACATCGATACCACGGTACTGATCACCGGGCCCAGCGGAACGGGCAAGGAGCTCGTGGCACGGGCTATCCATTACAGCGGCGTACGCGGCCAGGAGCCCTTCGTGGTCGTCAACTGCTCGGCACTGGCGGAGAACCTGCTGGAGAGTGAACTTTTCGGACATGTAAAGGGCGCCTTTACCGGCGCGATCCAGGATAAAATCGGTCGATTCCAGATGGCGGACCATGGCACCATCTTCCTGGATGAGATTGGCGATATCTCGCCTATGATCCAGCTCAAGCTCCTGCGGATCCTGGAGACCAAGGAGTTCGAGCGGGTCGGCGACGCTGCTCCCAGCCAGGCGGATGTCCGGATCATAACCGCCACCAACCGGGATCTGCGCCAGATGGTGAAGGACGGGGAGTTCCGGGAGGATCTCTATTACCGCCTCAAGGTGGTTGAGATCAACACCCCGCCCTTATCCGAACGCCGGGAGGATATCCCCTTGCTGGTCGAACACTACCTGGCCCTCTTCAATGAACGCTTCAATAAGCATATCGTGGACATCTCGCAAAGGGTCAATGTATTCTTCATGGAATACGCATGGCCGGGAAATATCCGGGAATTAAGCCATATGCTGGAACATGCCTTTATCATGTGCCAGGGCTCAGTGATCGAAGTCGAACACCTGCCGCGCGAGGCTCGCGCGTATCTTGCCGGAAGCACCGCAAATCATGCTTCGGGCCTGACCAAGGCGCCCCACCAGCTCAGCAAGGAAGACGTCGAGGTCGCCCTGGAAAAGGCGGGATGGAACAAGGTACAGACCGCGCAACTGCTGGGGATCAGCCGTCCGACGCTCTACAAAATCATGAAGGGTTACAATATCGGTAACAATTCCGAATCGGTGTAATATTTACACCCGTTTGTCAAATCGCATTGTATAGCTTTACACCATTTTCCGCCCACAGTACAAAACGGTAATTTAAGCGGTAAGCTTCCAATAGTTTGATTATCCATCGTTATTCTCATATCTGTCTCCTTCTCCGGGGGCATGGCATACTCTTTGACATAGGTCAGCCCATGAATCAGTGGATCTTAAGGTGACATTCGAGGAGACGAGCATGACGGCATCTGAGCTGATCATACGCATAACCAGTGAGTCCGTGGACACCATCATGGCGAATCCGCAACCGCTGCTCATCGGGTGTTTCCGGAAGGATGGCAACTTTCACCTGAATCTGGTGACCCTGGAATTAACGGCCTTGTTTTTTCAGGAAGAAATCAAGGTCTACTATGCCCTGGAAGAAATGCACCCGTATTTCAAAACGCGATTCGGTGTTGCGGGAACGCCCACATACATCCTCACCCAGTCAGGAGCTGTCCTGGGCACCTTACCGGGAAAATTTCCACCCGGGAAAATGATCGCGCACATCTCCCAAATGCTCACTACCGGGAAAAAACAGTCTTTACCTACGATCCTGCAGGCAAACATGCCGCAGAGAGCAATAACAAGGAGGTCTTGATCATGAACAGGGGCAAGAAATTCGTTAGTCTGAAACTCGTCCTATCCATTGCACTATCCGCGATGATCGTTGTTCTGGTGGGGGTCGTCTCCTTTTTCGCCTACCGAACATCCAACGGTTCTCTGGAAAAGGTGTACCTCGAGCAACTCTCGAATGCAAACAAGGATATCGCGGGGCAGATGGAACGCTTTTATCAGCAGCAGGAAAAGAACGCCCTCTTTCTGGCCCGCAACCAGGCCATAATTAAGGCGGCAAGCAGCGGAAAATACACCGCGGCGGCGGCAGTCTTGCAATCGTTCTTTAGCGAGCAGGGCGTCTATGAAAATATCTTCATATCCACCGCCGAAACGGATTCGGTCATCGTGGCCGACGGCCAGGGGGGCAAATCCGTCGGCACCCATTGGGCCGGGGGTATCTACGATGATAATATCCGGAATGCCCTGTCCCGAAAGTTGTGGATCAGTGATCCCAGCAAGTCCCCGGTAACGGGTCTGCCCGTGGTGCTCTTCTCCGCGCCGATCATGGACGGCGATGCGCTCAAAGGCATCCTCGGGCTGGCCGTCGATGTGGGCAGCTTCTCCGCCGGGCTCGTCAACAACATCAAAGTCGGCAAGACCGGATACCCCTTCATCACCACGACGTCCGGAATCGTCTTCGGCCACCCCAATCCAGAGCTGATCCTGAAGATGGATCTCAACCAATACGACTGGGGCCGGGAGATGCTCTCCAAGCCGAGCGGTTCCCTCATCCAATATGCCTTCGAGGGCAAGGATAAATATCTGACCTTCGTGAAAGACGATACGTACCGGACCATGGTAGGCGCCACCATGTTCGTCTCGGACGTCAGGGACATTTCACTGGTCCTGGCCAGGAACCTCGCCATTGTGGGCGCTATCGGCACCATCCTAACGATCCTGGCGGTCTTCGGCTTCATGCACAAACGGCTGTCTCCGCTGACCCGGGCCGGAGAAATCCTCAACCATATCGCCCAGGGAAACCTGACGATGCGGGTCGAATCCACCTACAACGACGAGGTCGGCCAGCTCATGACCGGCATGCAAACCATGATCGAACGCCTGAGTGAGGTGGTCGTGGATGTTCAGCTAGCGTCGGCGCAGGTGGCGGCGGGGAGTGCGCAGATGAGTTCGACCTCGGAGGAGATGTCGCAGGGGGCCAGCGAGCAGGCCGCGGCCGCCGAGGAGGCGTCTTCTTCGATGGAGCAGATGGCCTCCAACATCCGGCAGAACGCGGACAACGCGAATCAGACCGAGAAGATCGCGGTGAAGTCGGCCGAGGACGCCCGTGAGGGTGGACGCGCCGTGGAAGAGACCATGACGGCCATGAAGACCATCGCGGAAAAGATCGCCATCGTGGAGGAGATCGCTCGCCAGACGGACCTCCTGGCGCTCAATGCGGCCATCGAGGCGGCCCGCGCCGGAGAGCACGGCAAGGGTTTTGCGGTCGTGGCGGCGGCCGTGAGGCGTCTGGCGGAGCGCTCGGCCGAGGCGGCGGGCGAGATCAGCAAGCTCTCGATCTCAAGCGTAGAGGTGGCCGAGCAGGCCGGCAAACTGCTGGGCCTGATCGTGCCGGATATCGGCAAGACCGCACAGCTGGTGCAGGAGATCACGGCGGCCAGCGTCGAGCAGAACACGGGGGCGGACCAGATCAATTTGGCGATCCAGCAACTGAACCAGGTGGTGCAGCAGAACGCCTCGGCCGCGGAAGAGATGTCGTCCACGGCCGAGGAGCTTTCGTCTCAGGCCGCTCAGTTGCAGGATACGATCGCGTTTTTCAAGCTCGACAACCACGTGACAGAAAACACCGAAAGAACATCCGGCGCATTGAAGACCCGCGCAGCGACCGGGGTGAGGGAAACGCAGCGAACGCCGGAACCGCCCCTGATTACGAAGACAACGGAACAAGGGCTGGCGCGACAAACAGGCGTGCTCATCGACCTGAGGGATGACGACGCACCCTCCGACGCAACTGATCATGAGTTCGAACGCTACTGAGGCCCGGACGGCCCGCACGATGCCCTGGTATGGGCCTCGCTATGGGACAAATGATACACCCTGCACACGGGAGGAGTGATGCTGAAGTTTAATGATATCAAGATGGGCTGGAAGCTCATTATCGTGGGGACCCTGCTCACCGTGATCCCCATCGGGATTGTCGGCAGCATCTGCCTGTACAAGACCACGAAGGACACCACCGCCATGATGTACGCTGACATGCAGTGCACCTCGGAAGCCCTGGCCAAGCTTGTTTATGCCAGCCTGGACGGCGAGCTCCGTCTGGTGATCGATATCGCCGGATGGCATGAGCTGGCCAGGGCTCTCACCACGATCGAGACTATCGGCAGGCCCCGATCATCGGCCGAGATCGGGGCCGTGAACAACAAGTTGAAAATGGCGGCGCAGAACAAGGATCTCATCAAAAACGCCCAGGTCCTGTGCCTCATCGCCGCAGACGGGACCCCGATCGCGGCATCGGACAAGCAGTTTCTCAAAGTCTCATCCCTGGCGGATAGACAGTACTTCAAGGACGCCATGGCCGGGCGGGCGAATATCGGCGAGGTGGCGTTGAACAAGGCCACCCGGGAACCCTTCGTACCTGTCGCCGCGCCCGTACGCACGGCCGGGGGCAAGGTTGCGGGTGTGCTGGTCAATGTCCTTTCCACCCAGTATCTCAATGACATCATCGTCAATACCAGGAAAGGAGCGACCGGATATGCCTTCATGGTCGACAAGGCGGGATTCTTTATCGCCCACCCTGAAGCCAAAAATATCCTGTCGCTCAAAATCGGGACCCTGTCGGGCATGGAGAACATAGCTCGACGCACCGCGGCCGGGGAAAAGGGCCTAGAAGCGTATTCCTTCGAGGGTGTCAGAAAGGTGTGCGGCTTCGCGCCGGTCGACTCCGTCGGATGGAGTGTGGCTCTGTGTATCTCGCGCGCGGAGTTGCTGAAAAACGTGACCGATATGCTCAAATTGGCCTTGATTATATGTGTCTTCACCCTGAGCTTGGCCTTTGTACTATGCTACCTGTTCGCCAGGAGCATCACCCGGCCCATCGGCCAGGCCGTAGAACTGGCAGAACGGGTTTCCGAAGGCGATCTCACCCCGCAGATCGATATACGGCAGAAGGATGAGATCGGCCAACTAGCGGATGCCCTGCGCGTTATGATCGTAAGATTGCGGGATACCGTCGTGGATGTTCAGCTAGCGTCGGCGCAGGTGGCGGCGGGGAGTGCGCAGATGAGTTCGACCTCGGAGGAGATGTCGCAGGGGGCCAGCGAGCAGGCCGCGGCCGCCGAGGAGGCGTCTTCTTCGATGGAGCAGATGGCCTCCAACATCCGGCAGAACGCGGACAACGCGAATCAGACCGAGAAGATCGCGGTGAAGTCGGCCGAGGACGCCCGTGAGGGTGGACGCGCCGTGGAAGAGACCATGACGGCCATGAAGACCATCGCGGAAAAGATCGCCATCGTGGAGGAGATCGCTCGCCAGACGGACCTCCTGGCGCTCAATGCGGCCATCGAGGCGGCCCGCGCCGGAGAGCACGGCAAGGGTTTTGCGGTCGTGGCGGCGGCCGTGAGGCGTCTGGCGGAGCGCTCGGCCGAGGCGGCGGGCGAGATCAGCAAGCTCTCGATCTCAAGCGTAGAGGTGGCCGAGCAGGCCGGCAAACTGCTGGGCCTGATCGTGCCGGATATCGGCAAGACCGCACAGCTGGTGCAGGAGATCACGGCGGCCAGCGTCGAGCAGAACACGGGGGCGGACCAGATCAATTTGGCGATCCAGCAACTGAACCAGGTGGTGCAGCAGAACGCCTCGGCCGCGGAAGAGATGTCGTCCACGGCCGAGGAGCTTTCGTCTCAGGCCGCTCAGTTGCAGGATACGATCGCGTTTTTCAAGCTCGACAACCACGTGACAGAAAACACCGAAAGAACATCCGGCGCATTGAAGACCCGCGCAGCGACCGGGGTGAGGGAAACGCAGCGAACGCCGGAACCGCCCCTGATTACGAAGACAACGGAACAAGGGCTGGCACATGCCCCTAATCGAAATGCATACGGGTGTTCCCGATACGGCGGCTAAAAGAGCAGCATTATATGTATGGAGGTAAGCTATGACTTTGGAAAGAATACAAGAAACCCGCCAGTACCTGTCCTTTAAACTGGATGAGGAGGAGTTTGCCCTGGACATATCCAAAGTGCGTGAGGTGCTGGACATGACACGCATTACACAGGTACCACAGACGCCCGATTATATGAAAGGGGTCATCAATCTGAGGGGTTCGGTGGTGCCGGTGGTGGATCTGAACCGCAAGTTCCGGATCAAGGATACCGAGCGCACAGTGAACACCCGCATCATTATCGGCGATGTGGAACTCGATTCCGGCCAGGCCGTGCTGGGGGTACTGGCGGACGCAGTGCACGAGGTCATGGAGCTGGATCCCGAGCAGATCGAACCCGCACCCAGGATCGGTGCCAATATGAACATAGAGTATCTCAAGGGTATGGGCCGGCGCAACGAAGAATTCATCATGATCCTGGACATAGATCGCGTCTTCTCGGACAATGAACTGAACCTGGTTCTGCAGCCGGAGGCTTCCCTGGCGGAAGCCGGACTGTAATCAAGGAGACGTCGGCGATGGAAGCTCAGGCCCGGGCCACGATGTTGAACGTACTGTTCCAGCGCATGAGCAAGTTCATCCTGGAAGAGATCAGGATGCCGCCCGCCCCAAAGACCATGCGGGAGACCAGGCCCGCCCGAAGGCTCCGGATTGTCAATCTGTCCTTCTCCCATGATTTCTGCAATTTCCTGTTCAGCGGTGAGGGGGTGGTAAACAATGACACCGTGCTCCCGGGGCGGGCCCTCATCGCTCCCGGCAACCGGCACCTGTTCCTCAAACGCAGTACTGCCCGGTACTGTGTGGAGGTCAAGAAGGGCCCGCTGGTTTCCCGGCGCCGGTCCCCGGTCGATGTCCTGTTCCGGTCCACAACCAGGTATGCAGGCAAAAACGCCATCGGTGTCATCATGACCGGCATGGGCGCGGCGCCAGAGGTATATAGGAGATGAGGGATACCGGGGCATTGACCATCGCCCGGGACGAGGCATCAAGCGTTGTTTTTGGCATGCCTCATATGGCCATCAAACTCGGAGGCATCGACAAGGCCGTCCCGCTCGGAAAGATTGCCCAAGAGGTGCTGCGGGCCATCCAGGACGCATCCGGGCATCGGTGAGTAACATGATCCGGCCTTTCAGAAAGATCGCCACCAGCATCCCCCCGTCCCTCATGCAAGGGGCACCGGATCATGCTGTTCTAAAACGCTGGCACAAGGACCTCGAAACGGCCAGGCATGCCCTAGAGGAGATCAACGCTTCTTCAGAAAAGGGGTTTATCGATATCGCCTCTTTGCTCATGGATTTTCACAAGCGCGCCGCTAACATGTACACAACCTCCCGTTCTGTCGTCCAGCTCATGACCGGGGAAGGATTTACCGGGATCACACAAGGACTGTCCCATTTGCTGGAAGACCTGCACACCATGCTCGGGGATTCCAGGGAGCAGCTCAAGAAAATCAGCGGGGGTCTGAACCATTACCACACAATCCTGGGCAGGGTGAAGGCGACCCGGGAGGCGTTCACGGGGCTGGTGCTCAATTTGAACATGCTGGGTTTTCTCATCCGGGTGGAGAATGCCCATCTAATCAGCACCAACACCGGATTCGCCAGCCTTACCGGTGACGTGAAGCGGCTCACGGAACTGATCAAGGTCAAGTCACAGGACATAGACACCCGTGCCGGAACAGTTCTCACCTCCATCGATGCGGCCATCAAAGGGATTCAAGCCTTTGAAGAAACCAGAGGAGCATATGCCGGTACCATGCTGGAAGAGACCCTTACCCACCACCGGACCCTGTCCGGGCGCTATGCCGCGGCTGTGACGGCCGCCGAACGGATCGCATGCATGACCAACCGTATTGCGGACTCAACCTATAGAGTTGTCGAGTCCCTGCAATTCCATGACATCTCACGCCAGCAGATAGAGCATGTCGTGCAGGCCATCAATACCCTGTGCGGGCATATCGATTCCCCCCAGTGTACTTATTCAGACAGGGTGGTGCTGATGCGGAACATGTGCGCCCTGCAGTCAGCACAGCTCGGACAAACCCAGGCCGAACTCATGGCGGCCATGGAGCAGGTCAAGTCAGGTCTGGCCGAGATCTCGCACGACGTGGGCCAGATCGTGCATGCAACCAGGGAAACGACCTTGGCGGAGGATACCACGGGTGTAATGTTCATGGACAGGGTGTCCGGGGGCATCGAAGCCGTGATGGACGGTCTGGACGCTACCACGACCGAGGAAGCCGGCCTGCTGGAGACGGTACGATCAACCTGCGAGCAAATCTCCCTGATGACCGGTTTCGTCCGCGAGATCGAGGAACTGGGACTGCACCTCCAGCTCATCGCGCTCAATGCCAGGATCAAGGCCACCCACCTCGGCAGGGAGGGGGCCGCGCTGGATGCCATATCGAGCAACATCTACGCCCTCTCGCATGCGGCACGCCGGGACACTCAAAACCTTTCGGAGGTACTGGCCGAACTGAGGGAGATCTCGCAGGTTTTTGAAGGCGATCTGGGCCAGGTCGAGGATCACAAGCGTGAATCGGCTCACATCCTGATGACGAACATGGCGGACCTCAAGACCTCGCTAGCGCAGGTGAATGATACGGTGCAGGGGCTCATCGACGAACTGTGCTCCCAGGGGAACTCACTCATCCAGGATATCGAAGCGGGTATCACGCATATAACGGTACACAGTGAAATGCAGGCCGTCTTGCAGAATGTCATGGCCTTGATGGAAGGGATCCATGACGATGCCTCTGCGGTTGATTTAATCGATGCCCCTCCCGCCACGACGGAGTTTCTCGCCGATCTGGACCGGCTCTATACCATGCAGAGCGAACGGCATATCCATCAGAAGCATACCGAACAGGCATGCCCGGAAAATGAGATCCAACCTGAGGCCATTTCCACCGACGATCTGGGGGAAAACGTGGAGTTTTTTTGATGCGGGGCGCTCACGGGGAAAAGGCAGACTAAAGGAGTTGGCTATGGCGAACATAGAGCGCAAGCGCATAGAGGAACGGGAGATAATCGAGGTGTCGGGAAAACTGGGAATAGAGGATGCCGGGAGGCTTGCAAGCGAGCTACGTGGGGCATGCGACGGGGGCCGTGAGGTCATTATCGATCTCAGGCAGGCAAGGTCTTGCGACCTTGCCTGCCTGCAGGTCCTGTGTGCGGCACACCGCACACATGGCCACTCGCCCGGCGGAATCTGCATGCGTGCGTCACTATCCCCGGCAGTTACAGATATGCTAAAGCTTGTCGGTGTGGAGCCGCAACTCTGCGGTGCGGATATCAGCAGTTCGTGTCTGTGGAAGCAAGGAGAGGAGAATGGGCAACGTGATCTTAAGCGTGGATGATTCCAAAAGCATGCGCCAACTGGTGACCTTCACCCTCCAGAAGGAAGGCTATGAGGTGGTGGAGGCGGAGGATGGCAGAGATGCATTGTCCAAGGTAAAGTCCGTACGGGTGCAGATGGTGATCACGGACCTGAACATGCCCAATATGGATGGAATCGAGCTGATCCGCACACTGAGGCATGATCCGGCCTTCAAATTCGTGCCCATCGTCATGCTTACCACGGAGAGCGCTGTGGATAAGAAGGATGTGGGGAAGAACGCCGGGGCCACCGGTTGGATCGTGAAGCCGTTCAAGCCCGAACAGCTCGTCGCCGTGGTAAAACGCCTGATCGGCTGAAGGGATTACTATGAATGTGCAAAAGGACTTGTATCGCGAAGAGGCGTACGAATTGCTGGCGGTGCTGGAAGACAGTCTGCTCGAACTGGAACACAACCCAGCGGATAGGGAGGTCGTGAGCCGGGTGTTTCGTGCCCTGCACACCATCAAGGGCTCCGGCGCCATGTTCGGTTTCAATGATATTGCCGCCTTCACACATACCATCGAAACGGTCTACGACATGGTCAGGGAGGGCGCCCTCAACGTAACGCAGGAGCTCATCAGTCTGACGCTGGGCGCCTGTGACAGGATCAAAGCCATGCTGGACGGCTCAGGGGGCGGGGAAGATGCAGCGCCTGTACGCACACAGGAGCTGCAAAAAGCCTTCCGTAAGTTTCTGTCCACAGAGGAGGATGCTGTCGAAACGGTGCCCGACAAGGAACAGAGGACCGACGATAGGGAATCCGCCGGACGGGCGATGACGACCTATCGCATCCGGTTCAGACCTCACCATGATCTCTTTGCCAACGGCACCAACCCCATCCCGCTAATCAGGGAAATCAAGTCCCTGGGGGAGTGCTCGGTCGTCTGCCTCCTGGATGACCTCCCTGACCTGGGGGATCTCGATCCCGAGTCGTGCTATGCGGCCTGGGACATTGTTCTCACCACCAGCCGGGATGCAAATGCGATCCGGGATATATTCCTCTTTGTGGAAGACTTAAGTGAGATTGCAATTGAAATGATTGATACCAGCACGGACTGTGATCGGGAGTACAAGAAGGTGGGCGAAATTCTTGTAGAAAAGGGGGATCTTGCAAAGCAGGAACTCGACGACACCCTGAAGTCCCGCAAGCTCATCGGCGAAGTGCTCATGGATGCCGGTAAGATTACAGAATCGGATCTGACCTCGGCTCTAATGGAGCAGGAACACGTACGAAGGCTGCGCAAGAAACGGCAAGGCGCCGAAGACAACACTAGTATAAGGGTGGCCTCTCCCAAGCTCGATGCGCTGGTAAACATGGCCGGCGAACTGGTGACGGTGCAGGCGCATCTTTCGCGCCTGGCCTCCCTGGATGGTTCGACGGAACTCGTCGGCATCGCCGAGGAGGTGGAGCGCCTGAGCGCCGAACTGCGGGACATCTCCATGGAGATCAGGATGCTTCCCATCGGTACGACCTTTGCGAAGTACAAGCGTCTGGTGCGGGATCTGTCCGTGGAACTGGGCAAGGAGATCACCCTGGTCACCCAAGGCGAGGAGACCGAGCTTGATAAGACCGTGATCGAGCGTCTTTCGGACCCCCTGGTCCATCTGATCCGCAACAGCATCGATCACGGGATCGAGCCGCCCGAGGTCAGAAAGGCGGTCGGCAAGCCTGCACAGGGCACAATCAAGCTTTCCGCCGCTCACGCCGGGGCGCTGGTGGCCATCACCATCAGCGATGACGGCGCTGGTCTCGACACCGAGACCATCAGGAACAAGGCCGTTCAAAAGGGCCTCATCGCCGCTGAGACCACCTTGAGCGAGCACCAGATCCATGAGCTCATCATGGCACCCGGATTTTCCACGGCCTCAAGCGTCACCAGCGTATCGGGCCGGGGAGTGGGGATGGATGTCGTGAAAAGCAATATCGAGACGTTAAGGGGCAGCATCGAAATCCGCAGCGTACGCGGAAAGGGCACCGCCATTACCCTCAAACTCCCCCTGACACTGGCCATCATCGATGGGCTGCTGGTAAGCATTGCCTCCGACCTTTTCGTGATCCCCCTGAGCATGGTGGTGGAATGCGTAGACCTCACGGATGACGATCTGCGACACGCCCACGGACGCAATCTCGTGAAGGTGCGCGATGAGATTATCCCGTACATCCACCTGCGGGAGACCTTTGGCCTTGCCAGGGATCGGAACGGTAGCGAGCAGGTGGTCATTACGGAATTCGGGGAATACCGCGCCGGCTTTGTGGTGGACAAGGTGCTCAGTCAACATCAGACGGTCATCAAAAACCTGGGGCAGATGTTCAAATCCACCGAGGGGATCTCCGGCGCCACCATCATGGGCGACGGCACGGTGGCACTCATCCTGGACATACACAAACTCACCCAGCAGACCGCGGCGGGATGAGAGGCGGCCATGGAATCTGGACCGGAGACTTGTTGCAGTAATTCGCGTAGAATTTATCTGTCCCCCCATGGTTAATGCAGCGGAGGCAACCTCAGACCTCAGGGAAGAGACGTGCCGCATTGCCCCGCTCAATGGCCAGGCGTGCATCGACATTGAACTCCTCGTAGTCTTCGATACCCTTGACCATCGCGCCGGCAACGAGATCCGGTGCAAAGGGATAATCACTGCCGAAGAGGATGTGGGACGGGTCGGCCAGCTCCTGCAGCGAGCGCAGGGCATAGGGTGTCGCCGAGAGGGCGGTATCGTAGTACAAGTGCTTCAGGTAGGAGCTGGCGTCCTGGGGGGCCTTCTCCAGCGCCCCGGGGATGACGAAGGTCCCCAGGGCGATAAGCCAGGCCAGGTTGGGAGCCGCGCCCCCGGCATGGCGAAGAGGAAGGGGATGTCCGGGTAGCGTTCGATGGAGCCGCTGAAAATGAGGTTGACGATGGCGTGAGTGGTATCAAAGGTCACCTCGAAGAGGGGGGATGTGCGTCCCGAGGACACTGCCCGATACGGGGTCGGTCGGGTGGACGAAGACGGGGGTCTTGCGGGGGTTGAGCTCGGCAAAAAGCTCCTCGAGAGCCACATCCCCCAGGTAGCATCCGGCATAGTGTGTGAGGAGCACCACACCGTCCAGCTTCAGGGGGTCGAGGGCATAGTTCAGCTCGGCCAACGTCGCGTCCGTATCCGGCAGCGGCAGGGTCGCAAAGCCTTCGTAACGCGGCGATGGTCGGCCGCCAGCCGGGCAGAGGCCTCGTTGCCGCGCCGGGCCAAAGCGGCGACGAAAGTTGTGTCCCCGAAGTACACCCCGGGGCAGGAGATCGAGGTGATGGCCCCCTGAATCCCGTGGCGCTCCATCACCGCCAGCGTGGTCTCCGCGTCTCAGGCCGGGAATGCGGCCCCGATGGAGTGCGTGATGCCGATATCGGCCAGTGCCCGGACGTACTCTGGCGACACGATTTGGTGGTGGACATCCATGCAGTGCTGGTCAACAGTCATCGTGCCTCCCTTTGTCTGTATGTGCCGGGTTTGTCGTGAGCCTCCACCGGCCTCATGCGGGGGGACCCAGCAGCCACTGCCGGGCCTCCTCGATCTCATGGAAAACCCTGAGGTCGTGGCCGCGGTTGCGGGTGACGGTCTCAAGGAAACGCGCCTCGTGAAATCCGGGGGGCAGGACCAGGGCCCGCCTGATCCGGCGCGAGACATGCGCGCGCTCCATGGTCTCCGGACTGTGGAAAAGCTCCAGGAAGGATATCTGGATGGCTGCCGCACGCATGTCGTTGAGCAGGCGCTCACAGCCCGTGCGTTCACACAGACGCGCCGCCTGGGGCGCCGCCTCCCGGATCGTCTCCAGGGTAAGCCGACCCCGGAATTCCAGGATGACACAATCACTCTCCGGGTCGTGCCTCAGGGTGTATGACATACAGCACCTGCCTTTTTCCCGTGTGTCACCCTGCGAAGGGGGTGGCAATCTCAGCCCTGCCCCACAGAGCGATCACGCGAGGACCTTGCGGCCCTCCCAGTAGTCGAGGGCCTGTCCAGCGCCCACATCCTGCGCTTGCGCCCTGACGATCGCAGAGCCTCTGTTCTTGTAGAAAATCGACGACGGCACAGAGATGCGGAGAGACACCTCCGCCCGACCCTTCGCGATCGCCGCCTGCTCCAGACGCTCGAGCAGGCGTCCACCGATCCCCTGCCCCGGGAGGAACGGCATGACGAACAACCCGGCAATCTCGCTCCCGACCAGGGAGCCCGTGGCCGCGATCTGACCGCCCCTTTCCGCCACGAGCAGCAGATCCTCTCTGGCCCACCGTCTCACCGCGGCTTCTCTGTGGTGCTTCAGGAAAATGGCGACGGCCCGCGGGGAATAGGCCTCTTTGTAGAATAATTATATCACATGGCGGATCAGGGCCGCAACCTCCGGGATCTCGGCCTGCCGGACGCTGCGGAGGGTGAGACGGCTCTGCATTGCAAAAGGAGGGGGTCTCCCCCTCCCTCAGCCCTTCGGCTTCAGCAGCCGGTCGTACAGGGCCTTCAGGGCGATGTCAGCGAAATAGTTCTGGAAGCCAAAATGGAAACTGATCTGCGCCGGACCCTGATCGATGATGGCAATGTTGATGTTCTGCTCCTTCAGGGCCGTAGCCGCTTCCGAGATGACGCCGGGATGATTCTTCATGCCGACCCCCACGGGGGAGAGGATGGTAATGTTATAGTTGAACTCGATGCTGTCCGGCTTGAACTCCCTCTCGATGGCCTCCTTGATGTCATCCTCACAGCCCACCAGGTCGTCCTGATTGAGCAGGATGGCCACGTCGTCCTTGTCGGTCGGGTAATGGTAGGTCTCAATGCCGTAGTCACGCACAACCCTCAGCAGATCGTTGACGAAGCCGAGCGTCTCCCCCGCGCCGTCGCGTTCGAGATAGAGATAGGCCACGTTGTCGCGTCGGGCGATGCCGACCACCACCTCCTCCGGGACCCGTTCGGAGACGATGAGCGTGCCTTCACAGGAGGGGTTGTTGGTGTTCCTGATATGGATGGGGATGTTTCTCTTCTTGCAGTGGACCATGGCGTCATAATGAAAGACCTCGAAGCCTTTGGAGGAAAGCAGGCGGATCTCCTTGTAGGTCAGGCGCGGGATCACCCTGGCCTCGGGGATCATCCGGGGATCGACCTGGTAGATGCCGTCGGTATCCGTCCAGTTTTCATAGAGCGCCGCATCGATCGCAAAGGCGATCTCGCCGCCGGTGAGGTCCGAGCCGCCTCGGGAAAAGACCGCGATATCGCCCCCTGCGGTCCTCCCATAGAAGCCGGGGATCACGGCCACCCCCTCAACCTCGCTCAGCTTCTTCTTGATATTGCGGTAGCTCACCGGCACAACCCGCGCGTTGGAGAAATCCTCGGAGACGATGAAGCCCATCTCCTCCGGCAGGACCAGTTCCGAGGAGATGCCCTGCTTCCGGAAATATCTGCAGATAATCTTGGCATTATAGTGCTCGCCCCGGGAGGCCATAAAATCGACCTTCTTGTTCTCGGGCAGGGGCCGCTTCAGGTCCTTCTCGAGGTCCTTCATGATGTCCCCGCCGTCGAGGGAGAGTTCGGTGATCAGCCTCTGGAACTTGCCCATGACCGCCCGGTGACTCTGCTGTGCGGTGATGCCCTTCTGCTGCGCCCGGAAGTGCCGGCCCCCTGTGGCGATATTGATGAGGTGGTCGGTCACCTTCTGGCTGTCCGTCGAGTCCCTGCCGGGGGCGGAGACGATGACACAGCGCCTTTCCTCTTTTTCCAGAACGATATCCTTGATCTTGTTGACCTGCTCCGCGTTGGCAACCGAGGAGCCCCCGAATTTACATACGATGCTGTCTGGCATGTCCCTCTCCTCACCGCAGACGGCAGCTCGTCTCCGCCGCCGGGCCTACACCAACCTCTGCAACATTCACGTAATGCACGAATGATATCACATTTGTCGGTATGACGGCCAGGGCAGTTCCAGCCCGCCTCCGCGAGGGTGCATCGGCTTCGTCGTCGAAAGCGGCCCGGGAAACGCTGCACCCCGGGGGGGATGGAGACAGGCCTTTGTTAACCAGTGCCCCCCCGGGCACACCTCCGTCGACGGGCCGGGGAAAAGGAGCTCGTGGTGGCCAGTCTTTGAACGTTCGGGCCGCAGTTGCCGGGGCGCTGGTATCCTCAGGGCTTATCCGGATACTCGGTTATGGGTGAGCCCTTAACCCCGGCATAGAAGACGATGATCTCGGCCGGAGTG